>NZ_AYMV01000022.1 GCF_000633415.1 Leucobacter sp. PH1c | reverse complement strand
GCCGCCCCTCCCAGCCGCGTGCCGTCCTACGCGCTGCGCAGGATCCGGTACCCGCGCTGGGGGTCGTAGCCGTGGATCTCGCGCGTATCGAGCACGGCCATGAAATCGAGCACCTCGGCGGTGATGACCTGGCCGGGCACGAGCACCGGGAACCCGGGCGGGTAGGGGGTGACGAAGCCCGCGGAGACGGGTGCCTCTCCCTGGGCGACGCGCTCGCGGAGCGCGTCGTGCCGCACGTGCTCGACGGCGCCCCGCTGCTGGCCGCGGAAGAACGCGGCGCGCATGTCGCCGTCCGGCAACGCGGCGTCGGTCGCGTAGCCCGGGGCGAACGCGCTGAAGTCGGGCAGCGGCGGCATGGGGATCTCGGCGGGCAGCGGGATCTCCGGGTCGCGCTGCGCCTGCGCCTCCTCGAAGCGCTCCGCGAGCTTCACGAGCACCTCGATGAGGTACGCAATCGCGCTGCGGGACGTGCCGATGTTCGTCATGAACAGCACGGTGTTCCGGCTCGTCTTGTTCACCTGGATGCCGTAGCGGTCCATGAGGTGCTCGTGCTTGAACGTGTCGCCGTCGACGCCCGTGCGGCTGATCTCGATCGTGATGCGGCTCGGGTCGACGACGAACTCGTCGCTCGACCACGCCTCCCACATGGGCGCGAGGCCGTCGCGGAGCGGCATGGGCCGGCCGTCGCCCCGGTTCTCCCGCGGCACGAGGTCGTGCGCCGTGAGCACGCGGAAGGTGCGCCGCAGCAGCGGGTGGCGCGCGATCGCCTGCGCGAGGCTCGTCGCGAGGTCGAGCTGGCGCTGCACGAGCTCGAAGCCCTCGAGCTCCACCTGCCTGCGGCCGATGTCGAGCGAGGAGAGGATCTGGTAGTTCGGCGAGGTCGAGGTGTGCGTCATGTACGCCTCGTGGAACGGCTCCTCGGCCTCGCGGACCCAGTCCTGGTCGTAGACGTGGATCATGGAGCCCTGGCGCAGTGCGGTGAGGGTCTTGTGCGTCGACTGGGTCGCGTAGACGCGGATGCGGGCGTCGGGCGCCGGGATGAGGCGCTCCTCGAGCCAGGCCGCATCGGGCGCGGGGGCGCCGTCCGGACCCGTGAGCCGGGCGCGCTGCTCGCGGTAGGCGGTCGCGTGCGCCGCCGAGCCGAGCCGCTGCTCCAGCCGCTTCGCCGCGGCCATCGCGGTGCGGCGGCGCGTCACGGGGTGGAACGCGGCGAATGCGAACCAGGCCTCGTCCCAGAGGAACACGAGGTCGGGCTTGATGGCGAGGCACTCGGCCATGACCCGCTCCGGGTCGTAGACGATGCCGTCGAACGTGCAGTTCGTGAGCGTGATCATGCGCACCTCGTCGAGGCGGCCCTGCGCCCGGTAGTCGAGCAGCAGCTGCTTGATCCGGTCGAGCGGCACGGCGCCGTAGAACGCGAAGTCGTTGAGCGGGTACGCCTCGAGGTAGGCCGGGCGCGCGCCCGTGAGCATCACGGCGTGGTGGTGCGACTTGTGGCAGTTGCGGTCGACCATGACGACGTCGTTCGGGGCGACGAGCGCCTGGTGCACGATCTTGTTCGCGGTCGACGTGCCGTTGGTCACGAAGAAGGTGTGCTTCGCGCCGTAGGCGCGGGCCGCGAGCTCCTGGGCCTTCTTCAGCGTGCGCACGGGGGCGAGCAGCGAGTCGAGCCCACCCGAGGTGGCGCTCGTCTCGGCGAGCAGCAGGTTGAGGCCGTAGAAGTCGGCGAGGTCGCGGATCCACTTCGAGGACACGACGGAGCCGCCGCGGGCGACGGGCAGTGCGTGGAAGACGCCGACGGGGCGCCGAGCGTGATCCTGGATCGCGGTGAAGAACGGGGTGTCGTACAGGTGCGAGACGCGGCGGAGCAGCGAGAGGTGCAGTTCCAGCTGGTCCTCGCGGCGGAACACGCGGCGGAAGCGCCGGGTGAGCGCGCCCGCGAGGTCCTCGATGTGGGCGCCGGCCATGAGGTAGAGATCGAGCTCGGGGCGCAGCGCGGCGAGCGTGTCCGCGAGGCCGAGCACGCGCTGCACCGAGGCGAGCGAGCTGCGGGAGGGCGCGGAGCCCGGGGCGACCTGCGCGCGGGCGAGCTCGATCGTCTCCCGCAGGTCGCGGCTCAGGCGCTGGCGGGTGCGCTCGCTGAAGCCGGGGCGCACCACGCAGGCGAGGATGTTCGGATTCGTGAGGATCGCGGCGATCGCGTCGTCCGCCGAGGGGACGATGACGAACTCGTAGATGAACGCGTCGGCCGCGCTGCGGAGGCGGAGGCCCTCGGCGCGCATCGCGTCGCGGTCGCCGGGCGTCGTCTCGTCGATCACGAGCACCTCGAAGCGCGGGCGCGGGTCGGTATCGCCCACGAGCTCGGCGCGATCCTGCTCGTCGATGAACTCGTCGCGGGGCTCGTCGATGATCGTGTCGCCGCGGAGGCGGTTGACGACGCGGCCGATCCGCTCGAGCGCCGTGCGGTAGTCGCCCGCGGCGAGGAGCTCGCCGATCGCGACCACGTAGCGCTGGCCGAAGCCGGCCCAGTACATCTCGACGGTCTCGAGGGAGCGGAGCGAGCGCTGGATCTCGCCGTCCGCCGCGAGCAGTTCCGTGTTGTCGTCGGCGCCGTAGACGAGGCGCTTCACGGCGAAGCGGAGGTACTCCCAGGCGTCGCTGCGCATGCGCCAGGTGCTCGACGGCATGCCGGGGTCGCGCTCGAGCGCGGGTCCCGTGCCGCCGTGCGCGGGGACGATGCGCGAGCTGGGGCCGGCTACGTCCGCGCCGGGGAGGGGAATCGAGCCCGTGATCGCCATGTCGATCGTGCCGAGGCCGCGCCGGAACGCATCGGCGGACATGTCGTAGGGGGATTCGGTCCTCGTCATCGTGTGCCTGTTCCTTACTGAACGTCGTTGTGCGAGCCGTGGGGCAGGGGCGGGTCGGGGCGCGCCCTTGACCGTCGATCATAGGCGCTTCCGGATGCCGGGGCCGGTACGTGCGCGCGGCGGGTGGCTGATCGTTCGCCGAGAGATCACCCGATGATGGTAAGGATGCCCTAAGCTAGAGCCCGTGAGTGCTTTCGATCCTGCCGACCATCCGGACGCCGTCACGGTCGTCGACCCCGCGGGGATCGACTGCGTGCTCGCCGCAGCGGATGCGGCCGACCTCCCGGCGCTCCGCGCCTGGCTCGGCGAGCTGCCGGAGACGAGCTACGGCCAGGTCTTCGTCGAGGTGTTCTCGCCGATCCAGATCGTCGAGCTCCCGCTCCCCAACCACGTGAGCGTCACCTGGCTCTGCCGCGAGGAACGCGAGGAGAGCCCCCGGCCCGGTATCGGGCGACGGCGCGGCGAGGCGCTCGCCGCAGCGGTCGACGCCTGGTTCGACGAGTGGCTCTGGGCCGACAGCTCCGCGGTGCGCAACATCCAGCTCTGGACGGGCGCGCGCACGAGCCCCGTGATGCAGAACTACTGGACCGCGCTCGATCGGCGGGTCGAGAAGCGCTGGCCCGGCGCCTGCCGCCCGGAGGACTGCGCCCGCTCCGAGTGAGCCCGCTGCTCCCGCCCGCCCGGGAACTGGGCGCACCCCGAACGGATGCACCAGGAACGGATGCGCGCCGCGGGAGTGGCCATTCGCCCCTCGCCGGGTCGTAGACTTGGGGCATGGCGAAAGCGTATGAACGGAAGCACCGGATCGCAGTGCTCGGCGGCGGTCCCGGCGGCTACGAGGCGGCACTCGCGGGAGCCCAGCTCGGCGCCGAGGTCACGCTGATCGAGAGTTCCGGTGTCGGCGGCGCGGCCGTCCTCACCGACGTCGTCCCGTCGAAGAGCCTCATCGGTACGGCGGGCGCCGTGCAGGCGGTGCGCGACTCGGGCAAGCTCGGCGTGCAGGCCTTCGTGCCCGGCGGCGACGGCAAGCCCGTCCGCCCGGAGATCGCGGTCAACCTCGCCGCGGTGAACAAGCGCCTCCTCGCCATGGCGGGCTCGCAGTCCGTCGATATGCTGCGCACCCTCGAGGACGCCGGCGTGCGCGTCGTGCAGGGCGAGGGGCGTCTCGACGGCCCGAACGCGGTGCTCGTCTCCACCGCTGCGGCGGGCGAGGGCACCGACTTCGACCGCATCGAGGCCGACACGATCGTCGTCGCCGTCGGCGCGAGCCCCCGCGAGCTCGACAGCGCGAAGCCCGACGGGGAGCGCATCCTCACCTGGAAGCAGCTCTACAACCTCTCGGCGATCCCCGAGCACCTCGTGGTGGTCGGCTCCGGCGTGACCGGCGCCGAGTTCGCGAACGCCTACCGCACCCTCGGCGCCGAGGTCACCCTCGTGTCGAGCCGCGAGCAGGTGCTCCCGGGCGAGGATCCGGACGCCGCGGCCGTGATCGAGCGCGAGTTCACCCGCCTCGGCATGAACGTGATGTCGAAGTCGCGCGCCACGACCGTGACCCGCACCGCCTCGGGCGTGCTCGTCGAGCTCGAGGACGGCCGCACGATCGAGGCCTCCCACTGCCTCATGGCGGTCGGCTCGATCCCGAACACGCAGGGCCTCGGCCTCGAGGAGGCCGGCGTCGCGCTCACCGAGAGCGGTCACATCCGGGTGAACAAGGTCGCCCGCACCGCGATCCCGTCGATCTACGCGGCGGGCGACTGCACCGACTTCTACCCGCTGGCCTCCGTCGCATCGATGCAGGGCCGCACCGCGATCATGCACGCGCTCGGCGACTTCGTGCGACCCATCGACCTGCGCAACGTCGCGGCGAACGTCTTCACCTACCCGGAGATCGCGACCGTCGGCTGGAACGAGCGCACGCTCGCCGACAACGCCGACGTGGCGAAGGCGATCTCGCACACGATCCCGCTCAGCGTGAACCCGCGCGCGAAGATGATCGGATTCACCGACGGCTTCGTGAAGCTCTTCGCCTGGGAGGCGTCGGGCACCGTGATCGGCGGCGTGATCGTCGCTCACCGCGCGAGCGAGCTGATCTTCCCCCTCGCACTCGCCGTCGAGCACCGGCTCACGGTCGACCAGGTGGCCTCCGCGTTCGCCGTGTACCCGTCGATGACGGGTGCGATCACGGATGCCGCCCGGGCGCTCCACCGCCACTGAACCACCGCCCGGCGGGGCGCCCGCGCCGCCGCAGCACCGAACGCGAAGGATCGACCATGCCCTCCATCCCGGCCGCACGCACCACGGTCTCCCGGCGCCGTCTCCTGGGCGGCGTCGTCGGCCTGCTCGGCCTCGGCGCCGCGGGGGCGCTCACCGGGTGCGCGCCCGGGAAGCCGGAGCTCGTCCCCTCCGATGACGCGCAGCCCGCCGTGACCGTGCGCGCGATCGACAACCGCTTCGAGCCGCGCGAGGTGGAGATCGAGCCGGGCCAGGCGGTGCAGTGGGTGTTCGAGGGCAGCATGGAGCACGACGTCGTCGCGAAGGACGGCAGCTTCGTGAGCGAGCTGCAGCAGACCGGCAGCTACACGCACGTGTTCGACGAGGCGGGCGACTACGACTACCTCTGCTCGATCCACCCCGAGATGACGGGTGTGGTGCGGGTGACGGGCGCCCCCTAGCGCGCCTCCCCGCGGAGGTCGGGGAACTCCGGCATCTCGACGAGCTCCTCGATCGCGGCCCCGATCTGGAAGACGGCGGCCTCGTCGAAGGGGTGCCCGACGACCTGGATCCCGGTGGGTACGCCCACCCGGGAGACGCCGCTCGGCACCGAGAGCACGGGGCAGCGGTTCGCCACGTTGAACGGGCTCGTCATGTGCGCTTCCCAGTAGTGGGCGAGGTGCACCGTGCGCCCCGTCGCATCGACGGCGTCGATCCCGTCGAGGTAGTCGTCCGCGGCGTGCAGCATCTCGACCGCCTGTGTGGGCGTGAGCAGTGCGTCGAGCCCGTGCATCGCGGCGGCGAGCTCCGCCTGCAGCGTCGCGTCGAGCGCGAGCGACTGCGGGAGGGAGACGCCGCGTGCGGCGGCCGCGGCATCGGCGATGAACCGGCCCGTGTACGCGGCCAGGCGGTCGGCCGTTCCCGCGGTGAGCTCGGCCATCGCGGGCCCCAGGATGTGCCCGAAGTGGGCGAACGTCGTGGCGGAGATGCGCTCCGTGGTCCAGGGCAGCGCGACCGGCACGATGACGGCGCCGGCGGCCTCGAGCGCGGCGGCGACGCGCTCCGTGTTCTCGCGCACGCTGCGGGCGACGGGGTAGTCGCCGAGCTCGATACTCAGGCCGATCCGCATCCCCGCAACGTCCGCGGCGCCGCCGAGGCCGCCCGCGGGGAGCGGCGGCCGGGAATCGCCGAATGAGCCGTGGTCGACGGGGTGGCGGCCGCTCAGCACCCCGGCGAGGACCGCCGTATCGGCTACGGTGCGGGCCATCGGGCCGTCGCCGCGGTACCAGTCGCCCGCGAGCGGCGGGAGGCTGGGGATCCTGCCAAAGGGCGCCTTGTAGCCCACGGTGCCCGTGAAACCCGCCGGAATGCGGGTGCTCCCCGCGATGTCGGAGGCGGTGGCGAGCGTCGCCATCCCCGCCGCGAGCGCGGCCCCGGCGCCCCCGGAGGAGCCGCCGGGCGAGGCCGCGAGATTCCAGGGGTTCCGCGTGATGCCCCACTCGGGGGAGTGGGTCACCGTGGCGCAGGAGAACTCGGGCGAGGTGGTGCGCGCGTGGATGATCCCGCCCGCCGCGAGAACCCGCTCGACGACCGGGTGGTGCGCGGGGGCGAGCTGCCCGCGGTTCGCCGCGAGCCCCTGCGTGAGCGAGCGGCCCGCGATCCCGTGCTTCTCCTTCGTGGCGACGGGCACCCCGAGGAGCGGCGGCGGCTCCTCGCCCGTCGCCCGCGCCGTCGCCCAGGCCGCGTCGGCGCGTTCGGCCCGCGCGCGGGCTTCGGACGCGAGCACTTCCGTGAACGCGTTGACCCCGTGCTCGCGGTCGCCGTTCACTTCGGCGATGCGCTCGAGCGTTGCGTCGAGCAGCTCGCTCGGCTGCAGCTCGCCGGAGCGGAACAGGTGCCGGGCGGTGCGGGCGTCGAGCGTCGTGAGGGCGGAATCCTGGCGGGTGAGGGGCATGGGGTCTCCGGGGAGTGAGCGCGGGTGGGACAGGGATCGTGGGAGCCGAGCGGGTGCGCAGCGTGCGGAGCCGCGGCTGCGCGGCTCCGCGTTCGTTCAGCCGCGGGGGAGCGCGCCGTGCACGAGGCGCCAGGCGACCTCGGTGAGTACCTCGACGCCCACCGCCATGTCCTCGTCGCGCGAGAACTCGCGCTCGCAGTGGCTCACGCCGTCGACCGAGGGGATGAAGAGCATCACGGTGGGAGCGATCCGGTTCATGGCGACGGAGTCGTGGCCGGCCATGGTGCGGATGCGCCGCGCCGCGTGGCCGAGCTCCGAGGTGACGGCCTCCGCGAGCGCGAGGCCCGCCTCGGGGTAGAACTGGTTCTCGCGCACGTCGAAGTCGCGCGCGTGGATCACGAGCCCGTGCTCGGCTTCGATCGCGCGGATGTCGCCGAGGATCCGGTCGCGCGCCGCGAGCACGACGTCCCGGTCATCGGCGCGGAGGTCGGCGACGAGGTGCACGCGCCGCGCGACGACGATGGGGGAGTTCGGCTCGAGGGTGAGCTGCCCCACGGAGGACACGAGCGTCTCCGGCGGGAAGAGGTCGGTCACTTCGTGGACGCGCTGGATCACCTTCGCGGCCCCGAGCAGCGCGTCGTGGCGGTCCCCCATGAGCGTCGCGCCGGTGTGCGACTGCTCGCCGAGCACCTCGATGTCGAGCTTCTGCGTGTGCCAGCTCGCATCGACCGCGCCGATCGGGAGCCCCTCGCGCTCGAGGATGCGGCCCTGCTCGATGTGGATCTCGGCGTAGGCGGCGATCTCGGGGCGCGCATCGGAGCCGAGGTAGCCGATCGCGTCGAGCGCCTCGCGCACGCTCACGCCGCGCAGATCCTGCACCGCGAGCATCTCGGCCTCGTCCTTCAACCCGGCGAAGACCGAGCTGCCCATGATCGAGGGGGCGAAGCGGCCGCCCTCCTCGTTGAACCAGTTCACCACGGCGAGGTTCAGGCGGGGCGCCTGGGCCGTGCCCGGGGCCCCGGAGGCGCCGGCTGCGTGCCGGGCGACCAGGCGGTCCGCCGCGTGGAGCCCGGCGATCACGCCGTACGCGCCGTCGAAGCGGCCGCCGAGCGGCTGCGAGTCGAGGTGGGAGCCGAGCAGCGCGTAGGGGGCGCCGGGCACGAGCTCGATCAGGGCGAACTGGTTGCCGATGCCATCGACGCGCACCTCCCAGCCGCGGCGCTCCGCGAAGGCGCGGAACCACTCCCGCGTCTCGCGGTCCTCCGCGGTGGCGGCCTGCCGGTCGACGCCGTGGTTGGGCGTGGCCCCGATCGCCGCGACCTCATGGAAGTCTCGGAGGAATGCGGTCGCCTGCGCGTCGGTCGGGGCGGGGGCCTGGCTCAGGGTTTCGGTGGTCACTGTGCGACTCCTGTCGTGCGCGCCCGCTTCAGCGGGTGAGTTTCGGGGATGCGGGTGAGGATGAGGACGAGGAACACCACGGCCGCGGCGATCGCCATGTAGACGCCGGGGCTCGCGTTGAAGCCGGTCGATTCGACGAGCCACGCGCCGATGAACGGCGCGGTGCCGCCGAAGAGCGCGTAGCCCACGTTGTAGCTCACCGCGGCTGACGTGAAGCGGGTGCGGGTGGTGAAGATCTCGACGAAGAAGGTGTAGCAGCCGCCGCCGTAGATGCACGCGGCGATCACGAAGAGGAACTGGCCGAGGAGCGCGAGCGTGAGCGACCCCGAGGTGACGAGGAGGAACGCCGGGACGGAGAGGAGCGCGAAGGCCGCGGATCCGGCGATGAGCATGGGTTTGCGGCCCACCCGGTCGCCGATGATCCCGCCGATCGGCAGCAGCAGCGCGTAGAGGAGCATCGCCGCAGCGTTCGCGAGGAGCGAGGCCTCGCGGCTCAGCTCGCCCGCGGTCTGCACGTAGGCGACGAAGTAGCCCGAGAGGAAGTAGAAGCCCATCGCGGTGAGCCCCATCACCATGATCACCTGGAGCATGTTCAGCCAGTTCTCGCGGAACGCGTCGCGGATGGGGGTGTGCTCCTTCTCCTGCGCCTGCTGCTCGAGCTGGACCTGCTTGAACGCGGCCGACTCCTCGGTGTGCGAGCGGATCCAGAGCCCGAACAGCGCGAGCGGGAGCGCGATGAGGAACGGCACGCGCCAGCCCCACGCCTCGAACGACTCCGCCGTCATGCTCTGCGAGAGCACAAGGATGAGGGTGCCGCCGACGACGGAGGGGAGCGCGGTCGCCGCGAGCGTGACGTTGAGCCAGAAGCCGCGGCGGTCCTTGGGCGCGTGCTCGAACACGAACGCCGGGGCCCCGACGGACTCACCGCCCGCGGAGAATCCCTGCAGCAGCCGGCAGAGCACGAGCAGCACGGGCGCCCAGATCCCGATCTGCGCGTAGGTGGGAAGGAGCCCGATCGCGGTGGTCGCGATCCCGATGGTGAGCAGCGTGACGTAGAGCACGGGCCGGCGCCCGTAGCGGTCGCCGAGGGCGCCGAAGAAGAGACCGCCGAGCGGACGGATGAAGAAGGCGACCCCGAACGCGGCGAAGGTGGAGAGCAAGCCGAGCGCGGGGTTCTCCGTGGGGAAGAACAGCGCCGAGAGCGTCAGCGCGGAGAGCCCGTAGAGGCTGAAGTCGTAGAACTCGATGAACTGGCCCACGCTGCCCGCGAGGAGCACGCGGCGGCGGTCGCGGGTGAGCGAGCGGCGCTCGGCGATGGAGACGGGGCCCGTGGGCAGATTGACGGGGTCGGTGGAGGGAGCCTCGGGGCTCCCGGCGGGAGGGGCCCCGAGTGGGCCCGCAGCGGCGGAAATCTGTGTTTCGGATTGCGGCGTCATTGCGTCCTCCTGGCTTCGCCCGCGGGGGTCCCTGCGTCGGTGGAGGGGCGGGCGTGCTCCTCATCCTGGAGGAGGACCGGGCATCGGTCTAATGGGGAGTTTCGTTCGTATGCATCGACGTTCTCGATGCGTGGGGGCGCTCTCGCGTGAGCTCCGCGCAGACTCGCGCCACGGCCAGGGATTTCTGCGTGGGCACGAGTCCGCGGCGGCGCACGAGCGACACTTCGGTGGGCGGCAGCGGCTCGTCGATGCGGAGCGGCACCACGCGGGCGCCCGAGTAGGTCACCCCGTGATCGAGCCACTGGTTGAGCACCGAGTAGCCGATCCCGCGCGCCACGAACGAGCGCACCGTCTCGTAGCCGAGGGAGACGTGCCGGATCCGCGGCGCGATGCCGAGCTGACGGAACAGGCTCAGGTAGTAGTCCCGCGTGTGCGGCAGGTTGAGCAGCACGAGCGGCTCGTCCGCGAACTCGGTGAGGCTCGCCGAGCTGCGCCCGCTGCGCGCGACCGGATGGTCCTCCGGGACGATCACGTGGGGCGGGATCCGGTCGATCACGGTGCGCTCGAAGCGCTCGTCGACGCCGAGGTCGTACATGAGGGCCAGCTCGCAGCGGCCGTCGTAGAGCGCCTCCTGGAGGGTGCCCTGGTCGCCCTCGAAGAACTCGATTGTCACCCCCGGGTAGCGCTCCTCGCAGCGGGCGAGGATCGACGGCGCATGGAAGGGGGCGAGGGGCGCGTAGATGCCCACCACGATCTCGCCGGAGAGCGCGTCATCGACGGAGCGCACTGAGCGCTCGATCAGCTCGGCCTCCTCGAGGAAGGCGCCGCTGCGGGCGAGCAGCGCGGCGCCCGCGGGGGTGAGGCGCAGACCGCGCCGCGGCATGCGCGTGAAGAGCTGCACCTCGAGCTCGCGCTCGAGCTGCGAGATGGCGCTCGACAGCGTCGACTGCGTAACGTTCAGCTCGGCGGCCGCCGCCGTCATGTGCTCGAGCCGCGCGACCGCCGCGAAGTACCGGAGCTGGACGAGCGTGAACGACGATGTCATGCGCCCATTGTCGCAGGGTGGCATGACAACGCCCCAGCGGGCACGTGGCTCCGCTGGGGCGTCGACGGGCCTACTCGCGCTCGAAGACCGCGAGCGACTCGAAGTGGTGCGTGTGCGGGAAGATGTCGAAGGCGCGGAGCCCGGTGAGCTCGTACCCCGACTCGCGGAGCGTCTTCGTGTCGCGCGCGAGCGCGACCGGATCGCACGCCACGTAGACGATGTTTGCGGGCGCGAGCTCGACGAGCTGGCCCGTGACGGCACCGCCCGCGCCGGAGCGCGGGGGGTCCAGCACGACCGTGCCGCGGCGCAGCCGATCGCGCACCGAGGCCGGGGCCTGCAGCAACTCGGCCAGGTGCCGGTCGACGCGTGCGGTCAGCGCGAGCGCGCCGACGAGCTCGGCGAGGTTCTCTGCGGCATCGTCGGTCGCGGCCTCCTCGGCCTCGACCGTGGTCACCTTGACGCCGGGGCCCGCGGCCTCCGCCATCGCGGCGGCGAGCAGCCCCGCACCGCCGTAGAGGTCGAGGTTGCCAGCGGCGGGGTCGAAGCGGCCGTCCTCGATCAGCTCGGAGATCGCGTCGCGCACGGCGGAGAAGAGCAGCGCGGGCGCCTCGCGGTGCACCTGCCAGAAACCGCCCGCGCGCACGAGGAATCCGCGGTCCTCGACGAGCTCCTGCACGGCGTCCCGCGCACCCGCGCGGGTCTTCTCGCCGATCATGCCGAGCAGCATGCGGGGATCGTCCGCGGACGGGGCGACGAGGTCGACCGTCGCGACATCGGGCATGACATCGCCGAGCGGGGCGATCTGCGCGATACCGTCGTTCGCGAGCGGCAGCGAGCCGACGGGGATCACCCGGCGGCTGCGCGCCGCGTAGGGGCCGACGACGCCGGTCTCGGGATCGACGTGGAGGCGCACGCGGCTGCGGTAGCCGAGGCCGTTCGTCTCGTCGTCGCCGGGCGCCGCCTCGACGAGCTCGGCGAGCGTCTCCGCGAGATCCTCGCCGTCCTCGGCGGCGAACTCGACGCCGCCGAAGCGCTGCATCGCGTCGGTGAGCACCTCGGCCTTGAGCGCGCGCTGCCGCTCGAGCGCGATGTGGCCGAACTCGGCGCCGCCCGCCCGGTCCTCGGGCGCGCGCTCGATCGCCGCCGCATCCCAGACGTGGGGGCGGCGATCCTCGGAGGCCTCGACCGCCTCGACCGTCACGGCGCGGGCGAACGACTTCTTCTTCGCCTCGGTCACGCGGGCGCGCACGCGCTCGCCGGGGATCGCATCGGCGACGAAGACCACGCGGCCCTCGTGGCGCGCGACGCTCACGCCGCCGTGGGCGATGCCGGTCACGTCGAGCTCGATCTCGGCGCCGACCTCGAGGGGCGCGCCGGCGGGGGTATCAGGGAAAGCCATGCGCCCATTCTCCCACGGTGCCGACGCGCTCGGGCGACGGCACCGCGGGGCGGAGGGCGGAACCCGCCGCCCCGCGGCGCGGCTCAGCCCTGGAGCTTCGCCGGGTCGATGATCTGGTCCGCAGCGGGCGCCTCGATCGAGACGGGCTCGCCCCACTTCGTGTACTCCTGCGTCGCGGTGCCGAGGCCCGCCGTGTTGGGCATGACGATCCGGCGGGGCAGATCATCGGGCCCGATGAACATCTCGTAGACGACCGACTCGCCGAGCGTTTCGATCAGGCTGTCGACCGGCATGTCCTCGGGCATGCTCGCCTCGAACATCCGCTTCGTGTCGAGCGTGAGCGTGAGCTGCGTGGTCTCGACGCCGTCGATCGTGGTGGTGCTCGGGTTGGCCACGAACTCGGTGAGCGCGGCGCGGAAGCCCGCGAGCTGGGTCTCGGGGTTCACCTGGTCGATCATCGCGTCGACGCTCGCGGCCGAGGCGGGATCCGCCGACATGTCGATGAACTTGTTCTGCGACATCGCGCCGAGGTTCATGAAGAGCTTCCCGTCGACGAGGATGATCTCGCTGTCGACGCCGCTCGCCGACATGGTCATGTGCATGCGGGTCTTCTGGGGGTCCGTGCTGAACTCCTGATCGGACTCGACCGAGCCCTCGACGCTGTCGCCCATGTTCATGGAGAGGTGCACCGTGCCCGCGTCGAGCTGGGCGGCGGAGATCCGGTCGATGAAGTTGTCCTCGGTGAGCGGGCCGGAGGGGGCCGCCTGTTTCGCCGACTCGGAGGACGACGCGCCGCCCGTCGCGGGCGAGGCCGCGGGGCCGCCGCAGCCGGTCAGTGCGAGGCCGCCCGCGAGGAGCAGGGCGGCGGTGAAGGTGGTCTTCGCTGAGATCTTCATGTGTCAACGGTAGCGGGCAGACGCCGCGCGCGCTCGGGATCGGGTCGAATGGGCGGGGTCGGCGGGGCGGGCACCGGGTGCGCAGCGGCCCCGCCTCTGCATAGGCTTGCAGGCATGCGCCTCATCCTCGCCTCGACGTCCCCCGCCCGCCTCTTCGTGCTCCGCGGCGCCGGAATCGAGCCCGTGTGCTTCGCCCCCGAGGTTGACGAGGACGCCGCGGTGGCGGCGCGCGAGGCCGAACTCGGCCGCGCGCTCTCGGCGCCCGAGCTCACGGAGTACCTCGGCCGGCTGAAAGCCGAGGACGTCGTGCGGCGGCACGGTGCGGAGATCGCGGAGCTCGGCGGCGGGCTCGTGCTCGGCGGCGACTCGATGTTCCTCCTCGACGGGGAGATCCTCGGGAAGCCACACCGCCCCGAGGTGGCCCTCGCGCGAGCGCGGCAGCACCGCGGGCGCACGGGCGTGCTGCACTCGGGGCACTGGCTCATCGACTGCACGGCGGCGGGCGCCGGCTCGGGCGACGGCGACGGTGCCGACTCGGACGCGGGAGCCGCGGGCCTTCCCGCGGTCGGCGGGGTCGACACCGCGAGCGTGACGCTCTCCGCGGACCTCACCGACGACGAGCTCGCCGCCTACGTGGCGACGGGGGAGCCGCTCGAGCTCGCGGGCGGCTTCGCGATCGACGGCCTCGCGGGGGCGTTCATCGAGCGCATCGAGGGCGCGCCCAGCTGCGTGATCGGGCTCTCGCTGCCGAAGCTGCGCGAGCTCGTGCGCGAGCTGGGGCACGACTACCCCGCGCTCTGGACGGCGCGAGCCTAGGGGCGCCTAGCCCTCCCCGTCCCCGCGGGCCAGCAGCGCCACCGCGAGCGTGGCGATCGTCGTGCCGTCCGCGAGGTCGACGTCGAGCAGCTCCTCGATGAGCGCGAGCCGCTGGTAGAACACCGAGCGGGAGAGCCGCGCCCGCTGGGCGGCGAGCGAGCGGTTCGTGGGGTGGTCGAGGTACGCGCGGAGCACCGCGACGAGGTCGCCCGTGTGCCCGGGGCCGCTCGCGGCGTCGTGGGCGAGGAGCGGGCCGAGCGTCTGCGCGGCGTACTCCTGCACCTCGGGGGCCGCCGAGAGGCCGCGCACGAGGTAGGCGAGCGCCTGCCGCTCCGCCTGCTGCGCCGTGACCCGCCCCACCGCTCCCGACGGGCGCAGCTGCCCGGCCGCGCGCACGCGCTCGAGCGAGGTCGTGAGGCCGCGCACGCCCCGGCTCGCCGCGCCGAGGCCGAGGTGGGCCCGCCAGGACGCGGGGGTGGTCGAGGGCAGCAGCATGTCGAGCTCGCGGGCGAGGCGGGCGGCGAGCGGCGGCGCGGCGTCCCCGTTGGGCGGGGCCACGCGCGGATCGTCCTGCGGGAACGAGAGGATCGCGATCAGCGCGGCGTGGCCCGATGCCGTCTCGTCGTCGGGCACGAGGATCACCCGCCCCTCGGGGGCGACGGCGCGGCGCAGCCCGGTCTCGAGCACGGCCCGTTCGAGCGACTCGTGCGCGCCGAAGTCGCCCGTGCCGCGGAGCGTCGCGCCGATGAGCACGCGCTCGGCGACCGGCAGTCCCGCCGCGGTGAGCTGCGTCGCGAGGTCGGTGTCGCTCCGGAAGCGCCCGCTCAGCAGCGTGTCGAAGAGCTGCTTCGAGCTGAGGCGCAGCCACTGCTCACCGCTCGCATCGGCGAGCCTGCCGAGCGCGAGCGCGAAGGCCCCGAGCTCGAGCACGGTGCGCCGCCCGGCCGGGTGCGGCGGGCCGGGGAGTGCGGAGAGCCGGCCCCAGCGGCGCTCCTGCGCCTCGACGGTGACGCGCTCCGAGCCCGCGGGGAGCGCGATGCCGCCGTCGATGATCGAGCCGCCGTCGGCGGTCGCGCCGCCGTCGGCGGTCGCGCCGCCGTCGGCGGTCGCGCCGCCCGCGGCTGCGGGCTGCCCGGCGGCCCAGGGGCGCAGCACCCGCTCGGGATCCCGGTCCGGCGCGGCCCACGCGATCACGTGCTCCGCCGAGTCTTCGAGCACGACGGGGGCGTCGAGCGTCTCGGCGAGGCGCTCGATCACGTAGTCGACGGGGCTGCGGTTGAGCCCGAGCTCCGTGAGCATGGTGTGCACCTCGGCGCGGGCGGAGAGCGCCTCCGTCTGCGCCGCGAGCACGAGCTGGTGGATCCGCTGCGTGATCTGCACGAAGCGCACCTCGTCGTGGAGCACGATGAGCGGGATCCCGCGCTGCTCGCAGACCCCGGACAGCGCCTCGGGGGCGCGCGCGAAGTGGGTGCCGAGCTCGAACACGACCGCCGCGGGGTTCGCGCCGACGAGCTTGCGGGCGAGCTCGTCGAGAGCGGCGCGATCCGTCGGCCACCCGGCACCGGTGGTGAGGATCAGTTCGTCGCCGTCGAGCAGATCGAGCGCGCCCGTGCCGGCCACGACGTGGGCCCAGCGCAGGCTGCGCGACAGGCCGTTCGCGCCCGCGACGAGCTCCGGGTCGCCCGCGCGCAGCTCGGGGAGCGCGAGCACGTCGGCGACCGTGATGGGGATGAATTCGGGGGCGGGATTCTGCATGTCAGTCATATTGTACGGTTTTCGGGCGATTCTGCGATGCTTTGTCGGTCGTGCTGCGGAGTGGTCGCTGTCACACTGGTCTCACCGGGGCCGAGAGCTCCGAACACATTGCCCGGAATGGCCCGGGCGGTGCACCGAACCCACGAGATGGAAAGTCAGAGGGCGAACAGCATGGCACGTATTCCCCACGTCATCGGCGGCGAGAAGGTCGACGCAGGCGAGCGCACCCAGGCAGTCTTCAACCCGGCCACGGGCGAGCAGCAGCACGAGCTCGGCATCGCTTCGGTCGAGACGGTCGAGCAGGCGATCGCCGCCGCGCAGGCCGCACTCCCGATGTGGCGCAAGACGAGCCTCACGAAGCGCGCCGACGTCTTCTTCAACCTGCGCCAGCTGCTCAAGCAGCGCACCCCCGAGCTCGCGGCGATCGTCACGAGCGAGCACGGCAAGGTGCTCTCCGACGCCGCGGGCGAGATCGCGCGCGGCCTGGAGAACGTTGAGTTCGCCTCGGGCCTCCTCCACCTCCTCAAGGGCGAGCGCGACGAGCAGGTCTCGACCGGTGTCGACGTGCACTCGGTGAAGCAGCCCGTCGGCGTCGTCGCGGCGATCACCCCCTTCAACTTCCCGGTCATGGTTCCGCTGTGGATGATCGCGTCGGCGATCGCCTGCGGCAACACCGTCGTCCTGAAGCCCTCCGAGCGCGACCCCTCCGCCTCGGTCTTCATCGCCGACCTCTTCCGCGAGGCCGGCCTGCCCGACGGCGTGCTCAACGTCGTGCACGGCGACAAGGTCGCGGTCGACACCCTGCTCGACAGCCCCTCCGTCAAGGCGATCAGCTTCGTCGGCTCGACCCCCATCGCGAAGTACATCTACGAGCGCGCAGCGGCGAACGGCAAGCGCGTCCAGGCCCTCGGCGGCGCGAAGAACCACATGATCGTCATGCCCGACGCCGACCTCAACATGTCGGCCGACGCCGCGGTCTCCGCCGCGTACGGCTCGGCGGGCGAGCGCTGCATGGCCGTCTCCGTGGTCGTCGCCGTCGGCAACGTGGGCGACGAGCTCGTCCAGAAGATCGCCGATCGCATGAAGGACCTGAAGATCGGCGACGGCACCGACCCCGCTTCGGAGATGGGCCCGCTCATCACGAAGGAGGCCAAGGAGCGCGTCGAGTCCTACGTCGCGGGCGCCGCGGCCGAGGGCGCGACCGTCGTCGTCGACGGCCGCGAGACCCAGTTCGAGGGCAACGGCTTCTTCACCGGCGTCTCGCTCATCGATCACGTGAAGACCGACTCGAAGGTCTACCGCGAGGAGATCTTCGGCCCCGTGCTCGCCGTCGTCCGCGTGGACACCTACGAGGAGGGCGTCAAGCTCATCAACGAGCACCAGTTCGGCAACGGCACCGCGATCTTCACGCGCGACGGCGGCCTCGCCCGCCAGTTCGAGTTCGAGGTCGAGGCCGGCATGGTCGGCATCAACGTGCCGATCCCCGTTCCCGTCGGCTCGTTCTCGTTCGGCGGCTGGAAGGACTCGCTCTTCGGCGACGCGCACATCTACGGCCCCGAGTCGGTCCACTTCTACACCCGCTCGAAGGTCGTCACCACCCGCTGGCCGAACCCGGACCAGTCGAAGGTCGACCTCGGCTTCCCGAGCAACAGCTAAGACGGAATCGAAGGAGACTGAGTCATGGCTGACTACATCGATCTGAACGGCGCCGAGCAGCAGTTCGGGGACACCGAGGCGCAGCGCGAGGTGCGCGCGAACGATCGCCAGTACGTCTTCCACTCGTGGTCGGCGCAGGGGGCCATCAACCCCCTGCCCATCGCGAAGGGCGAGGGCGTGCGGTTCTGGGACTACGACGGCACCGAGTATCTCGACTTCTCGTCGCAGCTCGTGAACCTGAACCTGGGGCACCAGCACCCGGGCCTCGTCCGCGCGATCCAGGAGCAGGCGGGCCGTCTTGCGACGATCCAGCCCGCGCTCGCGAACGATGTGCGCGGCGAGCTCGCGAAGCGCATCGTCGAGCACTCCTTCGAGGGGGCCCGCTCGGTGTTCTTCACCAACGGCGGCGCCGACGCGATCGAGTACGCCGTCCGCATGGCGCGTCACCACACGGGGCGCCAGAAGGTGCTCTCGCGCTACCGCTCGTACCACGGCTCCACCGGCACCGCGATCACCCTCACGGGTGAGCCGCGCCGCTGGGCCAACGGCACGCTCGACGCCGGCGTGGTCCACTTCATCGGACCCTACGCCTACCGCTCGGCGTTCTACGCCGAGACCCCGGAGCAGGAGTCGGAGCGCGCGCTCGCGCACCTGCGCCAGACGATCGAGCTCGAGGGCCCCGGCACGATCGCCGCGATCATCCTCGAGTCCGTGACCGGCACGAACGGCATCCTCGTTCCGCCGCCCGGCTACCTCGAGGGCGTCCGCGCGCTCTGCGACGAGTTCGGCATCGTCATGGTCTGCGATGAGGTCATGGCGGGCTTCGGCCGCACGGGCGAGTGGTTCGCGTACCAGGCGTTCGGCGTGAACCCGGACCTCGTGACCTTCGCGAAGGGCGTCAACTCGGGGTACGTGCCGCTCGGCGGCGTCGTGATCAGCGAGGCGATCCACGCCACGTTCGAAGAGCGCTCGTTCCCCGGCGGCCTCACGTACTCGGGGCATCCGCTCGCGTGCGCCGCCGGCGTTGCCACCTTCGATATCTTCGAGGAGGAGGGGATCCTGGAGCGCGTGCGCGATCTGGGTGAGCGCGTCGTGCGCCCCCGGCTCGAGGCGATGGCTGCGAAGCACCCGTCGGTCGGCGAGGTGCGCGGCACCGGCCTCTTCTGGGCGATCGAGCTCGTGAAGAACGGCGAGACGCGCGAGCCGCTCGTTCCGTTCAATGCGGCGGGCGAGGCTGCGGCTCCGTTCAACGCGGTTGTCGCGGCGTGCAAGTCGGCCGGCCTGTGGCCCTTCGCCGCGGGCAACCGCCTGCAGGTGGCGCCCCCGCTGATCATCTCCGAGGACGACCTCATCGCCGGTCTCGAGATCATCGACGCGGCGCTCGACGTCGCGGACGGCTACGTCACGGCGTAATCGCTCGGGTCCCGCAGGGCCGGATCCCCGTTTCGGGGGTCCGGCCCTGCGGCATTTCCGGGACGCATCGCGTGCATGTACATAGGGCCACTATGGATATTGTGCTACGCTGTGGTGCTGTGAGTGAAGAATGCAGTGCAATCGCCTCCGGGAAAGATCGTGAGGCTCTGGAACTCCTGCTCGCCACCAGCCGATTCACGCGGACCCTCGGCCGCGTGCCCGGAGTGCACCACTCGACGGTGGCGTGGCGCGTGCTCGGCGAGGTGAGCCGCACCCCCACCCGCGTGAGCGCGCTCGCTCAGCAGCAGCGCGTGGCGCAGCCCACCATGACGGCGCTCGTGCAGCGCCTCGAGGGGGAGGGGTGGCTCACGCGCGGCCCCGATCCCGAGGACGGCCGCGCCACGCTCGTGTCCGTGACCGACGCGGGACGGGCGGCTCTCGCCGAGTACCGCGCGACCGCTGCGGCGGCGGTCGACCCGCACCTCGCGCAGCTCTCCGACTTCGACCGCGCCACGCTTCTGCGCGCCGCCGAGCTGCTCCAGCAGCTCAGCGACCGCATCGACGCCGCCGCTCGCTGACGTCGTCGCGAGACCAGCCCCACCGATTCCGTAAAGGAGACTCCCACGTCCACTCAGGCCGCACCCCAGACCGCGCAGGCTTCCGTCCCGCGCCCCTCGATCCTGAAGCAGCCCACCGCGGTGTGGGCGATCGCCTTCGCCTGCGCCGTGTCGTTCATGGGGATCGGACTCGTCGATCCCATCCTTCCCGCGATCAGTCGGGAGCTCGGCGCGACGCCGAGCGAGACGATGCTGCTCTTCACGAGCTACCTGTTCATTACGGGCATCGCGATGTTCTTCACGAGCTGGGTGTCGAGCCGGATCGGGGTGAAGCGCACGCTCCTCGCGGGCCTCGTGCTCGTGGTGGTGTTCGCCGCCCTCGCCGGAGCGGCGGGGTCGGTCGACGCGATCATCGGCTTCCGCGCGGGCTGGGGGCTCGGCAACGCGCTCTTCATCTCGACGGCGCTCGCGGCGATCGTGGGTGCGGCGGCGGGCGGCGCGCGCCAGGCGATCGTGCTCTACGAGGCGGCGCTCGGGATCGGGCTCGCCACGGGCCCGCTGATCGGCGGGGCCCTCGGCTCGGTCTCGTGGCGCGGCCCGTTCTTCGGCACGGCGACGCTCATGGCGATCGCGCTTCTCGCGATCCTCGTCCTGCTCCGCAGCCCGCGGCCCGCGGCGGGGGCCGGTGCCGAGCCGGTCGCGAAGGTGTCGATTCTCGCGAGCTTCCGCGCACTGCGCACGCCGGCGCTCCTGGCGCTGTCGCTCGTGGCGCTCTGCTACAACTTCGGCTTCTTCATGCTGCTCGCCTACAGCCCGTACCCGCTCGAAGCGGCTGCGCACGCGAGCGGCAGTGAGT
Source organism: Leucobacter sp. PH1c (assembly GCF_000633415.1). GTDB lineage: Bacteria > Actinomycetota > Actinomycetes > Actinomycetales > Microbacteriaceae > Leucobacter. The sequence continues at coordinate 116,858 of NZ_AYMV01000022.1, read as the reverse complement.
TCGGCGCGAGCGAGCTCGGCCTCGTGTTCTTCGGCTGGGGTCTCGCCCTCGCGATCACCTCGGTGCTCGTGGCACCCGTGCTCACGCGGCGGCTCGGTCTGCGCCCCGTGCTCTTCGCGATGCTCGGAGGCCTCACGGTCTGCCTGATCCTGCTCGGTGTCCTCATCGACTCGGTGCCCGGCCTCGTCACCGTCATCGTGGTGAGCGGCCTGCTGCTCGGTGTGATGAACACGGCGCTCACGGAGGCGGTCATGGAGGCGACGGAGCTGCCGCGGAACGTGGCCTCGTCGACCTACTCGGGCGTGCGCTTCATGGGCGGCGCGATCGCCCCGGCCATCGCCGGTCCCCTCGCCGCGGCATTCGGCGCCCCCGTGCCCTACTACGTGGGCGCCGCCGCCGTGGTGCTCGCCATCGTCGCGCTGCTCATCGGCGGGCGCGCGCTCGCGCACATCGGCCGCCCGCACGAGACGGCAGCGGGGGAGGCCGCGGCCATCACCGCGGGCGACGCGTAGGCGCCTAGCGCGGGTCGGGGAGGCTGAAGCCCGCGGTGAGCTCGTCGGTGAGGGCCTCGCGGATGACGCGGCCGATCTCGTCGAGTCGCCCCACCATGCGCGAACTCGGTGCGGAGACGCTCACGGCAGCGATGGCGCGTCCGGCGAAGAGCACGGGAACGGACACGCAGGTGATTCCCGGCTCGTTCTCCTCGTGCTCCACCGCGTAGCCGCGCGCGGCGGCCTCGGAGATCCGGGGCCAGAGCGCGGAGGGGTCGTCCCCGAGGAAGCGGCCGAGCTCCTCCGGCCCCTGGCAGTCGACGCTCAGGATCGCGCGCCCGAGCGCCGTCCTCCGCATCTCGTAGCGCGCACCGATGTAGGAGCTCACTCGCATGTCCCGGTCGGGCTCGACCTTGTCGATGTAGCGCACGAACCGCCCCTCGGGGATCGCGGCGTGCGCCGTCTCGTTGACCTCGGTGCACACTGTGAGGAGCGCGCGATGGAGCATCGGGCGCATCCCGTCGCGTGAGATGAAGGTGTCCGCGATGCCGAGCGCTGCGGGGCCGAGCGCGTAGTTCCCCGTGTCCGGGTCCTGCACCGCGAAGAAGCGGTGCTTCAGCGCGTTGAGGGAGCGGTGCACGCTCGCCTTGTCCTCGCCCAACCGCGCGGCGATCACGCCGAGGGCCTCGCCCCCCGTGTCGAAGTCCGCGAGGCAGGTGAGCACGCGCAGCGCGCGATCGACGCTGAGGATCGGGCTCGGGCCGTCGTTCAGTGCGGGGAGCTCGAGCTCGGTGTTCGCCCGGCGGTCGGGCTGCTGCTTGGTCATTCGCGTCGCTCCTCGTAGGTGCTCGTGCGCAGTGCCGCGCGCTCGGAGGGGCGTGGCGTGCGCTCTCCGAAGCGGCTATTGCGCATCGTGAAACGTTCCTTGGAACCAGTTTGCACGATAACTGAGATGTGTGTGTACACTATCGCTAGACGAAACGAGCGTTTTGCAGAACGAAACAAAGGGGTCTCCGTTCCATGTCATCAGAGTGGTCAATGTCGAAGCTTGCTCGCGACTATCCTGCGTCCGCCATCCGCGCGATGTTCGAGCGCGTCGCTGCGTACGACGGCGTGACGAAGCTCACCGTCGGCGAGCCCGACTTCGACACTCCCGAGCACATCGTCGAGGCGGCCATCGCTTCGCTCCGCGCCGGCGAGACCCGCTACAGCGCGAACGCGGGGATCCCGGAGTTCCGCTCGGCCATCGCCCGTCACTACGGGGAACGCTGGGGCCGCGAGCTCGACGAGCGCAACGTCATGGTTGCGGTCGGCGGGATGGAGGCGCTCCTCCTCGCGCTCAGCGTCGTCCTCGACCGCGGCGACGACATCCTCGTCCCGGATCCGGCGTACCCGAACTACCACGGCCAGATCCACATGCTCGGCGCGCGCGCCATCCGGGTCCCGCTCTCCGCTGCCGCGGGCTTCCGCCTCACCGCAGCGGACGTCGAGGCCCGGCTGACCCCGAACACCCGCGCGGTGCTCGTCAACTCCCCGTCGAACCCCCTCGGGGTGATGATCGCCGAGGACGAGCTCCGCGCGCTCGCCCGCCTCGCGGACGAGCGGAACTTCGTGCTCATCTCGGACGAGGTCTACGACCGGATCGTCTACGACGGGCGCCGTCACCTCTCGGTTGCGGCGATCGATCCGGCGTTCGACCGCTTCCTCATCGTGAACTCGCTCTCGAAGAGCTTCGCGATGACCGGGTGGCGCAGCGGCTTCGTCGTCGGCCCCGCGTCGCTCATCGAGCCGATGCCGCGCATGCAGGAGGGCATCACCTCGTGCCTCCCGGTGTTCATCCAGCGCGCCGGGATCGCGGCGCTCGAGGGGCCGGAGTCGGCCACGCAGCGGATGGTCGACGCGTACGAGCGCCGCCGCGATCTGGTGGTCGCGGGCATCCGGGCGACTCCGGGGCTCGACTGCATCGTTCCCGAGGGCGCGTTCTACCTCTTCGCCGATATCCGGGGCACCGGCCGCGGGAGCGACGAGTTCGCGAACGGGCTGCTCGAAGAGCAGCGCGTCGCGGTCATCCCCGGCACCGCGTTCGGTGAGAGCGGCGAAGGGTTCATCCGGATCTCCTTCGCGGCGAACGAGGCGACCATCCAGGACGCGCTCGCGGGCATCGGCGCGTACGCCGCCGAACTCGGCTAGCCCGCAGCTTTTCACTCCCATCCAGCACGCGCTCATCGGAGAGCGCGCACACCAGAAAAGAGAACACACATGAAGAATCGGAAGATGATCGCAGCGATCGGCATCGTCGCCGCCGCCGCGCTCGGCCTCATCGGCTGCTCGAACGCCGGCGGCGGCTCGGGCGATGCCGCTGCGGGCAACGAGCTCAACCTGCTCACCCCGGGCGAGCTTCGGATCGGCATGGACACGGTGTCGAAGCCGTTCGCCTACGCCGAGGGCGACGAGTTCAAGGGCTTCGATGTCGAGCTCATGACCCACATGGCCGAATCGCTCGACCTCACCCCTGAGTTCGTCGGCATGGAGTTCGCATCGCTGCTCCCCAACGTCGTCAACGGGCAGCTCGATACGGTGTCGTCCGCCGTGTCGATCAACGAGGAGCGCAAGAAGACCGTCGACTTCAGCGACGGCTACTTCATCGCGTACTACACCGTCATGACGACCCCCGGCACGGGGATCACCGACCAGGCGTCGCTCGCGGGGAAGAAAGTCGGCGTGCTCCAGGGCACGTTCCAGGACAAGTGGGCGACCGAGCACTTTACGGGCGCCGAGATCGTCCGGTTCACGGATCACAACCTCACCTTCGCCGCGCTGAAGAACGGCACGATCGATGCCCAGTTCTTCGATCTCGCCGTCGCGAACGACTACATCGCGGAGAACCCGGGCATGGAGCTCGAGCTCGCCTTCGACGTCCCGGCCGAGGACTCGCCCCACGGCTTCCCCGTGAAGAAGGGCAACGACGCACTGCGCGAGGCGCTCAACACCGCGCTCGCCGAGGCGATCGCGGACGGGACGTATCAGGAGCTCTTCGAGCAGTACTTCCCCGGTCAGCCGCTCGCGGAGAAGTTCCAGCCGTAGTCCGGGCGCCGGGTGACGGCGGGCCCGCGCCCGTCGTCACCCGGACCGACCGATTCCAGGAGGAATCATGAACGACTTCATCGACTCATTCTTCAACAGCGAGGTGATCTTCACCGCGCTGCCGTCGATCCTCGCGTACGGGCTGTGGAACACCCTCATCCTCGCCCTCACCTCGACCGCGATCGGCGTCGTCATCGGCCTCGTGCTCGCGGTGTTCGGCGTGAGCCGCAGCTGGATCCTCCGCGCGATCGCGCGGGTCTACACCGATGTGCTGCGCGGTCTGCCGGCGATCCTCACGATCCTGCTCGTCGGCCTCAGCCTCGCCGCCCCGCTCCGCGGAGTCACGGGCGGCAACCCGTACTTCCTCGCGATCTTCGCGCTCAGCCTCATCGCGGGCGCCTACATCGGCGAGATCTTCCGCGGCGGCATCCTCGCGATCGACAAGGGCCAGATGGAGGCGAGCCGCGCGCTCGGCATGTCCTACGGTGCCTCCATGCGGCTCGTCGTCGTCCCGCAGGCCGCGCGCCAGGTCCTGCCGAGCCTCGTGAACCAGTTCATCTCGATCGTCAAGGACACCTCGCTCGTCTACATCCTCGGCCTCATCACCACCCAGCGCGACCTGTTCCGGGTAGGGCAGGACACCGCGGTGCAGACCGGCAACCTGTCTCCGCTCGTGCTCGCGGGGCTGTTCTACCTGGTGATCACGGTCCCGCTCACCCACCTCGTGAACTTCATCGATCATCGGCTCCGGAATGGAAAGCCCGCCAAGAAGGTCCTCGATCCCGAGCAGGATCTCCGCACCGCCGCCGTCGACATCAAGGGAGAGGAGCCCGTTCGATGAACGCGCGCACCACCACCGCCCCGAACGATCTCGCGATCGAGCTCGTCGGGCTGCAGAAGAGCTTCGGGCACGTCGAGGTGCTCACCGACATCAACCTCGGGGTCCGCCCCGGCGAGACCGTCTGCATCATCGGCCCGTCGGGCAGTGGGAAATCGACCGTGCTGCGCTGCATGAACCGGCTCGAAGAGCCGAGCGGCGGTGTCGTGAAGCTCCAGGGCGAGGACGTATCGGGCGGCAACGTCGACCAGCTCCGCCGCCGCGTCGGCATGGTGTTCCAGCACTTCAACCTCTTCCCGCACAAGTCGGTCCTCGACAACATCGTGCTCCCGCTGCGCCAGGTGCGGCGGATGGGGAAGGCCGAGGCCACCGAGCTCGCGCTCGCGCGTCTCGCCGACGTCGGGCTCCGGGAGCGCGCGGACGCGCGCCCGGCGAGCCTCTCCGGCGGGCAGAAGCAGCGCGTCGCGATCGCCCGCGCGCTCGCCATGGAGCCCGAGGTGATGCTGTTCGACGAGGCAACGAGCGCGCTCGATCCCGAGCTCGTGAAGGGCGTTCTCGCGCTCATGACGTCGCTCGCCGAATCGGGGATGACGATGGTCGTCGTGACCCACGAGATGGGTTTCGCTCGCACGGTGGCCGATCGCGTCGTCTTCATGGACAAGGGCGTCGTCGTCGAGGAAGGCACGCCCGAGGAGATCTTCGACCGGCCCCGCACGCATCGGCTCCGCACCTTCCTGAGCCAGGTCCTATAGCGACCGAACTCCTCCCGCTCCGGCCCCGGGGCGGAGCGCCAGCGCCCGGCTCCGGGCGCGCACCACCACAACGAAGTGAGGACGAACATGACGACGACGGCCCCCCGATTCGGCGCGTGGATCGCGCTCCCCTCGGCGATCGCCGCGGAGCAGATCGCGCGAGAGGCGTTTGACTACGTCTGCATCGACGGGCAGCACGGCCTCCTCGGCTACGCGGAGACGCGTGACGCGCTCGTCGCGATCACCGCGGGCGGGGGCACCCCGTTCGTGCGTGTCGTCGCGAACCGGGCCGAGGAGATCGGGCGCATGCTCGATGCGGGCGCGCGCGGGATCATCGTCCCGCTCATCGACAGCGTCGCCGACGCCGAAGCCGCGGTCCGCGCAGCGCGCTACCCGGTCTCCGGGGGCGGTCGCTCCTGGGGGCCGGCGCGGGCGGGGGAGCACGCCACGGGTAGCCCCGCGCGCATCGATGGCGGCGTGACGCTGCTCGTGATGATCGAGACCCGCGCCGCGCTCGCGGAGGTCGAGACGATCCTCGACGTCCCGGGCGTGGACGGCGTCTACGTCGGACCGTACGACCTCTCGCTCGCGCTCGGCGCGAGCGCACCGTTCGAGGACGCGATCCTGCCCGCGCTCGACGCGGCGATCGAGCGGATCCGCGTCGCGGCGGAGACCCGCGGCAAGATCGCCGGGATCCACTGCGCCGACGGCAGCACGGCGGCCCGGCGCGCACGCGAGGGCTTCACGTTCGTCACCGCGGCCACCGATCTGCTCGCGCTCCGCTCGGGCCTCCGGAGCGAGCTCACCGCGGCTCGGGCGGGCGCCTGAGCGCCGAGGGCGCCCGAGCCCCGACCGGGGGCTCGCCCCGCACGACGGGAACCGCGGCCGGTTCCCGTGAGACACCAGACACTGCACCACAAAGGAGAACACGCATGCGTTCAGCGCGCTATCAGGGGGCACGGGACTTCCGTGTCGAGGAAATCGAAGCGGCGGCACCCGCTGCGGGCGAGGTGCAGATCAGGGTCGCGTACGCCGGCATCTGCGGCACCGATCTCCACATCTTCCACGGCCACATGGATGCCCGGGTGACCGCCCCGCAGGCCATCGGACACGAGATGAGCGGCACGGTCGCCGCACTCGGCGACGGCGTCACTGGGCTCGTGATCGGACAGCCGGTGACGGTGATGCCGCTCGCGCCCTGCAACGATTGCCCGGCCTGCCGCGCTGGCCACTCCCACATCTGCCAGAACCTCGACTTCATCGGGATCGAGACGCCCGGCGCGCTGCAGGAGCTCTGGACCGTGCCCGCGCACGCGGTCGTCCCGCTCGACCCGTCGCTCTCGCTGGCGCACGCCGCGCTCATCGAGCCGCTCGCCGTCGCGTGCCACGACGTGCGTCGCGCGCGACTCGCCTCCGGGGAGTTCGCGGTGATCATCGGCGGCGGCCCCATCGGGCAGCTCATCGCCCTCGTCGCCCAGGCGACGGGCGCCCGCGTCGTGCTCTTCGAGCCCAACGCTGAGCGGCGCGCGGTATCCGCAGAGCTCGGCATCGAGGCCGTCGACCCGCTCGCGCTCGATCCCGTCGCTCTCGTCGAGGAGCGCACCGGCGGAGCGGGGGCCGACGTCGTCTTCGAAGTGGCCGGTGTCGCACCGACGGCTCTCCAGAGCGTCGAGTTCGCCCGGGTGCGTGGCCGGATCGTCATCGTCGCCATCCACCCGAACCCCGTGCCGATGAACCTGCACCGCATGTTCTGGCGCGAACTCGAGATCCTCGGCGCACGCGTGTACGAGCGAGCGGACTTCGAGCGGGCCGCCGCCCTCCTCACGGCGGGGGAGATGCCCGTCGACACACTCATCACCGAGATCATCCCGCTCGAGCGCGTGCAGCAGGCCTTTGAGCGCCTCGAGCGCGCAGATGCGATGAAGCTGCTCGTCGCGGTCGCCGAGTAGCGGCACACCACCACAGGAGAGAACTGACATGAACCCCTTTGATCTGAGCGGCACCGTTGCCGTCGTCACCGGAGCGCGGCGCGGGATCGGGCGCGGCATCGCTGAAGCGCTCGCGGCGGCCGGCGCCGACATCATCGCGGCGTCGAGCCAGCAGGAATCGGGAGGCGGTGCGGTCGGCGACGCGGTGCGCGCGCTCGGCCGCAGCTTCACCGGGCACGCCGTCGACTTCACGGACCGTACCGCAGTGCGCGAGTTCGGCGAGACGGTGGCCGGAGCAGACATCCTCGTGAACAACGCCGGGACGATCCGCCGCGCTCCCGCCGCGGAGCACCCCGTCGAGTGGTGGGACGAAGTGATCCAGGTGAATCTCTCGGCGCAGTTCCTGCTGAGCCAGATCGTGGGCCGCGGCATGCTGGAGCGCGGCGCGGGCCGGGTGATCTTTACCGCGAGCCTGCTGAGCTTCCAGGGCGGCATCAACGTTCCGGGCTATACCGCGGCGAAATCCGGGGTGGCGGGCCTCGTCGCCGCCCTGAGTAACGAGTGGGTGGGGCGTGGCGTCACCGTCAACGGCATCGCGCCCGGCTACATCGCCACGGACAACACCGAGGCGCTGCGGGAGGACCCCGAGCGCTCGCGCGCCATCCTCGAGCGCATTCCGGCTGGCCGCTGGGGGACGCCGGCCGATCTCGGCGGCGCCGCGGTGTTCCTCGCGAGCCCGGCCGCGGCCTACGTCTCGGGGACGATCCTCCCCGTCGACGGCGGATGGCTCGCGCGATGACACCGCTCTCGGAGCAGCGGATCATCCCGCTCGCCGTGCCGGAGACGCCGGCCGAGGTCGACGCGCTTGGCACGGGGCTCTCTGCCGGCGGCATCGGAGCCGTCGAGATCGGCCTGCGGCACCCGGCGGCGCTCGACGCCGTGCGCGGCCTTGCCGCCGACGGACGCCTCCTCGTGGGCGCCGGGACGGTGCGCTCGGCGGCGCAGGCGGACGCCGCCGCCTTGGCGGGGGCCGCCTTCCTCGTCTCGCCCGGCCTCTCCGCGGACGTCGTGCGCCGCGCGGCCGAGCTCGACCTGCCGATCATCCCGGGGGTGGCCTCGGCGAGCGACATCATGCGCGCGGTCGATCTCGGCGTGCGCGTCGTGAAGCTGTTCCCCGCGCACCTCCTCGGGGGACTCGCCGCCCTCGACGCCTTCCACGCCGTGTTCCCCGACGTGCGCTTCGTGCCGAGCGGCGGGGTCTCGCAGGACACGCTCGCGGAGTACCTCGCGCACCCCGCGGTCGCCGCCGTGAGCGGCAGCTGGATCACCTCGGAGCGCGTGCTCGCGGGCGGTGCGGCCGCCGTCGCCGCCGCCGCGCGCCGCGCCGCCGCGACCGTCGACGAGGCAGCGCGATGAGCGCGCCGCTCCTCGTGACGGTCGGCGAGTGCCTCGGCCTGGTGAGCGGAGTCGGCGCAGGCGGGCTCGCCTACGGCACGCAGGCGGAGATCAGCTTCGGCGGCGCGGAGGGGAACGTCGCGATCTGCGCGAGCCGGCAGGGGGCGCGCGTCGCCTGGGTCGGCCGGATCGGCGAGGACCCGTTCGGCGATCGCATCGTGCGCACGCTCCGCGGCGAGGGCGTCGAGGTGCACGCCGTGCGCGACCCGAGTCGCTTCACCGCGATGATGCTCAAGGAGCGCACCGGAGCGGGCGCCACCCGGGTGAGCTACCTTCGTCACGGCGCCGCGGGCAGCGGGATCACTCCGGCGGATCTTCCCGGAGCACTCCTCGCAGCGGCGAGCGTGCTGCATGTCACGGGGATCTCGGCCGGGCTGAGCGACAGTTCGCACGAGACGGTGCGCGCGGCCGTCGCCGCCGCGCGATCCGCGGATGCGGCCGTGTCCTTCGACGTCAACCACCGGAGCAAGCTCTGGGACGCCGCGGATGCGGCGGCGAGCTATCGCGCGCTCGCGGCCGCCGCGGACATCGTCTTCGCCGGCGAGGACGAAGCCGAGATCCTCGTGGGGCGGGGGACGGTTCCCGAACTCGCCGCCCGGCTCGCGGCGCTCGGGCCCCGCGAGGTCATCGTAAAGCGCGGAGAGCGCGGCGCCTACGCGCTCGTCGACGGCGCCGTGCACGTCGAGCCGGCGGTGCCCGTGCGCGCCGTCGACACGGTCGGGGCGGGCGACGCCTTCGTTGGCGCCTACCTGACGGCGCGCATGCGCGGCGCCTCGCTCGCGGAGCGCATGGCCGCGGCCAGCGCGAGCGGTGCCGCAGCCTGCCTGCGCACCGGCGACTGGGAGGCCATGCCGAATCGCGACCAGCTGCGCCAGCTGCGCGGCGGGGGCGACCCGGTCGAACGGTAACCGCGCGGGTCGGCATCGGCCGCCCGCGCACGGAAGGAGAACACACATGAACGCACACGCTCCCGCAGCCGCGCTGCTCCCGGACGACGCCGAACGGGCGACGCTCATCGGCCGGATCTGGGATCCGGAGGTGCGCGCCGCCCGCGTCGTCGCGGTGCACGGGGCGCGGCTCGTCGATCTGAGCGAGCGGGTGGACTCGCTCGCCACGCTCATCGACCGCCCGGACGCCCGGGAGCTCGTGCGCGCTGCTGTGGCCGACCCCGAAGCGCTGAGCTGGGACCTTGACGCCGTGGTCGCCACGAGCACCGACGACGCCGGGCCGCACGCACCGCACCTGCTCGCCCCCGTCGATCTGCAGGTCGTGAAGGCGTGCGGCGTCACCTTCGTCGACTCGATGATCGAGCGGCTGATCGAGGAGCGCTGCGCCGGGAACCCGGATCGTGCGGCGGAGATGCGCGAGCGCGTCACCTCCGCGATCGGCGGCAGCCTCGCCGAGCTCCAGCCGGGGTCCCCCGCCGCGGCCGAGGCGAAGGCGGTGCTCACGGAGCAGGGCATCTGGTCGGCCTACCTCGAGGTGGGGATCGGACCGGACCCCGAGGTGTTCTCCAAGGCGCCGGTTCTCGCCTCCGTCGGCTACGGCGCCGCGGTCGGGGTGCCCGAGTTCTCCTCCTGGAACAACCCGGAGCCGGAGCTCGTGCTCGTGGTCGACTCGCGCGGCGAGATCCGCGGCGCGACCCTCGGCAACGACGTGAATCTGCGTGACGTCGAGGGGCGCAGCGCGCTGCTGCTCGGGAAGGCCAAGGACAACAACGCCTCGAGCGCGATCGGGCCGTTCGTGCGGCTCTTCGACGCGCACTTTACGCTGGAATCGGTCCGGGACGAGGAGATCTCGCTCCGCGTCGAGGGGGCGGACGGATACGTCATGACCGGGGTGAACTCGGTCGGGCGGATCAGCCGGCCCTTCGAGGAGCTCGTCGCTGCGACGCACGGGGAGCACCACCAGTACCCCGACGGCTTCGTGCTGTTCACGGGCACGCTCTTCGCACCGACGGAGGACCGTGGCGAAGCGGGGCTCGGCTTCACCCACGCCTACGGCGACCGGGTGCGCATCTCGAGCCCGCAGCTCGGCACACTGCTCAACACGGTGCGCCGCATGGACGAGCTTGCCCCTTGGACCTGGGGCATCCGCGAACACATCCAGGGCCAGCAGCGGATCGACCGCGCACGCGCCGAGCGCCGGGAATCGGCGGCGGCGCGCTGAGTCGCGCGGCCGTCGGCCCGACCCGAGACCGGCAGCGTCCCTGCCGGTCCGCTCACCGCATGAGCACGCTCACTGAACGATTGAAGGAGAGAGAACGATGAAGTTTGCACACCTCGGCCCGGTCGGCGCCGAGATCCCGGTCCTCGTGGACGACGAGGCCAGCTACGACCTCCGGGGGCTCACCCCGGCGATCACCGGAGCGTTCCTGGAGGCGGGCGGCCTCGCGGCGGCGGCGGCGGCCCACGCGGCGGGTGAGCTCCCCGTGCTCGCGGACGCGGACGCGCTGCGCGTCGGCGCCCCGATCGCCCGCCCGAGCGCCGTGATCTGCGTTGGCATGAACTACGCGGCGCACGCCGCAGAATCGGGCTCGGCCCCGCCCGAGCGCATCGTGATGTTCCAGAAGACGCCGAACACGGTGGTCGGGCCATACGACGACGTCACGATCCCGCCCGGCAGCGAGAAGACGGACTGGGAGGTGGAGCTCGGGATCGTCATCGGGAAACGTGCGAGCTACCTCCCGGATCGCGCGGCGGCCGCCGCGCACATCGCGGGCTACGTGCTCGTGAACGACCTCTCCGAGCGCAGCTGGCAGATCGAGGAGTCGGGCGGACAGTGGGGCAAGGGTAAGTCCGGCCCCGGGTTCTCTCCGACCGGTCCCTGGCTGGTGCCGGCCGACGCGGTCGACCCCGGAGCCCTCCGACTGCGCAGCTTCGTGAACGGCGAGCCCCGGCAGGACTCGAGCACGGCGGACATGATCTTCGACGTCGCGACGATCGTGCACGATCTGAGCCAGTACCTCGTCCTCGAGCCGGGAGATCTCGTCCTCACGGGCACGCCGCAGGGCGTCGCGCTCTCGGGCAACTTCCCGTACCTCCGCGCGGGCGACGTGATCGACCTCGAGATCGCGGGGCTGGGCTCGCAGCGCCAGCGCTGCGTCGCCTACGGCGGGACCACCGCGGACGCCGACCGTGCTGACGCCGACCGTGCGGACGCTGCCGAGGCGAACGGGGCCGCATCGTGAGCGGCCAGGGTCTGCCCTTCGCGGGCCTCGTCGCGATCGTCACGGGCGGCGGATCGGGCATCGGAGCAGCCGTGGTGCGCCGACTTGTCGACGCGGGGGCGAGCGTTGCCGTGTTCGACCTCCGCATCGATGCGGTCGCGGAGCCCGTGCTGGGCTGCGCGGTGGACATCGGCGACGACGCGAGCGTCCGCGCAGGAATCGCCGCGGTCGCCGAGCGCTTCGGGCGGATCGATATCGTGATCAACAATGCCGGCGCCGGTGCGCAGGGCACGATCGAGACGAACGACGACGCCGAGTGGCATCGCGTCTACGACATCAACGTGCTCGGGCTCGTGCGCGTCTCGCGTGCGGCACTGCCCTGGCTGCGCGAGTCGCCCGCCGCCGCGATCGTCAACGTGGGGTCGATCGCGGCGACTGCCGGGCTGCCGGACCGCGCGCTGTACGGCGCGACGAAGGGGGCGGTGCAGGCCCTGTCGCTGCAGATGGCGGCCGACCACCTGCGCGAGGGGATCCGGGTGAACTGTGTGAACCCGGGGACCGCGGACACCCCCTGGGTGCAGCGGCTGCTCGGCTCGGCGGCGGATCCCGTTGCCGAGCGCGCCGCGCTCGAGCGGCGGCAGCCGCACGGGCGGCTCGTCGCGCCGGAGGAAGTGGCCGAGGCGATCGTCTACCTCGCGAGTCCGCTCGCGGGCTCCACGACCGGCGCGGCCATCGCGGTGGACGGGGGCATGCAGGGTCTCCGGCTGCGCCCGCTCGGGTAGATCGGGCCCCGCTACCGTCCGCCCGTGGCGAGCCGCATCAGATCCGAGTCGAGGGTGATCCCGAGCTCGGTGCCGCCGGCGCTGCCGTAGGAGTGCTGGTACGCGTTCCACGTCTCCTCGCGGACGGCGGTGCGGAAGCCCCCGGCCACGAGGGCGACGAGCTCGGCTGCGGCGCGCTCGATCCGGGTGCCGAAATCACTGTGGTTCCAGTCGTCGGGAGCGGCGAAGAGCGCGGTGGGCACGGTCACCGTGCGCAGGTAGGCGAACAGGCCGCGCATCTGGTCGTCGACCACGAGGGCGTGGCGCGCGCTGCCCGCGGTCGCCGCGAGCACGACCGGCGTGCCGATCAGCAGGTCGTTGTCGAGCACCTGGAAGAAGCTCGTGAACAGCCCGCTCGCCCCGGCCTTGTAGACGGGGGTCGACGCGATGATCGCGTCGGCGTCGCGCATGATGTCGCTCGCCTCCTGGAGGGCGGGCGAGATGTGCTGGGAGACCATCGCCGTGGTGACGTCGGCCGCGAGGACACGCAGGTCGACCATGCGGATCTGCACGGCGATCCCCTGCCGCTCGGCGAGCGCTGCGGCCTTGTCGGCGACGCGGCGCGCGAGCATCGTCGTGGTGGACGGGTCGCTCGTGCCGGCGCTGACGATCGCGATCGACGCGGTGCGGGCGGCGGGGGTTCCGCCGTCGAAGGGGGCGTTCATGGTCGTGCGTTCCTTTCGGGTCTGTGGGGGTGTGGTGCCGCGGTCAGGCGGCCGGCGGGGCGACGAGCTTGCGCGTGAGGCGCGCGAGCTCGTGCATCTCGTCCGGGGTGAGTCGGGCGCCCACCTCGCGGGCGACGCTCTTCGCGTGGGCGCGGCCGATCTCGCGCTGCACGCGAGCACCGTCCGCGGTGAGGGAGACCCGCACGGCGCGGCCGTCCTGCTCGTCGGCGGCGCGCGCGAGGAGCCCCCGGCCGGTGAGCCGATCGATCATGCGCGAGAGCGCGGGCTGGCTCAGCAGCACGTTGCTCTGAATCTCGCAGATCCGCATCGGCTCACCGTGCTTCGCGAGCGTGTAGAGCACGTCGTACTCGCGGACACTCGCCTCCTCCCAGATGCTCTCGGCCCCGAAGCGGCCCATGAGCGTGGCGTGCGCCGTCATCAGTGCCTCCCAGGTCTCATTGCTGAGTCGGATGTCTGCGCGGGGTGCGGTGCTCATCGGGCTGCTCTTTCGTGATGGGGTGAGTGGGAGTGGCGGGTCGGGCCTGGGCGGCGGCCCCCAGCCTAGAGGCCGAAGGCAGAGCCGGGCTTCGCGGCCGAGTCCTGGTAGGGCGAGCCGCCCGTGACGTTGTCGCCGCGGTTCGCGTTGGGCCGGGGCTGACGGGGCTCGGCGTCGCCGTACTTCGCGCGCACGAGGCTCTCGTGGCTCGGCGACTCGGGCACCTCGGGATCCCGGCGGGCGGCCGTCTCGGCGCGGAGCACGGGGAGCACCTCCGAGCCGAGCAGATCGAGCTGCTCGAGCACGGTCTTGAGCGGCAGGCCGGCGTGGTCGACGAGGAACATCTGGCGCTGGTAGTCGCCGAACGTCTCGCGGAAGGAGAGCGTCTTGTCGATGATCTCCTGCGGGCTACCGACCGTGAGCGGGGTCTGCTGCGTGAAGTCCTCCATGCTCGGGCCGTGGCCGTACACGGGGGCCTCGTTGAAGTAGGGGCGGAACTGCGCCGCGGCGTCCTGCGAATTCTTCGCGACGAAGGCCTGGCCGCCGAGGCCGACGATCGCCTGCTTCTGCGTGCCGTGGCCGTAGTGCTCGAAGCGCTCCCGGTAGAAGCGCACGAGGCGGAGGAAGTGCTCCGACGGGGCGAAGAGGTGGTTCGCGAAGAAGCCGTCGCCGTAGTAGGCGGCCTGCTCGGCGATCTCGGGGGTGCGGATCGAGCCGTGCCACACGAAGGGGGGCACGTCGTCGAGGGGGCGGGGCGTCGACGTGAAGCCCTGCAGCGGGGTGCGGAAGTTGCCCTCGAAGTCAACCACGTCCTCGCGCCAGAGGCGGTGGAGCAGGTTGTAGTTCTCGAGCGCGAGGGGGAGCGCCGAACGGATGTCCTTGCCGAACCAGGGGTACACGGGCGCGGTGTTGCCGCGGCCGAGCATGAGGTCCATGCGGCCCTTCGCGAGGTGCTGCAGCATCGCGTACTCCTCGGCGATGCGCACGGGGTCGTTCGTGGTGATGAGCGTCGTGCTCGTCGAGAGCTTCAGTGTTGTCGTCTGCGCAGCGATGTACGCGAGGAAGGTGGTGGGGCTCGAGGAGAAGAACGGCGGGTTGTGGTGCTCGCCCACCGCGAAGACGTCGAAGCCGACCGCTTCGGCGTGGACGGCGATCTGGGCGAGGCCGTCGATGCGCTCTGCCTCGCTCGGCGTCGTGCCGCTGACGGGGTCGCGGGTGACGTCGCTGACCGAGAAGATCCCAAATTCCATGATGCCTGCCTCCAGTTATATGCGCTTGCATGTAAATGTAACACGGGCCGCCGGGATCTATTCCCGAGTTGACGATTCCCATTTCTCGATTTAGACTGACTAGTCAGTTTAGAAATGCGAAGGAAGACCGTGACCACACAGCACGCCGCCCCCACCTCAGCGATCGGCGCCCCCGGCGCGAGCCGCCCGCCCGTCGTGGTGCTCCGCGACGCCCTGGTGAAGGGCGAGCACGGGCCGGTGTTCGGGCCGCTCACCGCGTCGAGCGATCGGCCCATCACCGTGATCCTCGGCGTGCGCGGCAGCGGCCGCACCTCCCTGCTCCTCAGCCTGTCCGGGCGCATGCGCCTCCACGAGGGGCGCGTCGAGACGCTCGGCTCCGAGCGGCTCGCTGAGATCCGGCGCCGCTCCGGGATCGCCGGCTTCGAGGCGATCGACGCGCTCGAGCCCGCCGTGACCGTCGGCGACATCCTCCGGGAGCGGCTCTCGTGGGCGCTGCCCTGGTACCGGCGCGTGCCGCGGATCACGCAGGACCTCGCCGAGGACCTGCTCGAGCCCGCCTTCGGGGCGCTCCAGCTGCCGCCCATCGGCACGCTCGTCCGCGACCTCGACACTGCCTCGGAGCAGCTGCTCCGGATCGGCCTCGCCCTCCTCGAGGAGCCCGAGCTGCTCGTGCTCGACGACTTCGACGCGCTCCGCGATCCCGCGGACCGCGACCTCGTCGCCGAGCGGCTCCTCGCCCTCGCCGAGCGCGGCATCCGGAGCGTGCTCGCAACGAGCGACCCCGGCGACATCGAGCGCTTCGCGGCCCTCGATCCCGCCGTGATCGCCCTCTAAGCCTCACCGACACACACGAAGAGAACGAAGACCGAACCATGTCACTGTTCACCCGCGGCACCGAGCTGCAACGATTCCGCCGGGGGATGCTGCCGAAGATCTCCCTGGCCGTCCTCCTGGTCATCCCGCTCATCTACGGCGCCCTCTACCTCTGGGCGTTCTGGGCGCCGACCGACAACATGAACCACCTGCCCGTCGCGGTCGTGAACCTCGACGAGCCTGCCGAGAAGCCGGACGGCGAGCTGCTCACCGCGGGAGACGACGTGCTCGACGAGCTGCAGGCCGGGAAGGATCTCGACTGGAAGCCGCTCGGGGCGGAGGACGCCGCGACCGCCGTTGCCGACGGCGACGTGTACTTCTCGGTCACGATCCCGAGCGACTTCTCGAGGACGCTCGCGGGGCTGCAGGACGACCCGCGCGCGGGCACCCTCGAGGTGCAGTACAACGACAACAACTCCTTCCTCGCCTCGACCCTCGGGAAGCAGGCCATGGTGCAGCTCCGCGACGCGGTCGCCGAGACGACCACGCGGACCGCGGCCGAGCAGGTGCTCGTCGGCGTCGAGAAGCTGAGCGACGGCACGCGCGATGCCGCGGACGCCGCAGCCACCCTCGAATCGGGCACGAAGCAGGTCTCCGAGGGCACGCAGAAGCTGAGCGCCGGGCTTGGCGAGCTGGCCGACGGGACGGCGCAGATCGTCGAGAAGTCGCCCGAGCTCGTGAGCGGGACGCAGCAGCTGGCCGGCGGACTCGGTACCGCGCGCACCGGCAGCGCCGCGCTCGCCGACGGCAACGCGGCGCTCGCCGCGGGCGCCGGGGAAGCCGCGGAGAAGTCCGGCCAGCTGAGCGCCGGCCTGGGACAGCTCAGCGCCGGCGCGGGCGAGCTCTCCGCGAGCCTCGAACAGCTGAGCGATGGAACGGTCGCGCTGAGCAGCGGTGCGGGTGACCTCGCCGCTGGCGCTGACGCGCTCGCGGCCGGCGCGGGCCAGCTCGCGGCGGGCACGGCCACCGCGTCTCAGGGCGCAGCGAGCCTCGCCGAGAACGCCGGGGCGCTCGCCTCCGGCTCGGCCCAGGTCTCGGGTGGCCTCGGCGCCATCGCAGGCTTCGCCGCGGCGCACCCGGACGCCACGATCGCAGACCTCGAAGCGGCGCTCGCGCAGAACGGCACCTCGCTCGCGGCGGTCTCCGCCGCGGCGCAGCAGGTGTCGGCCGGCGCCGGGCAGCTCGCCGAGGGGGCGGGCCAGCTCTCGGCCGGCATCGCGGGAGCGGACACCGGGGCGCAGACCCTCGCTGGGAAGAGCGGCGAGCTCGCGGGCGGTGCGCACACGCTCGCCGACAAGACGGTGACGCTGCGCGACAGCACCGCGCTCATCTCCTCCGGCGCGGGCACGCTCGCCGAGAAGTCGGCCGTCGCGCGCGACGGCGGCGGACAGCTGGCCGCGGGCCTCGGCACGCTCGCCGACGGCACGCAGACCGCCGCGACCGGGAGCTCCGAGCTCGCCGCGGGCGTCGCGCAGGCCGCGGACGGCGCGAACCGCCTCGCGGACGGTGCCGGACAGCTCGCCGCGGGCGCGACGCAGCTGAACGACGGCGCACAGGAGGCGAGCTCGAAGTCGGGCGAGCTTGCGACGGGCGCGAAGCGGGTCACCGAGGGATCGGGCACCTTCGCGGACGCCCTCGCCGAGGGCGCGGCGGAGGCCCCCGAGTTCAGCGACGGGCAGACCGTGAAGATCGCCGAGACGATGGCCAAGCCCGTCGCGCTCGACGAGTCGACCGAGAACGCGGTGCAGGGCTTCGGCGAGGGCTTCGCCCCCTTCTTCATCGCGCTCGCCTCCTTCGTCGGGGCGCTCATCACCTGGCTGATCCTGCGCCCGCTGCCGCGGCGCCCGCTCGCCTCGAACGTCTCGGGCCTCCGCTCCGTGCTCGCAGGCTTCTGGCCGGCGGCCCTCATCGGGCTCGGCCAGGTGGTCATCATGATGCTCGTGCTGGTCTACGGCATCGGCATGCAGCCCGCGCACTGGGTGGGGATGGCGGCGTTCATGCTGCTCGTCACCCTCGCGTTCCTCGCGCTGCAGCAGATGTTCATCGCCGTGCTGGGAACGGCCGCGGGCCGCGTGGTGAGCCTCGTGCTCCTCATGCTGCAGCTCTCCTCCTCGGGCGGCACGTACCCCGTCGAGACCACGCCGAAGTTCTTCCAGATCCTGCACCCGTTCATGCCGGCCTCCTACGTGGTCGACGGGCTGCGGCAGCTGATCGGCGGGGGCATCGACGGGCGCTTCTGGGCGGCGCTCGCGGTGATGGCCGCGGTGTTCGTCGTCTCCCTCGCCATCAGCGCGATCGCCGCGCGGCGGCAGAAGGTCTGGACCATCTCCCGGCTCCACCCGAGCCTCGCGATCTGACTGCGAGCTCGACACGACGCGGGCGGCGCCCCGGACTCCTCGTCCGGGGCGCCGCCCGCGTTGCGTGGGTGCGGTCAGCCTAGAGCTCGCGCCCCTTCGTCTCGGGGAGCAGGAAGATGGCGGTCGCCGCGGAGATGAGGAGCAGGACGACGCTGTAGAGCGAGAACAGCCACGGCTGCCCGAGCTCCGCGCCGAACCAGGTCTGCAGATAGGGCGCCGTCCCGCCGAAGAGGGCGACCGCGATGCTGTAGGGCACGGCGGTGCCGACGGTGCGGATGTGCGTGGGGAAGAGCTCCGCGAACACGGCAGGCAGGATCGACATGGTGCCGGCGAGGAAGACGAGCACGACGGCCGTCGAGACGAACAGCGTCCACGGCTCCGCCGACATGAGCCCCTGCATCGGGAAGTACAGCGCGGCCGTTCCGAGCAGGCTGATCGCGAGCACCCGCTTCCGGCCGATCCGGTCGGAGAGCCTGCCCCAGAGCGGCAGCACGGCGATGAAGACGATGATGCCGCCGGCGCCGGCCCAGAGCGCGGCGCTCGGATCCATGCCGAGCGTCGCGGTGGCCACGGCGGGCGCGGTGACGCCCCAGACGTAGAAGGAGACGGTCGCGCCCAGGGTGAGGAGGATCACGAGCAGCGCCGCCCGCCGCGGCGGGAGGAGCGGCTCGGGGCGCGTCGCGGTGAGGGTCTGCACGCGGCCGGTCTCGAAGGACTCGGTCTCGTGCATGCCGATCCGCATGACGAGGACGAAGAGCCCCATCGCGGCCGCGACGATGAACGGCACGCGCCAGCCCCACGCCTGCATCGCCTCGGGGCTCATCACGCCCGTGAGCACGGCGCCGAAGAGCGTGGCGCAGAGGATGCCCGTCGTTCCGGAGACGTAAATCAGCGAGGACCAGAGACCGCGCTTGCGCGGTGCGGCGATCTCGGAGAGGTAGGTCTGCGCCGCGGGCATCTCGCCGCCGTGCGCGAGGCCCTGCACGAGCCGGGCGAGCAGGAGCAGCGCGGCCGACCAGGCGCCGATCGCGGCGTGCGTCGGGATGAGGCCGATGAGGAGGCTACCGAGCGAGGCGGCGCCGACCGCGAGGATGAGCGAGGTCTTCCGGCCCGAGCGGTCCGAGATCAGGCCGAACAGCAGCCCGCCGAGGGGGCGCGCGAGGAAGCCGACCGCGAAGATCGCGAAGGTCTGCAGGAGCGAGGAGATCGGGTTCTCCGCGTCGAAGAGCTGCGCGGCGATGAACGGTGCGAACGTGGCGTAGATCTGCCAGTCGAACCACTCGAGCGCGTTGCCGAAGCTCGTGGCGAAGACGGTGCGGAATTGGGATCGCTGCGGTGCGACCCGCGGCGCGGATGTCGTGGTGGTCATGGTGTCCTTCGGTGAGGTCACGCGCGGTCGTTGCGCGTGAGCGGGTGGGTGGGCGCGCCGTCGGCGCCGCTCAGCTCGGCGAGGCGGCGGAGCGCGAACTCCGCCGCGAGCGCGGCGCCGTCGCCGAGCACGGCGTCGTCGTACGCGGCCTGCGGGGAGTGGTTGTAGCCGCTCCCCGCAGCGGGGGTCGCATCGACGAAGACGAAGACGCCGGGCACCTCGGCGAGCACCTCGGCGAAGTCCTCCGAGGCGGTCTTCGGGTGGGGCAGCTCCTCGATCGCGTCGGCGCCGAAGCGGGCGCGGGCTGCGGCGATCGCGGTCGCCGTGTTCTCCGCATCGTTCACGAGCGGCGGGAACTCGGTGCGGAACTCGACCTCGGCCTCCTGCCCGTGCGCGGCGGCCACGCCGCGTGCGACGGCGGGGAGCACCTCGGCCGCGCGGGCCTGGCCGGCGTGCGAGAAGCTGCGCACGGTCGCGTGGAGCTCCGCGCTGTCCGGGATGATGTTCCGTGCCGTGCCGGCGTGCACCTCGCCGATCGTGACGACGACGGGGTCGAGCGCGTCGAAGCGGCGCGTCGTGGCGCTCTGGAGCGCCAGGATCGTCTCGGCGGCCGTCGGCACAGGGTCGCTCGCCAGCTGCGGGGCGGAGCCGTGGCCGCCCCGCCCGACGACGCGGACGCTGAGCGCCGCGGCCGCGGCCATCGCGGTGCCGGAGCGGACGCCGAAACGAGCGGGGCGCGGGTCGCCGGTGAACACGTGCAGGGCGAAGGCGGCTCCGACGCGGGGACCCGCGGCGTCGAGGACCCCCTCGTCGAGCATCAGGCGGGCGCCACCCCAGCCCTCCTCGCCGGGCTGGAACATGAGCACGACGTCGCCGCGCAGCTCGTCGCGCCGAGCGCTCAGCTCCCGGACCGCGCCGACGAGCATCGCCATGTGGAGGTCGTGGCCGCAGGCGTGCATCGCACCGGGCACGGCCGAGCGGGGATCCGCCGCGGGGTCCTCGCTCACGGGGAGCGCGTCCATGTCCGCGCGGAGGAGCACGGCGGGCGCCTGCGCCGGCCGCTCGGGGTGCGTGCCGCGGAGCACGGCGGTGATCGAAGAGCTCGCCGCGCCGAGGGAGACCTCGAGGGGGAGGTCCGCGATCTCATCGAGCAGGCGGCGCTGGGTGCGCGGCAGCGCGAGGCCGATCTCGGGCTCGGCGTGCAGCTCACGGCGCAGCCGGACAAGGGCGGCCTGATCAACGTGGGTCATTCGTGCTCCATTGCAGCAGGGCGGCGGCCGCTCGGTACGCAGCCGCATCGCAGTCAGTCTGATCGTTCGACACTTGCGCCCGCAGAAAAAGCAGGTTTCAATCAAGGAATGCGGGAAATTACAGGAATCGATCATCTCCATGATCCCTCCCTCCTCGACGACGAGGACCTGCGGCTCGTGCACGCGCTGCAACTCGCGCCCCGTGCCTCGTGGACGAGCCTGGCCCCGATCCTCGGTGTGCACAGCACGACGCTCGCGGCCCGCTGGCGACGTCTGAGCGAGGCGGGGATCGCCTGGATCGCGGCCCACCCGCTCGCCACGCGGCTCTGCCCCGTGACCGCGTTCATCGAGGTGCTCTGCGCCATGTCCGAGCGCGAGGCCGTGATCCGCGAGCTCTCGGCGATCCCCGACGTCGTCTCCCTCGACATCTCCGCGCGGCACCGCGACCTGCTCCTCACTGTCTCGGCCGCGTCGCTCGCGCAGCTCACCGAGCACACGCTCGCCCAGATCGCGGCGGTGCCCGGGGTCGAGCACATGGAGACCGCGTTCAGCACCCGGATGCACGTGATCGCGGACAGCTGGTCCATGCGCGCGCTCAGCGCTGAGCAGGCGCGCCGCGTCGCGCAGCTGCACCCGCGACCCCGCCCGGACGGCACGCCCCCGCGAGTGAGCCGCGCCGTGCTGCGCGCGCTCGCGCTCGACGGCCGCGCCTCGGCCGCCGACATCGCGCGTGGCCTCGGCATGAGCGAGCCGACGGTGCGCCGTCAGATCCGCGCGGCGATCGAGCACGGGCTCATCCACTTCCGCTGCGAGCTCGCCCAGGGCGTCACCGGCACCCCCGTGACCGCGCAGTGGTTCGCCTCAGTCCCGGCGACCGAGCACGAGGAGCTCGCTCGCCGCGTGGCCCAGATCCCCGGGGTGCGGCTCTGCGCCTCGACGACGGGCCGCACGAACATCCTCATCGCGGTCTGGCTCCGCTCCGTCGCCGAGGTGCCGCGCGTGGAGGAAGCGCTCGTGGGCGCCGTGCCCGGGCTGGTGATCCGCGAGAGCGCGATCGCGCTACGCATCGTGAAGCGCGTCGGCTGGCTGCTGGGCGACGGCGGCCGCGCCACGGGCGAGGTGATCGCGCCCTCGTGGGGGCACGCAGGGCCCGAGTAGGGGAAGATGGAGGTATGGCCCGCGTCAACACCAAACTGCTCATCACCGAGGCCGCGGTCCGCGTCGCCGCGCAGCACGGGATCAGCGGTGCATCCATGGATCAGATCGCGGAGGCCGCGGGCGTCGCGAAGGGCAGCCTGTACTACAACTTCGCCTCGAAGGACGCGATCTTCGAAGAGGTGATCCGCGACGGCTTCGCCCGTCTCGCCGCCGCGATCGACGAGGCGCGGGACTCTGTCCCCGCGGCCGAGGCGCCGCGCGCCGTCGCCGCGGCGACGCTCGAGACGCTGCGCAGCAATCTCGATCTCGCGAAGCTCATGGCCTCCGAGGTGTTCCGCACGGATCGCCCCTGGGCCGACACCATGACGCTCGCCCGGGGCTCGGTCACCGTGCGATTCCGCGACGTGCTGCGCGCCGCGCGCGAGGCGAACGGCGATCCCGCTGCGGCGGAGACCACCGAGACTGCGGGCGCCGCGTTCTTCGGCGCGCTCGCGGGCGCCTGCCTCGACTGGTTGCTCTTCCGGAAGGACCAGCCCGTCGAGCTCGTGCTCGACCAGGTGCTCGTCGCCTTCTGAGCGAATGACAGCGGCGGCGGCTCCCGGGAGGGAACCGCCGCCGCTGTCGTCGTGCTGAGCCGCGCGCCTACTCGGAGAGCAGCGCCTGGATCCGCTGCACGCCCTCGAGGATCGCGTCGTCGCCGAGCGCGTAGCTGAAGCGCAGGTAGCCGGAGGGGCCGAACGCCTCGCCGGGGACCGCCGCGACCTCCGCGTGCTCGAGGATCAGGTCCGCGAGCTCGAGCGAGGTGGTCGGGGTCACGCCGCGGACGGGCTTGCCGAGCGCCGCGGTGACGTCGACGTACGCGTAGAAGGCGCCCTCGGGGGTGGGGCACACGAAGCCGGGAACCTTGTTCAGCTCGCCGACGATGAGCTTGCGGCGGCGATCGAACGCGAGACGCATCTCCTCGATCGGCTCCTGCGGGCCCGTGAGCGCCGCGATGGCCGCGCGCTGCGCGATGTTGTTGATGTTCGAGGTGAGGTGCGACTGGAGGTTGGCGGCACCCTTGATGACGTCGGCGGGGCCGAGCATCCAGCCGAGGCGCCAGCCGGTCATCGCGTACGTCTTGGCCACGCCGTTCACGAGGATCGCACGATCCTGCAGGGCGGGGGTCGCCTCGACGATCGAGACCGCGCGGACCCCGTCGTAGGTGAGGTTCTGGTAGATCTCGTCGGCGATGACCCACAGGCCGTTGGCTTCGGCCCAATCGCCGATCGCCTGCGTCTCCTCCGGGGTGTACACCGCGCCCGTCGGGTTCGAGGGCGAAACGAAGAGCAGCACCTTCGTGCGCTCGGTGCGGGCGGCCTCGAGCTGCTCGACGGTCACCTTGTAGCCCTGCTCGGAGCCGGCGAAGACCTCGACGGGCACGCCGTCCGCGAGCTGGATTGCCTCGGGGTACGTGGTCCAGTAGGGGGCGGGGAGCAGCACTTCGTCGCCCGGATCGAGGAGCGCCTGGAAGGCCTGGTAGACGGCCTGCTTGCCGCCGTTCGTGACGATCACCTGCGAGGGATCGATCGCCCAGCCCGAATCGCGCGCGGTCTTTGCGGCGATGGCCTGCTTCAGCTCGGGCAGACCGGCCGCCGCGGTGTAGCGGAAATTCTTGGGATCGTCGAGGGCGGCGCGCGCCGCGTCGACGATGTGCGAGGGGGTCGCGAAATCAGGCTCGCCCGCGGCGTAGCTGATGACGGGGCGGCCCTCGGCCTGGAGTGCCTTCGCCTTGGCGTCGACCTTGAGCGTGGCAGACTCGGCGATGGCGGCGAGCTTCTTTGACAGACGAGAGTTGGTGGTCACGCGCACCAGTCTAGGCCGTGCAGCGGTCCCTCGGGGAATGCGCGCGAGCCGACGAGTGAATCCGGAGTGAAGCGGAGTTCATGCAGCTTTCACGCCGCCGCCAAAGCGCCGTCATCCTGTATCGACAACTTGGGCTGAGGCGTGCCTATCTCGGGCACCGGAGGAGAGGAATCCATGTCCAAGAGAAGGATCGTCGCGCTCGCGCTGGGCGGCGTCGCACTGCTCGGCGCGCAGGCGGTACTCCCGCCCGCCGTCGCGGCCCACGCCGCCCCGCGGACCGAGCTCGCGCCGCCCACCGCGAGCCACGAGAGCGGCCGCTACGTCGGCCCGCAGGCCGTGACGCTGGCCGCCGCCGAGGGGACCGAGATCCGCTACACGCTCGACGGCACGCACCCGACGCGCAGCAGCGCGCTCGCGACGGGCCCGATCCTGGTCGAGCGGACCGCGAACCTCACCGCGGTGGCGTTCACCGACCGCGCCGAGAGCCTCCCGCTGATCCGCGGGATTCTTGTCAAGACAGCGGAGGAGCCGCTCGCCCAGTTCGCCGTGATGAGCGACATCCACCTCTCCACGGGGACGGGCCCCGCGATGGCGAAGTGGGACGGGTACTTCGACACGCTGCGGCGGATCGCGCCGCGGCCGGACGCGCTCATCTCGAACGGCGACCAGATCAACGACAACTTCTTTAACTCGGCGGCGGACCACCAGTTCCCCCGCGCGATGCTCGAGCGGAACCTCGCGCGCACCGGGATGACGGACACGCAGGTGATGCTGTCGTTCGGCAACCACGACGACTACGTGACGCGCATGGCCGAGCAGTATCCGGACGACTGGTTCCCCGGCACGACGGGGTACTACGAGTCGACCATCGGCGAGTTCCCCGCGTTCGTCGTCAACACGGAGGCCTGGAACGCGACGCAGGCGGAGTGGCTGTACGGCAGGCTCGCGGCGCTGAGCGCCGACCCGGCCACGGAGGGCCTGCCCGTCTTCGTCTTCGGGCACCGCCCGATCCCCGCGACGGTGTGGGACGGGGCGCAGGCGTCGAACGGCGGCCTGAAGTCGAGCCTCAGCGACTTCCCGCAGGTCGTCTACTTCTCGGGCCACTCGCACCTGAACATCACCGACGAGCGCTCGATCCACCAGCAGGACTTCACCTCCGTGAACGAGGGGTCCATGTCCTACGGCGAGAACGACGGGAAGTTCCAGATCTTCGGGCCCGGGCTCGCGCGCGACGCCACCATCCCGACCGCGCAGTCCGTGGTGGTCGACGTGTACGGCGATCGGATCGAGATCGACCGGATCAACTACGCGGCGGACCCCGGGCGGACGTACACGGACGACGGGGCGTGGGCCTTCCAGGAGAACCCGCCGTTCGCGTCCTCCGGCTCGCTCGCCGGACCGAGCTGGGTGATCGCGCGCGGCGCGACCCCCGCGGAGACGAAGGCGCGGTTCACCTACACTCAGGCGAACCGCAATGCGGTGGCGCCTGAGTGGGGTGAGGAGCCGCCGAGCGTGCGCCAGACCGAGGACGGTCCCGTGCTGCGCCTGCCGCAGGCGGGGGACGACCAGTTCACCGCGGAGTACACGCTCACCGTGACCGACGTGGAGACCGGGCAGGTCACCGAGCTGGTCCCCGCGAACGGGCGCATCTACTCGGACTACGTCGTGGCGCCGAAGCCGGCGGTGCTCGACATCCCGCTCGCGGTGCGCGCGGGCAACGCAGTGGGGCGGCCGATCGACCGGACGCTCACCCTCGGGCGCGAGTACGAGGCGGTGCTCGTCGCCTACGACTCGTATCAGAACCGGAGCGCGCCGCTGAGCTTCCGCTTCGTCGCAGGCGCCCTGGACGAGCGCGCCCTGGCGGCTGCCGAGAGCCGCGCCGAGGCGGTGCTGGCGCAGCTGGACCGGGTGCTCGGCGCGACCGCGCCTGCTGAGGACGAGGACTACGCCGTGGCGATTGCGGATCGGGCGGCGGCCGAGGCCGCCGCCGCGGCGCTCCGAGCGCAGCTGGAGAGCGAACCGGCCACGCAGGACGCCGTGGACGAACTCGCGTGGGCTCTCGCGGACGGTGCGGCCGAGGTCGAGCAGCAGCTGATCGCCGTCGACCGCGGGCCCCTCCGGGCTGCGATCGGCGAGGTCGAGGCCGCGCTCCCGGCGGAGCGGGCGGAGCGGACGGAGCGAGCGGGTGCCGCGGAGGCCGGGGGCGCCGCGGGCGCCGAGCGCGCGCTCCGCGTCGAGCTGGGGGAGGCCAGGGAGCTCCGCGACACCCTGAACGTGCCGCAGGCGCAGCTCGATACCGCAACCGCCGACCTGCGCACCGCCCTCGCCGCCTGGCAGGACGCTGATGGCGGTGAGCAGCCCGGCACGGGTGGGCCCGGTGATACGGGCGGCACCGACGGGACGGGTGAGCCCGGCGGCACGGGGGGATCGAGCGACTCCGGCGGCTCGGGATCCGCGGGTTCCGCGGCCACGGCCGCGCTCGCGCAGACCGGCGCCTCCGGGGCGCCCGCGCTCGCCGTCGCCTGCGCGCTGCTCCTCGCGGGCGCCGCGGCCCTCGGGCTCCGGCTGCGGAAGCGCCGGGCGTAGCGCCCCGCTGCCGCGGCGTTCCGGAGCCCGGGCGCGCCGGAACGCCGCGGCCCCAGTTCGACAACCCGCCCGGGATCCCGTAAGGTGGTCCTCGGTAGTTGACTTCTGCCATACTTTCCTATGCCTGAAGGTTTCGGCCTCTCGGGAATGGAAGTTCGGCAAGTCAGTTTCCATAGGGCGGTGGCTCAATTGGTAGAGCAGCGGTCTCCAAAACCGCAGGTTGCAGGTTCGAGTCCTGTCCGCCCTGCCGCACTCGTCCGGCGCTTCGGCGCCGGACGAGTCTATTGAAAGGAACGGCGAGTGAGCACCAGTGAAGTTGAGGAGAGCGGCGGCGCAGCCGAGCGCGCTACCAGCGACCGCGCTGCCAAGCGCAACTGGTTCAGCCGGATCGTGCTCTTCATCCAGCAGGTCATCGCCGAGCTGAAGAAGGTCGTGACGCCGACCCGCAAGGAGCTCGTCAACTTCACGATCGTCGTGATCGCCTTCGTGGTCATCATGATGGCGCTGGTGTGGGCCCTGGATCAGGTCTTCGGCTTCATCACCGTCTTTATCTTCGGGACGCCGCTCGGCTAGTCGCGCGAGACGCGCTACTCCCGGCCCCGATTTGGTCAGTACAGAAAGCAAGAGCAGCAGATGACGAGCGAGACGAGCAACACCCCCGAGGCCGACCTCGACGCGGCCCTCGATGCGCTGGCGCACACCGCCGACCCCGTCGTCGACGCAGCCGTAGAGGACGCCCTCGACATCGACTCCGTGGAGGAGGCCGAGGCGGCCGCTTCCGCGATCGTCGACGAGGAGACCGAGGACGGCGCTGCCGAGGACGCCGAGGCGGAGACCGCCGAGGATCCCTACAAGGCCTTCAAGAAGGACCTGCGTCGCCGCCCGGGCAAGTGGTTCGTGATCCACACCTACGCGGGCTACGAGCGCAAGGTGAAGTCGAACCTGTGGAACCGTCGCGAGACGATGGGCGCGGTCGACGACATCTACGAGATCCAGGTCCCCATGGAAGAGGTCATGGAGGTCAAGAACGGTCAGCGCAAGATGGTGACGCGCGTGCGCATCCCCGGCTACGTGCTCGTTCGCATGAACCTCACCGAGACCACCTGGTCCGTCGTGCGCCACACCCCCGGCGTGACTGGCTTCGTGGGCAACGCCCACAACCCGGTGCCGCTGCGCATCAACGAGGCGTTCGAGATGCTGAAGAGCACCGTCGAGCTCGAGCCGGCCGCGACCGCCAAGGGCAAGGCCGCCGCGAACGCCGCCGCGCAGGGCAACGTCGAGATCGACTTCGAGATCGGCGAGACGATCACGATCAAGTCCGGCTCCTTCGAGGGGCTTCCCGGCACGATCAGCGAGATCAACCCGGCCGCGGGCAAGCTCACCGTCCTCGTCTCGCTCTTCGAGCGCGAGACGCCGGTCGAGCTCGGCTTCGACCAGGTCACCAAGATGGTCTGATCCGGCTCCCGGATCGAGAACGGGCCCCGCGCTTCGGCGCGGGGCCCGTTTTTCGTTCTCCCCGCGTGCAGAATCCTCGCGCGTGGGGTACGATTGTGAAGTTGTGCGTTCGCGCATAGCCACACCGCGTCCGGATCGGCCGGAACTGCGGGAGAGCGGGGCAACCCGTTCGTAGGAAAGGAAACAATCATGGCAAAGGCCAAGAAGGTTACCGGTCTGATCAAGCTTCAGATCGCTGCCGGCGCCGCCAACCCGGCACCCCCCGTGGGTCCCGCGCTGGGTCAGCACGGCGTCAACATCATGGAATTCTGCAAGGCGTACAACGCTGCAACGGAGTCCCAGCGCGGCAACATCGTCCCGGTGGAGATCACCGTGTACGAGGACCGCTCGTTCACCTTCGTCCTGAAGACCCCGCCCGCCGCCGAGCTCCTCAAGAAGGCTGCTGGCGTGCAGAAGGGCTCCGGCACCCCGCACACCGTCAAGGTGGCGAAGGTGACGGCTGAGCAGGTTCGCCAGATCGCCGAGCAGAAGCAGGCTGATCTCAACGCGAACGACCTCGACGCTGCGTCGAAGATCATCGCGGGCACCGCTCGCTCCATGGGCATCACGGTCGAGTAAGGGTACTGAAGATGGCACAGAAGTCGAAGGCGTACCGCGCCGCTGCCGAGAAGATCCAGGCAGACAAGTTCTACGCTCCCGCCGAGGCAGTCGCCCTGGCGAAGGAGACCGGTTCCACCAAGACCGACTCGACCGTTGAGGTCGCCGTCAAGCTCGGTGTGGATCCCCGCAAGGCAGACCAGATGGTGCGCGGCACCGTCAGCCTGCCCCACGGCACGGGCAAGACCGCCCGCGTCATCGTGTTCGCAGTGGGCCCCGCGGCCGAGGCAGCGATCGCTGCCGGCGCCGACGAGGTCGGCGGCGACGAGCTGATTGAGAAGGTGGCCGCAGGCTACACCGACTTCGATTCGGCCGTGTCGACCCCCGAGCTCATGGGCAAGGTCGGCCGTCTCGGTAAGGTGCTCGGTCCCCGTGGCCTCATGCCCAACCCGAAGACCGGCACCGTCACCCCGGACCCGGCCAAGGCCGTGACCGACATCAAGGGCGGCAAGATCGAGTTCCGCGTCGACAAGCACGCCAACGTGCACTTCATCGTTGGCAAGGCCTCCTTCACGGCTGAGCAGCTCTCGGACAACATCACGTCCGTGCTCGACGAGATCTCGCGTCTCAAGCCGTCGTCGGCCAAGGGCAAGTACGTGATCAAGGGCGCCGTCTCGACGACCTTCGGTCCCGGCATCCCGCTGGACGTCTCGGGCCTCTAAGCCCGTACGCCGGTCGGCGCTCCGCGTCGGCCTTCCGCACACCCCCGCTCCGTTCGGAGCGGGGGTGTGCGTCGTTTGGGGGTGTTCCGCTCGGATCTTCTATCATTGAGGGCATGACGAGCACCCCGGCGCAGCACCCCCTCTCCGGGGCCCGGGGATAGCCGTGGCCGGTGAGCGCACGCCCACCCGACCGGTGATCCCGGGGTTCAGCTACGTGCGTCCGCTCGGTTCGGGCGGCTTCGCCCAGGTCTACCTCTACGAGCAGGACTTCCCGCGGCGCGAGGTCGCCGTGAAGGTGCTCGACGCCGCGCCGGCGCAGCGCGCCTCGTTCGAGCGCGAGGCGGATGCCATGGCCGCGCTCAGCAGCCACCCGTCCATCGTGTCGATCTTCCAGGCGGGCGTCTCGCTCGCGGGGCAGCCGTTCCTCGTGATGGAGTTCTGCCCGGCCTCGCTCGGCGCACTCACGAAGCGGCGCCCGGCACAGCTCCACGAGGTGCTCGACGCGGGCGTGCGGCTCGCGGGCGCGCTGGAGACGGCGCACCGCGCCGGTGTGCTGCACCGCGACATCAAACCGGCGAACGTGCTCCTCACCTCGCTCGGGAAGCCCGCCCTCTCGGACTTCGGGATCGCGGGCGGCCACGCGGCCCTCGGCGAGGGAGTACCCACGGGGCCCGTCCCCGCAGACGAGGTCGCGATGTCCGTGCCGTGGTCCGCGCCTGAGGTCGTGGGGCTCGAGACCCGGGGCAGCGTGGCGAGCGAGGTCTGGGCGCTCGGCGCAACGCTGTTCTCGTTCGCGGCGGGCATCTCCCCGTTCGAGGACGACGTACGGGAGCGCAACACCCGCACGCTGCTCATCGAGCGCATCAGCCGGGCGCGGGTGCGCCCCATTCCGGGCGCGCAGGGCTACGAGCCGTTCGACGCCGTGCTCGCGCGCGCGATGCGGCGGAACCCGGCCGAGCGCTTCCCCACGATGGCCGAGTTCGGCGCCGCGCTGCAGGAGGTGCAGCGCGGCTACGGCTACGACGTGACGCCGCTCGAGGTGGTCGCGCAGGCCTGGACCCCCGAGACAGGTGCCATTCCCGTCGGCGTGCGCGGGCCCGTGGTGAGCGCGGTGCCGAGCCGCCGCACGCGGGCCGAGCTGCGCGACGCCGATTCCGACGGCGTCGTCGTGGAGCGCGTGCACTCCACGCGGCGAGCCGCCCTCATCGGCGCGGGCGTAGCCCTCGCAGCCGTCGCGGTGGTGGCCGGCGGGCTCTGGGCCTGGCTGGGCGGCGGCGGGTGACCGCCGCGAGGCGGGGGTGGCAGACGCGGCAGGGGCATCGCGTGTCGCGTCGGCGCTGGTGGGCGTGGGGCGCCGCCGGCGTCGCGACGGCGCTCATCGCGACCGTGGCGATCGTTTCGGGCGGCTACGACGCGCGCGACGTGCCGCGCGTGGAGCCGGGCGTGTGGGTCGCGCGCGACACGGGACAGTACGGCCGGGTGAATACGGACACGGGCGAGCTCGACACGGTGCGCTCGGCGGTCGAGCCGAGCGGCGTGGTGCAGGCCGGTGCGAGCGCGGTCGTGCTCACGAACGGCACGGGCGAGGCCTGGGCGGTGGATCCCGCGTCGCCGCGCGACCTCGGGGGTCGTGAGCGCGGCACCGGAGCGCAGGACGCCGCTGCGGATGCGGACGGGGGCGCGGCGGGCGACGCGGAAGCCGCCGTGGACACGGGCGCGGGGGCCGGCGGAGACGCGAGCAGCGGAGTCCGCATGCCCGAGGGTGCGCGCGAAGTGGTCACGGCCGGGCGCTTCATCGCCGTCCGCACCGAGCGTGGGGCCGTACTCGCGGGGGAGCTGACGGGCGAGGCGCTCGGAGCGGTGCCCGACACCGAGGAGCTCGAACGGCGCATTGCCGCGCTCGCTCCCGTGGGAGCGGATGCTCCCGGGGCGGACGGAACGGACGCGGCGGACGGATCGGACGAATCCGGCGCATCTGACGCGAGCGATCCCGAGGGCGCCGGATCCGCCGACGGGGGCAACGACGGCGCCCGCGCGCTCGACGCGGCGGCCATCGCGCTCGCCGAGGACGGCACGCTCGCCGTGTACTCGGCGGGCACGCACACCGTGCGCCGCTTCGACGTCGTCCGCGGAACGGAACGCGGCGCCGCGGCGGAGCTCCCCGGCGAGGCGGCCGCCGCGCCGCAGCTCGCGCTCGTTGGCGCAGACTGGGTGCTGCTCGATGCCGCCGACGGCAGGCTCCTCCGTGCCGGCGCCGCGCCCGTGACGATCGAGGCCGAGGGGGCGCCGCTCCTGCAGTCGAGCAGCACCGACCGCGCGGTCGCGGGAACCGGATCCGCCGCAGGCGCGGTTGCGCGCGATGCGGCGCTCATCGCGGACCAGGGTGGGCTCCTCGCGGTCGCTCCGGGAGGGGAGCCCGAGCGGATCGCGAGCACCGAGGGCACCCCGGTGCGCCCCGCCCAGGTCGCGGGTGAGCGCTATGCCGCCTGGCTCGGCCAGGGCTCGGGTGCGCTCTGGCGCAGCGGGAGCGGCGAGATGCTGCCCCTCCAGTTCGACGACGCCGTGGGCGAGGCCAGCGATCTCGCGCCGGTGATCCAGAGCAACGGTTCCCGCGCGGTGCTCAGCGAACCGCGCACGGGCATGCTTTGGACGCTGCCGGACGGCGCGCTGATCCCGCTCTCGCAGTGGAGCCTCGCCGATCCGCCGCAGGAGCAGCGCGGCGCCGTCGCGGTCGAGGAGGTCACCGAGCAGGTGCCGCCCACGGCCGTCGACATCTCGTTCGGCGCCCGCCCGGGAGCGCCCACGCCGCTCCCCGTCCTGCTCAACGACTTCGACGCGAACGTGCGCGACGTCCTCACGATCGTGCCGCAGTCGCTCGCCGATGCGCCGCTGCCCGAATCCTTCGGCACGGTCGAACTGCTGCCGGATCGCCAATCGCTCGTGCTGCAGCCCGCGCCCGGCGCGCACGGCAGCGCCTCGTTCACCTACCGCATCACCGATGGTGCGCTCGAGTCCGCCGCCGCGACCGTCACGATCCGCATCGCCGACGACGCTGAGAACGAGCCGCCCGCCTGGTGCCCGGTCGAGGGGTGCCAGCGCGAGTGGGGCGTCCCCGCGATCGTGCCGGGCGGCACGCTCGTCGCGCCGCTGCTCGAGGGCTGGGTCGATCCGGAGGGCGACGTGATGACCCTCGCGGGTGTCGCGCCGGTGCGCGCGGAGGACCCGGTGCGCGCCATCGTCACCGCCGACGGCAGCCTTGCGGTGCGGCACACGGACGCGAACGCCGGCCCCGCCGACATCGCGCTGCGCGTGACGGTGCGCGACAGCCGCGGCGCCGAGGCGGAGCGGGAGCTCGTGCTCCCGGTGCGGGCCGACGCCGCCCCCGTCGTGACGGGGACGGCTGCGACGATCGGGGTCGACGCAGCTGCGACGCTGCGCCCGCTCGACCGGGTCGCCGGGGGATCCGGTGCGTTCACCCTCGTCGACGCCGCCCCGCTCGGCGGCTCCGCCGTCGCCGTACCGCACCCCGTCGCCGGCACGATCGAGGTCACCGCGACCGAGCCGGGCGTCTCGAACTTCGCGGTCACGGTGCGCGACGCGGTGACCGGCCTCGAGACGACTGGCACGCTGCGGGTCACTGCCGTCGCGGGCGGGCCCGAACTCGTTCTCCCGCCGCTCCGCGCGTACGTGCGCCCGCTCGCGGACTCGACGGTCGAGGTGCTCGACGCGATCCCGGGCGCCGCGGCGCAGGCGCTCGCCGTGCGCAGCGCGGCGGTCGTCGACGGGGATCTGCGCGCCGAGGTCGTCGAGCACTCCCGCGTCCGCGTCGCGGGCAGCACGGCCGACGGGGCTCCCGGCCGCATCGGCGCCGCCGAGATCGCGGTCTCCGACGGCTCGGCGACCGCGCGAGGCAGGCTCACGGTGTTCCAGGTGCCCGAGACGAGCGGTTCGGGGGTGATCGCCGTGGGCGACGCCGCGACGGTGCGCGCGGGCTCGACGGTCGACATCCGGGTGCTCGACAACGACGTCGCACCGCCCGGCGAACGCCTCCTGCTCGATCCGGAAGTCACCTCCTCCGGGGCTCCGGGGGAGCTCGCGTTCGCCGCGGGCGGCACGCTCCGCTACGTCGCCCCGCGCGAGCCGGGCACCTACCGGGTCGGCTACACCGCCTACGCGGCGAGCGCCCCCGAGCTCAGCGACTCCGGCGAGGCGGTCATCACGGTCGTGGCTGCCGGACCGAACCGGGATCCCCAGCCCGGTGCGGTGACGGCGCGTGTCGCCCCCGGCGGGTCCACGACCGTGCGGGTGCCGCTCACGGGCGTCGATCCGGACGGCGACCGCGTGCGCCTCCGCAGCGTCGACCCCGGCGCGGACCCGCGCATCGCCGTCACGCTCGACCCGAGCGGCACGGGGTTCGAGGTCCGTGCGTCGGCGGCGGCCGAGCCCGGCACGAGCCGCGTCAGCTACGAGGTGAGCGATGGCCGTGGCGGGGTCGGAGCGGGGACGCTCCACGTCGTCGTGACGGGCGAGGCGGGCGGCCCGCCCACCGCGATGACGGATCAGGTGCGCCTCGTGCCTGGCGGATCCACCGTGATCCAGCCGCTCGACAACGACGTGGACCCCGCGGGCGGCGAGCTCGTGCTCGAATCCGTCGTGCCGAACACGACGGCGGCCCCTGAGAGCGCCGAGTACCGTGCACTCGCGGCGGCGATCGATGACTCGGAGCTGCGCCGCGGCCGGATCGGGATCAGCGCGGGCGAGGAGCTCGGCACCGTCTCCTACCGCTACACCGTGCGCTCGAAGCTCAGCTCGAGCACGGCTGAGGGGCTCATCGTGGTGCAGACCTCGGAGCGCGTCGGGGCGCAGGCCCCGGCCGTCCGCGACACCGTGCTCAGCGCACAGGACCGGGCGGAATTCAGCGGCGGTGGCGTCGACGTGCTCTCGGGCAAGGTGCGCTGGCCCGGCGGGGACCCCGCAGCGCTCACGCTCTCCCTCTGGGACGGGCAGCGCGGCGAGTACCGTGTGTCCGGATCCCGGATCAGCGGCGACTACGACCCGGACGGCGGGCTCGTCGTGTTCCGCGTGAGCGGAACCGACGCGAACGGAACCGACGTGTCGAGCTACGGCTTCCTCGTGATCCCCCCGCTCGACGAGCTCCGGCTCACGCTCCGCGCCGATCTCAGCCCGCTCGTGGTCGACGAGGGCGGCCGCGTCACGGCGGAGCTCGGCGATCTCGTGAGCGCCGGGCGCGAGGACCGCGTCGAGCTGCGGCAGGGGACCTTCGCGACCGGCCGCTCCGGGGCAAGCTGCGCCGCGGACGGTGCGCGCACGATCCGCTACGACGCCGGCCGCGGCGGCCCCTGGGCGGACACGTGCCGCATCGAGGTGCGGCTCGAGGGCCAGGAGCGCTGGACCACCCTGCCCGTGCCGGTGCGCGTCGTGCCGAGCGAGCCGACGGCGGAGCTGCGCCCCCTCGCCCGGACCGTCGCCCCGGGCGCGACCGCGACGATCGAGCTCGCCGACATGGTCGACTGGCAGGGCGCGACGGGTGCGCGCCCCGAGCTCCGCTTCGCCGTCGCGGGCGGGGGCGAGACCTTCGAGGT
Source organism: Leucobacter sp. PH1c (assembly GCF_000633415.1). GTDB lineage: Bacteria > Actinomycetota > Actinomycetes > Actinomycetales > Microbacteriaceae > Leucobacter. The sequence continues at coordinate 82,094 of NZ_AYMV01000022.1, read as the reverse complement.
CGCCGCGGACGGCGCGCGCGTGCGCGTCACCGCCCGCGCCGATGCCCGCGCCGGTGCCCAGGAGACGGTCACGGTCACCGCGACCGGCGCGGGGGAGAGCCGCGCGCCGCTCACACTGCAGGTGGGCGAGAGCCCCCGGGACCTCCCGCGCGGCGCGACGGTCGCGCTGCGCTGCACGGTCGGCGAGGCCTGCGCGGCGGATCTCGTCGGCGTCGGCGGCGAATACGATCCCTTCGCCGGGAAGCCCGGCGGCGGCCTCACGGTGACCGCGATCGACGGCGGCGCATGCACGCTCGCCCGTTTCGCGGTCGCCGGAGAGCGCCGCGCGACGGTGAGCTGGCCGGGCTCGGGCGGCCCCGGCGGTACCTGCTCGGTCGGCTTCACGGTGCGCGACGCGCAGGGCAGGATCGGCTCCGGCACGATCGCCCTCGATGCGCAGGGCCTCCCGGACGCACCCGCGAGCATCACCCAGACCGGCTTCACCGCGACGAGCGCCTCGTTCCGCGTGGTCCTCGGGGGACGGCAGGCCCACCCCGAGGTGACGGGCGTCGAGGTGCAGGGCGCCGGGGCGCCCCGCTGCGCTCCCGCGGGTGCCGCCGCGTTCGACTGCGAGGTCACGGGGCTCACGAGCGGTGAGCGGCACAGCTTCACGGCCCGCGCGCGCAACGCGGTCGGCGAGTCGAGCCCGTCGAGTGCGATCACGGCGTGGGCGTACCGCGCCCCCGAGCAGCCGACCATCAGCGCCGTCTCGCTGCCCGACGCGGCGAACACGGACCAGGCGCGCGGCGGGCTGCGCGTCACCGCGGCGGGCTCCGCCGACACTCGCGAACTCCGGGTGAGCGTCGGCGGCGCGGACGCCGGCGTGATCTCCGGCTCCCGCGGCTCCGTCGACCTGCGCGGCCTTCCCGTCGGCGGTGCGACGGTGACGGTGACGCCGGTGACGGCGCACGAGCTGCCACCCGTTCCCGGCGGCTCGGCGACCGGCGCCTCCGCCCGCACGGACGCCCGCGTGATCGGAGCGCCGCCGCTGAGCGGTGCGAGCCTCGCGAGCGCCGAGGGGTCGACGAGCGCGACCGTGACCGCGCTCGGCGCGGGCGCGCACGCCGGCGAGGCCGTCACACTGAGCTACGCCGTCGCCCCGCGCGGATCCGCGCCCGACTGCGTGAGCGGGGGATCCGCGAGCGCGGAGTTCAGCGGCCTGACGCGCGGCGCCTGGTTCCGCGGAGCGGCCTGCGCGCGCAGCGAGTACGGCGTGAGCTCGGCGGTGTCCGACGAGATCCAGATCGGCGGGGCCATCCCCGCTCCCCGCGTGAGCTACGCGGTCGCGACCGCGCCGAGCGGCGACGCCGGCCGGGCGAGCTACGAGCTCCTCGGTGCGCCCGCCGTGGAGGGGCAGCTGAGTGGGGCCACCCTCCGCTACCAGCCCGGCGGCACGGCAGAGCTGCCCGCCGACCCGAACGACGGGACCCCCATCACCGTGCAGCAGTGCCTCGGCGAGCAGTGCTCGGCCGCGGTGCCCGTCGCGTGGAGCGGTGCCCCGCGCCCCGTGCTCGTCACCGCGAACGGCAGCTGCGTCGACCCCGCAGCGCTCGGCGATCCCGGGGCCGGAGCGCGCGCGGTGACCGTTTCGGGCGCCGCCGCCGGGAGCGCGGGCTTCGCGCTCGGCGCGCCTGACGGGGGAACCGTGCCGCTCACGGTGAGCTGGAGCGGGGACTTCGGCGGACTCGCCCCGGCAACGCTCCAGGTGCCGGTGTGCAGCCCGTGATCCCGCCCCCACAGCTCCGCCCGCTCACCCCCATCCGCCCGCTCCGACCCATCGAGGACTCATGAACGCTTCGCCCCAGGACCCGCAGCCCGGCCCCGTCGCCGACGACGATCCGACGCTCGTTCCGGCGACGCCTGCAGCCGCCGCGGCGCCTGCAGCCTCCGCGGCGCCCGGAGCACCGGGAGCGACGGCTGCACCCGCGGGAACCGGGGCGCTCCCGGCTCCCGGCGCGGCGACCGTTCCGGCCGGCGCCGACGCGCTCCGTCCGGAGCAGGCCCGCTGGGTGCAGCAGGTGTTCCACGCCTGCGCCGACGCGCTCGGCGGAGTGATCCAGGGCAAGCGCCGCGTCATCGAGCTCGTGCTCGCGAGCGCATTCGCGGGCGGGCACGTGCTCCTCGAAGACGTGCCGGGCACCGGGAAGACCGCCCTCGCGCGGGCGCTCGCCGCAGCGATCCAGGGCACGTCCTCGCGGATCCAGTTCACCCCCGACCTCCTCCCGGGCGACGTGACGGGCATCTCCGTGTTCGACCAGCGCGCGGGCGTCTTCGAGTTCCACGCTGGCCCGATCTTCGCGAACGTCGTGCTCGCGGACGAGATCAACCGCGCGAGCCCGAAGACGCAGTCCGCGCTGCTCGAGGTGATGGAGGAATCGCGCGTGACGATCGACGGCGTCTCCCACGATGTGGGCTCCCCGTTCCTCGTGATCGCGACGCAGAACCCCGTCGAGCAGGCCGGCACCTACCGGCTGCCCGAGGCGCAGCTCGACCGCTTTATGATCAAGACGTCGATCGGGTACCCGGACGCGGCGGCGATGCTGCGGATCCTGCAGCAGCACCGGGGCGCGCAGGCCCCGCTTGAGCCCGTCGTGACGACGGCGATGGTGGCGCAGGCGCAGGCGCTCGTCGACCGGGTGCACGTGAGCCCGCTCGTCGCCGACTACGCGGTGCAGCTCGTCGAGGCCACCCGCCGCGCCCGCGAGGTGCGCCTCGGGGCGAGTGTGCGCGGCGCCCTCGCGCTCGTGCGCCTCGCGACCGCCTGGGCCGCCGCGGCCGGGCGCAACTACGTCACCCCCGACGACGTGCGCGACCTCGCGCTGCCCGTTCTCGCCCACCGTCTCGTGCTCGAGCCCGAGGCGGAGTTCGACGGCGTGACCGCAGAGCAGGTGGTCGGCCAGGTGCTCCTCGACGTCCCCGTCCCGCAGGAGAACGGCACCGCGTGACCCTTCCCACCGACCCCGCTCCGAGCGCGCCCGCCCGCGCGGCGACCGCCGTGCGCGCGGCCGCCGTGCGTGCCGCGCGGGCGACCACGCCCGCCGGTCGCTTCGTGCTGCTCGGCGGCGCGGCCGCCGCGGCGCTCGGGCTGGCGCTCGGCTGGGTCGAGGCGTGGACGCTCGCGATCGCCGCTGCCGTGCTGCTGCTCGTCGCGCTGCCGTTCCTCCTCGGGGGCCGGGCCTACCGGGTCGAGCTGCAGGCGCCGCGCTCGCGGGTCGTCGCGGGCGGCTCGGTGGAGCTGAGCGTCGAGGTGGCCAACGCGAGCCGCACCCCCGCGCTCCCCGCGACGGCCGAGCTCCCCGTCGGCCCCGCTCTCCGCGAGCTCCCGGTTCCGCTCCTCGCCCCCGGGGGCGCGGTCGCGCTGCCGCTCGCCGTGCCGACGCCGGAGCGCGGAGTGATCGAGGTCGGCCCGCTCGCCCTCACGCGGCGCGATCCGCTCGGGCTACTGCGGCGCGAGCTCAGCTGGCCCGACCGCACCCGCATCCACGTGCACCCCGTGACCACCCCGCTGCCGCCGAGCAGCGCGGGGCTCGTGCGAGATCTGGAGGGCAGCGCGAGCCGCCGGCTGAGCGACGCCGATCTCTCCTTCCACGCCGTGCGCGAGTACGCCGCGGGCGATGCGCGCCGGCACATCCACTGGCGCTCGACCGCGAAGACGGGAACGCTCATGGTGCGCCAGTACGAGGAGTCGCAGACCGCGCGCATCGCGGTGCTCTTCGACGGTCGCGCCGACGAGTACGCGAGCGCCGAGGAATTCGAACTCGGGGTGAGCGTGGCCGCCTCCTTCGCCCTGCACGCGGTGCGCGAGGGACGCGAGCGCCTCATCGGGAGCCAGTGGGCGGCCGGCCGCCCGCGGGCCGCGGTCGCCGGCCTCAGCGAGCTCCCGAGCGGCACGATCCCGCAGCTCCTCGATGCCTGGTCGGAACTCCGCGCCGCTGAGTCGGGGGTACGGATCGAGCAGCTCGCCCGCGGCCTCGCGGAGTCCGGGCGCGAGCTGTCCCTCGTGGTCCTCGTGACGGGCTCGCGACCCGACCCCCAGCGGCTCGCCCGCGCGGCGATGCCCTTCGCGGGCGACGTCGCGGTGCTCACGGTCCGCTGTGAGCGGCTCGCCGATCCCGCGGTGCACCGGAGAGACCGCGGCGCCTTGCTCACGGTCGGCGCCCTGCAGGACGCACCGCAGCTGCTCATGCGGCGGGAGCGCGCATGACGGCGGCGGGAGGGGCAGCGAGAGCGGCGTCGCTCGGCTCTGGCGTTCCGGGGGAGTCGGGTGCGCCGCATCCCCCGCGCGCGGGGGGAGCCGGCGGCGGCGCGGTGCTCGCGCTCGCCGTCGCGCTCCTCGCGATCTGCTCGGCCTGGCCCATCTACGCGGACCCCTGGATCGCGGTGGTCGCCGCCGCGGGCGCCGTCGCCGCATTCCTCGCGGTGCGGGCGGGGGTGCGGTGGCGCTGGGGCGCCGGCACCGTGCTCGCCCTCGGCCTCCTCTTTGCGGCCCTCGTGGTCCCCGTCGCCGTGCCGTCCGCGCTCGGGGGCAGCCCCCGGTCGCTCCTCAGCGCGCTCGGCGACGGGCTCGCCGCCGTGGCGCTCGGGTGGAAGCAGATCCTCACCCTGGTGCTTCCGCTCGGCACCTACCAGACGGTGCTCGTGCCGCTCCTTGTCACCGTCATGGTGGCAGCCGCGATCGCGGTGCGCCTTGCCGCGGGCGGTGCCCGTGCCCACGCGTGCGCGGCGCTCCCGCTCCTCGCGCCGCTCCTCTTCGGCACCGTGCTCGGGCCCGCGACGCCGAGCGAAGCGATCGTGCTCGGCGCGGTCGAGATCGCCGCTCCGCGCGAGCTCGCGCTCTGGTGCGCCACCGCTGTGATCGTGGCCGCCTGGATCGGCTGGAGCTCGGGCCGGGCCCGGCGCGCGGCCCTCCGGCTGGGTGGCGCCGCCCCCGTCTCGCTCCGGCGCGCGCTGCGCGGCGGGCTCGGCGCCGGGCTCCTCGTCGTCGCGCTCGCGGCGGGCGCGGTGCTCGCCCCCGCCGCGGCGACCGCGCCGCGGACGCTGCCCCGCGACCGGGTCGATCCCGTGCTGATCGTCCGCGCGCAGAGCAGCCCCCTCTCGGGGTACCGGGTCTGGAAGCGCGACGCCGCTCTCGACGCCCCGATCTTCGCCGTATCGCCGCTCGACGGTGCCGCGCTGCCCGAGCGCCTCCGCCTCGCCGTGCTCGACGACGAGAACGGCGTCGACTTCGCGGTCACCGCGGAGCCCGGCACGTTCACGCGCTTCCCGAGCGGCACCGCGGCGCAGGATCCGAGCCGCGTCGCCGTCGAGCTTCGCTCCGCGGCGCCGGGGATCTGGGTGCCGCTGCCCGCAGCGCTCACGGGGCCGCCGCGCTTCACCGGGCCGCGCGCCGCCGAACTGCGCGACGGGTTCTACCTCGACCGGGAGACCGGAGCCGGCATCGCCGTGCCGACCGCTGCGGGCCTCCGGGCGGGTGACGGCTTCGAGGCCGAGGCCGGGGGCGGAGCGGATGCCGAGCTCGATCCCGCGCCAGCCCACGCGACCCCGCAGATCGACCGAACCGCCTTCCCGCAGCTCGATCGCTGGGTGCGCATGCAGCGTCTGCCGGCGACCGGGGCGGGTCTCGCGGAAGCGATCGAGCGGCTCCGCGATCGCGGCTACCTGAGCCACGCGCTGAGCGCCGAGCCGGGCGAGCGGGCGTGGCTCGATGAGCTTGCCGAGGCGCACGGCACGCGCTTCGTGGCGAGCGCGGGCGGCCACTCGAACGCCCGGATCGAGGAGCTCTTCGCGCAGCTCGCCGATCGGGAGACCGCCGCCGGGTCCGACGCGGCGGCCGCCGAGCTCGTCGCGGGCATCGGCGACGACGAGCAGTTCGCCGTGGCGGCCGCGCGGCTGGCCGAGGCGTTCGGCTACGACGCGCGCGTCGTGCTCGGTGTGCGGCTCGACCCCGAGAGCGATGGTGAGGTGCCCGGCGTGCCCGCGTGCGCGGAGGTCTGCGCCGGCCGGAACATCGGCGCGTGGGTCGAGGCCCGGGGCGCCGACGGCGTGTGGGCGCCGCTCGATGTCACCCCGCAGGTGGCCACGCCGCCCGCGGCGATCACCGAGGGCGAGCGACTGCCCGAGCACCCCACGGTGCCCGAGGAGCGCGACGCGCACGAGAGCGACCCCGAGCTCGGCGCCGGCGCGGGCGACAGCAGCGCCGAGCCGGGACCGGAGCCCGCGTCGACCCTGGCGATCGGTCCCGTGCTGCGGGCCATCGGGCTGGGGATCGCGGCGCTCGCGCTGCTCGCGCTCGTGCTGCTCTTCGTCCCCGCGGTGAAGGCGCTCCGGGCGCGCAGCCGGCGCCGGGCAGCGAGTCCGGAGCTCCGCGCACTCGGCGCCTGGGAGGAACTCGTCGCCCTGCACACTGACGCGGGGGCGCTGCCTCCCGCGGCGACGGGCCCCGGAGCACCGGGCCCCGGGGCGCCGGCCACCCGGGCCATGCTCGGGGCATCGATCCCCGGCGGGGCGGCGTTCGCGGCGCAGGTCGATCGCGCCGTGTTCTCCCGCGACGGCCTCACCGACGCCGAGGCCGACGCGCTCTGGGCCGAGGTGGACCGGGCCCGGGAACGGCTCGCGGGGGCGGGGACGCGGGGCGCGCGGCTGCGCGCGCGGTGGTCGCTCGCCTCGTTCGGGATCGCTCGGCGCGGCGGCGTCCGTGGCGGCGGCGGCATTCGTGGCGGCGCGGGCGGGGTCCGGAAGAGCGGAGGAGCACGATGAGCGAGCAGGATCGCGCGGGTGATCGCGCGGGTGATCGCGCAGAAGGCGGCTCCCGCGGGCGCGGGCAGGACGGCGCCGGAGCACGCGCCCCGGAGCCGGGCGCTCCCGGCGCGATCGCAGGGACGACGACCGGTGCGACGACCGGTACTCCCGCTCCGCCAGTTCCCGAGCCGACCGACGAGCGCTCGGCCCGCGATCTCGCGGCGCTCATGTTCAAACCCGAGCTCGATCCCGCGCGGCGGCTGCCGGAGGCCCCCGGGGGCGAGCCCTCGCCCGCCCGCGCGGGCACCCGCCCCGAGCTCCCCGTCGTGTACGGCGCCCGGCCCACCCCGCTCGACGCGGACCCGGCTGATCCCGCCCCGGCCGCAGCCGCGAGTCGCGGCGGGTCGGGGCCCCGAGGTGCGTCCGGCCCCGAGTCCGATCCCGTGGCGGAGGCCGCCGCGCGCCGCGCGGCACTGCCCTCGATTGCCCGGCAGAACGCGCGGTTCCGCACGCTCGTGCTCGTGGGCGGTCCGCTCGTACTCGTGGGGGCGGCAGCGGGAATCTGGGCGATCTGCGCCGCGCTGCTCGGCTGAGCCCTGAGCGGCCGCACTCCGCGGGCGGTGACTCCCCTGAGGGATGTGGGCGCCGCCTAGAATGGTGTACAGCGGACACTCGCGGTGCGGCGGAGCCCGTACCCAGCCCTCGAACGAACGGAACGGTGACGAAGCGATGAGTCTTGACCTCGGGAGCGGCGGAGCCACGGTCCTCGTCGCGATTCTCAGCATCTGGGGACTCGTCGCGCTCGTGCTCTTCATCTGGTACCTGTGGGCGCTGTCGAAGCTCTTCCCCTACCTCGGGCTCCCCGCCCGCGACGGCTGGATCCCGGTCTGGAACCAGTGGCGTCTGATCGGCCGAGCGGGTCTCCCCGGCTGGCTCGTGCTGCTCGGCTTCGTGCCGGGACTCGTGCTCGTCGTGGTGGTCGTGAGCATCATCGCCATCCACCGGCTGAACCGCGAGTTCGGGAAGGGCGCGGCCTACACCGTGCTCGGCGCGTTCCTCCCTCCGATCTGGGCGATGCTCCTCGCGAGCCACATCGGCGACGGCGCGTACGCGGGGGCTCGCGTGACTGACGGCGGCCCGGCCTTCCCGCCGCTCGCCCCCGCGGGCCCCAGCGCCCCCGCGGCAGCGCCCGTCGCGCCCGCAGCGACGCCGGTGGCGCCTGGTGCCGCGCCGGTCGCTCCGTCGGCCGCGCCCCTTCCCGGCGCTCCTGCTGTGCCCGGTACTCCCGCCGCGCCCGGTGCTTCCGCCGCGCCCGCGATGGGCGCCGGTGGCACTCCCGAACCGCCCGTCGAGCCCGCTCTCGAACCCGCTGCATGGCAGGGGCTCCCGCCCGTGTCCGAGCGTGCCTTCGCCGAGATGGCCGCCGAGCAGGACACCGAGCGGGTCGAGCCCCTGCGGCCCGCGCCCGTGGCGCCCGTCGCACCGCACTCGGCGGGTGCGGGGCCCGCGGCGGATCGTGCGCACGCGGTGCAGGATCCGCACGCGATGAACGACTGGGGTTTCAGCAGCACCACGATCGGCAACTTCGAGCGCCTCGCGGCGGAGGAGCTCGGGGAGCGCCCCGCCACGCCGCTCGGCGTGCGCGCGGCCCCCGAGCCGTTCGCCTGGCCGGCCCCTGCGGCCCCTGCGGCACCTGCGGCCCCGGCGGTTCCTGCGCCGGTCCCCGCAGCGGAACCCGAGGAGCTTGCGGCTCCCGCGGAGCCTGAGGCGCCCGCCGCGCCTGCTGCGCCCGCCGCGGCTGCTCCCGCCGGGCCCGAGGTGGCTGCTCCCGCCGCGCCCGCCGCGCCTGCTGCGCCTGCTGCGCCTGCTGCGCCTGCTGCGCCCGCTGCGCCCGCCGCCGAACCCGCTGCCGAGCGCTGGGGTCTCGTTCTCCCAGACGGCGACGTGCTCGAACTGCCGGGTGCGCACGTGATCGCGGGGCGGAAGCCCACGAGCAGCGAGGGCGCGGACACGCTGCTGCTTGCCGATCCGACCCGAACCGTCTCGAAGTCGCACGTGCGGCTCCGCCTCGCGGACGGGGAGTGGACGGTCGAGGATCTGAACTCCACGAACGGCCTCACGCTGGTGTCGAGCAACGGGCAGCGCGCCCAGCTGCCGCCCGGCCTTGCGTTCCCCGCGACCGAGCACATGGTGTTCGGCACCCTCGAGGTGCGCCTCCGCCGCCTCTAGCCCCCCCGGCCCGGCCGGGCCCCTGACTCCGCCACCCCCTCCGCCAGCCCCCACCCCAACGCCAAGATCGCATCGACTTTGATCCACTATCCGGGACGAATACCGGATCAAAGTCGATGCGATTTGGGAAGGGGAGGGGAGAGGGACGGGCCGGGGCGGGCCAGGAGAGGGAGGGGGAGAGGGGGACAGAGAGAAGAGTCGGGCGCGAGCCCCCTAGATCAGCCCGTCGGAGAGGTGGCTCGGCGTACCGAAGCGGTGCGCGGTGATCGAGACGGCCTGCTCGCGGAGGTGCGGCAGCAGCTCCACGCGCCCCGCCGAGACCACGGGTCCCGCGTAGACCGCGATGTCGGGGGATCCCGCCGTGGCCCGGGTGATCTCAGCCGCCTCAGCGGCGCGAGAGGCGCCCGCCACGAGTCGCACGCGCCCGCCCGCCGCGGGCCCTTCCTGCTGGGCCATCCGGCTGAGGCGCGCGGCCCACGCCGCCCCGTCCTCGCGGTGCACGCGCACGCCGGCCTGCACGAGCGCCGTCGCGACCGGCGCGGGCAGCTCCGCCGCCGAGCTCACGACGGGGAGTGCCGCCGGGGCAGCGTCGACGGCGAGTCCTGCCGCGATCGCGCGGATCGCCTCGTGGAGGGGTGCGTCCTCGGCGATCCGGATCGTCGCGCTGATCGGGTGGTAGCGCAGCAGGTTGCGCTCGACACCGAGCTGGGACGCGTCGCGCGCGATCCCGAACTCCTCGGCCCAGGCCGCGGCGTCGCTGCCGAGCGCCGCGCGCAGCCAGGCGAGCGGTTCGGCCGCGAGGCCCGAGCGCTCGGCCGCCGCGAGGAGCGGGGCCGCCGTGGGGCGGGGCGCGCGGCTCGATACCTCGACCGGTGCGTCCTCCCACGAGCCGAGACCGTGCAGGTAGTTCGGGCCGCCGGCCTTCGTGCCCGCGCCGATCGCCGATTTCTTCCAGCCGCCGAACGACTGCCGGCGCACGATCGCGCCCGTGATCCCGCGGTTGACGTAGAGGTTCCCCGCCTCGACGCGGGCGAGCCAGGTGGCGAGCTCGTCGCGGTCGAGTGAGTGCAGCCCGCTCGTGAGGCCGTAGTCGATGTCGTTCACGAGATCGATCGCCTCGTCGAGCGTCGCCGCGGTCATGATGCCGAGGATCGGGCCGAAGTACTCGGTCAGGTGGTACTCGGAGCCGCGGCGCACCCCGTCGCGCACCCCCGGGCTCCAAAGCTTCGCGGCGCCCGTCGCGTCGGTCGCGAGGGGGCTCGGGCTCGTGAGCGGCCGCGGCTCGATGAGCCACCGCTCGCCCTCGCCGAGCGTCGTGAGCCCGCGGAGCAGCTTGCCCTCGGGCGGGGCGATGATCGGCCCCATCTGCGTGCCGAGGTGCTCCGGCGTGCCCACGCGGAGCGAGCGCACGGCGTCGAGCAGCTGGCCGCGGAAGCGCTCGGACGTGGCGACCGAGCCGACCAGGATCACGAGGGAGGCGGCCGAGCACTTCTGCCCGGCGTGCCCGAAGGCCGACTGGGCGACGTCGCGCGCGGCGAGATCGAGATCCGCGTTCGGCGTCACGATGATGGCGTTCTTGCCGCTCGTCTCGGCGAGGATCGGCAGATCCGGGCGGAGCTCGCGGAAGCGCACCGCGGTCTCGTAGGCGCCCGTGAGAATGAGCCGGTCGACGCGGGGATCCGCGACGAGGCGGGAGCCGAGCTCACGATCCGCGAACTGCACGAGCTGCAGCACCTCGCGCGGCACACCCGCCTCCCACAGCGCCTCGACCATGACGGCGCCCGAGCGGGCGGCGCTGCTCGCCGGCTTGATGATGACGGCGGATCCCGCGGCGAGGGCAGCGAGGACGCCGCCTGCGGGGATGGCGACGGGGAAGTTCCACGGCGGGATCACAGCGGTGAGCGCGACGGGGCGGTACACGGCGCCGTCGACCTGCTCGAGCAGCTGGCCGAGCATGGCGTAGTAGTTCGCGAAGTCGATCGCCTCGGAGACCTCGGGGTCGCCCTGGTCGAGGGTCTTGCCGCACTCCGAGCCCATCACCTCGAGCAGCTCCGCGCGCCGGGCCTCGAGCCGCTCGCCCGCGCGGAACAGGATGCGCGCGCGCTCGTCGGCGCTGAGCGCCTGCCAGGACGCCGCTGCGGCGATGCCCTGCTCGATCCGCGCGTCGAGCGCCGCGGCATCGGGGACGACGGCCGCGGCGACGGCTTCGGTGCCGAGACGCGACTCCGGCATGCGATCCGCGATCCCGAGCCCCCAGACCCGGTTGCCCGGGAGATCCGGATCGGTGTCCGGCACGTTGGCGAACTCGCCCCGCCGCCCGGCCTCGACGCGCGCCTCCACGCGCGCTTCGACACCCGCTGGATCGGCGTCCCGGCGGTCCTGGCGCCGGTTGGGCGGCGGCACCGCCAGCCCCGCGTCCGTGCCGTCGCCCGTGATCGCGTCGAGCGCGTTGAGGGAAGCGAGGAAGCGGTCCCGCTCGCGCTCGAAGAGCGGCCGGCTCTCGCCGAGCTCGAAGACGGCGGACATGAAGTTCTCCTGGCTGGCGCCCTCCTCGAGACGGCGGATCAGATAGGCGATCGCGACGTCGAACTCCTCGGGGTGCACGACCGGCGTGTAGAGCAGGAGCGAGCCGACCTCGCGCTTCACTGCCTCGGCCTGGCCCGTCGCCATGCCGAGGAGCATCTCGAACTCGATCCCGGACTCGGCGCCGCGCGCCTTCGCGAGCAGCCAGGCGAGCGCCACGTCGAAGAGGTTGTGCCCCGCGACGCCGATGCGCACGTTGCGCACGCGATCCGGGTGCAGCGCGTAGTCGATCACGGCCTTGTAACTCGTGTCGGAGGCCTGCTTCGAATCCCAGGTCGCGGCCGGCCAGCCGTGGATCGCGGCGTCGACGAGCTCCATGGGGAGGTTCGCGCCCTTCACGATGCGCACCTTGATGGGCGCGCCCCCGCGGGCGACGCGGCCCGCCGACCACTGCTGGAGGCGGATCATGGCGCCGAGCGCGTCCGGGAGGTAGGCCTGGAGCACGATGCCCGCCTCCAGCGTGAGGAACTCCGGGCGGTCGAGGATGCTCGTGAACACCGCGAGGGTGAGGTCGAGGTCCTTGTACTCCTCCATGTCGAGGTTGATGAACTTCTGCGGCGACGCCGCGGCCGCGCGGGTGAAGAGCGGCACGAGCTGCTCCTCGATGTGGCCGACGGCCTCGTCGAACGCCCAGTGGTTGTGCGGGGCCACGGTCGAGGAGACCTTGATCGAGACGTAGTCGACGTCGGGCCGGTCGAGCAGGCGGTGCGTGCCCGCGAGGCGCCGCTCGGCCTCGTGCTCGCCGAGGATGGCCTCGCCGAGCAGGTTGATGTTCAGGCGGACGTCGTCCTGCCGGATCTTCGCGATCGCCCGGCCGAGCTTCTGATCGCTCGCGTCGATGATGAGGTGGCTCACCATCTGCCGCAGCACGCGGCGGGCGATGGGCACGACGACGCCCGGGAGCGGACCGGCGAAGGCGCCGCCGAGTCCGATCGCACCGCGGAGGGGCGCGGCCAGGAACTTCGGGGTGATGGGCGTGAGCTCCTGGAGCTTCTTCGCCGCGGCGCGCAGATCCTCCGGGCGCACGACGCCGTCGACGAAGCCGACCGTGAAGTCGAGGCCGTTCGGGTCGCGGAGCACTCCGGCGAGCCGCGCGGCGGAGGGGTCGGCGGGAATCTCCGCGGCCTCCCGGATCCAGCGCTCGACGAGCGCGATGGCCTCGGCGGCGAGGTCCTGGGGGCGAGTGGGGGCGTGCACGGTCACAGCGGGCCTTTCGTGGGGGTCGATCGGGCGGAGCTCGGCGGCGAGCGCCCGTAGTGCCAGTGTGGATCCCGGCAAGCGTGAAGTACAGCGATTGTTTCGATGGAATATCATGAAGAAAAACTGTCGCTTTGTGCCCGGAGGGAGTCGACGCCGTGCTCGACATGAAACGCCTGCGCCTCCTGTGGGAGCTCCACGCCCGCGGCACCATCGCCGCCGTGGCCGCCGCACTGAACTACAGCCCCTCCGCCGTGTCCCAGCAGCTGGCCCTGCTGGAGCGCGAGGCCGGGGTCGATCTCCTCCGCAAGAGCGGGCGCACCCTCGAGCTCACGCCAGCGGGAGCCGCGCTCGCCGCAGAGGCGGAGACGCTGCTCGCGGGCCTCGAACGCGCCGAATCGGCGCTGCACCGCGCACGCGACGAGGTCTCCGGAACCGTGCGGGTCGCGGCGTTCCAGACCGCGATGCTCGCCGTGATGCCCGAAGCGCTCCGTGCGCTCCGCGAGCGGCACCCCGCCCTGCGCGTCGAGGTGGTGCAGGTCGAGCCGGGCGCCGCGCTCCACGAGACCTGGGCGCGCGGCTTCGACCTCGTCGTCGCCGAGCAGTACCCCGGCCACTCGGCGCCGCACTTCCAGGGACTCGACCGGGAGCCGCTCACCCGGGATCCCATCCGGCTGGGGCTCCCGCCCCTCGGAGCGGGGGATCCGCGCTTCGACCGCGTCGCCGGTTTCGCCGACCTCGCCGAGCTTCCCTGGGTGATGGAGCCACACGGCGCGGCCACCCGCCACTGGGCGGAGCAGGCCTGCCGCCTCGCGGGCTTCGAACCCGACGTGCGCTACGAGACCGCGGACCTCCAGGCGCACCTCCGGCTCATCGCCTCGGGGAACGCCGTCGCCCTGCTCCCCGGGCTCGTCGGCGCGCGGAGCCCCGTGCGCCTGCTCGACCTGCCCGACCGCCCGCACCGCACGGTGTTCACGGCGGCCCGCGCGGCGAGCGGCGACCACCCGGCGCTCGCCGCGGTGCGCGCGGCGCTCGCCGCCGTCGCCGCGGAGCTGAGCTTCGCCTAGCCCGATCGAGATCCGCTGCAGACACTCAGCTTTCCGAGCGTAGGGTGGGGCTGTCGGAACGGCCCGGTGCTCCACCGGGGAAGGGCACGGTATGAAGGTCATCAGCTACAACCTGCGGAAGAACCGCGCGGTCCGCGAGATTTCAGCGCTGGCCGAGGACCACGAGGTCGACGTGCTCTGCCTGCAGGAGGCTGAGGCCGTGGCGCTGCCCTCCGAGCTCGGCGAACTGCGCCTCGTCCACGCGACCGAGCGCAACCGGCTCGGCCTCGCGATGTACGTGCGCGGCGACCGCTTCGAGACGCGCTCCGCGCACACCTTCCAGCTGAAGAAGTCGCTGCACGACCGGCTCCTCGCCCCCGCGCACGAGCGTCTGCTGGGCGCGCGCCTCCACGACCGCGAGACGGAGCGCGACCTCGTGGTCGCCTCGTTCCACGCGGCACCGCTCACGGCGCTGAACTCGCTCCGTCGCCACCAGATCCACGCCGCGCTCGGCGAACTCCGCGCGCTCGGCCCGGGACTGCCCGCACTCATGGTGGGGGACTACAACTACCCCGTGTTCAAGGGGCGGCTCGACACCGAGATGCGGGATCACGGCTACGAGCTCAGCCTGAGCGACAAGCGCACCTACACGCGCTACAAGATGTTCCGCGGGCACTTCGACTTCGCGACCTCGTCGGGCCTCGACATCGCGAGCGTGTCGACGCTCGGCCGGGGGCTCTCCGATCACCTGCCGATCCTCGTCGCGGCGGAGCTGCGCGCCGAGCTCCGCAGCGGGCTGGAATCCGCGCTCGTCTGAGAATCGGGCCCGGGTGAGCCCGCGCTAGCCGAGCCGGACCGCGGAGCGCAGCCCGGCCGCGGCCAGGAACGCGGGGATCTCCGCGACCCCGGCGAGCACCGCCGTCGCCTCCGCGGGGAAGTCGGTGCGCTCGAGCTTGCCCGTGAGCACGCCGATCGAGTGCGCGGCGCCCGAGTGCGCACCCGCCTGCACGTCGACGGCCGTGTCGCCCGCAACGATGACGGTGCGCACGTCGAGGGTGCCCGTGCGCTCCATCGCCCGCTGGATCATGTAGGGCGCGGGACGCCCTGCGAGCACCTCGTCGCCGCACACGAGCGCGTCGACGACGACGGCGTCGGCGGTGCCCGCCGGCAGCACGGGCGCAGCCGGAGCGCTCACGGCCTCGGCCTGCGGGGCGATCGTCCAGCGGAGACGGCTGAGGATCGACGCCGCCACGTCGCGCGAGAACCCGGTGGTGAGCGCCACGCGGATCCCCGAGGCCCGCAGCTCGGCGATTGCCTCGGGCACCCCGGCGAGCGCGGTGGGCGGCGCCGCCGCGTAGCGCTCGGCGAGGATCTCCTGGAAGCGGGCGAAGGCGCGATCCACCACGCCGGGCGCGGTGGGGTCGCCACCGCCGAGCTCCATGAGCGCCGTGATGGCCGCGCGCTTCTCGGTGCCCATCCAGGTCTGGAGGTCCGCCGGGGCGACGGTCGCGCCGGTCTCGGTCACGGCGGCTTCGAGCGCGCGGTAGACCTCGCCGCCGTCGTCGATCGTCGTGCCGGCCATGTCGAATACTGCGAGGGTGATCATTCGGAACTCCTGAAACGTGGGGTGGGGAAAGCTACTGCGCGGGCGCCGCTGCGGGCGCGGGTGCTGCCGCGGGCGCCGCTGCCGTCGCGGGCGCCGATACGGGGGCAGCCGGCTCGCCGAGCGGCGCCGCAGTGACGGCCTGCCGCGTGAGCGGGATCCGGTGCTCGGCGCTGTTCTCAACGGCGAAGTTCGTCATCGAGGGGAGATAGCGGTCGTCCGCCGTCTCGATGATCGCGCCGAATTCGTTGGTGGCGACGCGGCGCACGCGCAGCAGCGGGCAGCCGGGGGCGACGCCGAGCTGCTCGACCTCGAGCGGGTGCGCCGCGATCGCGTCGATCACGTGGCGGGCCCGAACGGGCACGACGCCCGCGGCCGCGAGCGCCTGGTAGATCGAGCCGCCGTCGAGGTCGGCCGAGAGCAGGTGCCGGCCGATCTCATAGGGGTAGAGCGAGCGCTCGAGCATGGCGGGCTTCCCGTCGAGCGAGCGCACGCGGATGATCTCCACGATGGGGGCGTCCGGCGCGATTCGCAGCTCGGTCGCGATCCGCTCCGTCGCGGGCCGGCGGCTCGCCTCGATGACCCGCTGCCCGGGCACGTAGCCGAGATCGCGCGCCCACTCGGTGAACGACATGAACGTGTCGAACGACTGTACGGGAGCCGTGCGCTGCACGCGCGGCGGCGTCCCTCGGCCGCCCACGATCATGCCCTCGGCGCGGAGCGCGGCGAGCGCCTGCCGCACGGGGCCGCGCGAAGTGCCGAACTCCGCGATCAGCGACTTCTCGCTCGGCACCTTGTCGCCCTGCTGCCAGGCGCCGGTGCGGATGCGACGGATCATCTCCTCGTACAGCTGCACGTGGAGGGGAGCGGAGGTTGTCATGCGGGCCAGCCTACAAGTTGTCATGACTAGCTGAGCGGTTCGCGGGTGACCGCCGCATGAACGCTCGGTGACGATCTCGGGGTGACGGCGCGATCACGGTGAACGCTCGGCGAACACCGGCGCCGGAAGTTGTGTTGACTACTTTCGGCGGTTCAGGATCGAGGCATGACATCGCAGACCCCCGCCCCCCGCATCGCCATCGTCGGTGCGGGCATCATCGGCCTCGCCCACGCCGTCGCTGCGCTCGACGCCGGCTTCCGCGTCACCGTGCTGGAGCAGGACGCCGCAGCCGTGACGGCAAGCGTGCGCAACTTCGGCCACGTGGGCGCCTCGGTGCAGTTCGGCGAGCTCGGCGAGCTCGCGGCCGCGAGCCTGCCGATCTGGCTGAGCCTCGCCGAGCGTGCCGGCGTCACCGCCCGCCGCTCCGGAACCCTTGCGGTGGCGCGATCCGCGGCCGAGGCCGCTGTGCTCGAGGAGGTCGCCGCCGAGCGTGCGCCCGAGGGGGCGCGGCTGCTGCCGGGCGCCGAGGCCGCCGCCGCGCTCGCTCTCGAAGCGGGTAGCCGCGCCGCCGCGGCGGTGCGGGCCGGCCTGCTGTTCCCCGCCGACGTGACTGCCGATCCGCGCACCGCGGTGGCCCGCATCGCCGCCTGGGTCGGTGCGCACGAGCGGGGCGAGGTGCGCTTCTCGACGACGGTCCATGCTGTCCATACCGGTCGCGTCGAGACGAACCGCGGCACTGTCGAGGCCGATCACATCATCGTCGCGACCGGGCACCTCCTCGGCCGGCTCTTCCCGGAAGTCGCGGCCGCCGCGGGCGTGCGCGAGTGCGCGCTCCAGATGGCCCGCGTGCGCCCGCCCCACGCCATGGGGCTCGGCCCGGCCGTGCTCACGGGCACGTCGATGCTGCGCTACGGCCGCTTCGCCGGGCCCGCGGCCGACGCCCTCCGCGCGGAGCTGTTCGCGGCCCGCCCCGAGTTCGCGGAGATCGCGGCGAACGTGATGTTCACGCAGCAGGCCGACGGCACGCTGCTCGTGGGTGACACGCATGCCGCCCATGACGCGGCGCCCCCGTTCCTCGACGAGCGCTGGTCCCGGATCCTGCTCGACGAGGTGGCCGCGCTGCTCGGAGCCCCGGAGCTCGAGGTGCTCGAGCGCTGGCAGGGCCTCTACGCGACGAGCGAGCTCGGCGACATCTGCCGGGCCGCCCCCGCGCCCGGCGTCTCGATCGTCACCCTGACCACGGGCGTCGGTATGACGGTCGGCCTCGGCCTCGGCGCCCGCACCATCGCCGCGCTCGTGCAGGGCGTCGAGCCCGCGACGCACTGACCTGCTGCGCACCGACCCGCGGCGCTCCCGCATCACTTTCCGCATCACTTCCCCGCACCCCGACCCACCCCGAACACCCGACGCTGGACCCACACAAGGAGAATCGTGAAGAAGAACGCTGCCCTCGCTGCCACCGCGCTGGCCGCCCTCACCCTCGGCCTCGCGGCCTGCGCGCCCGCAGGCGCGGAGAACGCGGCCGCCTCGGCGAGCTGCCCCGACGGCAAGATCCGCTTCGGGATCCTGCCGTACGAGGACCCTGAGCGCCTCGAGCCCGCCTACCAGGTGCTTGCGAAGGCCCTGTCCGAGAAGCTCGACTGCGAGGTCGAGGTCTCGATCACGGAGGACTACGCGGCCGAGGTGCTCGCCATGGAGAACGACCAGCTCGAGATCGCGCAGTTCGGCCCGCTCGGCTTCGTGTTCGCGAACGAGCGCGCGCAGGCCGAACCGCTCGCCTCCTTCGGCGACGCCGAAGGCAACCCGACGACCTACACGGGCGGCATCTGGGTGCCGAAGGACTCGAAGATCCAGTCCATCGAGGACCTCCCCGGGCACACGCTCGCGCTCGGCAGCCCCGGCTCGACCTCGGGCGACGCGCTCCCCATGTCGGCCATCACCGACGCCGGCATCGCCGACGAGGTCACCGCGGACTACGCGGGCGGACACCCCGAGGCGCTGCTGGCGCTCGTGAACGGCACCGTCGACGCCGCGCAGATCAACTCGCAGACGCTCGCGACGGCGACGGCCGAGGGAACCTTCGACACCAGCAAGTTCCGTCAGATCTGGGAGTCGGATCCGATCCCGAACGACCCGATCACCGTGCGCGGCAACCTGCCACAGGAGTTCAAGGACGCCGTCTCGGACGCGCTCCTCAGCCTCGACGCGGAGGACGTCGCCGAGGTCTCGGGCTTCCTCGGGGTCGACCCCGCGGGGCCGCTGATCCCCGCCACCACGAAGGACTACCAGCCGCTCTTCGACCTCGCGAAGACCATGGGCCTCACCGAGGCGGACGTCTGATGAGCGCCGTCACCGCACGCAGGGATCCCGCCGCCGGGGGCGCGCTCGCGCACTCCTCGGCCGCGGGAACGGCCGCGGCCGAGGAACGGGAGGTGCTGCTCGATGTGCGGGCCATCTCCAAGAGCTTCGGGGATCGCGTCGTGCTGCAGGACATGAGCATGCGCGTGCACGCGGGCGAAATGGTCGCCTTCCTCGGGGCCAACGGCTCCGGCAAGTCGACCACCCTGCGTGCGGTGAACGGCCTGATCGAGGCGGACTCGGGCGACATCACGATCGCCGGGGTCCGTCTCGCCGAGGCGAGCGCGCAGCGCCGGGCCGAGGCACGGCGCACCGCCGCGACGGTGTTCCAGAAGATCCACCTCGTCCAGCGTCGGACCGTGCTCCAGAACGTCTGCGCGGGCGGCTTCGCCCGCCTCCCGGGCTGGCGCTCGATCCCGCCGCTCTTCGGCCGGGAGCTGAAGGAGGAGGCGATGGCCTGCCTCGACCGCGTCGGCCTCGCCGACCGCGCGCACGACCGCGCGGGCAGTCTCTCCGGCGGGCAGCAGCAGCGTGTCGCGATCGCCCGAGCCCTCTGCCAGCGGCCCCGTATGATCCTGGCCGACGAGCCGGTCTCCGCGCTCGATCCCAAGGCCGCCGACGACGTGATGCAGCTGCTGCACGACCTCGCGGTGAACGAGGGTCTCGGCGTCGCTGCCGTGCTCCACCAGCCGCACCTCGCCCGCGCCTACGCGGACCGGGTGATCGGGCTCCGCGGCGGCGCGCTCGTCTTCGACGCGCCGACCGCCGACATCGACGACGCCCAGCTGGCGTCCCTCTACCTGTGAGCCCCGAGGAGCCACTCATGACCGACACCCTCACCCGCGCCGCTGGCGCCGGCGCTTCCGGCGGCGCGGCCCCGCGCGCGCTCGGTGTGCCCCGCGACCCCCGCGTGCCCTACCGCGCCGGCTCGTGGTCCGTGATCATCGTCGTGCTCGTGCTGCTGCACCTGCTCGCGTTCCAGGCGACCGACTTCCGCCCCGAGAAGCTCGTCACGGGCGCGCAGGGCATGGCGAACTTCCTCGCCGAGGCCATCCCGCCGGATCTCAGCCCCGACGTCGTGCGGGCGGGCCTCGCCGGCGCGCTCACGACGCTCTGGGTCGGCCTGCTCGGCACGACGGTCTCGGTGCCGCTCGCGCTGCTCCTCGCCGTGCTCGGTGCGCGCACGACCTCCCCGAACGCGTTCGTCTACCAGGTGGCCCGCGGGATCCTGTCGTTCTTCCGCGCCGTTCCCGACATTGTCTTCGCGCTCATCTTCGTCACCGCCGTGGGGCTCGGGCCCTTCGCCGGCGTGCTCGCGCTCATCGCGCACAACACGGGCGTCATGGGGAAGCTCTGGTCCGAGGCGATGGAGGACATCGATCCCGGCCCCGAGCAGGCGCTTCGGACGGCCGGGGCGAGCCGCTGGCAGGTGGTCGCGAACGCGACGATCCCGAGCGTGCTCCCGCAGCTCACGGGGCTCCTGCTCTACCGCTTCGATGTGAACGTGCGCTCGTCGCTCGTGCTCGGGCTCGTGGGCGCCGGGGGCATCGGACTGCTCATCAATAAGTCGATCAAGACGTTCCAGTTCGACGAGATGATGACCTACCTGATCATCATCCTCGTGGTGATCGTGCTCGTCGATCTCGCCTCGGCCTGGATCCGGAAGCGGCTCCAGTAGCGGCGGCGCGCACCGCTCACGCGGCGGGGGAGTCCTCGGGCCCCTCGCCGCGCGTGCAGCGTCCGGAGGGGGTGTCCCGCGCGACGCTGTGGTCCGCGGAGGCGTTGAAGCGGTGGAGCCCGGCACGGAGCTCCTCGAGCTCCTCCGCGCTCCAGTCGCCGAAGCGCTCGTGGTAGGCATCGGCCCACTTCACGCGGATCGCGTCGATCAGTTCCTGCGCCCGCGCGCTCCCCGTGAGGAGCACCACGCGACGATCCTCGGGTGCGGGCTCCGCCTCGATGAGGCCGAGCTCGCGCAGCTTCGAGATCTGCCGGCTCACCACGGCCTTGTCCATGTCGAGCATCTGGCTGATCCCGGTGACCGTGAGCGGCCCCTTGCGCAGGATGAGCTGGAGCACGATGAGGCCCACGCCCCGGAGATCCGGGTGCACATCCTCGGCGTAGCGGGCCCAGCGGCTCCGCGCGAATGCGATCACCTCGGAGAACTCCGCGATGATCTCGGCGATCGTGTCGCCGTTCGCGGCGTCGGCGCTGCCGCCCGCCTGCCCCGCGGGGGCGACGGACGGCAGCGTGCGATCCTCCATGGTCACGACCTTAGCGTCCGGCGCTCTCGGCGCCCGAACCGGCGGGGCGGCCGTGGCGCGTCGGGAGCGGGATCGGGCCCGTCGCATCGGCGACGACGACCGCGTCAGCGGCCCTGGCCTGATCCGCGCCCGCCTCGTCACCGTCGGCGCGCAGCTCCGCGATCTTCTCGGCGTTGCTCTTCGAGCTCAGCGGGATGTTCGGCAGGAGCACGATCGCGATGAGGGCGATGAGCGCGATCGGGGCGGCGGCGAAGAAGATGTTGCCGATCCCGTGCCCGTACGCCGACTCGACCACGAGGCGCACGGGGAGCGGCAGCTCCGACACCTTCGGCAGCACGCCGCTCGCGAGCGACTCCGCGCCGGCGAGATCCTGCGGGCTCAGCTTCGCGAGACCGTCGGTGATGTAGCTCGTCACCTGGTGGGCGAGCATCGCGCCCATCGCCGACATGCCTGCGGTGCCTCCGATCGTGCGGAAGAACGTGACGGCGGAGCTCGCGACGCCCATCTGGGTGGGGGCGACGGTGTTCTGCACGACGAGCACCAGGTTCTGCATCGTCATGCCGACGCCCGCGCCCATGACGAACATGGAGACGCCCACGTACCAGTAGGAGGTGTCGTAGCGGAGCTGGCCCATCATGATGAGCCCGGCGAACAGGGCGATCCCGCCCGCGACCATGTAGCGCTTCCACTTGCCCGTGCGGGTGATGATCTGACCCACGATCGTGGAGGAGATGAGCACGCCGCCCATCATCGGCAGGGTGAGGAGGCTCGCCTCGATGACCGATCGGCCGCGCGCGAGCTGCATGTACTGGCCGAGGAAGACGGCCGTGCCGAACATCGCGAGGCCCACCGCGACGCTCGCGATCACCGAGAGGGTGAAGGTGCGGTTCGCGAACAGGGTGAGGGGGATGAGCGGCTCATCGACGCGGAGCTCGACGACCACGGCGAGGATGAGCATGAGCAGCCCGCCGCCGACCATCGCGAGGGTCTGCCACGACCACCAGTCGAAGCTGGAGCCGCCGAGGGTCACCCAGATGAGCAGCGCCGAGAACCCGGCCGAGATGAGTGCGGCGCCGAGGTAGTCGATCGTGATCTTGCGCTTGATCGTCTGGAGGTGCAGCGTGCGCTGCAGCATGATGATGGCAACGATCGCGATGGGGGCGGCCACGTAGAAGTTCCAGCGCCAGCCGATCGTGTCGGTGATGAGGCCGCCGAGCAGCGGGCCGCCGACCGTGGCGACGGCCATGATCGCGCCCATGATGCCCATGTACTTGCCGCGCTCGAGCGGGCTCACGATCTCGGCGAGCACGATCTGGCCGAGCACGCCGAGGCCGCCGGCGCCGAGGCCCTGCAGTACGCGGAACGCGATGAGCCAGGAGGGCTCCTGCGCCGTGCCCGCGAGGGCCGAGCCGAGGGTGAAGACGATGAGGGCGACCTGGAGGAGCACCTTCTTGCTCGTGAGGTCGGCGAGCTTGCCCCAGATCGGGGTCGAGATCGCGCTGGCGAGCATGGTCGCGGTCACGACCCAGGTGAACGCGGCCTGCGTGCCGCCGATGTCGGCGATGATGATCGGCATCGACGTGCCGACGACGTTCATGGCGAGCATCGAGACGAACATGCTGAGGAAGAGGCCGGTGAGGGCCAGGCGCTTCGCGCGGCCCGAGAGGATGACGCCCCCCGGGGCTTCGGTGTGTACTGCGGTCATTCGGGTGCGGGATCCTTCGCGACGTGAGTGGGGCGCAGCGGCGGCGGTCGAACCTCGAGGGGACCGTCGACGGCGCAAGTTGTTGACGATGGTCAACTATAGGGGATTTGTTGACCGTCGTCAACTACCTGCCGGGCTCGTCGTACGGCAGAATGGAGACATGGGACTTGAGACCGGCAGCATCCGCATCGGCGTCATCGGCGGCGGGCAGCTCGCCCGCATGATGGTGCCACCCGCGATCCACCTGGGCCTGCGCATCAGCGTGCTCGCCGAGACCGAGGGATCGAGCGCCGAGCGCGCGGCCGACGCGGTCGGAGACTACCGGGACCCCGAGACGGTGTACGCGTTCGCCGAGGGCGTCGACGTGATCACCTTCGATCACGAGCACGTGCCGCAGGAGATCCTCGAGGAGCTCGAGCACCGCGGCGTCGCGGTGCACCCGCGCCCCGGCGCGCTGCAGTTCGCCCAGGACAAGATCCTGATGCGCGAGAAGCTCGGCGAGCTCGGCGTGCCCGTGCCCGCCTGGGCCGCCGTCTCCGACGCGGCCGAGCTGCAGGAATTCATCGCAGCGCACGGCGGCCGCGCCGTCGTGAAGACCGCCCGCGGCGGCTACGACGGCAAGGGCGTGCGCGTCGTGTCCGACGCCGCCGAGGTGCGCGACTGGTTCACCGCCCTCGACGAGGACGGCAACGGCGGTCGCCTGCTCGTCGAGGAGCTCGTCGACTTCACCCGCGAGCTCTCGCAGCTCGTGGCGCGTCGGCCGAGCGGGGAGACCCGCACCTGGCCCGTCGTCGAGACCATCCAGCGCGACGGCGTCTGCGCCGAGGTGCTCGCCCCGGCCCCCGTCGCCGATCCGGCCACCCTCGACGAGGCCGCGCGCATCGGCGCCGCCGTCGCCGAGGGTGTGGCCGTGACCGGCGTGCTCGCCGTCGAGATGTTCGAGACGCGCGACGGCCGGGTGCTCGTGAACGAGCTGGCCATGCGCCCGCACAACTCGGGCCACTTCTCGATCGAGGGCTCCGTGACGAGCCAGTTCGAGCAGCACCTGCGCGCCGTGGCCGATCTGCCCCTCGGGGACACCCGTATGACGGCGCCCGCCGCCGTGATGGTGAACGTGCTCGGCGGCCCGGCTGAGGGCCCCATGCCCGTGCGCTACGCCGCCGCGCTCGCCGCGCACCCCGCCGCGAAGATCCACAGCTACGACAAGCAGCCCCGGCCCGGGCGCAAGGTGGGCCACGTGACCGTGACGGGCGACGACATGGCCGCCGTGCGCGCCGCGGCGCAGGCCGCCGCCGCAGCCTTCGAGTGAACCGGGACGCCTGAGCGCGGGCGATACGATGGGGGCATGGCACAGAGCGCAGCGCCCCTCGTCGGCGTCATCATGGGATCCGACTCCGACTTCTCCGTGATGGGCGACGCCGTGCAGGTGCTGCGCGACTTCGGCATCCCGCACGAGGTCGAGGTCGTGAGCGCGCACCGCACGCCCGACAAGATGGTCGACTACGCGCGCGGCGCTGCCGAGCGCGGCATCCGCGTCATCATCGCGGGCGCGGGCGGCGCCGCCCACCTGCCCGGCATGGTCGCCTCGATGACCACGCTCCCCGTGATCGGCGTGCCCGTGCCGCTCGCGCTCCTCGACGGCATGGACTCGCTCCTGTCCATCGTGCAGATGCCGGGCGGGATCCCGGTCGCGACGGTCTCGATCGGCGGCGCCAAGAACGCCGGGATCCTGGCCGCGCGCATCCTCGGCGCGAGCGATCCGCAGCTGTCGGAGCGGCTGGCGGAGTACGCGCAGAGCCTCACCGACATGGTCGAGCTGAAGAACGCCGCCCTGCGCGCGCGCGTCGAGGCGGACGCCGAGGCGGACTCCGCCGAGTAGCGCTCGCGCGAACTACAGGTTCGCGTGCGTCTCCCAGAGCTGCCAGGCCGCACCGTTCCAGCTGAAGCCGCGCCCGCGATCGCTCGCGAGCACGGCAAGCTTGGCGATCTCCTCGGGATCCCGGATCAGGCGGCTGCACTCGGCTGCGAACGCCTCGGCGGTCTCCGCCGAGACCCCGGCATCGAGCACGAGCTCCGCTGTCGCCGGGTGGCCCGCGTGGAGCACGGGCACGGAAGCGCAGAGTGCGGCGATCGTGAGGTAGCCCGTTCCGGCGAATGACTGCGGGGCGAGCAGCACGTCGGCCCCGGCGATGATCGCGCCGATGTCGGCGAGCTCGCGGGCCTGCACGGAGAACACCCGGTCGCGCAGCTCCTCGGGGATCGGCTGCGCGCTCGCCTCGGTGCCGGCCTTCTCGCGGCTCGGCGGCGCGGGATCGACGCCCTCGAGGATCACGAGCACGCCGAGCTCGGGGTCCGCGAGCATCGCGTCGAGCAGCCACTCCAGGCGCCCGTGCTCGCCGGCCGCCGCGGTCGTGACCGCGTAGCGAGGCGGCAGCCCGAGCGCCGAGCGCCGCTCGGCCGCGTCGGTGCCCGCGAGGAACTCGCGCGGGGGTGCGAGCTGGAGCACCTGCACCGGCAGATCGCTGCCGTAGTTCTCCTGCAGCACCCGCGCCGTGGCGTGGGTGGGGGTGAGGATCACGTCCGCGTGACGCACGGCGCGGCGGGTGAACGCGCGGTAGAGCCGGGCCTGCGCGTTGCCGAGCAGGGAGGGGTCCTCCCACGCGAGGCTGTGCGTGATCGTCACCGACGTCTGCGAGCCGTCGTCTTCGCCGCGCGAGCGGAGCGGCACGAGCGGGGTGAGCGCGTGCACGAACTCGCCGTCGAGGGGGCGCGCGGTCGCGCCGTTCTGCCAGGCGAAGGGGAGCATGCCGGCCCGCATGGGGAGCTGCTCGGTGCGGATGCGCGGCGAGCTGAACTGCGGGTTCGCCGCGCCGCGCGAGACGAGGTAGCGCGCGCTGCAGCTGCGCGGCGCCGTCTCGGCGATCGCGAGCGCGAGGTCGCGCGCGGCCGCGGCCTGCGCCTCGGCCTCCCAGTCGGGGAACGGATCCGCGATGAGGGTCAGTGTTGCCACTCCCGAACCCCTTCCTGCCCTGTCTCAGGTGACATAAATCTGATGTTCACATTCTACGGAGTGCATTCACGGGAAACCCCTCTGACAAGGGGCCGCCGCGCGCGAGCGAGACCGAATCGCAACACTCCTTCCCTGGCGACCATTCGGTCGGCGTTCGGATCTGTTCGAGAATCGGGAGTTTCTCCGCTTCGGCGCGTGCTGCCGGGAAGCACTCGGGCGGGCGAAGTACGCTACCCCCATGCGTGTTTTGCTGACAGGTGGCGCCGGATACATCGGCTCGCACACCGCCCTGGTCCTCATCGAGCGCGGCCACGAGGTCGTCGTGCTCGACGACTTCTCCAACAGCAGCGCCGAGGCGGTGCGCAGGGTCGAGGAGCTCACGGGAACCGCGATCCCCGTGATCGAGGCGGATCTCGCCGACCGCGCCGCGGCGAACGCCGCCCTCACGGGGGTCGAGTTCGACGCGGTGATCCACTTCGCCGGGCTCAAAGCGGTGGGCGAGTCGGTCGCCGAGCCGACGCGCTACTACCGCGTGAACATCGACTCGACGCTCACGCTCCTCGATCTGATGCGCGAGCGCGGGGTCGAGAACCTCGTGTTCAGCTCCTCGGCCACGGTCTACGGCGACCCCGAGACCTCGCCCATCGACGAGACGCAGCGCGCGGGCGTCGGGCTCACGAACCCGTACGGCTGGTCGAAGTTCATGAACGAGCAGATCATCCGCGACGCGCAGCACGCCTGGCCCGAGCTCAGCGCGGTGCTGCTCCGCTACTTCAACCCCGTCGGCGCGCACCCCTCCGGCCGCATCGGTGAGGACCCGGCGGGGATCCCGAACAACCTCATGCCCTTCATCGCGCAGGTGGCGGTCGGCACGCGCGAGCGGCTGAGCGTCTTCGGCGACCGCTACGAGACCGCCGATGGCACGGGCGTGCGCGACTACATCCACGTGATGGACCTCGCCGAGGGGCACGTCGCCGCGCTCGAGCAGGCGGCCGCCGGCGTGCGCACCTACAACCTCGGTTCGGGAACGGGGTCGAGCGTGCTCGAGGTCGTGCGTGCCTTCGAGGAGGCCTCGGGCCGCCCGGTGCCCTACACGATCGCGCCGCCCCGCGCGGGGGACGTCGCCGAGGTCGTCGCGGATCCCGCGCTCGCGAACGCTGAGCTCTCCTGGCGCACGACCCGTACGCTCGCCGAGGCCTGCCGCGACTCGTGGGCCTGGCAGTCCGCGAACCCGGGCGGATACCCCGCATGACGCTCGACCTCGAGCGGCCGCTGCGACACCCCGACCTCGAGTCAGCGCCGCTCATGACGAAGCGGGCGCGCTGGCTCGTGGTGGTCGGGTTCCTGTTCCCCGGGAGCGCGCAGCTGCTCGCGGGGAGCCGAAAGCTCGGCCGCCTCGGGGCGATCGCCACCTCGCTCCTCATCCTGGGGGGCCTCGCCGCAGTCGGCGGACTGCTGTTCGCGCGCGTCGCGACGCTCTCCTTCTTCGCGAACAGCGCGGTGCTGCTCGTGCTCCAGATTCTGCTCGTGATCTACGCCGTGCTCTGGCTCGTACTCGGCTTCGACACGCTGCGCCTCACCCGCCTCGTCCGCGTCCACCGCGGCTGGCGAGTGCCGATCGCGATCCTCTCGGTGCTGCTCACGATCGTGCCCTCCGCAGGTGCCGCATGGGCCGCGACAACGATCAACGCGGGGCGCGAGCTCCTGAGCGGCCTCTTCAGCGGTGCGCCCGCGGTCGAGCCGATCGACGGACGCTACAACATCCTCCTGCTCGGCACCGACGCCGGCGCCGACCGCGAGGGGCTCCGCCCCGACAGCATCTCGCTCGTGAGCGTCGACGCGAAGACCGGCCAGTCGGCCATCATCGGCATCCCGCGCGAGCTCTCCGGCGTGCCGTTCCCCGAGGACTCCCCGATGGCGGAGCTGCACCCGAACGGCTTCGGTGTCGGCCCGAACGTCTACGGTGACTGGGGCGGCTGCGAAGTGGGCCGCTGCATCCTCAACGGGCTCTACGCCGAGGTCGAGCTGTTCCAGCCGGAGCTCTACCCGAACGCCACCGAGGCGGGCTCCTCGCCCGGCATCGAGGCGACGAAGGACGCGGTCACCGCCACCACGGGGCTCCAAGTGCAGTTTTACGTGCTGCTCAACATGGACGCCTTCGAGAGCATCATCGACGCGCTCGGCGGGGTGACGATCGACGTCCAGGAGCGCCTGCCGATCGGCGGCGACCAGTACGGCAACGGCGTGGAGGGCTACATCGAGCCCGGCCTCCAGAAGATGGACGGCTTCACGGCGCAGTGGTACGCCCGATCCCGCTACGGCTCGGACCGGGGCGACTACGACCGCATGGAGCGCCAGCGCGAGCTGCAAGCCGCGATCCTCGCCCAGATGAATCCGAGCAACGTGCTCATGAACTTCCAGCAGATCGCCGCGGCGGGCACCCAGCTCGTCGAGACCGACATCCCGGAGTCGATGCTGGGCAGATTCCTCGACCTCGCGACGAAGGCCAGCGGGTACTCCCCGCTGAACGTCGAGCTCGTGCCGCCGGAGGTCGATCCCGACTACCCGGACTACGACGTGATCCGGCAGCTCGTTGCGGCGGGCGTGGCGCAGGCCTCGCCGCCGCCCGAGGGGCAGTAGGGCCCGGCGCTGCGGGCGGTGTCGGAGGCGCCGTCTAGACTGTCCGAGGCCCAACATGAGTCGAAAGGGGTGTGCACGCATGCGCGTCACCGCCGTTCTGGTTGCCTACAACCGGCGGGATCTGCTGCGGGAGTCCCTCGCGGCCCTCGCGGCGCAGAGCCGTCCCGTCGACCGTCTGGTCGTCGTCGACAACGCCTCGGATGATGATTCCGCCGCGGTCGCCGCCGAGATGCTCGAGCACTGGGGCGAGCGCGGTCGCCTCATCCGGCTGACCGAGAACACGGGCGGCGCCGGTGGCTTCGCGACCGGTATCGCGGCGGCCGTCGCCGAGGAGTGCATCGACTGGGTGTGGGTCATGGACGATGACACCGTCCCGGGGCCGGACGCGCTCGCCGGCGCGCTCGCGGCGCACCAGCGCTACCGCGAGTCCGGCCAGGACGACCTCGCCGTGATGGGTTCGCGCGTCGTCTGGACGGACGGCGAGGACCACCCGATGAACACGCCGAAGGCGAAGATCCGGGCGGACGCGACCGAGCGCGCGCGTGCCGCGGCCGCCGGCGGTATGGAGATCCGCTCGATCTCCTTCGTCTCGGCATTCCTGCGCGCGGATCGCGTGCGGGATCTCGGGCTCCCCATCGCCGACTACTTCCTCTGGAACGACGACTTCGAGTACTCCGCGCGTCTCCTCCGCGGGGCGCGGGGCCTCTACGTGCCCGCCTCGGTCGTGACGCACAAGACCGCGAAGCGCGGCTCGAGCGACCAGGACCCGGGCCCGCGCTTCTTCTTCGAGGTGCGCAACAAGCTCTGGGTGTTCCGCACGAGCCGGGCTCTCTTCGGGTGGGAGACCGCGCTCTACGCAGCCGCGACGGCCCGCCGCTGGTTCCGCACGTTCCGGGCCTCCTCGGATCGCGCCCAGCTCCGCGACTGCCTGCGGCGCGGCTGGCGCGACGGCTGGCGAACGGCGCCACGGTCCACGCGCGAGGTGCTGCGCGGCGCCGGGGTCCCCGTCGACGTGATGGTCGCGGTCGAGCAGCTCTCGAAGCTCGAGGAGCGTGAGCGTTCGCGCGCAAGCGCTGAGTAGTGCCGCTGAGGGGTTACACTCAGAAGTCTCTGTAAAGACATAGGGAGACTTCATGCGCAAGCTGCTCGGCGTCCTGCTCACCGCGGGCCTCGTCCTCGGGCTCTCGGCGAGCCCCGCCCTCGCGGAGGAGGGCACGGGCGACGCGTGGATTCCGGCCGGGATCGCGGGCGATGTGGGCACAGGCGCGCTCGATCCGGCCGAGCCCGGATTCGGCGAGACGGCCGAGCCGGCGGATCCCGGTGCTCCGACCGAGCCCGGTGCTCCCACCGCGCCCGCGCCGGGGGAGTCCGATCCGGGGGATCCTGAGCCCCGTGAGCCCGGGCCGGGCGAGCCCGGTGACCCGGTCGATCCCATTCCCGCGCCGGAGCAGCTCCCCGCCGTGACCGGCACGGCTCAGGTGGGGCAGACCGTCCAGGGCACGCCGGGCCTCTGGCTCGCGCCGGACCTCGAGTTCGCGCTGCAGTGGCAGCTCGACGGCGCAGACGTTCCCGGCGCGACCGGGGAGCGCTTCCTGCTGCCGGGCGAGGCCTCGGGGAAGACCCTGCGCCTCGCTGTGACGGCCTCCCGCGCGGGCGCCGAGCCAGTCACGGCGTACTCGGCGGGGCTGCGCGTCAGCCCCGGGACGCTCCAGCCGGGCGCGCTCAGCCTCACGGGCACCGCGAGCGTGGGGCAGCAGCTCAGCGTCGCCGCGCGGGCCTCCGTGCCGAGCGGGGCTCGCGTGCAGATCCAGTGGAAGCGCAACGGAGCCGCCATCGCCGGGGCGACGGGCGTGAACTACACGCTCACGGCGAAGGACCTCGGCGCGACAATCTCCGCGACGGTCACGTCTTCGCTGCCGGGCTACACGACGGCGGCGCTCACCGCGCGCGCGGCGAAGCCCGTCGCCGCAGGCGCGCTCACGGCCCCCGCCCCGAAGATCTCCGGCTCGGCCGTCGTGGGCACGACGCTCACGAGCTCGGTGAGCGGGTGGAAGCCCGGCGGTGTCGCACTGAAGTACCAGTGGAAGCGCAACGGGGCGGCGATCGCGAAGGCCACGGGCTCGCGCTACACGCTCACCTCGGCGGACGCCGGGAAGAAGATCACCCTCAGCGTCACGGGCGCGCTCACCGGCTACACGAGCCGCACGGTCACCTCGACGGCGACCGCGACGGTGCTCCGCCCCCTCACGGCGGCCCCGACCCCCACGATCTCCGGCACGTCGAAGGTCGGTGCGAAGCTCACCGCCGCGCCCGGCGCGTGGAAACCCGCCCCCGTCGCGCTGAGCTATCAGTGGCTGCGGAACGGCGCCGCGATCTCGGGCGCGACGAAGTCGAGCTACACGCTCACGAAGGCCGACGGCGGGGCCAAGATCTCCGTCCGCGTCACGGGGAAGAAGTCCGGCTACGTGACGACCGCGAAGACCTCTGGCACGCGCAGCATCCCGAAGGTGCTCGGCGCGGCGAAGCCGAAGATCTCGGGCTCCGCGCTCGCCGGCTCGAAGCTGACGGTGAACCGCGGCACCTGGACGAGCGGCACCAAGCTCAGCACCCAGTGGCTGCGCAACGGCGCCGTGATCCGCGGCGCCACCGGCACGAGCTACACGCTCGGCGGCGCCGACATCGGGAAGCGGATCACCGTGCGCGTCGTGGGAACGAAGAGCGGCTACTCGACCGCGACGCAGACCTCGGCGGCGACGGCCGCGGTGAAGGCCCCCGCGCGCTACAACCCCGGCGGCTCCTGGAACTGCCCGGCGTGGGCGCCGATCAAGGGCAACCAGAACGGGAAGGAATGGATCTACCACGTGCCGGGCGGCGCCTACTACTCCCGCACCAAGCCGGAGGCGTGCTTCTCCTCCGCCTCGGCCGCGGTCGCCGCGGGGTACCGGGCGTCGAAGCGCTGAGCGGCCCGGGAGTCCGGCGCCCGGTGTCGGGCGTTCGGCTCCCAGCGCTCGGCGCCGTGCTCCCGGCGCGCAGCTCCGGCGCCCGGCGCCCGGCGCCGGGATAGGCTGGTGTGACTATGCCGAACCCCGCTGAGCCCGCCGTGCCGACGGCCGATTTCTCCCTGCTGCTGCCGGTCTACGCCGGAGACGACGCCGGGTTCCTGCGCCTCGCCTTCGAAAGCTCCGTCGATCGGCAGACGCTGCGCCCCGCCGAGGCCGTGATCGTCGAGGACGGCCCGGTCTCACCCGAGCTCGCACGCGAGCTCGACCGGATCGAGTCGGCGAGCCCGATCCCCGTGGTGCGGGTGCGCCTGCCGGAGAACCGGGGCCTCACGGCCGCGCTCAACCGTGGGCTGGAGGCCTGCGCGCAGCCCGTCGTCGCGCGCATGGACGCGGACGACGTCTCCGAGCCCGAGCGCTTCGCACGCCAGTGGGCGCTGATCGAGGAGGGCTACGACCTCGTCGGCACCGGCATGGCCGAGTTCGAGTCCGACCCCGGAGAGACTGCCGCGGTGCGCACGCCGCCCGTCGGCGCCGAGCGGATCCGGGCGCACGCCCGCACGCACAACCCGTTCAACCACCCCACGATGATGTATCGGATCGCGGCTCTCGACCGGATCGGCCGCTACGAGCCGTTCGGCAAGATGGAGGACTACTGGCTCGGGATCCGGCTCATCGACTCGGGTGCCCGGGTCGAGAACCTCCCCGAGCCGCTGCTGCGCTACCGCGTGGGGGCGGGCGCGTTCGCCCGCCGCGGCGGCTGGACCGAGGCGCGCACCGAGTGGCGCCTGCAGGGCGAGCTGCGCCGCATGGGCTTCATCACCCGCACGGAGTACGCGCGCAACGTCGTGATGAAGGGCGTGTACCGGCTGCTCCCCGCGGGCCTGAAGCGGGTGCTCTTCCGCGGGCTCGTGAGCCGCGGCCTTCCGGGCGACCGAGCCGAGTGAGCCCCGCCCAGCGCGGAACATGCGCGCCGGGCGGTGGCGAGCGCCGAGCGCCTCGAAGCGGGGCGTTCGCGGGGGAGCGAGCCGTGGCCGCCTAGACTGGGCACATGTTTTCGGGAGGACGCGCACGTCGGCACGCCGCGAGAACCCTGGCGATCACCCTGGGAATCACCCTGCTCTGCGGGGTCGGGGCAGTGTCCCCTGCGGGGGCAGTCGCCGGGGGGACGCCGACTCGGGGCGTGGAATCGCCCGGGCAGGATCCCGTGCCAGCTCCTGATCCGGCGACACCCCCCGTCCCGACCGGGCCGGGCGATCCGGATCTTCCGGAAGAGCCCTCCACTGAGCCCGGCACGCCAGGAACGGACCCGGGAGTCGACCCCGGAACCGAGCCGACGCCGGAACCGGGAACGGATCCCGACGGAGAGCCCGAACCGGGTACCGAGCTGCCAGAAGAAGGGATCCGCGGCGCCAACGGGGGCCTCGTATCGGATTCTCCCGGCCCCGCCGACGCGCGACCGTGGGATGGAAGCGCGATCGCTCCGCTCACGAACGCCTCGGGCCGAGCCCTGATCGGCGACAACTATCCGCAGAAGTACAAGCAGCTCCCGATGTTCCCCATCCGCTGGGATGAGTGGAACTTCGCGCATCGCCAGTGCACCTCGTTCGTGGCCTGGCGCCTGAACACCGCGAACAAGATCCCGTTCAGCAACCAGTACGGGGGCCTGGTCCGCTGGGGCAATGCGTCCGAGTGGGGAGACTCGGCGCGGAGCCTCGGGATTCGAGTGGACCGCACACCCGAGGTCGGGGCCATCGCATGGAGCGGCCCCTACTACGGTGGCGCCTCCGAGTTCGGCCACGTGGCCTGGGTCGCCGACGTGCTGAGCGACGGTCGCGTGGTCATCGAGGAGTACAACTACGGCTGGGCCGGGGCGTATTACAGCCGAACCATCCGGTCGGACGAGTTTCAGGGGTACATCCACATCGCGGATCTCACCTCCCCATTCACGAAGACGACGAAGCCGACGATCTCGGGTGCAGCAATGGTGGGCGGCACGCTGACCGCGACCGTCTCGGGGTGGACGCCGAAGCCCACGAGCTATCGGTATCGGTGGCTCCGAGACGGGGCGGTCATCCCGGGGGCGACGAAAGCGAACTACCAGCCCGTCCTGGCAGACTTCGGTACCCGCATCACCGTCGAGGCTACTGGGGATCTGCGAGGCTACCGGCCCGCTGCAACGGTGTCAGCCGCGACAGGTGCCGTTCAGATGGTGGACAGCAACGGCAATGGAATCGACGACACTCAGGAGATCCTCCCCTGGAACTCGGATGTGAACGGCGACGGTCTTCCCGACGCTGTGGGGTTCGCGAGCAACGGTGTCCAGGTTGCGCTTCGGACTCAGACGGGGTTCGGCCAAGCGAAGACGTGGGGGAGCGGTTTCGGGACCGAGACGGGGTGGACTCCTTCGCGCCATCCGCGCACGCTCGTTGACGTCAACGGTGATGGGAAATCCGACGTAGTGGGCTTCGCCGATGACGGCGTCTACGTTTCGCTCAGCACGGGCAGCGGATTCTCCGCGATGAAGCGGTGGTCTGCGCAGTTCGGCTCGGCCGATGGGTGGGCGGTGGCCCACCACCCTCGAACACTCGTCGATGTCAACGGCGACGGCCTCGCGGATATCGTTGCCTTCGCCTCCGACGGGGTCTACGTGGCTGTGAACACGGGCAAGGGCTTCGCGGGCATGAAGAAGTGGTACGACGGATTCGGGACGGCCAAGGGGTGGACTGTCGATAAGACCCCGAGATTCCTGCAAGACATGAACGGCGATGGCCGTCCCGATGTGGTGGGTATTTCGAACGCTGGGGTCTACGTTGCGCTCAATACCGGGACGAAATTCGCTGCAGCGAAGCAGTGGAGCGCGCAGTTCGCTGGCAAGGACGGCTGGGCGCTGGTTGCGCACCCGCGGGCTCTCGCAGACGTCAATGGTGATGGCCGGCCAGACCTGGTGGGCTTCGCCTCGGACGGAGTCTACGTTGCGATCAACACCGGGAGCGGTCTCCGGCCGATGACGCTCTGGCGGGGCGGCTTCGGCACGGCCGCCGGCTGGCTCGTCGGCACTCACCCGCGGGTCCTCGCTGATGTGAACGGCGACGGTCGCGCTGACGTGATCGGTTTCGACAATGACGGGGTGCTCGTCGCGCTGAGTACGGGGAGCGGGTTCGCGGCGCCGACCCGGTGGACTGGAGAGTTCGGCGCGCGAGACTGGCGGAACAACACGCTCCCGCGGCAAGTCACGGATGTCGATGGCGACGGGCGGGCTGACATCGTGGGCTTCAGCGCTGCCGGGGTGCGGATCGCCCGCAGCTCCGGCACTGGATTCGGTGCGTCGCGCATCGAGCACGCTGGGATGGGGACGAGCGCTGGCGGGTGGTTCGTCGCCGAGCACCCGCGTTCCGTGGGAATCCTTACACTCGCGCAACGCCCGACCCCGCAGATCTCAGGACAGGTGCGTGTGGGGGAGCAGTTGGCTGCGAGTCCGGGCCAGTGGCAGCCCGCACCGGTGCAGCTCACCTCTCAGTGGCTCCGGGACGGAAAAGCGATCCCTGGGGCAACCGGAACCAAGTACACGTTGACCCCGGCCGATCGAGGAACGCAGATCTCGTTCCGCAGTACCGGAGCGAAGCCCGCCCACGCGAGTGTGACCCGCGTCTCAGCGAGCCACACCGTAGCGCCGGGCGTACTGTCGACCACCTCACCGCGCATCACCGGAACGCCGTCAGTAGGGGCGACCCTCACCGCACAGTCGGGGACCTGGGGGCCGGGAACGGTCCAGCTGAGCTTCCAGTGGTTCCGGAACGGAACGGCGATACCAGGTGCGACGGGGACGAGCTATCGAGTCGCATCCGGTGACGTCGCTCGGAGGTTGACGGTCGCGGTGACTGGGACGAAGACCGGTTATACCTCCGCGGTGCGTTCCTCCGCAACGGTGAAGGTCCCCGGTACACCGGCGCCTCCGGCACAGCCGCCGTTCGCAGATGTCTCCGCGAACCACAAGTTCGCGCGGGAGATCGGGTGGATGTCCACCTCGGGGATGTCGACCGGGGTCAAGCAGCCATCCGGGAAGCCCAAGTACTTGCCGAAGGAGCAGGTGACTCGTGAAGCGATGGCGGCCTTCCTGTTCAGGCTCGCAGCAGACAAATCGTTCACCGCGCCGAAAAGCTCCCCGTTTGTGGACGTCCCCACGAACCACCAGTTCTATCGGGAGATCGCGTGGATGCACGAGACCGGGTTGAGCACGGGAATCAAGACCTCGCGGGGGCTGGTGTACGACCCGAAGGCACCGGTTTCCCGCGAAGCCATGGCCGCATTCCTGTTCCGTCTGGAGAAGCCGACGTACACGGCACCTGCGCGTTCGCCCTTTGCGGACGTAGGCCCCGGCGACCGGTTCTCCCGTGAGATCTCCTGGATGTACGATTCAGGACTGTCGACCGGGATCCGCCAGCCCGGCGGGAAGCCGAAGTACTCGCCCGCGGCCGCGGTGTCCCGTGAAGCGATGGCGGCGTTCTTGTACCGGCTCGAGACGGGCGGCTAGCGGGAATGCAGGGGGTGCGCACCGTGAGTAGTTGTGGGAGAAACCCCGCATCGGTCGGAGCGCCCTCTAGGGTGGGAGTATGAATCGGCGCCCCCGGAGTTTTCTCTACCTCACAGCAGCACTGTCAATGATTGCAGGCTTGCTGGTACCTGCGACAAGTGCTCTCGCGGTCGACGGATTCGCCGACGATCCAACCACAGAGGTTGTCGAGGAAACCCTCTTGAACGGCGAGGAAGAATCGGTGGCAGAACCGGAAGCGGAAGAAGGAAAAGCTGACGATAGCCCTGAGTCTCCTGACTCCACAGGAACGGGAGTTCCAATCCCGGCCGAGAATCTCATGGTTCCCGACGAGACTGAGCCACAAGCGACGAACGATGCCGCAACTGTCGATGATTCATGGCAGATTCGCGACGCAGAGCTACGAGCCCTGGAATCTGAGGAACGGGGCTCGCGTCTCGCCGCGCAGAACGCTCTCACTTCGAACGTGAGTTCTACCAGCGGTTTCAGAGCCGGATATATCATCTCGGATTCAAACTTCTACAACGCGAACGCAATGAGCGTGTCGCAGATCCAGGACTTCCTCAACCAGCGAGTTCCCCGTTGCACGCTGGGTGAACCTGGCAAACCGCCTGGTGGAATCTACTACTTCCCGAATGGAGACTCGACGCGACTCGCAATGAAGTGTCTTCGAGATGAAAAATTCTCGACACCGAATCAGCCTGCGAATGCATATTGCAAGGCCTACTCCGGGGGAACAGGCCAGACTGCCGCCATGATCTTGCAGAGAGTAGGGGCAGCTTGCGGTATCAGCTCAAAGGCTCTTCTTGTTCTGTTGGAGAAGGAACAGTCTCTCGTTACGGATGACTTCCCAGCGCAGCATCAGTTTGATCGTGCGACCGGGTATGCCTGCCCCGACGATAGCGCCGGTGGAGCGATGTGCGATTCGCGTTACTACGGCTTCTTTAACCAGGTCTACCTGGCAGCGTGGCAATTCAAGGCATACAAGACAAATCCAAGCAACTACAATCACGTCCCGTTCCAGAATAACCAGATCAAATGGGCGCCAGACGATAAGAATCGTGTGCCAGTCGACTGTGGACGCTCGACGGTCTATATCGAGAACCTTGCGACGGCCGGGCTCTACAACTACACGCCTTATCGCCCAAATCAATCTGCTCTTGATGCAGGTGGGGGCACCGGAAACGCGTGCTCGAGCTACGGCAACCGGAACTTCTATCGTTTTTATAAGCAGTGGTTCGGATCGCCGAACACCTTCTTCCCCGACGTCCCCCAGAGCCACCAGTTCTTCACTGAAATTGAGTGGATGGGCACGAGCGGGTTGAGTACCGGAATCAAGACGGCAGACGGGCGGGAGGCTCAGTACCAGCCCAAGACCAGGGTGTCTCGGGAGGCGATGGCCGCGTTCCTGTACCGTCTGCAGGGCGCGAACTACCGGGGACCAGCTGTCTCTCCGTTCTCAGATGTGAAGCCGGGTGACCCGTTCTACAACGAGATCGCGTGGATGCATCAGATGGGCTACTCGACTGGCATCAAGCAGCCCTCTGGCAAACCAAAGTATGCGCCGAAGGATCGGGTCTCCCGCGAGGCGATGGCTGCCTTCATCTACCGAATGGAGAAGGCGAGCTACGTTGGGCCTGCAGTTTCTCCGTTCGCAGACGTTCGCAAGGGCGACAAGTTCTACAACGAGATCGCGTGGATGCATCAGAAGGGCTACTCGACTGGCATCAAGCAGCCCTCTGGCAAACCAAAGTATGCGCCGAAGGATCGGGTCTCCCGCGAAGCCATGGCCGCGTTCATCTATCGCCTGAAGCACTGACCTGAACCAACCCACCAGAGCTGCACACAGATGGCGGGAACCGCTGAGTCGTTTCCCGCCATCCTGTGAGGAGACTTAGCTGCCGTAGGGGCGCAGTCGCGCTTCAATCTCGCCGACGATGCGGGCAGAGGCTTTCCCGTCACGTAGCGGGTACAGCCGTGCAATGCGACGACGATATGTCGGTAGCTCGGCGTGCGTGCCGGAGATCATCTCCTCAAGCGCCTGCTCAAGCGTGGCTCGCTCCTCGCAGACCGGGCCGAAACCGTCGCGAATGTAGTCGAAATACCCAGGGGACCCAATATGCCCGCCGGAGAAGAACTCTTCTCGGTCGAACTGGAAGTACACCGAGGGTGCGTTGCAGAATGCGCCTTCGAACGCCTGAGATGAGTAGTCCGTGACAACGAGTGTTGCGCCGGCGAGGATTTCCTGGACGTCGTCGCCGACATAGGAGACTCGACGGACTCCCGGAGGAACAACGAGATCTTGCCAGTGCGCATCGATGCCGGGGTGCGGGAGGAGAACCACCTCGATGTCTGGCCGTTGAGCGAGCGCTGAGAGGTACGCGCCGTTCAAGAATCGCGACCACTCGGTGACGAACTGCGAATCCGCAAAACCATCCAACTGGCTTCGTTCGGCTCCGGTATTCTCGCCGAGCAGATAGTTGCGCCACGTCGGCATGAGCACAATGCGGTGGGTGCCCTCCCGCCGCAGGGGAGCTTCCGCCATCAGCCGGAACAGGCGATCGTGGCGCGGCATGCCAGTGAGCGTGACCTCTCGTTCGGAAAGGTTGTACGGGGAGGGGCTGCCTGCAATCGACTGATGCTCAGGCAACGTTGCCGTGACTAAGTGATCTACGGTCTTCGGGTTCCACCACCGATGCAGCAGGTCCTTCGTGACCCCGTGCTGGAGGAACGAATAGCTCCAGGTCTTCTCGAGGAATCTCTTCGGGAACGGCTGCACGATGTAGTGATCGATCATGGAGGAAGCGAGCACCTGCGCCTCCTTCATGAGCGCGAAGTGCTTCTTGCTCCCGTGCGCCACGAGCCGGAAGCCATCCGCCTTCAGACGAGCCCAGTCGCTCGTTCCCTGGTCGATGACGAACCAGGCGTTGATGTCGGGTCTTGCTTCCCGAAGGTAACGGTAGAGCGCCTCGGCGTTGTCGTTGGCCTGAGTGTTTCGATCGATCAGCACCCAAGCGTTGGCGAACTGGCGGCGCCAGCCGAGGACACCGCCGAGCCGATAAGCGAGCGCGTAGGACGTCCTCAGCAGACGCTCCTGGATCGCCTGAGTGCGGGCCGACCTCTTAGCGGCCGTCCGCGCATCAGCTCGAGGTGTCAGAACTGGACGGCCTGCACGCGGAGGGGTCTTCCCGAGTGCACGCCCAGCATCACGCGTCGTGAAAACAGCTCCCCCCGCGTAAAACTCAATCTCCCGCGATGAGAACTTCACATCTCTGGCATCGCCGGAGTTCAGCGCGTCTGTAATCCAGTAGATGTTCTCGAAAACCCAGGTTTCCCCGAAGTAGTGCAGTTCTCTACTGGTCGTAAATGCCCGGGACCGGTCTTTTCGTCGAGAGGAGATGGGAACTGTGATCTCTGGCGCTCCTGAATGGAACGTGATCTTGTTCAGTCGCCGAACTGGATCATGCGCACGGAACACAGCGATTGACGTGACGAGCTCGGGATCTACGGCAGCTTCCCAAGCTGCCCGGATGTCGAGAGGCACGTTCACCACCCGGAACGAACGAATGTGGTTGATCCCGATCCTGCGAAGCACTTCCCTGGACGCTGAGTTAAACCGCTGGTTCGTGGAGTCGTCCATTGCGAACACAGATGATCGGAAACGTAGGTATTGACGGAACACCCAATACATGTCGTACAGAATGACGTTGGCGAGCCACGCGGGGCACGTGCTTCCTGCCTCGTCGAGGAGTCGGTTGTAGACCGTTTCAAACAGAGGAAGCTTGTGGGTGTAATCGGCGGAAGACGTCGCGATAATTGAGTCTGCCCGGGAATGGTAGTAGTAGTGCGCCTGGGGAACAATTGCGTACTGCGCCTGGGGGAGACGAAGCAAGAACTGCGAGATCAGCTGAGCGTCCTCAAACCCGCTGCGTAGCGTCTCGTCGTGAGTGACCCCGGTCTCTGCGACTCGGCTGAGCCGGAGGGCAATCGTTCCGCCCGCGAGATGGATCATCTCCGGATCCGATGCCAGATCGACGACAAAAGGCTCATCGTGGTTTGCGAACTTGTAGTCGAGCGGGTGCGGGACGACCTGACCCTCCTGGCTGATTCGTACCAAGCGGGTCACAAACATGTCGATCTCGGGGAACTGAAGAATGCCGCCGAAAATCTCCGAGAAGTACTGAGGCGAGAGCTCATCATCAGGTCCCGAGAAGCTCACCCATTCGCCCTGGGCTCGCTCGAGTCCGGTGTTGAGGGCCCCAGCGACTCCGCGGTTCTCTTGGACGATGAGCGACACGGCGAACTGTGACCGCGGCATCCATTCCGCGATGATCTGCTCAGATCGATCCGGGGAGCCATCGATCACGAAGAGCAGCTCGACGGACGCAGGGTTGCAGTCTTGTGCGTCCAGGCTATGGAGCAGCACCGGAAGGTACGTTTCGACGTTGTAGCAGGGGATCACGAGGCTCAGGCGAGGGGCAGAATCAGCGCTCAGTGCACGCTCATTCGTGGAGACCCGGACCTGGGCGGAGGAGTCGTGGGTCATTTCTGTTGGTTCTCCTGGAGACGCAAGCCAATGTACCTGGGTAATCGTACCGTGAACACGCGGGAAACGACCGAGGAGGCGCTTCTCAAAGGAATCAACGGGCGTCGCCGCCGGGTACTCCGGATACCCTAGTGAGCATGCGCTACGTGGATCTCACGGGCGTGAAGTGATTGATCCCGGAGGACCTGACAGATGACCGAGCCTGACGTTTCCGTCATCATCATTGGGTACAACGACGCGACGCATCTCCCCAGTGCGGTGGAGTCGGCTCTTGCGCAGACGCATCCGAGTATCGAGGTGATCATCAGCGACGATCACTCGACTGACGCGACCCCGGAGATCGTAGCTGGCTTCGTGGCACGAGACTCGCGGGTGCGTTCCCATCGGCGTGCGGAGAACTCCGGCGCTCCCGGGGCCCCGTTGAACGACGGCCTGCGGATCGCCACGGGACGATATGTCATGTTCTTGGGGTCCGACGATGAGCTGCCCACGGGAGCGGTGGCCGCGCTCTTGGCCGAAGCAGACGATAGCGGAGCGGACATCGTTTCCGGCCTGTTGACGAGAGTGCTGAGGAACGATGGAGGGCGCCGAGTCCCGTGGTTCCCCGAACTGCATGCGGAACGGCGCTATGGAGCGAGCATTGCGGCGCTTCCGGGTGAGGTGCAGGACACCCTGACGACGAACAAGCTGTACCGCAGGTCCTTTCTCGAGCGGATCGGGGCCCGGTTCCCTGAAGGGATGCTGTACGAGGATGTCGTGTTCTCGGCGACAACGCTTGCTCAAGCATCGGGAATCGTGCAGATCTCCGATGAGGTCTATCTCTGGAATGTCTATCCGAACGAGGAACGCCAGTCGATCACGAACCAGCGTCACACACGGAAGAATCTCGAGGATCGGCTCCGGTCACTCGATCTCGCCGAGGCGGCCTTCGCCGATTGCGGGGAGTCGGTTGTCGCTGCCTTCGAGGACAAGGTGATTGCGCATCACCTGCGGTTCTACCTGAACGACTTCCTCGAATCCGAGGATGAGTGGTGCAGAGAGGTTTTGGAGCTCATCCGCCCTCGGTTGGAGAAGACCTCGCTCGCCACGTTCGAACGGCGATTCTTGGGAGATCGCCTGCTCTATGCTGCGGCAGCCGGAGGAGACGTTCCAGGAGTGCGTACCGTTCTCCGAGGCAAACTGGGCGGTGCGCTCGCCGGTCGATTCTTCGGCTCTGGTGGAGGCCTCTTCTGGGCGCCCCGAGATGCAGCGAGTCGACCAACCGCGAGCATCCGGGCTCGAGAACTGAGTGGACTTGCCGATGTCTCTCGTGTGCCACGCTCCCACTCGGAGCTGATGTACTTGCACGCGATCGAGAACATCGAAGTTGATGAGCGTTCGATCCGGATCACCGGATGGAGTTCGGATCCGCTCGGTGCGCTGCGTGAGCCTGGCTCGAGGCTCAGCGTGCGGGTATCCCGATCCGGAAACTTGAGAGAGCTGGCTACCGTACATGCGGCGGCCGACGATGGCGTCACCTGGATCGCCGAGCTGCCGGTCGACGGCGAAGCGCCGCAGTTCGGCTCCTGGGAGCTCTCTGCGCTCGCGACGGATTCGCACGGACGCGCGAACTACTCGCCCGTGCAAGCGCTTCCGGATAGCGCGCTCCTCGTGACCGGGCACCGGTCAGACGTTTGGGATCTTCAGCGGGTGGCGCACGGTCCCGCACGAGTCACGGTTCGAGCAGCCGTGCCCGAGGGCGCACCGAACGTGCCCCGTGTGCTCGTGATTGGCGATGTGAGCTGGAACGGCCGCTACCACCTGGGTGATGAGGCGATGACGGAGGCCGCGATCGCTCAGCTGCGTCAGCGTGGCTGCGAGGTCACGGTGATCGCAGGAGATCCCGCGACCTCGCGCGCGCAGTACGGGGTTGCAGCCGTTCCCAGCTTCGGCTTTATTCGCGAGAAGAACCGTGCGGATCGGAAGCGTCGCCTCGACGCGCTGATCGCTGGGGCGCGCGGGCGCGCAGAGCTCGACGAGCACGACGCGCTGACTGTATCCGCGGTGAAGGACGCTGACGCCGTGATTATTGCCGGCGGCGGAAATCTGAACTCGACGGGCTCACAGCACATCTTCGAGCGGGTGGCGCTGAAGCGAATCGCCGAGTCCGCGGGCGTGCCG
Source organism: Leucobacter sp. PH1c (assembly GCF_000633415.1). Classification (GTDB taxonomy): domain Bacteria; phylum Actinomycetota; class Actinomycetes; order Actinomycetales; family Microbacteriaceae; genus Leucobacter. The sequence goes on along the minus strand of NZ_AYMV01000022.1, from coordinate 39,548 downwards.
CTCTTCGTGACGAGCCAAACGGTCGGACCACTCCTGGTTCCCGAGGACCGCCCACTCGTGCGTGAACTCTTGGACTACGCTCTCGCGTTCGGCGCGCGAGAGCGGGCGACCGCCGCTCTCCTTCGAGAGCTGGGAGCGGGATCGGGAAATGTGGTGCAGACACTGGACGATGCGCTGCTTCTCGAACCGGCTGACTCCACTCCAGCACTGCACGAGCAGCTCCAGCTTCCGTCGAAATACGTCGTCGGCAGCTTTACATTCCACGCGTACTCGACGGGCCTTGCCCGAGAGGAGTACTACCGAGACCTTGCACGGATCCTCGATGCACTGGTCGACGCACACAACCTCGACGTGGTGCTCCTCCCTCACATGGGAGTGCTGGGGGCCGCAGAGCAGGACGGACGTGAGAACGACGTCTACGGCCATGATCGTGTGGTGCACTACACGCAGAGTGGGCGAGTGCGCTCGCTCCCCATGATTTCGGCGCGGGAAGTGCTGACGGTCACGTCGGGGGCAGAATTCACCCTGTCCACCCGTTATCACCCGTTGGTCTTCGGCGCCGCAGTCGGCACTCCCGCGGTCGGCCTGGTGACGAGCTACTACTCAGCGCTCCGGATGCGCGGAGCGCTTGCGGGGTTCGGGATGGAGTCGTTCGCCATCCCATTCGAGTACTGGACCCCGGTGCACGGCGCACCCTTGATGGATGCGCTGCGCGAGCGCCGTGACGAGTTTGCCGCGCACGTAGCCCGGTCCGGTGCCGCGCAACGTGGATTCCAAGGGCGCTGGTGGGATGCGATCGTGGAGTGTATCCGCACGCGCACGCCAGTGAGTCTCCCGGATGTGCTGGCGGCGGACCCAGTGAGCTGGTGCAATGAGCAGGAGGAACAGCTCCTGGCTCTGTCACGAGTAGCTCATGAAGCGACAAACATGTACCGAATGAACAACCTCGTCAACGTCGAAGACCACGCGGCCCGGATCTCGCAGCTCGAACGCTCAACCCAGCGGGCAGAGCAGCACTCGGAGCGGAGCTCCGTTCAACTCCGGCAGGAACTCGAAGCGTTGCGCGCCGAGATGGGTACGCTTGCGCACCGAGTACGTCCTCCCGGTGCGCGCACCCGAGACCGCATTCGGCTTGCCCTGAGGCGTATCCGGCGCGGATAGAGCCCGCAGCGGACGCCGGGCGTCCCGCAGTCTAGCGGGAGCGCTCGGGGTCGACTGCGTCGAGGAACATATCGCGCGAGCGTGCGGTGAACTGCTCCGCATCGAATTGCTCCGTTCCGCTGAGCTCACCGTCGGCGACTCGGTGAATCGCGGTCTCGAGCCCCGCCTGCGAGAGCGGCACCAGCGGGCCGAAGGCCCCGTCGTGGAGCACTGATCGCGAACCGGGAGTGTCGGTCGCAACGACCTCAGCTCCGACGGTGAGCGCTTCGAGGATAACGAGAGGTTGGCCCTCATGGAGCGAAGGAAGGATCATCGCTCCGGCGGCGCGCAAGTGCGCCTGAGGGTTCGGGACCAAGCCGCGCAGCCGAACAATGTCGGTCAGCCCCAGGTCACGGATCTGACGCTCCAGCTCCATGCGGAGCGGGCCGTCGCCAAGGCAGGTGATGCGTACCGGCCGGCTGAGCTCGTCACGGCAGGCGGCGAGTGCGGCAAAGAACTGACCATGGTTCTTCTCGGGGGAGAGACGCGCGACGATGCAGGCGTGCGCGGCGTCAGCCGCGTACCACTCGGTATCTTCTGCGGCGAGATCCGTCTGTGCGAGTTCGCGGATCTCGGCAACGTTGATCGTGTTCTCAATCGTCACATGACGATCTTCCGCTATGCCGAATTGCTCGTGCATGGTTCGTGCGTTGTAGTCGCGGACCCCATCGCTGACTGAGGCGAGGAAATCCATCTGGTCGAGGGTATGGAAGCCCGATCGCAGACGGGGGAAACGATGCTGCACTTCTTGCCACATCTCGTTGTGGAAAACGATGCCTCGCCTGCCCCCAGAGACTTGGACCCCCGAGTTGAGGAGGACGATGTTCTTTGCATCGTATGCGCTGAACTCGACGGCGGCGTGGAATGCGCTGTCTCCAAAGAGCCGATGTGCTTCGCGACGAGCGCCGGCGTCAAGAAAGCGGCGAACCATCGGGAACGGCACGTAGTTGCGCCCGGTCCCGAAGTAGAGCGCTTCACGTTCCATGCGCGTGCCCGCCACGACCCCCACTCGCGGGAGCACCTTGGCGTATCGTCGGACGTCGCGCAAGGTCTCCTGCTCCGCCCCATCGAGCGTGTTCTTCCCCGGGATGAGGTACGGAGTGTATCCGGTACCTTGCAACGAGGCGATAAGGCTTCGTGTTGACCGGGTAATGCCGTTCGGCGGCAGCCCCCCGGTGGAGAGGAGAACGCTTCGGGGGGCACGACCCGCTTCGATTGAGGCGGGGAGAATTGCCTCTCCGAAGAGGAGCTCGATCGCGTGTCGCGCGGATGAACCATCCTCTCCGGCGCTGAACCGATCGGTCTGCGCTGCATACTGCGCCGTGAACGATGCCGGGTCGGCGCATGCTGAGGTGACCAGCTCGGCCGCCTCCGCGATGCTCCGGGCGTTTGCTCCGGGCACTTCATCCGCTGAGAAGTACAGGCCTCGATCTGCCGCGTACTGCTCAAGACCATCGATCAGTTTGACGACGGGTACCCCCGTTGCCGCAGCGTCGAAGAGGACGCTGGAAAAATCGGTGACGACGGCATCTGTCGCGCCGAGGAGCTCATTCGTGTCGAACGATGCGGGAACGAGCTGGATCCCGGGGAGGTCCTCGGACTGGAAGGCTGCACTGACGTAGTGGTGTGCGCGGACCGCCACCCGCGCACCTGAGGCGCGCAGCCCACGTGCGGCCTCGAGCACCTGGGCGACCTCGCTGCTCCGATCCGCAAATGTTCCCTTCCATGTGGGCATCAGTACAACGAGTTTGTCTTCGGGGCCGACACCCAGCTCCGCTCGCATACGTGCCCGCTTTTCCGGGGAGAGATTCAGTGTGAGATCGTTGCGAGGGTAGCCGGCACGCACGAACACTTCGGGACGAAGCTCCTCGACATCGTGCCCACGAGATAGGACGTCGAGAGTGTGCGGGTCCGGCCCCAGCACGATGTCTGCATGCAGGAAGTTCCGAGCGATGTTGCCGTAGGCGAACGGTTCTGCCCGGTTGTCACGTCCCATGTGCTTCCAGGGAACGCCGTGCCAGGTGTTGAGATAGCGCTGCCCGGGGCGCTTGCAGAACTCGTGGTCGATGGTCGCATTGTTGACGATCGTTCCTGCGACTGCGAGCGCGCGGAAGTACCCAGGTGATTGCTTGGCGACGAAGCGCACGTTGGGGTGCCCGAGGAGCGCGGGGTGAATCGTGGTGCCCGGCTCGATGCTCCACACATGGGTGCGACCCGCATGCGCGGGGTCGCTGAGCAACTCCAGGCAGATGGCGAGGGGATTGCAGGAAGTGGTGCCGCCGAGCGAGGATTCGTACAGCGTGACCTCGGGGCGAAGCGGCTCGGTCTCGATCCACTCGGCGTAGTGGAGCGCGCGTTGCGCTCCCGGTGTCTCCCAGCTGCCGTCGGTCAGCGAGATGCTCGGGAGACGATCAGCCTGGCCCTGGCGAATTGCTGCCCAAGCGTCAGTCCAACGCTCCTGGCGAGCAAGAATCGAGGCGAGAGCGAGCGAAGCAGCGAGAATGAGCTCGGCGGAACTCGCGCGATTCAGAATCTCGGCAATCAGTGGCTCGGCATCGTGGGCCTGTGCCGCGGTGTAGCGTCCATGGAGCACGGGCAGCTGCGGGTCGACATCGACCGCTGCGAGCGGCGGGAGAGCCGGTGTTGAAACGCTCTCGAGGAAACGGATGACCGCCTCTTTCGTACGCCCCTCCCCGGAGAGGAGCTCGCCGGCGCGCAAGAGGAGGAGCGGTGAGCGCTCTTCCGGCGTCAAGGACTCATAGACCGCGAGGGCTTCATCGCTACGCTCGAGAAGCTCCAGCAATTGTGCGAGCTTGGGTCGGGAAGCGCTGCTCCGGTCGGTCCTGTCGAAGGCAAGGCTCAGGTGCTCCACCGCTGCTTCGGGGTGCCCCAGCCGCAGCTGGACATCGGCGCTCAGCTCGAGTGCCTTTGTCGGGCTGATGGACGAAACTCTTCCCAAGAGACGCGCGGCCTCATCAGCGCGCTGGAACGACTCGAACTGGGCCTGGGCGACCCGGAGGACGTCGAAGCCGTCAGCTCCCTCCGGTGCGAAGCGGCGGTATGCGGCGGACGATGCCTCGTGCAGTCCGAGCACGTGAGCGCAGTATCCTGCGCTCAGGATCCGCACATCATCGGAGGGAAGGCGCGCGAAATGCTGCAGGTGGTCCCATGCCTCGGAAAAGCGTTCCTGCCGGATCAGAACCTCGCCGAGCCACACGCGCCAGTACAACCGCGACGCTTCGTCGGGGGCGACGGCGATCGCGTGCTGCACCGCTTGGGCCTCGCGATGGAGGTTGCCTCGTGCGCGCTGATTCCAGGCTTCCTCATCGTAGATGCGAAGCAGGCCTGGCTCGACAGACTTCGCCTGCTCAAGGTAGCTGTCGCCGAGAGCGGTGCTGTTGGTCAGGTAGTGGAATTTCGCGATCTCGACGAGGAGGGCCGCGGAAGCCTGGGGACGTTGGGAGAGTTCTCGTGCAACTCCCTGCGCAGCATCGTACCCCTGCTGCTCCGACACCCACTGCAGGTACGGAACCGCCGCATCCGGGGAGCTGGAGAGCTTTGACTCATATCTCGTGCGCTGCGCGATGGACGCCGGGTTGTCAGGGCCACGGCTCGCGACGAGAGTGCGAAGGACGAAAAAGTCTCGCCGCCACGGACGTGCACGGTCAAAAACGAGGCCAAACCCCTGCCCGAGGGACTGGGCAAATGCACGCATGGAAACCACTCCAGGAAGTCTAGTGGGTGTCCTGATGAATGGCCTGATTATGCGGAAGGTGTGAATGAGACTCCGGTCGCAGCGTCGTATCGCGCGACGCCGTGCTGGAACTCCAGAGTCCGGTTCCCGTCAGCGACGCGACCCTTGGGCTGGCCTGAGATGAATCCCCATTCACCCATAGCGCCGCCGCGTTCCAGGTACTCCTCTAGAAACGAGCCCTGGAGGAGACCCTGCCCCTTCTTCATCGACTGCGAGTACGTGATGAGCCCGTTCTCGAACTGCTGGAACCATCCCCCGCCATTCTCCGAGATCTTCACCTCGTTGTGGAGCGGGCGACCGTAGCCGCTGCGGTTCCGTTCGTAGATCGTGCGAATGCCGCCACGAACCGTGTAGCTGACGGGGCCCGAAGTCAACTTTCCCGACTTCGGATCGACGAACGCGACGGCTTCATCGATGGGGCCATCGAAGACGATCTTGCCGCGCTGTAACACCACGCCACGCTCGCACAGCTGCTTCACCTGCCCCGCGGAGTGGCTGACGACGAACATCGTCTTTCCCTGTTCGCGCAGGAGCTGCATGCGTTCGGCGCACTTCGCGCGGAAGGCCGCGTCGCCGACGGAAAGGATCTCGTCGACGAGCAGGACATCCAGCTCGGTATGGACGGCGACAGAGAACCCGAGGCGCGAATACATCCCCGAGGAGTAATGCTTGACCTCGGTATCGATGAAATCGCCGATCTCGGAGAACTCGAGGATGTCCTCGAAACGAGCTTCAGTCTCTTCCTGACTCATCCCGAGGATAGCCGCGTTGAGATACACGTTGTCACGACCGGTGAGATTGGGATTGAACCCCGCTCCCACCTCAAGGAGACCGGCGATGCGGCCGCGGGTGCGGATCCATCCGGCATCGGGACGCATGACGCCGGAAACGAGCTTCAGCGTGGTCGACTTGCCGGACCCGTTGCGGCCGAGCAGCGCGATGGACTGCCCCTCGGGAACCTCGAGGCTGAGTCCGTCAATCGCGTTGAATGAGGAGCTGAGCTCCTTGCGCTGCAGCGTTGAGACGAAAGCCTCTTTGAACGACTGCGTGTGTTTGATCGTGAACGTCTTTCGGACGTCGTGGAGTACGATTGCCGGCTTCGACGACTGGGACTCGGGGTTAGAGGTGCTGGGCAAAGTTCCCCTCCAGCTTTCGGAACGTGAACTGCCCGATGAGCAGCGTGATGAGCGCGAGTACGAGTCCGATCCCTGCGTTGATGAGGAGGTGCTCGGGGCGCGGAGTGTGGGGGGCGAGCGGGAGCCAGAATACGTTGTGGAACAGTTCGACCGCGGTGGTGACGGGGTTCACCATGAACAGGGTGAACAGCCAGTCCGGCATGAGCTTGTGCACCATCTCCCAGGAGTAGAGGACCGGGGACGCCCAAGTGGCGAACATGAGGATCAGGTCCACGACGTTGCGGGCGTCGCGGTACGCGACGTTGATCGCTCCGAAGAACAGTCCGAGCCCCAGCGCGAAGAGGAGCACAACGACGAGGCCGACGATGAACGCGAGGACCTGCATCCAGGTGATTGTCCAACCGAGGAAGATGCACACGGCGAGCAGCACCGCGGCCTGCGGGAGAAAATGCACGAATGCAACACCGACTGCGGCGACGGGGAAGAGCTCTCTCGGGAGGTAGATCTTCTTGACGAGTGAGCCGTTGTCCGTGATCGCGTTCGTCGTGTTGCGGAGTGCCTCGCTGAAGAGGTTGACAGTGATGATGCCGGCGAACAGGTAGACGGGAAAGAAGTCCATGCCGCGGTTCGCGCCGAGCACGACCCCGATGACGAGGTAGTACATGAGGAACTGTGCTGCGGGGCGAACGTAAGACCAAACCCAGCCGAGGACAGACCCGTAGTACCGGGTGGTGATGCCCTTCTTCAGCAGGAGAGAGAGCAGGTACCGGTGTCGAAATACATCGATGAGGCCCTTGCTCTTCCCCGGAGTGTCAAACTCCGGGTCGGAAAGCGCTGCTACATATGCCACGACAGAGGAGTCTAGTGGGTATACCTGGCGGGGAGATGTCTTCGCTAATCGGCCCGAGCGAGGGGGCTTGCCATCCTGATCCCGAGACAGGGAATGGGCGTTCGCGCAGCGCTACCAGTTCCGGTGCAGATGATGCAGGTCGAGCTCTTCGATGAACGTCAGGAGGTCGACATCGGGAGAGTAAGCGGTGCTCTTGATGAGGGCTTGGCCCGTTCCTGTTTCCGGGGGATCCTTCAACACCGACGCTGCCGCAGACACAGAAGCGGCGACCAACGGGGCGACTGCCGCCCAGAAGTCTGGGTAGACCCCTCGGGCGGCTTCGAACTGCGCCTCGTCCGTGCAGTAGAGCGCAACGGGTTTTTCAGCCGCGAAGCAGTCGAAGACGATCGACGAGTAGTCCGACACCACGCTGTCCGCGACGAGGAGGAGCTCTTGGATCTCATGTCCGCTGGCGTCGATGACTGTGTGGCTGCTGTCCTGCTCCCCCTGCGTCATGTAGTTGTGGTCGTGAAAGACCAGAACGTAGTCATCGCCCATCTCTGCGAGGAACTCTCGCGCAGGCAGTGCGTAGGCGAGATCGTGCTCGTCCGCAGGTCTCGCATAGTTGTAGTCGCGCCAGGTCGGAGCGTACAGCACCACCTTCTTGTCTTCGGGGACACCGATCTGTTGTTTGATCGCCGCGCGAAGCGCTGCGTTGTTGCGGTTCTCAAGAAGATAGCGAACGCGAGGGTATCCACCTTGCACGATTCGGTCCGGCGGAAACAGAAAGGCCGAGGCAAACTTCGTGGTGGCAAAGGGACTGTCGGAAAGTAGGAAATCCCACTTCTGAATGTCCCGGTGCTTCATGACCTTGTGGTCGTTCTTCGCCTGGATGATCGAGGTTTCATTGCTATCGAATAGTACGCGCTTGAGCGGGGTCCCGTGCCAGAGCTGGAGCCAGATCGCCCCGGGGGCCTTGCGGTAGTGCAACGGAACCCAAGACTCGGCGATCACAATCGCGGCCGATGCGAGGGCGCGGTGCAGGGTCGTGCGGTCCTCAGGGTCAATACGATGCTCATCCGCGACCCGTTCGTCGTCGGTGATGAAGAGGAGCGGGTGGTCCGTGAAACGGGAATCCGCGAGCATCTGCTCGAACAGATACCGGGAATTGCCGGTGAACCGATGGTCGAACCCCAAGAAAACGATCGCCCCATCGAGTTGGAGCATGCCTTCCCCGGCGGGAGCGAGCGGCTGGGAGGCTTCCTTTCGCCGCGCCCGTGCGGCCACGCGGCGGTTCTGGGCGCGAAGCCGTTTCTTCGCTCGCTCGCGGGCGGCGGACTTCCTGCGGTTGACGCGCTGTTTCAGCGGCAGTACGCCGCTGAGCCAGGTGGAGATGACTGACTGGAAGAAGCCGTAGCGCCGGCGCGGGAAAGCCTGCGTTCGGACGAAGAGCTTCGCATATCGATTCACGGGAATGCTCGGATCGAGCACAAGCTCTACGGTGCTGAAGGCATCGACGAATCCTCGGGCGTACGCCTCTCGGTATTGCTCCGGTACTCGGCGCGAGTAATACTCCATGAACTTCTGCAGCGAATACTTGAAGAAATAGGTCAGAGTTGCGTCGGTGCGTGGTACCAACCGCTCGAGTGTTGCATTCGTGGCAGCGAGGTGCCCAACTGCATGACGGTCGGTATCGACCGCGGTCTGCGTGGTTGAGCTCATGTTCGGTTGGATGATGTAGAGCGGCGAATGTACGAGCGAGACTCGAGTCGCAAAATTTGCCGCGAGTGCATAGAAGGGAATGTCCTCGTAGACATAGCCCTCTCCGTAACGGATGCTATGACGGTCCAGGAAGTCTCTCCGGTACAGGCTTGTGACGGTGAAGAAGCTCACGGTATCCATGAGCTCATCGCACTCGTCCCCGTCGAGGACATCTCGTTTCCAAATGTTCCGGATATTGAAGTAGTTGAAGGCCTTGGGCCGGTGCGGAATGCGACTCGCGAGCTTCCAATCGAAATGCACGAAATCCGAGCGATCTCGCTCTGCACGAGCAAGGCAAAGCTCAAGCGTGAGAGGTTCGATCCAGTCGTCTGCGTCGACGAAGAGAACGTACTCTCCTGTCGCCTCGTCCAATGCCCGATTGCGGGCGACCCCTTGGCCCTGGTTCGGTTGATCAATGATGCGGAGCCTGCTGTCGGCGATCGCGTTGCGCTCGAGGATTCGCCTGCTCCCGTCACGCGAACCGTCGTTGACCGCGAGCACTTCAATGTTCTGGTGTGTCTGTTTCAGCACGGAATCGAGGCACCGTTGGAGGTACGGCTTCGCGTTGTACACCGGGATGATGACAGTCACCTTGGGGCTGATCGTACTCACCTAAAATCGTCAAGCGGGCAGTGCAGAGCCACTTTGCTGAAGAGAACCTGCAAATGTGAGCCACACAGATGATACCAAGGTTTCTGTGGGCGGGATCCCGCAGTGGATGCGCTAAGCGCGTGCGCTGACCGGCTTGAGTTCGCCGTGTGCTCGCCACCAGTGGATTGCTTCACGCAGGGTGCTCAGGTTTTCCGGAACCTCGTCCGTGCCGATGAGCATCTCGCCCGTCTCGTAGTGTGCCGCAAGCACGTCTGCGAGTGCGCGAGCGTGGCCCGCGCGCTCGACGCCAACTGCGTTGACGCCAGCGAGGCGCGGCGGGGTGCCGTAGACCTTCGCGAACGGGGGCACGTCGCGCGTGACGGGAGTGCCCATGCCGATCATGGCGCCGGGAGCGATCACCCTGCGTTGGTGCACCACGGCGTTCATGCCGATGTTCACGCGATCGCCGATCACGCAGTGCCCGCCGATGGAGACTCCGGCCGACACCGTCGCGTCGGCGCCGAGGAGCACATCGTGCGCGAGATAGGCGCGGTTCAGCACCCAGCTGCGCGCACCCACCGTGGTCTCGCGGTAGGTGCCCTGGTGGATCACGGCGCCCTCGCGGATCACCGCGCCGGCACCGATGCGGACGCCGGCGTGCTCGAGGTCGCCCGCCCACGCCGCGTTCTGCCGCAGACTCGACATCTCGGGGGGCGCGCCGATCTGGGCGCCGGGCCCGATCCACACGCCATCCTCGATCACGCACGGTCCGAGGATCACTGCGCCCGGGCCGATGCTGACGTCGTCGCCCAGGACGACGCCCTCGCCGATGAAGGCCTGCGGGCTGATCGATGCGCTCATTCTGCTCCTCGAGTCGATGGCATGATTCATGATGGTATCCGCTCGGCGGTACCCGTCAGTGGGAGGCAGCCGCTCAGCACCCGGTGATCTGGTAGAGCACGGCGTCGCCCTGGTGATCGATCTCCGTCAGGATCGGGGAGCGCTCCAAGTGCCGCATGCGCTTGAAGGGGATGCCCCGCTTCCCGGCGTCCTCGAAGATGTAGTCGGTGCCGAAGTCGAGCACGTAGTGCACGCCGAGCTCCGTTGCGACCGCGCAGGCCTCGCCCGGCGCCGGGACGAGCGAGTCGACCAGGGTGTACGCGCGCGGGTCGTAGGCGCCGCTCCCGTGCGGGAACAGCACCGCTCGGTCGGCGATGGCGTAGCTCAGCGAGCTCCCGTTGAGCGGGTTGTTCGCGATGACCTCGCCCGCGGGCACCTCGTCGGCGAGCCGGTCGAGCAGCTTACGCTCGTCGGGGTCGAGGAGGGTCGCCTGCTGCGGATCGTAGCTCGAGCGCACGATCTGGAACGCTGCTTCGGCGCCGGACTGTCCGGCGGCGATGAGGAGGAGGAGTGCGAGCGCCGCGAGGCCGCGGCCGAAGCGGCGCGGGCGGCGGGAGAGCGCGCGGGCGAAGCGGCGGAGGCCGGGGCGGAGCATCGCCCAGAGCGCCGAGGCGCCGAGCACCGCGAGCGGGAGCGCCCCGAACGGCACGAGCGCGGCGAGTCGCCGGGGATCGTTGTACCACGGGCCGACGAGCAGTGTGCGCCAGTCGGTGGTGGGGAAGCCGTCGGCCACCCAGTAGAGGAATGCGAGCGAGGCAGCCGCGCCGATCACCCAGCGGAGCGAACGGTGCCGCCAGGCCAGCACCACGCCGATGAGGACGAGCAGGGCGACGGGCCACGCGTGGCCCGGCAGGTGCGGGGTGCCGCCGATCAGCTCGAGCGCGGCGCTGCGCGGGCCGTAGAATCCCTCCCACGAATTGTCGGTGCTGCGCCCGAAGTACCAGGCCCCCGCGATCACCGCGACGAGCGCAGCGGCGCCCACGACCGCCCCGGTGCGCCGCAGCGCGAGCGGGATCGGGGATGCGCCGAGCGCGCCGGAGACGCTCGGCACGGGCCCACCGCGCAGCGCGCGGAACACGACGAAGAGAATGGGGAGCGCGGCCCACGCGAGGAGCGTGTGCAGGGCGTTCGGGTGCGCGAGCACCGAGGCGCCGAGCGCCCCGAGGAGGAGGAGCCAGCGCGTCCCCGCCGAGAGCGGCGTCGCCCGCCGCGCCGGGCCGAGGTTGAGCACCTGGAGCACCGCGACCATGAGGAAGGGGAACAGCGCGAGGGACAGGATGTTCGGGTAGATCACGCCGTAGCCCGCGAGGAAGAGCGGGAACGTGGGGAACGCCGCGCTGAGCGCGCCCGAGATGAGGGTGACGTGCGTGCTCGGGCCGGCGACGGCGCGGCCGAGCGCGACGGCGCCCACCGGCCAGATCACGGCGGAGACCGTGAAGAGCACGGCGTTCGTGGCCGCGGGGATCGAGGCACCGCTCAGCTGCACGACGAGCGCGACGAAGCCGTGCCACAGCGTCGGGTAGAACACCGGGGCTCCGGGGGTGGTGAGCTCGACGGTGAGCGGCGATGCGGATCCCGTGTCGAGGATGTAGCGCACGGCGTTCAGGTGGAAGTTCGCGTCGAAGGTCTGCGAGATGGCCTGCGGGGATCCGAGCGCTGCCGCCAGGGCGATCGCGATAACGAGCCCGCCGGCGGCTGCGGCGCCGAGGGGCAGCCAGAGCCCGCCGTGGCGCGCGGCCGCGACCGCGCGGGGCGCCCCGAGCCAGCGGCGCAGCGCGAGCAGCACGAGGGCGAGTGCGAGGGCGACGGCCCCCGCGAGGAGGATCGACCAGGAGAGCCCGAGCACGGGCCCGGCGAGGCTCGCGACCGCGAGCACCGCGAAGCTCGCGGGGATCGCGACGAGCGGGAGCGCGAGCCCGCGGAGCCGGAGGGCGAGGGCCGCGGGGAGCCCCAGTACCGCGACGATCGCGATCGCGGCGAGCACGGGGGCGGAGAACGCGAGCCAGGCCATCACGGTGCGGGGGTCTCCTCGGAGTCGGAATCATGCGGCGCGGCGGGGTTCGGCTCCGTGAGCCGCGCCTCCATGAGGGCGACCGCGCGGGCGAGATCGGTGACGCGGGCGTCGCTCCGGGCCTTCGCGCGCACGGTGGCGGTGGCGAAGATGAGCATCGCGACGATGAAGAGGTAGAGCAGCAGGTCGGTGCCGCGCCCGATCCCGAAGAAGTTCGCGATCGTCGTGAGGGCACCGGGGAACACGATCGCGAAGACCGCGGCGGCCACGAAGAGGATCGCGAAGATGCGCTTGAGGGCGAGCGAGCGCTCACCGGGCAGGAAACGGACCGCGAGCGTCGCGGCCGTGATCACCGCGGCGATGAGGAGGAGCTGGAAGAGCGTCATGAGTCGGAGTTCCCTACCGGATGATCAGGTCCACGAGGATGTTCACGGAGTTGAGGAGCGACTGCCCCTTCGCCTTCGAGTACTCCGAGTAGATCACCTCGACGGGGTGCTCGGCGTAGGGCAGGCCGGTGCGGCCCAGCTGCACGACGATCTCGGTGCCGTGGGCCATGCGATCCTGGCGCAGTTTGATCGAGCGGAGCGCGTCCGCCCGGATCACGCGGAGACCGTTGTGCGCGTCCGTGAGCCGCGTCCGCGTGGTGAGGTTCGTCACGGCGACGGCGGTCTTCAGCACGATCTTCTTCAGGATGCCCGGCTTCGTGCGGTCGTCCAGGAAGCGGGAACCGAAGACGATCGCCAGCTGCTCCTCGCGGGCGCGGGCGAGCATGGCCACCGCATCCTCGACGCGGTGCTGCCCGTCGGCGTCGAAGGTGACGACGAACTCGGCGCCGCGCTCGAGCGCGTACTCGAAGCCCGTCTGCAGGGCGGCGCCCTGGCCGAGGTTGATCGGGTGGGTCACGACGTGCGCCCCCGCGGCGCGGGCGATCGCCCCGGAGCCGTCGCGCGATCCGTCGTCGATGCAGACCACCTGGGAGAACTGCTCCAGGAGGCCGTGGACGACTTCGCCGATCACGGTCGCCTCGTTGTAGAGGGGGATCACGACCCACGTGTCGGCTGCGGCGGAGGACCCTGCCGCGGATGCAAAGGACATACGGGTATTCTGGCATGAATGGTGGGCATACCCATGTCCACGGAAGGTGTGCAGAAGATGTCAGAAGATTTCATTCCCCCGGCAAAGCCCATCATTGGCGACGAGGAGCGGGAGGCGGTCGACCGCGTGCTCCGCTCCGGCATGATCGCGCAGGGCCCGGAAGTCGCTGCGTTCGAGGCCGAGTTCGCTGAACACTTCGTGAACGGGCGTGCCACGGTCGCCGTGAACTCCGGCACGAGCGGGCAGCACCTCGGCCTGCTCGCGGCGGGGGTCGGCGCTGGCGACGAGGTCATCGTGCCCTCGTTCACCTTCGCCGCGACGGGGAACTCGGTCGCGCTCACGGGCGCGACGCCGGTGTTCGCCGACATCGACCCGCGCACGTTCACGCTCGACCCCGCCTCGGTGCGCGCGGCGATCACGCCGAAGACCAAGGGCATCATGCCCGTGCACCTCTACGGCCACCCCTACCTCGTCGACCAGATCAACGCGATCGCCGAGGAGCACGGCCTCGCGATCTACGAGGACGCCGCGCAGGCGCACGGCGCCTCCTGGAACGGCCGGCCGGTCGGCACGCTCGGCGACTTCGCCATGTTCAGCCTGTACCCGACGAAGAACATGACCTCGGGAGAGGGCGGCATGGTGTCGTGCGCGACCGAGGAGATCGCACGCAACCTCCGACTGCTCCGCAACCAGGGCATGGAGACGCAGTACGCGAACGAGGTCATCGGCTACAACGCCCGCATGACCGACATCCACGCCGCGATCGGGCGCGTGCAGCTCACCAAGGTCGATGCGTGGACCGCGCAGCGCCAGGCGAACGCCGCGGCGCTCACGGCCGGGCTCGCCGACGTTGCCGGGGTCACCACGCCCTTCGTGGCGCCCGAGGCCGTGCACGTCTACCACCAGTACACGATCCGCGTCGACGCCGCCGAGCGCGATCGTCTCCGCGACGCGCTGAAGGCGGAGCACAACGTCGGCTCGGGCGTCTACTACCCGATCCCGAACCACCGCCTGCCGTCGCTCGCGCCGTTCGCACCCGGCCTCGAGCTGCCGGAGACCGAGCGCGCCGCGGCCGAGGTGCTGTCGCTGCCCGTGCACCCGTCGCTGAGCGGCGCGGACATCGAGCGGATCATCGCGGGCGTCACCGCGGTGCTGCAGGCAGGAGCGTAAGCCCCTGCGCGCGCGAGCACGCGGAGCGGTCACGGCACTATGAAACAGATCTTGTCAGTTCTTCGGCAGCTGCTCCCGCTGCTGCCGAAGGGGGCGCAGCGGTACTTCTTCGGCTACATGATCGCGACGAGCCTCATCACCTCGCTCGACGCGCTCGGTATGGCGCTCCTCGCCGTTGTGATCGGTCCCGCGCTGAGCGGGAGCTCGATCACGCTCCCCGTGATCGGCGAGGTCGCGCCGGAGACTGCGCCGCTCTTCGTGCTCATCGCGCTCCTCCTCATGATCCTGAAGTCCGTGCTCAACGTCGTGCTGCAGTGGTTCGCCACCCGGCGCTTCGCGAAGTATGAGCTCGAGATCGGTGACCGCCTGTTCACGGCGTACATCAACTCCAGCTGGGAGGAGCGCTCGAAGCGCTCGGTCGCGGAGATCACGCGCATCGCGGACGCCGGGATCGCGAACACGATGGCGGGCTTCGTGCTCCCCATCATGCGGATCCCGAGCTCGTTCTTCACCTTCGTCCTGGTGCTCGGTGTGCTTGTGGTCGCCGATCCGGTGACCTCGGTGATCGCCTTCGTCTACCTCTCGCTCGTCATGCTGCTCGTGCACTTCGTGGTCACGAAGCGCGCGCTCGAGGCCGGTCAGGTCAACCTGTACTACGGCTACCGCGTCGCGAACCTCATGACCGAGATGATCGACGCGCTCAAGGAGCTCAGCCTCCGCAACCGCCTCGGCGAGGTCGCGGAGCTCGTCACGGCGAACCGCAGGCACAGCGTGCGGGCGCGCGCGAACGGGGCGTTCCTCGGGATCCTCCCGGGCTTCGCGTACGAGGCCGCGCTCTTCGGCGGGGTCATCCTCATCGGCGGCGTCGCCGTGTGGCAGGGCGGCATGGCGGCCGGGCTGAGCTCGGTCGCCCTCTTCGCGATGACCGGCATCCGATTGATCCCGGCGCTCACGGGCCTCCAGGGCGGCATCGTCCAGGCGACCGCGAGCACGCCGGGCGCGCAGGACGTCGTGGGCGACATGATCGCGGCGGAGCGGGACATGAAGACCTCGCAGGCCCCCGCAGATACGGCGGAGCTCGCGTCCCAGCCGACGCAGCTGCGGCTCGATGAGGTGCGGTTCCGATACCCGGGTGCGGACGACGAGGTGATCCGCGGCATGTCGCTCGAGATCCCCTTCGGCAGCTCCGTCGGAATCGTCGGCCCCTCGGGCGCCGGCAAGTCGACGCTGATCGACCTGCTGCTCGGCCTCAGCCAGCCTTCGGCCGGCTCGATCGAGATCGACGGCGAGCCCCTCCGCGCCGTACTGCGGCAGTGGCGTGGCCGGGTCGGCTACGTGCCGCAGCGCGTCGCGCTGTTCGACGGCACGATCGCGCAGAACGTGGCCCTCACCTGGGGTGACGACCTCGACCCCGAGCGGGTCGAGCACGCGCTCCGACGGGCCCAGCTCGGCTCGCTGATCGAGTCGCGGGCGGGCGGGATCCACGAGCGGATCGGCGAGCGCGGCGTCTCCCTCTCCGGCGGGCAGCAGCAGCGCCTCGGGATCGCCCGCGCGCTCTACACGGATCCCCTCGTGCTCGTGCTCGACGAGTCGACGAGCTCGCTCGACACGAAGACCGAGGACGAGGTGACGAAGTCGATCCGGAGCCTGCAGGGCGAGGTGACCCTCATCTCCGTGGCCCACCGGCTCTCGACGATCAAGGACTACGACCGGATCTGCTACCTGGACGACGGCGTGATCGTGGCCCAGGGCACCTTCGCCGAGGTCGCCCGCGCGCACCCCGCGTTCGGTGAGCAGGTCGCGCTCGCGGGCCTCGCATCGGTGCTGCACGACGCGGAGCGTGGCACCGCCGCAGCCGCGGAGTAGGGCCGCAGCCGGCTACCGCGCGCTGCGCATGATGCGGTAGCCGGCGAAGAGCGTGCGGAACGGCGCCTGCGCGTGGAATACGCGCAGCACGTTCCGGGGCAGCAGCGTCGGCAGCGACAGGTAGGCGTGGCGCGCCGACACACGCCGGAGCAGCTCCTCCGGCGAGCCGGCCGGATCCCGCAGCGCGTCGAACACCGCGCGGTCCGCGCGCGAGAGCAGCGCGCGCGATCCCGGCGCGAGGCGCTCGAAGCGATCGAGCAGTGCGAGGAGCTCCTCGCGGTTCGCGGCAAGATCCTGCCCGGTCCCGCAGCGGGTGAGGATGGCGTCGAAGACGTGGATCCGGATCAGCTTCACGACGATCGCGGTGCGCTCGGCCGCCGACGCCGCCGCGAACCAGGGGAACGCCTCGATCTCATCGAGGAAGGCGAAGTCCTGCGCGAGCGGCCGAGGCGCCGAGGTGACCCGATCGCCCGCGTCGTCGTTGATCACGTACGCGGGGCCGGCCAGATCGTAGGCGATCCGCTCGCCCGTGAACCAGACGGTCAGCGAGTAGGCGAGGTCCTCTCCCGAGGGCAGGCCCTCGGTGAGACGGAGTTCGCCGAAGCGCGCGCGGTCGATCAGCCCGAGCGGGGCGCTGCGGTACGCGAGGCGATCCCTCCGGCCGTCGAGGCCGCGGGTGCGGCGGCCCCCGCGCACGGGCGGGTACGGGTCGGTGCGGCCGTCGGCCAGCTGGATGCGCGCGAGCACGGCCTCGGCGCCCGTCTCCTCCTGCAGCGCGAGCCAGGAATCGATCGCGCCGGGGGCGAGCTCGTCGTCGGAGCCCATCACCGAGATGAACGGCGCGGTCGACGATGCGAAGCCGTGATTCATCGGACCGGCCGGCGACGGGATGCCGTCGCGGAGCTCGAGCAGTCGAAGTCGGGGGTCGTCAGCAAGTGCGCCGAGGTTCGCGCGGATGATCTCCGGATCGATGTTGTGCGCGACGACGTTCACGCGGACCGGGGCAGCGGTGTGCTCGAGCACCGAGGCTGCCGCTCGCGCGATGGGACGTTCGGCTGAGTGGACGGCGATGGTGACATCAACGCGGGGTTCGAGCATGCTGTCGATGCTACCGCGCGCTCAGGCGACCATGTCCCGGAGCGTGCGGCGCGGCCCCTGGCGATGCAGCGAGCGGAACGGGTTGCGCGTGAGCATCGCGTCGACGCCGCCCAGCCAGCGCGCCTCGAGGAGGGCGAGCACCGACTCGGGGGTGGCCTCCGGAGCGATCGCCTCCGCGATGGCCGCCCGGTCGCGCCGCGACAGCAGCGCGAGCGAACCGGGGGCGAGCCCCTCGATCCGCGCCACGAGGGCGGCGAGCTCGGCGCGGTGCGCAGCGAGCCCGCCGGAGCCGTCGCGATCCTGCAGCCGGGCGAGCACCGCGTCGAAGAAGTGCAGCCGGAACACCTTCACGCCGAACGCGCGCCGGGCGGAGCGGCTCGATCCGCGGAACCAGTCGGCCTGGGCGATCGCGTCGAGGAACGCGAAGTCTTCGCCGAGCGTGCGAGCGGCCGCGGTGACTCGGTCGACCGCGTCGTCGCGGAACCGGTACGCGGGCCCGTTCCGGTCGTACGCGATCGAGGCGCCGCTGAACCAGAGCTCCGCGGACACGGCGAGATCCTCTCCGGAGCGGAGGCCCGGGGTGAAGCGAAGCCGCTCGAAGCGTGCGCGTGAGATCAACCCGACAGGCTCGCTGCGGTAGGCGAGGCGATCCTTCACGGGGTGGAGGTCCCGCTGACGGCCGGGGCGAGTCGGCGGGAGCGGATCGGCCGCGGCTGCTTCGCCCCGCTCGATGCGGGCGAGCACAACGTCGGCCGCGGCGTCGTCCGCAAGAGCGAGCCAGGAGTCGAGCGCGCCCGGCGCGAGCGTGTCGTCGGAGTCGAGGAACGCGAAGAACGGCGCCGTCCCCTGCGCGAGCGCGTGGTTCCGCGGCCCGGCCGGTGACGGGATCCCGTCGGCGAGCTCGAGCAGTTCGACGGCCGGGTGGGACGCGTGCGCGCCGAGCGCGGCTCGGATCTGCTCGGGATCGATGTTGTGCGCCACGACGAGTACCCGCACGGGGGCCGCGGTGTGCCCCAGGACCGAGTCGACCGCGCGCGCGAGGGGCCGCGTGGCCGAGTGGACGGGGACGATGACGTCGATGCGGGGATCCAGCATGAGGCGATGGTACCGCGGGCCCGGACGGGCTACTGCGGATCGATCCAGTTCCGCAGGAGCGCCTCGGCGCTGCGCGCGCCCGAGTGGACCGCCGCCACGTACACCGGACCGGCCGCCGCCACCGCGCGTGCGCGCACCGGATCCGCGATGAGCTCGGCCACGACGTCGCCGAGCGTGTCGGGGGTTGCCTCGACGATCGGCAGCTCGAGTCCGGTGTCCCGGAGGATGCGGTCCCGCACCTCCGGAACCACATGGCCGAGCACAACCCGGCCCGCGGCCATGGCCTCGGCGGCAGCGACGCCGTAGGACCCGAGCCGGAACTGGTCGAGGACGATGTCCGCCGCCGCGAAGACGCCGGGCATCTCTGCGGCAGGCGTCGCGGTGATGAGCTCGTACTCCAGCGCGCCGGCCTCGATGAGCGGGGCGAGGGCGGGCTCGATCCGGTCGCTGCCCTTCTGGAGCGGGTTGCTCGATGCGTGGATCACGCGGGCGCGTTCGCCCTGGAGGATCGGGCGGTCGCTCGCGAAACGGGCGGCGTCGACGACCACGGGGCACCAGATCGCCCACGGGACGTCCTCGATGAGGTCGGGGGTGGAGACGAACGTGGGACGACGGAGCCTGCGGAGCAGCGCGAGGTTCTCCGCCGCATCCGCGCGGAGCACCGGGGTCCGCGGGTCCTCCGCGTACGGTGACCACGGCGTGAGCCGCATGTGGTTGTCGGGATCGCGTACGTCGGTGCCGTGGCCGAGGAACGCGACGGAGACGCCGGCCTCCTCGAGGGCGGCGACCTCCGCGGCGACGTCGCGTCCCCACTGCTTGCCGAACATCGGCCGCTCAGCCTCGATGAGCACGTGCGTGAACTCGCGCGCGGCCGCCCACTCGCCCGCAGCCCACTCCGCCGAGGCGTTCACCGCGGTGATCGGCACGAGCGTGTCGGCCGGGAACGCGTAGCCGCCGGGCAGCTCGATGGCCATGTTGCGCGCACCGACCCGCGGATCCGCGGCTTCGAGGGCGCGCGCCCACAGGAAGCCCTGCCCCGCGTAATTCGTCGGCGCGATGTAGACGCGGATCTCCGCCGCGGGCACGGTGGTGTTCGGGGCCTCTCCGCCGGAGCCCATGAGCGCGGAGCTCAGACGTCCGATCAGGCCGTCGGGGTTCCGTGCGGCGGACTCCATGAGCCGCTGCACCCACTGGGGGAGGCGGGACCGGTGAGAGACGGCCCATCCCGCGCAGCGCGCGAAAAACGCCTTCATCGGGCGCTCCCACCCCGCGTTGCGACAGCGGCGATCCGCGCGGCGACGCGTTCTGCCACGGCGCGCATCGAGTGGTGCGCGGCGGTCCACTCCGAGACGCGGGCACGGTCCGCGCCGCTCAGCGGGGCATCGGCTGCCGCGCGCATTGCGTCGGCGATCGCGTCGGCGTCGTAGGCCACCGCGGCTCCTGCGGGCACTGCTCGCGCGGCGTCGCGGAGGAACGGGCCGGTCGGGCCCGGGCCCGCGAAGATCACGGGGCAGCCCGCCGCCAGCGACGAGTACGCCTTCGAGGTGAACGCGTACTCGTAGCCGCCGCCCGGCTGCAGCGTCGCGAGACTCGCGACCGAGCGGGCGAGCTGCGGTGCGAGCTCTGCGGGCGGCACGGGCGGAGCGAACTCGACGGCGGAGCCGAGGCCGAGCGCGTCAGCTCGGGCTCGCATGCGCTCCTGCTCCGTCCCGTTGCCGATGAAGCGGAGCCGGTACCCCGGGTGCGTCTCGGTGAAGCGCGCGAATGCCTCGATCAGGATGTCAGCGCCGTGGAGGCCCGTGTACGTGCCCGCGTAGATGAAGAGCCGCTCGGTGGGCGCCTCGCGATACTTGAACTCCGTCGTGTCCGCGCCGAAGCCCGTGACCTCGACCGGGGAGGAGACCCCGAGCTGCCTGAGCCGCTCGACCACGCCATCCGAGATGGTGACGAGCTCGGCGGCGCCCCGAAGTGCGAAGCGCTCGATCCAGCGCAGCACGCGCACCACCGCGCGCGAGTCGGTCGCCTGCCCGGCCGCGTCCGACCAGATGTCAGCGGCGTCGTAGACGTACGGGATTCGGCGGAGCGCGCACACGACGCGCACGACGGCGCCCGTCGTGGGCGGCGGTTCGACGAAGACCGCTGCGGGGCGCCGCGCGAACAGCAGGCGGAACGCGAGGGGGAGATCGAAGCTCATGTACTGCACGTAGCCGCGCACGTAGCCGTTCGCGTCGCGGAGCACGGGAAAGGTGCGCACGCGCTCGCCGCGAGACGCCTCGCCCTGGCCGGGGAGCGGTTTCGCGGTGAGGACCTCGACCTCGTGGCCACCCGCCGTGAGCGCGTCGGAGACCGAGCCGAGGAACAGCGAGGCCGCGGAGGGTTCCGGGCGGTAGATCCGGGAGACGATGATGACGCGCATGCTCAGGACTCCAGGAATTGGCGCATGAGCGTGTCCCGCGAGAAGCTGCCGTCGTGGAGTCTGCGGACGTACTCCGGCCCCTGAGCGGCGATCTCGCGATAGTGATCGCGGCGAGCGGCGATGTCACGCAGTACGGCCTCAGCCGAGTCGATCGTGGTCTCCGGGATCGGCAGCGGCATTCCTGCGTGCCGCGCAACTTCGGCGCGAACCTGGTCGCTGACATGCGCGAGCACGATCCGCCCCGCCGCCATCGTCTCGCACGCGCCAACCCCGTAGTCCCCGATCCGGAACTGGTCGAGCACGACGTCGGCCTCGGCGAAGACCGCGGGCATCTCTGCGTGGGGGATCTTGTCGATCTCGACGTACTCGATGAGGCCTTCCTCGTGGAGCTGACGCGCGATCGGTGCGATATCGCCCGTGCCCTTGACGTGCTGATTCGTCGGTGCGTGGACGACGCGGATCCGCTCCCGCTGCAGGGGCGGCTCGGGGGCAGTCCAGAGCTCCGGCTCAATGATCACTCCGAGGTAGTGCGCATCCGGGAGATCGAGCAGCAGGCCAGCCGTCGACACGAATGTGGGAACGCCTAGGTCTTCGAGGAGTTGCAGGTTCTTCGCGACGGCCCGCTCCACGAGTTCCGGAGCGACCCATGCATCGGTGTGAAACATCGACCAGGGCTCGGCTGCAGCGTGCCGGGACGGGAGACGCACGTCCGTGCCGTGCCCCACAACGGCGACCTTGAGCCCTGCCGCCTGGAGCTCGGCCACCTGCCGGCGGATGTCACCGGAGAAACGGCCGCCGAGGATCGGGAAGCACGCCTCGATGAGCACGTGCGTGTAGCGCTCGGCGAGCGTCTCGAGCATGCTGCGCTGCCAGGCGCGCGAGTGCTCGGCCGTCCGCCAGGACACCGTGTAGTCCGCGGCGTAGCCGAGCGGGTTGTTCGCCTCGTGCACGTAGTTTCGCGCCGAGACCCGACCGGTCTCCTCGACGGCGCGGGCCCAGCGATACCCCTGGCCCGCATAGTTGACGGGGCCGACGAGCAGCCGGATCGGCTTCGCGGGGTCGGGCAGCGGCGGCGGGGCCGGGACCGAGCCCCGGAGCCGGTCGACGGTCGAAGCGATCGTGTCCTGCGCGATCTTCGGGGTGAGGTTCCAGAGGCGTTCAGCGACGGGGTGCACCGGCGGGGTCCTTTCGGTCGTCGGAGTGCGCATCGGGCGCGGCGAGCCAGTGCTCGCGGAGCGCCTGCGCGGCCATGCGTCCGTCGTGGACGGTACGCACGAAATCGATGCCGCGCTCGGAGAGCTCGGCGAGGGACGGTCGCGCCGCGAGCGAGCGGAGGAGGTGCTCGAGCGATTCGGGGTCGGCTTCCAACACGGGAAGCTCCAGGCCGCTCGCGGCGTGCACCGCCGCGCGCACCTGCCCGGACACCTGGCCGACGGCGAGGCAGCCGGCGGCCATCGCCTCGCAGGCGGCGACGCCGTAGGACCCCGCTCGGAACTGGTCGAGCATGACGTCCGCCTCGGCGAAGACCGCGGGCATCTCGGCGGAGGGGACGCCCTGCACCAGCCGGAACTCGATCACGCCCTCGGCCTGGAGTCGTTCGAGTACGGGGAGCACCATCGCGGTTCCCTTGTACGCTGCAACCGACGGCGCGTGGACCACGCGGAGCGGGGCGCCCGGGGAACGGTCGCGGCGCTCGGCCGCCGCCCAGCGCTGGGGGTCGACCACGACCGGGCACCAGCGCGCCTCGGGGAGGTCGACCAGGAGATCCGGCGTTGAGACGAATGCGGGGCGCCCGCTCTCGGACACGATCGCGATGTTGCGCGCCGCGAGTTGTTCCGCCCGCGGCAGGTAGACCGCCTCGTCGGCGTAGTAGGAGAGCGGGTTCCCCGCGATGTGTCGGGAGGGCAAGCGTACGTCTGTTCCGTGTGCAAGGTACGCGACACTCACTCCGCGCTCGGTGAGGGCGCGCGCCTGCCGTACGACGGAGCGCCCGAGGAGACGCCCGAACGGCGGCTCCTCCGCCTCGATGAGCACGTGGGTCGCACCCGCGGCGGCGGCGAACTGGCGGCGCTGCCAGTCCGGATCGTTGTGGTAGGTGCCCACAGGGACGAGGAGATCGGCGTCGAAGGAGAAGCCCCCGGGCACCTCGATCGCCATGTTCCGCGCCGAGATCGTCGGATCGGCGGTCTCGAGCGCGCGTGCCCAGGCGATCCCCTGCCCGGAGTAGTTCACGGGGGCGATGAGCACCCGGGTCTCTGCGGGCGCGAACTCGGTGGCCGGCACGGAGCCGCGCGGCGCCGGTCTGCCGAGGCGCCGCGCCGCGAGCCGTCCGAGCGGGCTCATCGGCGCGTCGGCAAGACGGTCGATCCCGCGGTTCACCCACGCGGGGAGGCGATTGCGATTCACGGGGCGGGGTACCCCGCAGATTCCGGTGCGGCCATGCGCGCAATCCTATCGCGCGGGCCCCGGGAAGCCGCGGGATCCCCGTGTGCGTACCCCGTACACTTAGACGGGTTCGTCTCGAAGCCTCGGGATCGGACCGAACGACACCTCGGAGGAGAAGCATGGCCAACCCGAACATTGTGCTCTTCGGAGCGGGGACGATGGGGCGCAACCACGCCCGGATCATCTCGTCCTCCTCGCGCGCCAACCTGGTCGGGATCGTCGACCCGTTCGAGCAGAACGGCCGCGCGGCGACCGATCTGTACGGCGGTGAGTGGTTCCCCGAGGCGGAGGCCGCGCTGCGGCACGCGGACGCCGTCGTGGTGGCCGCCTCCACCGAATACCACTACGACATCGCCCGCCAGGTGCTCGACGCCGGGCTCCCCGTGCTCATCGAGAAGCCGATCTGCCCCTCGCTGGAGCAGACCGAGGAGATCCTCGCCACGGCCGAGAAGCGCGGCGTCCCCGTGCAGTGCGGCTTCCTCGAGCGCTACAACGCCGGCGTGATCGCCGCCCAGTCGCTCATCGAGGAGCCCGTCTACGTGCGCGCCGAGCGCCACTCGCCGTACTGGGCCCGCATCAAGACGGGCGTCGCCTGGGACATGCTCGTGCACGACGCCGATCTCGTGTCGCGCCTCTTCGGCTCCGCCTCGCCGACGTCGGTGAGCGCCGAGCTCGGCTTCTTCCACCCTGAGTCCGTTGCCGGCGCAGAGGACGTCATCGACATGACGCTGCGCTTCCCTGGCAACGGCATCGCTTCGGCCTCGGCCAGCCGCGTGGGCCAGCGCAAGGTGCGTAAGCTCACCATCCAGTCGCTCAACTCGATGGTGGAGGTCGACCTGCTCCTCCGCAGCGTCACGAAGTACCGCCACGCGAACATCGAGAGCACCGACGGCCGCGCCGGCTTCAAGCAGATGACGGAGATGGAGGTTCCCGAGGTCTCGGGCCTCGAGCCGCTCGCCGCGCAGTTCGAGCACTTCGTCGATCTCGTGGGCGGAAGCGTCGACGCGGACGAGGAGCGCCGCAGCATCCTTCCCGCGCACCGCATCATCGCGGCCGCGCTCGCCGCAAAGGCGTAGCGCGCGATCCCGCGGGAACTGGTGGAACGGCGCTTGTGAGAGTGCCCGTTGCAGCGCCCGTTGCAGTGCCCGCAACAGCGCTTGCAACTTGGTTCGAGTTTGCTCCGGTATCGAGCGTTCACACCGGAGCAAACTCGATGCAATCTTCGCGGTGCGCAGGCTCGGCGCGCGCTGATGCTGGACCCGGCGGGGTGAAGCGGTGCAATCTGCAACTTGGTTCGAGTTTGCTCCGGTAAGCGGCGTCGATACCGGGGCAAAGTCGGCGCAATCTTCGCGGTGAGCATCGGCCGAGGCAGTGAGCATCGGCCGAGGCGGTGAGCATCGGCCGAGGCGGTGAGCATCGGCCGGGGCGGTGAGCATCGGCCGAGGCGGTGAGGGGCGGCCGAGGCGGTGAACGCCGGCCGAAGCAATGGGCTGGCCGACGCGATAGGCGCGCAGGCGGGAAGCAGACCGCGCGCAGCAGTCATCAGCCAGCGGAGCGTCGGCAGCGAGCCCCGAACCGCGCGGGACACGCCTCAGCCCATGCCAGGGGAGCCGACCCCGCTACGGCGTCAGCCGGTCCTCGATCAGGTCGAGCATCTCGGCGACGCGGAGGCTGTCGCGGCGGAGCTCGTCGAGCTCGGCTTCGAGCCGGGTGATGCGTTCGCGCTCGGCCTGGAGTTCCTCGGTGAGTCGGCTCACTCGGCCGCCCGGGAGCGCGCGGCGCAGGCGCGCGGCGACGCGCCCCGCGGTGGGTCGGTGTTCGGTCATCTCTGGCTCCCTAGCGTTCGTCGAGCGCGGTGGCGCCCTGGTCAGCGGAATCGAGTCGGGACACGGTCACCCCGGTGGGACGGCGGCCCGGCACCGTTCCCGTGGCGCGGGCGAGCGGGGTGAATGCGAGCGCGAGCCCGAAGCGCTCGGCCTCGCGCTCGAGGGCGCCGCGGCCGAGGTGCCAGCCCGTCGGATCCTCGAATTTCACGTCGGCGTCGTGGTGCGCGTGCACGGTGAAGCGCGCGCTGCCGCCGCTGCGGATCGCCATGCGGATCAATCGCCAGGCCTGCTCCCGGCCCTGCATGCCCAGCTGCTCGAGCACATGGTTCGCCACGAGGTCGAACGGACCCGTGATGCCGGCGTCGCGCGGCGCCCGGAGCGAGGTCAAGCGGTAGAGGTTCGCGTGCAGGAACTCGATCCCACCGCCGGGTGCCCGCACTGCCGCCGCGGAGGCGGCAGTGCGGGCGAGTGCGAGCGCGCGGTCGGAGTAGTCGAGGCCCACGACCCGGCGCTCCGGGCGAAGGTGCGCGAGCTCGATCGCGAGCGTCCCGTCGCCGCAGCCGAGATCGACGAGCGAAGGGGCGCTGAGCGCGTCGGACTCGCCGGCGAGCCATGCAGCGCCGAGCCGCCAGGCGCGCCCGGGCAGATCCGACTCCACGGCGCGGGCGTAGTGCTCGTCCCAGTACTCGCGGTGCAGGTTGAATGCGCCGAACCAGTTGTCGAAGCGCCGCCGTGTGGGGAGGGGGGTCTCGAGGACGTACCCGGGGATCGGGGTGCGCCAGTTCTCGTCGTAGTTGATCGTGAGCCAGTGCTCCGCGTCTGCCGGTGCGGGGAACTCCGTGCCGTCGAGCGTCACCGTGCGGAACGGGAGCAGCTGATCCGGGCGCATCTCGCCGCGCACGTGGAAGGGCTGGTTGATCTGGCCGTCCGCGCTGAAGAACGCGGCGAACACGTCGATGTAGTGCACCACTTCTCCGGCGTCGTCGCGGAAGAGGAGCTGGAGGTGCGTGGCGCTGTGGCGCCGGATCTCGTAGCCCGCGGCCGCGAGCTCCGCGCCCACCCGGAAGCCCTCGCGCGCGACGTCGGCCGGGTTCACGTACTTCGACAGGTACGCGATGTCGGCGTCGTCGTCGTGGGGGAGGAGCGATCCCGTGCGGATGCCGCCGAGGAGCGTGCCGCCGACGATGAACGGGCGCAGCCCGATCCGGCTCAGCTCGCTCACGATGTGGGCGGCGCGATCGATGATCACGCGCTGCGCGCCAGCGCCCATGGTCTCGAGGGTCGCGCCGAGCCGACCCCACTTGTTCACCACGAGCGGGCTGCCCGCCTCGTCGGCGACGCGCACGCGCCCGGGGTCCTCGGTGAACTCGATCTCCGCGGAGCCGAGCTCGATCCCGGTGGCCGAGTCGTGCACGCTCAGCCGGGTGCGTCCCACGAGGTACGGCTGCAGCGCCGCCGGCCACGGGACACGCAGGAGCTCGCCCGAGTGCGGGCGCACGTCCACCGACCAGACGCGCTGGTCGTCGAAGCGGACGTCGATCGAGGCGGTGCCCGGGGGGAGCGATGGGAGCGCGAGGGCGCTCGGCGTGACGAATGGCTGCATGGTGTGAGGGGTCCCTGAGGATCGGACACAGTCTAGCGTCAGGGTTCGCCCGTGCGGGGTTCCCCCGGTCGGGCGGGTAAGCTGGCGCACATGGATCTCCTCGTAGTTGGATCAGGTTTTTTCGGGCTCACCATTGCGGAGCGCGCGGCGAGCGCCGGCAAGAAGGTCGTCGTCATCGACCGCCGTTCGCACATCGGCGGGAACGCGTACTCCGAGGCGGAGCCGGAGACCGGGATCGAGGTGCACCGCTACGGCGCGCATCTCTTCCACACCTCCAATGAGACCGTGTGGGAGTACGTGAACCGCTTCACCAGCTTCACGAACTACGAGCACAAGGTCTACTCGAATTATCAGGGCGAGGTGTACCCCCTGCCGATCAACCTCGGCACGATCAACCAGTTCTTCCGTGCGGCCTACGGGCCGGACGAGGCGCGCGCGCTCATCGCCGAGCAGGCCGGCGAGTTCGACACGAAGGACGCGCAGAACCTCGAGGAGAAGGGCATCTCGCTCATCGGGCGCCCGCTCTACGAAGCATTCATCCGCGACTACACCTCGAAGCAGTGGCAGACGCCCACGACGGAGCTCCCCGCCGAGGTGATCAGCCGCCTCCCCGTGCGTTACACCTACGACAACCGCTACTTCAACGACACCCACGAGGGGCTCCCCACGGAGGGGTACACCGCCTGGCTCGAGAAGATGGCGGACCACCCGAACATCGAGGTGCGACTGAACACCGACTTCTTCGACGAATCGCAGCCGCTCAACAAGCGCGACATCGTCGGCACCGTCCCCGTGGTGTACACGGGACCGGTCGACCGCTACTTCGACTACGCGGAGGGCGAGCTCGGCTGGCGCACGCTCGACTTCGAGCAGGAGGTGCTCCCCACGGGCGACTTCCAGGGCACGAGCGTGATGAACTATGCGGGATCGGACGTGCCGTACACGCGCATTCACGAGTTCCGTCACTTCCACCCCGAGCGCGAGTACCCGGCGGACAAGACCGTCATCATGCGCGAGTTCTCGCGCTTCGCCGAGCGCGAGGACGAGCCGTACTACCCCGTCAACACGCCGGAGGACCGCGAGCGGCTGCTGAAGTACCGCGCGCTCACCGAGCAGGAGGACCGCGTGCTCTTCGGCGGCCGCCTGGGCACCTACCAGTACCTCGACATGCACATGGCGATCGGTTCGGCGCTCTCGATGTTTAACAACAAGCTGAACGAGCTGCTCTAGGCGCCAGCGCGCGGACGAACGGGCCCGGATCCTCCCTGCGGGGGATCCGGGCCCGTTCGTCGTACCGGGAGAATGTCACAGTTCGCGCCCGGGTGGGAAAGATCTCTGTACGGACGTGCGCGCTCTCGATGCGCACCGGAGAGAGTCGAGGACCCATCATGCACCAGACACGTCGGACCGGGTGGCGCGATCCGGCGCTCACGATCGCGCTCGGGGCAGCGCCCGTCGCTGGACTCGCCGTTCCTGCCTCAGCCGCGACGCACCGGCTGTCGGGAACACTCAGCTGCATCGGAACGCTGACGCAGTACGACACGTTCCGCGTTCACGCTCGCGGGGGCGCCTCGATCACGGTCTCCTCATTCACGTCGATCGCCGCGGGAGGGGTGAACTACGGACTTCGCTCGAAGAACGGGACGCAGGTCACACGCAGCCTGAACTTCGTTCGGTCCGAGCTCAACCGGAGCAAGCGCTTCACGACCACGCAGGGGAGCGCGACGATCCCGCAGGGCCACTTCGCGGTGAACGCTCGTCATGTGACGAAGAGCACGGGCTGCGGCTTCCCGCTGCCCTCGTGGTCCGGGAGCCTGTCCCTGTGAGCTCCCGTTCGCTCCGCCGACGAATGGCGCGCTGGTGGCTCGGAATTCTCGTTCTGATCCTCGCGGGCACCACGGCGTGCACCGGGGAGGCTCCGGGCGAACCGGGCACGGAGACGCGCTTTATCTCCGCTCGCGAGTGGACCGCCGAGTACGAGCGCACGGTCGCCTCGTTCCCGGAACGCCTTCCTGAGGGGTTCCAGTTCGCCGAGCATCCGAGTCCGCCGCGCGGGCAGATCGCCGAGTCCCTGGGCGAAGCCGAAGCATACTTCCAGTGGTACTGCGCGTGGTTGGGACTTGCGCTTGAATCGTCGGACTCCGCGGTGCGTGCCGAGGGGATGACTCAGCTCCGCCGTTTCCCCGAGACGAGCTGGGCCGTCGACCACTTGGAAGATCCCGATGGCGTCTGGGAGCAGACGCTCGAATCCGCCGAACTCGGTGACCTGGGCGGACTTGCGGAATTCCACCGCACGGACTGCGTGCTGGGCGCCGAGTGACCCGTCGATACGCGAGGCTCGCGATGGTGCTGGTGGTCGGGTTCGCCCTGAGCGCTGTGGGCTGCTCCGCTGGAGACACGCAGACGGGCGATACGGGGGTGACCGAATCGCAGGAGTCCGTTCGAGTGGAGCGGCGGGACCTCGTCGAGGGGCTCAGCCTCGAAGCGACGGTGGAAGCCGGGCAGCGCTACGCGATCACCGCACCCGCTCGGGGTTCCTTCCACACGGTCGGGGCCGAGGGGGTTCCCGCGGGCAGTATCCTGACCGAGCCGCGTGCGGTGGGCTTCAGCTTTCTCTCTGAACATGGGGAGGTGATCCCTCTCGACGTCCCCGAGACTGCGGCTCAGGTGACGATCCTCGCCCCGGAGGAGATCGTGTTCGAAGCGGGGACTCCGCTGCTCGAGATCACCGATGCGGCACTGCTCCTCCGTGCACTTCCCGACCCTGAAGCACTGCTGCGTATCGGGCAGCGTTCCCCGGCTCGGATCACCGCCCAGGTCCGGGGATCCGCCGGGCCGTTCTCCTGCGGGGTGACCGATCCACGCCTCAGCCGAATCGGTGAGGACATGGTCTTCACCTGCAGGCCGCCCGCCGAGGTGCCGGTCGTGGTCGGTGCTGAGGCTCGCATCGTCATCGTGCTCGAGGAACGGCGCGATGTGCTGGCGTTGCCGATCGAAGCGGTCGCGGGCACCCTTGAGCGCGGCGAAGTGTTCCCCCGGACGAGCCACGGACGTGCCCATTCCGTCACACTCGGAATCAGCGACGGTGCCTACGTCGAGATCGTGGACGGGCTCAGCGAAGGCATGGAGGTACTGATCCCCTCACCCACGCTTCTGGGAGCCGAATGAGCGCGGTCATCACGGTGCGCGCGGGCAACCGCACCCTTGCGGATGGGTCGCAAGTGCTCCGCGATATCGAGTTCGCCGCGCACGCGGGGGAGCACATCGCGATCACGGGCCCGTCGGGAAGCGGCAAGAGCACGCTGTTGTCCTGCATCGGGCTCACGTCGCCGTTCGACCCGGGCTCGCGTTTCGAATTCGACGGTGTCCCGATCGGGGAACTGGGCCACGCGGAGATCACCCGAATCAGGGGGCGGCGCATCGGATTCGTGCCGCAGAACTCCTGGCTCATCGACCACCTCACGGTGCGTGAGAATGTGCAACTCCCCCTCATGCACCGGAGAGATATAGCCCGTGGCCTCGCACGACTACGGACCACGAGCTTCCTGGAGCAGTTGGGAATCGGAGCCCTCGCGGGGCGGAAGCCCGGAGCGCTGTCGGGCGGGGAACGGCAGCGCGTCGCGATTGCACGCGCGCTCGTGACCGAGCCCGCGCTCGTGCTCGCCGACGAGCCGACGGGGGCCCTCGACCAGGACACCGGCGACACCGTGCTCGGCCTGCTACTTCGTCTCGTTCGCGACGCCCGCGCATGCCTGATCACCGTGACTCATGACCCGCGAATCGCGCGCGATGCCGATCGGGAGTTCCGCGTCGACCGAGGCCGCTTGAGCGAGGTACCCGCGTGAGAACGCTCGTGGTGATCTGGCAGACTGCTCGTGGCGAGCCGGTCCGGAGCCTGCTCTCGGCGCTCGCTTTGACGCTCGGCATGCTGGGCCTCGTCTCGGTCGTCGCCGCGAGCGCGGTGCTCGGCGAGACCGTGCAGCAACGTGCGTTGTTCGGTGGGGGGCCGTCCACGACTGTTCGTGTGCTCGTCGGTGGGCTGCAGTCCGCCGAGGAACTGCGGAGCTACGGCGACTTCCTCGCCGCCCGATCGGCAGCGTCTGCGGTTGCCGCTGAGGTGTGGATCCCTGAGGCAGGCCTCCGAAGCGCTCGCGGCGATGCGCTCGTCGACCTCGTGTTCGTCGACGACGCGTACATGAAGATCTTTCCGCTGGCGCTCGTCTCGGGAAACTGGGGGACTGGACTCAGTGGAGTCGCACCACGCGTGGTGGTCAATGACCGTGCGGCAGAGATGCTTCGCGGCGAACGTCGCGCCGAACTGCGTCTGGTGGCCGATCGCACCGGAGTGCACGTGTCGGGCGAGCTCCGCGACGGTGCTCCGATCCCACGGATCTACGTTCCGATAGCCGAGCCACTGTGGACCGCGCAGCGTTCGGCGCGCACGTACATTGTGCTGAGTGGCCCGACGCTCACGACAGATTCGGTGTCGCGTGCCGCCCGTGAACTCGCGTCGTTCGGGGTGCCGGGCGCGGCCGACGAAGTTGAGCGGATCGACACGGTGGGGCAGCTCGCGGAGGAACTCGCCGCGACCTCACGGGTGCTCCTCGCCCTCGGCGGGCTGAGCGTGGCCTCGACGCTGCTGGGCGCGGTGAATCTCGGACTCGCCACGAGCCGGGCCAGAGCGCGTGAATTCTCGCTCCGGCGGGTGTTCGGCGCGTCCCGGGTGCAGATCGCGCTGGTGACGCTGGGGGAGTCGCAACTGATCGCGTGCGTCTCAGCAGTGATCGCGTACGGGTGCTCCTGGGCGCTCTTCCCCGTCATCCTGGAAGCGTTCGATATCCCGGCAGGTGTTGCGGCGCCGGACTTCTCCCCGGCGATTGGGGCGGTGAGCTTCGGGGTCTCTGCGGGCGCTGCGCTTGCCGCGAGTATCGTCCCCGCGGTCAGCTCCTCGCGTCGAGACCTGTCATCCGTGATGCGGTACTAAGTAGCCCTCGACGCACCACTCACCGCGCGGCATTCACTCGTACACTGGCGACACATCTTCGGACGGATGGGGCCTGACGATTGGACCGGTCGTGGCTGCCCTCACTCGGGAACCCTCTGCGCGCCGTCGGGTCGATGGCAGATCCCACTGCGAACTGATCCGTGCGATCGAGCAGGCCCGTGGTGCCCTGCTCTGGGTCGCGCTGCGCAGTCTAGGGAATGCCGAAGATGCGGAGGACGCGGTCGGGCGCACCGCGCTCGCGGCGTGGCGTCGGCGTGAGGAGCTGGACCCGAAGTGCGCGCAGGCCTGGCTGTTCGGTGCGCTTCGGCACTCGATCGGAGCGGAGCTCCGCTCGCGTGAACGAGTGCGCTCGCGTGTCGAGCGCATGGGGCGGGAACCCGCCTCTGCCTCCGCGGAGACGTCGTGCATTGCCGCGTACGTGGAGCTCCGCGCCGCGGTTCGCGCGCTTCCCGAGGCTGAACGGGTGCTGATCTGGCTGACCTATTGGGAGGGGCTTCCGTCCACTGAGGTTGCGAGAGCGCTCGGTTGCTCTCCTGAAGCGGTGCGGACTCGGCTCGCTCGATGCCGTAAACGACTGCGCGCAGAGATCGAGTACCGTTCGGCCCCGGAGGATGTCCGGGGCCGAAGGGCACCTCGCTAGCGCCGGGGCGCCGGGAGATCGTCGGGTTCCTCGGCGTCGAGCCCGATCGCGTCGATCTGGTGCGTGGCCGGGCGCTGCGGCGAGTGTCCGCTCTGGAGGTCGAGCTCTGCCTCGCGGGCGCGCCAGGCCTGGTACCCGGGCTCGTCCGCGAGTGCCTGCTCGATCTCCGCCGAGCTGGCGCGCAGCTTCGGATCGAAGCGGAGATACGCGCGCGTCTCGCGGGCGACGAGGCCGGACAGGATGATGAGCCCGATGAGGTTCGGGATCGCCATCAGGCCGTTCATCATGTCCGAGAAGGACCACGCGATGGCGAGCTGCGTGGTCGCTCCCACGAAGACGATGAGCGAGAACACGATGCGGAACGGGGTCACGATGCGGCGGCCGAAGATGCGCACGATGTTCCGCTCGCCGTAGTAGGCCCAGCCGAGGATCGTCGAGGCGGCGAACATCACGAGTCCGATCGTCACGATCCAGTGCCCCCATTCCCCGGGGAGTCCGTTCGAGAACGCTTGCCCGGTCATGAGCGCAGGCGACAATTGCTCCCCGGTCTCCGGGTCGATGGAGGTGTACGTTCCCGTGGTGATGATCACGAGGCCCGTCATGGTCACCACGATGATGGTGTCGATGAACGTCTGCGTCATCGAGACAAGGCCCTGGCGTACGGGGTGGCTCGTCTGCGCCGCGGCCGCGGCGATCGCCGCGGAGCCCATGCCCGACTCGTTCGAGAAGATGCCGCGCGCGAAGCCGTACTGGATCGCGATGATGAACACGGATCCCGCGAAGCCGCCGGCCGCCGCCGTGCCCGTGAACGCGTCGGCGAACACGAGGCCGATTGCCGCGGGGACGTCTCCGATGTTGGCGAAGAGGATGTAGAGCGCGGCGACGACGTAGAACACGATCATGATCGGCACGAAGCCGGCGGTCACCTTGCCGATCGACTTGATGCCGCCGACGAGCACGACGAGCACGAAGACGGTGAGGACAACGCCCGTGGCCCACGTGGGGATGCCGAAGCTGTGCTCGACGTTCGCGGAGATCGAGTTCGACTGCGTGAGGTTGCCGATGCCGAAGCAGGCGAACACGGCGAAGATGGTGAACGACCAGGCGAGGATCTTCCCGAGCGGGCCGCGGATGCCCTTCTCGAGGTAGTACTGGGGGCCGCCGTTGCGCTCGCCCTTGCTGTCCGCCTGTCGGAAGCGCACGCCGAGGAACGCCTCGGTGTACTTGGAGGCCATGCCGAGGAGGCCCGTCACCCACATCCAGAACAGTGCGCCGGGGCCGCCGATGCCGATGGCCGTGGCGACGCCCACGATGTTGCCCGTGCCGACGGTGGCCGCCAGGGCGGTCGTGAGCGCCTGGAACTGGGAGATGTCCCCGCTCGATCCCGGATCCCGGCGACGGATGATGCCGAGGTTGAGGGCCGCTCCGAGTCGGAGGAACTGGATGCCCCCGAGCCGGATCGTGAGGTAGAGGCCGGTGAGGAACAGGAGCGGGATCAGGACGAATGGCCCCCAGATCACCCCTCCGATGGAATCGAGAATGCTCTGCAACTGATCAGTCACGGGAGTACCTGAGCCCTTCGCGTCGTCGCGGAGCCGGGTTGTGCCCGGCCATGGTTGCGGGCGACTGTAGCAGGAATCAGGGGCTTCCCGCAGCCCTCGCGCGGGTGGGGCGAAGAAAAGCAAGGACATAGCGTACACCTACATTGCTCGCAAAACGAGACTACACAGCGCTCTCATCAGGACTTATGCTGGGGCGCACATCTGGCCGTTGCGGTGCGGAGGGACGTGTATGCGAATCCTGCGGAGCTCACCCGGAGTCGCCCTGCTTGCGCTGGCGCTCGCCCTTGGCGGGGTCGGCGTGCCGCCGGCGCAGGCCGCGGACGGCGAGTCGGACGGACGCGTGCCCGGCACGTTGTCGGCCGCGGCGGGCACGACGGAGCCGGGGACGACGGAGCCGGGGGCGCCGGAACCTGGGACGGCGGCGCCGGGAACGGCGGAGCCGGGAACGAGTGAACCCGGACACCCGGGGACCGAACCGCCGGGGGACCCCGCGCCCGACGGAGATCCCGCCACGGGCGACCCCGACCCCGATCCCGGTCCCGCTGACCCCCGTCCCACAGAGGCCGCTGTTCCGGGCCCCGCCGACCCGGTTCCCGGAGCCGAGCCGGTGGCCGCGGACCCCGTCGCCGAGGACCCTGCGGCGCGCCTCCTGGGCGCGCTCCCCGAGGCGCTCCCGCTCGACGGGACGGTGGTGGTGGTCGCGGCGGAGGGCGGCAGCGCGCCGGTCGCAGGGGACACACCCGCGGCCGCGGCCCCGCTCGCCGAAGAGCAGCGCCTCATCGCGACGGACGTCGGCCCGATCCTCGAGCTCCCCGTCGACGGGCTCGCGGCGGCTGCGGCGGGCGAGCGTGTCACGGGCGAGCTCGTGCTCGATCCCGCACCGGAGCAGCAGGCGGCCGTGGCCACGGAAGCGGTCGCGGCGCTCGCGCCGGAGGACCTGCCCGCGGCGACGCAGCCGGAGCCGCCGCCCACGGAAGCGGGCACGGAGGAGCGCGCGCGGAACGAGCCGCTCCCGGGCGATCCGACCGCGACTGAACTGACCGCGGACGCGCTCAGCAATGACGCGCTCAGCCCTGACGAGCTCAGCCCAGACGCGCTCAGCCCAGACGCGCTCAGCCCAGAAGCCACCGCCGCAGTGACGGTCGCGGCCCTGAACCTCGGAGGCAACGTCACGATCGGGGGTCTCGTCATCCCCGGCTCGGGCACTGGCAGCGGCACGGCACCGCGCGCCCATACCGCCGACGTGGCCTTCTACACCGGGGGCGGAGCGCCGTCCACCGCTGAGCTCACGCAGCTGGTGCGCGACGCGGGAGACTACTGGGCGGGCCAGACGAACGGCGCGGTCAGCGGGATCACCGTCAACGCGGTGAAGCGGGTCGCCACCTTCGCCGGGGACCGCGCAGCGCGCTGCGACCCGAAGTACCTGCAGCGGCTCTGGAGCGACGCAGCGCAGCAGTTCGGCCGCAGCACGAGCAGCTACATCGGATCGGCGCGGCACTTGATCGTGCTCGTCGACGACGGCTGCGGGGCGCTGTCGCAGCACTCGAGCGGGTGGGGGAGCTACGGCACGCTGCACAGCGGCGGGCTGAGCTGGGTCGACCTCGGCGCGCGCCACCGCGCGGGCTTGCCGCTGAGCGCCGCGACGGGAATGGTCGCGCACGAGATTGGCCACAATCTGGGGCTCGGCCACGGGAAGTCCCGTGTCTGCTCGGGCAGCGCGACGGATGCGGCGGTGCGCGGCGGCGCACCGGTCGCCCCCTGCGCGGACGTCGAGTACGGCGATCCCTTCAACGTCATGGGGATCGGCGCCTGGTCGGGCGGTCGCCGCCCGCCCGCCCTCACCGCGGCGCAGCGCGATGCACTGGGGGTCGTGCCCGCCGGGGCGATCCGCGCGGTGCGCGCCTCGGGTGGGGCGACGCAGACGATCACGCTCGCGGCAGCGGGGAGTGCGACCGGGGTGCGCGGGCTCCGGATCGAGGGGGATCGCGGCGGCACGTTCTACGTCGAGTACCGGGCGATGACGGGCCAGGATGCGAGCATGGGCCTCGCCGCGGGGCGGGTGTACGCGACGGGGCTCGCTCCGGGCGAGCACTATACGGCGGCGGGGGTGCGGATCGTCAAGGGGGACGCCGACTCCGGCCGCAACGCGGATGGCACGCACCGCTTCGGCAGCACCGTCGTGTCGGTGCGGGACGCGCAGCTCGGGGCGACGGGGCTCTTCCAAACCGCCCGCGCCGGCCGGACGGCGAGCCCGTGGAACAGCTCGGTGCGCGTGAGCGTCGTCTCCACGAGCGCGGCGAGCGCGCGGGTGAAGATCGAGTTCATGCCGTTCGTAGATGTGGCGGCCTCTGCACCATTCGCTACGGAGATCGTGTGGATGCACTCGAGCGGGCTCAGCACGGGGGTGGCGGCGGGGGGAGGCGCGCGCGCCTACCAACCGAAGGCCCCAGTGTCGCGCGCGGCCATGGCTGCCTTCCTGTTCCGGCGGGCGGCCCCCAGCGGCTACGCGGCACCTGCGGTGTCGCCGTTCGCCGATGTGCCGGTCTCGCACCAGTTCTATCGAGAGATCGCGTGGATGTATGAGCGCGGTATTTCAACGGGGATCACGCAGCCCCGGGGCAAACCGAAGTATCTTCCGAGTCGCCCCGTCTCGCGCGAAGCCATGGCGGCGTTCCTCGCGCGGTCGGAGGGAGCAGCGCTGAGTGCTCCTCGGTCAGCTCCATTCCAGGACGTCCCGGCCAATCATCGGTTCGCACGCGAGATCTCATGGATGCGCGAGCGCGGCATCAGCACTGGGAACGCGCTTCCTGGTGGGCAGCGGGGCTACGCGCCTCAGGCGAGTGTGACCCGGGAAGCAATGGCCGCGTTCCTCTACCGCTTGGATGCGCGCTGAGCGCTCGCCAGGGGGTGCCCCGGACGTTCGTGTGGCGTGAGGAGTTGGGCTCGCGAGCAGCGAAGAGCGTGCGATGTTTCCTCGCGGGTTTCTGAAAGAACGCCGTGAGCGCATAGGGTAATTCCGGGTAAACCCGACCCCCTCGAAAGGAAGCTCTGTGCGTTCACCTCTGAAAACCCTCCTCGGAGTGGCTCTCGCGATCGGGGTAGCGCTCAGCGCGAGTCCCGCCGTCGCGGTGACCGGGCCACTCGCACCCCCGTCTCCCGATGCGCTCATTCAGGACCCCGCGAATGACCCGAGTGCGACCGAGCCCGGCGAGACCGCCCCGGAAGGAACTGAGCCGAACGGCGAGACTCCCCGGCCTGACGAGACCGGGCCTGATCCCGCAGATCCGGGCGGAGCGGGCACTGGTGAGGGAACTTTGCCCGTGGACCCCGAGGATTCCGAGGGAGAGGGCGATCCTGCAGAGCGTGAAACCGCTCCGGCAGGGGAGCTGCCGACCGAGGACGATGACGCCGCAGAATCCGAGAGCGAGCTGCTGACAGAAGTTCCGGAGATCCTGCCGGTATCCGGCACCCTGGCGATCGTCTCGAGCGAGGGTGCGCACCCTGGCTTCGGCGAGTCGGCGTGGAGCACCGGGGGGAGCGCGGAACCTGAGGAGGAGCACGAGGGGGCCGAGCTCACGCCGGGACGCGTGCTGGTCGCGACGGACAGCGGTCCGCTCGTGGAGATTGATCCCGCACTCGTCGGCGCGGAGGCACTGAGCGGTGATCGCTTCGAAGGGACGCTGACGCTGGACGCCACGGCGCAGGCCGCGGTGGAGGCCGAGATCTCCGAGAGCGGGCCGGTCGCAGTAGAGGACGCGATCGAGGCGGCGACGCAGGCGGAGGCCGGGGCCGGGCCGGTGGCAGGGGTGGTCGGCAGCGCGCTGCCGAACGCGGATGTCGCAGCCGCTCCCGCGAAGAAGTCGCACGGCGTCGACCTCATCTTCTTCACGGGCGGCGGGAATCCCTCGGATGCAAGCCTCAAGAAGCTGGTCGCAGACACGAGCATCTACTGGAACGGTCAGAGCAACGGGGCGATTTCCGGAATGCCGCTGAGCGCGCAGAAGCGCAAAGCCCCCACCGGGAACAGCCGGACGCTGCGCTGCGACGCGCGGTACACCGACAACCTCTGGACGCAGGGTGCACGGGCCTTCGGGAAGAATCCGGATTCGTACCTGAAGTCCGGCCGTCACCTCGTTGTCGTCGTCGACGACGACTGCGGCGCGCTCTCCGGCAACGTTGCAGGCTGGGGGACGATCGGGTCGCTGCACTCCGGCGGTCTCGTCTGGATCGACACGGGCGTGCGCGATGGGGGAGACGTTTCGCTCACCACGGGTCTCCTGGCTCACGAGATCGGGCATAACCTCGGCCTGGGACACGGGAACTCACGAATCTGCACGGGGAACGTCACCGATGCGCAGATGCGCAACGGCCGCCCGGTGTCTCCGTGCTGGGATGACGAGTACGGCGATGTCTACAACGTGATGGGCAAGGGCTCATCGTTCGGCGGTTCGAAGCCGGTCGCGCTGGCGATCTCTCAGAAGCACCAGCTCGGAATCGCACCCGCGGGGTCGGTCCGGACCGTGCAGGCGTCGGGCGGGCGTTCTCAGACGTTCACGCTGCAGCCCGGCGGAGGGAACTCCGGGCTGCGCGGGCTGAAGGTGGAGAGCCCGACCGGGGGCACCTTCTATGTCGAGTATCGGAACCGGACCGGGCAGGACGCGGGCTTCTACACGGTGCCAGGCGCGAGTTACTACTACTACGGGCTGAACTACCACCAGGAACGCGGCGTGCGCGTGCTGAAGCCCTTCGCGCAGGGCTACGGTGCCTCCGCGGCCAAGGCCAGCACGGTGATCCCGATCTGGGACACGGTCTCCGGAACCAAGGGGCGATTCCAGACCATGCGCGCGGGGACCAACTCGACGCCCTGGTATAACACCGCGCGGGTCTCCGTTGTGTCGGTGGGGAGCACCGCGGTGGTTCGCGTCGACTTCACCCCGTTCATCGATGTGCCCTACGCGCACAAGTTCGGGAAGGAGATCAACTGGATGAGCTCAGCGAAGCTCTCGACGGGCATCAACGCCGGTGGTTCGCTGCGCAAGTACGATCCGAAGAGCAACGTCACGCGCGAGGCGATGGCCGCGTTCCTCTACCGCCTGGAAGCCCCGAAGAACTACCAGGCGCCCAAGAAGTCGCCGTTCACGGATGTCCCGACGAGTCACAAGTTCTACAAGGAGATCGCCTGGATGTACACGTCCGGGCTGTCGACGGGTATCAAGACCGCGGGCGGACGCACCTACGCTCCCAAGTCCAGTGTGACCCGCGAGGCGATGGCGGCGTTCATCTACCGGCTTGAAGGGTCCCGGTACGCGGGCGCGAAGACGTCCCCGTTCGCCGACATGAAGCCCGGGCAGAAGTTCTACAAGGAGGTCACTTGGATGTACTCCTCGGGCCTCTCCACCGGGATCAATAAGAACGGCAAGCGGATCTACAACCCGAAGGGGAAGGTCACTCGCGAGGCCATGGCCGCATTCATCTATCGCTTGAAGCACTAGCGGGGTGGGGCCTGCACCGCAGTGCGGCCCGCACAAGACCAAGAACGTCCCGG
>NZ_AYMV01000021.1 GCF_000633415.1 Leucobacter sp. PH1c | reverse complement strand
GGATCCCGCCCCTGCGTCGTTCCCCGCTAGGACGCGGGGCGATCCTCGGGGAGCGCGGGAGCCGACGCCGGCGCAACGCGCATGGTACCCGGCGCCTCGAAGGCGGCGGCGTAGCCGA
This sequence comes from Leucobacter sp. PH1c, assembly GCF_000633415.1. Taxonomy (GTDB): domain Bacteria; phylum Actinomycetota; class Actinomycetes; order Actinomycetales; family Microbacteriaceae; genus Leucobacter. The sequence goes on along the minus strand of NZ_AYMV01000021.1, from coordinate 102,490 downwards.
GCAGCGTGGGATCGGAGTACGCGGCGCCCGCGAAGGTGAGCCCGATGGGCATCCCGATATCGGACATCAGCCCCATCGGCACCGTCACCGTGGGGATCCCCAGGTGGCGCAGCGCGTAGTTGCCGTTCGAGAAGAACACGCCGTTCGACCACGCGTGGTCCGCCGCTGCGGGATCCCGCTCCGCGTCCTCGCGCCCCACATCGGCGTTCGCCGGGAACACGACCCCGTCGAAGCCTTCCTCGCGCAGCCAGCGCTCGAAGAGGTCCTCGCGCAGCTGCACGAGCGCGCGGAGGCCATCCGCGAAGTCGGCGCGCTGGCGCGGATCCGGCACTCCCCCGGGCGTCTGCGCGAGCGCGACCGTGGCCCGGTAGCGGTTCGGGTAGTCCTCGACCTCCTCGTAGCGGTCCGGGAGCGTGCCCTCGGGCTGCGGGAAGATCTGATCCGGATCGACGACGCCGAGGTTCGGGATCGCCGGGTCGCCGTTGGCGCGCAGGAAATCGTCCCAGCCGAAGGCGAGGAAGTCGGAGAACTCAGTGTCCATCCACCCGTCCGGGAGCACGCCGAGCGCCGCGACGTTCTCCTGGCCGGGCCGGTCGCCCTCGTACTGCTCGATGAGCGGGAAGCCCGTCACCACGAGCTCGGCGCCGAGCGCCTCGAGGCGGGCGCGGGCTTCGGCGAAGCGCTCGAGCACGCTCGGCCGCACCGCGATCGGGAAGTTCGGGTCCTCGCCGAGGTACATCGCGGGCACCGCGAAGCGCTTGCCGCGCAGCGCCTCGGGGTCGGCCACGTCGAGGTAGCTCTCGGGCCGGTGCGCGCTCGGCTTCGGCAGCTCGACCACACTCTGGGCGCGCCAGAAGTCGCCGCGAGTGTTCGCGTCGTCCTGCACGAGCACGTCGAGGAGGCGCAGCATGTCCGGCATGGTGCGCGTGTGCGGCACGACGACGTCGCGCGCGGGGAAGAGCGGCCAGTTGCCGCGGATCGAGAGCACGCCCCAGCTCGGCGTGTAGGCGCACAGCCCGTTGTTCGACGCGGGGCTGCGGCCGGACGAGACCGTCTCCTCGCCCATGCCGAACACGGCAAGGTTCGCCGCGGTCGAGGCGCCCGATCCGTTCGAGGAGCCCGACGCGTACGCGGCCGCGAGGTAGTCGCGGTTGTAGGGGCTCTCGGCGCGGCCGTACACGCCGCGCTGCATCCCACCGTCGGCCATGGGCGGCATGTTCGTCTTCCCGACGAGCACGGCGCCCGCCTCGAGCAGCTGCTCGACCGAGAACGCGTCCCACTGCGCGACGAGGTGCTCGAACGCGGGCGAGCCCGACGCCACCGTGAGGCCCGCGACCATGTACGAGTCCTTCACCGTGAACGGCACGCCCTCCAGCGGGCGGGCGGTGCCGGCCGCCCAGCGCCGATCCGACTCCTCGGCTGCGGCGAGCGCGTGCGGGTTCGCCACGACGATCGCGTGGAGCCCCTCGGGGCCCTGATCGTAGGCCGCGGCGCGGGCGAGGTAGCGCTCCGTGAGCCAGACGCTCGTGATCTCCCCGCGCGCGAAGGCGCCGAGCACATCCTCGATCGTCGCCTCGATCAGCTCAAATTTCTCGGTCGGGTCGCTCATGCACTTCCTCGTTCCTGTTCCGATCCGGTAGTCTGAAAACAGTTTCAGTTCTGCGGGGCGCGGTGTCAAGCCCGCCGCGCGGGGCGCGCCGCCGATGCGAGTCGCGCCGCCGAGCGGGGCGCGCCGCCGAGCGGGGCGCGCCGCCGAGCGGGGCGCGCCGCCGATGCGAGTCGCCGAGCGGGGCGCGAGCCCAGGAAGGAGCAACACATGTCGGAGGGCGCGCGCGAACGCATCCTGTCCGCCTGCACGGCGGTGATCGCCCGCAACGGGCTCGCGGGTTTCCGTATGAGCGACGTGGCGCGCGAGGCCGGCGTCTCGATCGGCCTGCTCCCCTACCATTTCGGCGACCGCGACGGGCTGCTGCAGGCGGCGCTCGACGAGGTGACCGCGAGCGCCACTCGCCGGGCCGACGCCGTGCCGCACGCGCGCACCCCCGCCGCGCGGCTCGAGGCCCTGCTCTGCTCGGAGTTCGGCGAGGAGGAGGAGATCCGCGCGGGCTCCACGGCATGGAACGAGCTGCGCGCCGCCGCGGTCTTCGATCGGGATCGCGCCGCGGCCGTGGCCCGCTCCACCGCCGACTGGCAGCGCGATGTCCGAGAGCTCGTGGCCGCGGCGGCGGGCGACGCAGCGAGAGCTGCCGCAGCGGCGGGCGACGCCGCGGCGGGCTCTGCCGACAGAGCGCTTGCGCTCACCGCGCTGGTCGAGGGGCTCTCGGGGCGCTGGCTCACGGGGCAGATCACAGCGGAGGAGGCGCAGGCCTCGGTGCGGGCGACGCTCGCCGGCTTGGGCCTCGCAGACGCGGCGCGGGGCACGACCCCCGGGGGCTGATCGCGGGCGGTGCGGGCGCCCGCACCGACCGCCGAGACTTCGGTCCCGCAACGCGCTCGGACTCCGCGACCCCTTCACATCCCTCTGAGCTTTCAAACCCCACGGCCCCTTCGAATCTCACGGAGAAATCCGATATCTCGGAGTTTTCTCCGGGACGGCCTCCGAGATTTCGGATTTCTCCTGCAGAAATCGCGGGCTGGGTACTCGGGAGCATTCCCCAGAGGCGCTGTACAGCGACACACGGCGAGCACGCGGCACCGGTTTCGCGCCCCATTTCTCGGAGAAATCCGAAACATCGGAGCCAGAACGGGAATTTCCTCCGAGAATTGAGATTTCTCCGAGAAGTGGGAGGGGTCGAGCGCACCTGGCCGGGAAGACGGAAAGGCCGCAGGCCTGAGGGGCAGAGCGCTCGCCGCACTCGAACGCGGAGCCCGAGCGCGGGCGGCCTGTGCCAAGCTACTCCTGTGACCGTGCGCATTGGATTCATCGGCTCGGCGCACTCGGTGGCCCGCCTCACGGGTGCTGATGCGCAGGTGCCCGGCGTCGCGCTGCGCTGCTACCCCTACAGCGACCCGCACGACACGACCGAGCAGTACTCGCGCGCGCTCGCCGAGAACGACGCCGTCTGCTTCTCGGGCACCATCTCGCACTACCACCGCGCGCGCGAGCTCGACAGCGATACGCCAGTCCTCGTCGGCCGATTCTCCGACTACACGCTCGTGGCCTCGCTCCTCGCGGCGACCACGACCCCGCCAGGCCTCACGATTCCCGAGATCTCGATCGACATGCCGAACCCCGACGTGGCCGCCGCCGTCGCGCGCGACACGGGGATCCGGCTCGATCCGGCGCAGGTGACCGACTACCGCTGGGTCTACGGCTCGCGTTTCTCCCGCCCGGTCGACGTGGGCGAGATCGTGCGCTTCCACGAGGACCGCGCGGAGCGCGCGGGTGCCCGGCTCGCGATCACGAGTGTGCACGCCGTGTACGACCGGCTCGTCGCGGCGGGCCGGCCGGCGATGTTCATGATCGACTCGATCCAGCACGACGTCGACCTGATCCGCACCGCGCAGCAGCGTGTGTCCGTGCAGCGGCTCGAGGGTGCGCTGCTCGCGGTCGTCACGCTCACCACGACGGCGCCGGCGGAGGCAGGATCCCCCGCCGCCGAGCTGCGCGCGCGGCTCGGGGAGGAACTCGCGCGCTTCGCGACGCCCGTGCAGCACCGCCTCGCCGCCTGGCAGCGGGACGGGCTCGACATGTTCTACACGACGCGGGGCGAGCTCGACGCCCGGCTCCCGGAGCTCGGGCGCACGCTCGCCAGGGAGCGCGGGGACGCGCACGACACCGGCACCGGCACCGACACCCCACCCGGCATCGCGCTCGGCGTCGGCGTGGGCCGGCACCTCTACGAGGCGGAGGATCGGGCGCTCCAGGCGCTCCGGCGCGCGATCGCCGAGCCCGGCACTGCCGCATTCCTCGTCGATGAGGACGCCCGGATCCAGGGAATCCTGGGCGCGTCCGAACCGGCGGAGGAGGCGCGGCACACCGAGCCGTGGCTCGTGGAGCTCGCTGCCCGCGCGGGGATGCAGGCGCGATCCGTCACCCGACTGCTCGCCTTCCTCGGCGGCCGCAATTTCCACCCCTTCACCGCCGCCGAGTGGGCCGCTGCGAGCCAGACTTCGCCGCGCACCGCCGAGCGCGCCGTGCGCAAACTGCTCGACGCGGGCGCCCTCGTGGTGGCGGGGCAGGAGCAACCGCTCGATGCCGGGCGCCCGCGCACCGTGTACGGGCTCGAGCCCGCGCTCGAGGCGGCGGCCCGGCAGCAGCGGGCCCATGCGGGCTCCGCGGATCCGAGCGCCGCGCGCACCTCGTTCCACGCCCGCGGCTCGGGCGCGTGACGCGGCTCCCCGCCGCCTCCGTCCCCGTGTTTCTTCGCCCGCACCAGATCCCCTCTGGAGCGCATCAGCGAGATCGGGGTGCCCCTCGCTTTGACAGTGACGCGCGCGGCCCCCTACTCTCTCGTATTACCGACACTCAAACGACACAATCAATGACGAGGTGGGTTTTCCCGATATGAGAATTGTCAGCGCCGACATCCGAGTGATCGAGGCACCGCTGAAGGTACCGTTCATCGTCTCCTACGCGCGCTACGACGTGATGCCGAGCGTCATCGTGACGCTCCGCACCGACACCGGCCTGGAGGGCATCGGCGAGGCGGTCCCCGACGAGCACGTGACGGGCGAGACGGTCGAGTCCGTCGTCGCGGCGCTCACGCAGCATCTCCTCCCCGCGCTCCGCGAGACCGACCCGCGCAACCTGAACCAGGTCCACGAGCGCATGAACACGGCGCTCGTCGCGAACGGGGCCGCGAAGGCCGCGCTCGACATCGCCTGCTGGGACCTGCTCGGCAAGCACGCCGGGCTCCCCGTCCACGCCTTGCTCGGCGGCCGCAAGCCCGAGCAGCCCATGATCGCGAAGGTGCTCAGCATCCTCCCGCCCGCGGAGGTGGCCGCCCAGGCGCGCACCGCGATCGCGGACGGCTTCACCCACCTCAAGATGAAGCTCGGCACCGACACGGCGCAGGACATCGCGAGCGTCGCCGCCGTGCGTCAGGCCGTCGGCCCCGGGATCCGCATCCGCGTCGACGCGAACCAGGGCTGGCAGGACGTGTCCACCGCGCGCCGCATGATCGCCGCGATCGAGCCATACGACATCGACTGGATCGAGCAGCCCATCGCCGCGGACGACCTCGACGGCTTCCGCCGCCTCCGCCCGCACACGAGCGCCGTGATCATGGCCGACGAGGCCGTCATCACCACGGGCGATCTCGCACGCCTGATCCGCGACGAGTCCGTCGACATGGTCAACCTCAAGCTCATGAAGTCGGGCGGGATCCTGCCCTGCCAGCGCCTCGCCACGCAGGCCGCACTCGGCGGCCTCGCCGTGCAGATCGGCTCCATGCTCGAGACGAGCGTCTCCTCGGCGGCGGGCTACCACCTCGCGCTCGCCCACCCGAACATCGTCTCCACGGAGCTCTCCGGCCCCGTCGCGTTCTCCGACGAGCCCGGCGATCTCCACTTCCCCCTCCCCTACGTCGACATCACCGACCGCCCCGGTCTCGGCGTCACCCTCGATCCCGCGGCGCTCGACCGCCTCACCGTCTCAGCGAAGGAGCTGATCGTCGAATGACCACGATCACCGAACCCCCGAAGCGCCGCCTGCGCGACCGCCTCTCGATCCCCCACACCTACGCGATCATCCTGTCGATCGTGATCCTCGTCGGGGTGCTGTCCTACGTCATCCCCTCGGGCGAGTTCGAGCGCGTCGATGTCGACGGCCGCATGATGGTCGTGCCGGGCACCTTCGACACGATCGCGAAGACGCACATGGCGCCCTTCGACATCTTCACCGCGATCCCGCGCGGCATGCAGGCGGCCGCGCAGATCGTGTTCTACATCTTCCTCGTCGGCGGCGCGTTCGGCGTAATCCGCGCGACCGGCGCGATCGACGCGGGCATCAACCGGCTCGTGCAGAAGATCGGCTCGAGCGAGCGCTTCATCATCCCGCTCGTCATGATCGTGTTCTCGGTGCTCGGCTTCACCACCGGCATGGCAGAGGAGTGCATCATCTTCGTGCCGATCGGGATCGGCATCGCGCTGTCCCTCGGCTACGACGCGATCGTGGGCACCGCGATGGTCGCCATCGGCGCGGCCTCCGGCTTCATCGGCGGCATGATGAACCCGTTCACCGTCGGCGTCGCCCAGGGCATCGCCGAGGTGCCCCTCTTCTCCGGCATCTGGTTCCGCACCGCGGTCTACATCCCGATCCTCGCCTTCGCGATCTTCTACGTGATGCGCTACGCCGCGCGGATCAAGAAGCACCCCGAGACCTCGATCCTCTACGGCCGCATCGGCGGCGTGGGCTCGACCGAGTACGCCGTGAGCGAGGAGATCCCGCCGCTCACCGCCCGCCGCAGCATCGTCCTGATCCTGCTCGCGCTCGGCATCGCCGTGAACATGTACGGCGTCTTCAACTGGGGCTGGTTCCTCGACCAGCTCGCCGCGAACTTCTTCATCGTCGCGATGCTCTCCGGCATCATCGGCGGGCTCGGCATCAACGGCTCCTTCACGAACCTCGTCGAGGGCATGCGCGCGGTCGTGTTCGGCGCGCTCGTCGTGGGCTTCGCCCGCGCGATCCTCGTCGTGATGCAGGACGGGCAGACGCTCGACACGATCGTCAACTTCATCGCCGACGGCATCTCGCACTGGCCGCCGACGCTCACCGTGCTCGGCATGTTCGTGTTCCAGGCGATCCTGAACTTCTTCATCCCGTCCGGAAGCGGCATGGCCGCGACCACGATGCCGCTCATGGTGCCCCTCTCCGATCTGCTCGGGATCGACCGCCAGGTCGCCGTGCTCGCATTCCAGTACGGTGATGCGATCACGAACTCGATCATCCCCACCTCCGGGGCGCTCATGGGCTACCTCGCGGTCGCGCGGATCCCGTACGAGCTGTGGGTGAAGTTCATCTGGAAGCTCATCGCGGTCTGGCTCGTCGTCGCGGCCCTCGCGCTCGTCGCGGGCGCCATCTGGGGCGTGCCGGCGTGATCGAGCCCCGCACCGAGGTGCCGCGGATCGTCCGGATCCGCGAGCACCTCGCCGCCCACCCGGAGCCCAGCTGGCAGGAGCACGGCACGTCCGCGTACCTCGCCGAGCTGTTCCGGGAGGCCGGCCTTGATCCCCGTCCCTTCGACGAGTTCCCCGGTTTCACGGTCGACGTGGGGCCCGGCGAGCCCGTCGTCGGGCTGCGCGGCGACCTCGACGCGCTCGTGCACGAGACGCCCGAGGGCACGATCCTCGCGCACTCCTGCGGGCACGATGCGAACCTCGCGATCGTCGCCGAGACCGTGCTGCGCCTCGCCGAGCGGAGCGACGCGCTGCCCCACGGGGTGCGCGCCATCTTCCAGCCCGCGGAGGAGCAGGGCAACGGGGCGGCCTCGGTCGCAGCCCTCGGGGTGGCCGATCGGCTCGACACCCTGTTCGGCGTGCACCTCCGCCCCGGCTCCGAGCTCCCCGCACCGCGCTTCGCCCCCGCGATCTCGCACGGCTCCTGCTGCTTCGTGCGAGGCCGGATCGCGGGCGCCGATCATCACGGCGCTCGCCCCCATCAGGGGGTCAATGCGATCGAGGTCGCTGCGGAGTTCGCGAGCATGCTTGCCGGGCTGACGGTCGACCCGCAGGTTCCCGCCTCGGCGAAGTTCACGGAACTGCGTGCCGGATCGGGGAACCTCAACGTGATCCCCGGCTCCGCCTCGTTCGGGATCGACCTGCGCGCGCAGACGAACCCGGTGATGACGGTGCTGCGCGACGGGGTGAGCCGCATCGCGCGAGCGCTCGAGCTGCGGTACGGCGTCGAGATCGCGCTCGCCGAGGAGGACTACGTGCCCGCCGCGATCGTGGGCGAGGAGGCGGAGGCCCGGCTGGCGAGCGCGATCCGCGAGGTAGCGGGCGAGGCCGCCCTCGCGCCGCGGGCCGTGACCTCGGGCTCGGACGACTTCCACTGCTACACGCTGCACCGCCCCGCCTTGCAGGCCGCGATGCTCGCGGTCGGCGCCGATGTGCAGCCCGGCCTGCACGACCCCGCGATGCGCTATGACGTGTCGCGGCTGGATCCCGCCGCCGCGGTGCTCGTGGCGGCCTGCCTCGCCCCGCGCGGCTGAGACGGGCGCGGGGCGGGGCGGTGTCTGCGGCCATCCGGGTCGCTCCCCGCGTCCCGCGCGTGCTCTCTCGGGTTCACACGGGCTCACGCAGATTCACACGGGGCCACGCAGATTCACACGGGCTCACGCAGAATCACACGGGCTCACGCAGATTCACACGGAGAAATCTCGAATCTCGGACGCTGCACCCTCGAAATCTCCGAGATCCGAGATTTCTCCGAGGGGACGGGGCGCGGGAGCGGGACGGGCGCGAGGGCGGAAGCAGACACGCGAGCGCGTCGCGACTCAGCGGGCCACGCGCTCCGCGGCGAGCCGGCGCAGGATTTCGCCGAGCCACCGCACCGCCGGGGGCACCGCGCCGCGCCGCGTGACGAACGCCACCCGACGCTCCCCCAGATCCTGCACCGCCGGGCGCAGCACCACGTCGAAGTCGGCGTCGACCGCGGCCGCGGTCGTGAGCGCGCAACCGAGCCCCTCCGCGACGAGCCCGTGGATCATCGTGAGGTCGTCGGTGCGCATCACCTCGCGCACCGGCAGGCCGAGCGAGTGGTAGACGCGGCGGAGCACGCGGTCCGTGGCCTCGTCGGGGTTGCGGCTGCACACCCAGGGCGTCTCCGCGAGGTCGGCGAAGTCGAGCTCTTCGCGTTCCCCGAGCGGGCCGCTGCGCGCCACCATGACGCGGTAGGGCTCGGACAGGAGAGTGGTGCGCTCGATGTCGGGCACGGCGAGCGCGAGCTCGTCCGAGACGTCGTAGATCAGCCCGGCGTGCACCTCGCCTCCGCGGAGCAGGCGGAGCACCTCGGTCGGCTCCGCCTCCACCACCTCGACCCGCACGGAGGTGCGCTGCTGCAGCTGCGCGATCGCGGCCGGCATGAGCCGCGCGCCGATCGAGGAGAACGTGCCGACGCGCAGCGTCACGACGCCCGCGTCGCGCTGATCGGCGAGCGAGCGCTCGGCACGCTCGATCCGGGTTAGCACGGGCGCGATGTCGGCCGCGAACGCCGCGCCGAGCGGGGTGAGGTGCGCGCCCCGCCGATCCCGCTCGACGAGCCGCACCCGGAGGTGCCCCTCGAGCGCGCGGAGGTGGTGCGTCACCGTCGGCACCCCGTACTGCAGGGCGTCGGCGGCCTTCGTGAGGCTCCCGTGCTCCCGGATCGCAAGGAGAACGCGGAACTGCTGCAGCGTCAACATGGAATAGAGACTATGCCACCACGCGCGAAAACCTGATATTCCGCAGGGGTGGCATTCTTCCTAACCTGGGAGGCATGCAGACCGTTTCCGCCTCCACCGCCGCAGCCGTGCCCTCCGCAGGGGCCATGGTCACCGTTCCCGCGCACCAGCACGAGACCCCGTACGCGGATGCGATCCGGTCGCTGGCCGGGCACGACTGGCAGCGCCTGCACGTACCGGGCCACCAGGCGAACCCCGAGAACGCCCCCGGCGTCGCGAACCTCGTCGGCGAGGCGGCCCTCTCGGTCGACTTCCCCATGCTCTTCAGCGGCGTCGACCAGGAGACCTGGCGCCTCGTGACCCCGGGACGCGTGACCCCGCTCATGCGCGCCCAGGAGCTCGCGGCCGAAGCGTGGGGCGCGAGCCGCACGTGGTTCATCACGAACGGCGCCTCGGGCGGCAACCACGTGGCCACGACGGTCGTGCGCGGCCTCGGCACCGAGCTCGTCGTGCAGCGCAGCGTGCACTCGAGCGTCATCGACGGTATGACGCACGTCGGGCTCACCCCCCACTTCGTCACGGGCTACGTCGACACCGGGCTCGGATCCGCCCACGGCGTCACCGCAGAGCAGGTCGAGTCCGTGCTCGCCGAGAACCCCGCGAGCGCCGCCGTCTACATCGTCTCCCCCAGCTACTTCGGCGCCGTCGCGGACATCGCGGCGATCTCGAAGGTCGCGCACGCGCACAGCGTTCCGCTCATCGTCGACGAGTCGTGGGGCTCACACTTCGGCCTGCACCCGCAGCTCCCCACGAACGCCGCACGCCTCGGCGCCGACCTCGTCGTGTCGAGCACGCACAAGGCCGTCGGCTCGCTCACCCAGTCGGCGATGCTCCACCTCGGCCACGGCCCCTTCGCCGAGGCGCTCGCCCCGCTCGTCGACCGCGTGGTGCGCTCGCACCAGTCGACGAGCTGCAGCGCACTCCTCCTCGCCTCCCTCGACGAGGCGCGGAAGAACATCATCACGCGCCCCGAGCTCGTGGAGCGCGCGCTCGCGACGGCCGAGGAGATCCGCGGCCGCGTGCGCGCCGATCGCCGCTTCCGCGACGCGACCCCGGACATCCTCGCGAGCCCCGACGCCGTCACGAACGACCCGTTCAAGGTCCTCATCGACACGCGCGGCGCCGGCATCACCGGCAGCGACGCGCACTACCAGCTGCTGCGCGACCACAAGATCTACGCGGAGCTCTCCACCCCCTCGGCGCTCCTCCTCCTCGTCGGCGCGATCTCCCCCGTCGATGTCGACCGCTTCTGGAACGCGCTGCAGGCGCTCCCGGAGGCGGCGATCGAGCCCGAGCGGCCCATCGTGCTGCCTGCGCCCTGCGAGCGCGCAATGGGCCTCGGCGAGGCGTTCTACAGCCCCGTCGAGATGGTGCCGTTCGACCAGGCGGTCGGCCGGATCTCCGCGGATTCCCTCGCCGCGTACCCGCCCGGAGTGCCGAACGTGCTCCCGGGCGAGATCCTGAGCGCCGAGGTCGTCGATTTCCTCCGCGCCACGGGCGCAGCCCCCTCGGGCTACGTCCGCGGCGCAGCGGATCCCGCGCTCGCCACGTTCAGGGTCGTGGCGTAGCGCCCACTACAATCACCTGGTCACCCTTCGAATACCTGCGCCGCACCCTGGCGCGAACTGAAACCCACACAAGGGAGTGTCATGTCCACAACAGCACCCAGCTCAGCGAGCGGTGAGATGCAGCGCGGTTTGAAGAACCGCCACCTGCAGCTCATCGCCATCGGCGGAGCGATCGGCACGGGGCTGTTCCTCGGCTCAGGCAAGCTCATCAGCGTGTCCGGGCCGGCGATCATCTTCGTGTACATGGTGATCGGCTTCTTCGTCTTCTTCATCATGCGGGCGCTGGGCGAGCTGCTGCTGTCGAACCTGAACTACCACACCTTTGGCGACATCGCGAAGGACATGCTCGGCCCGTGGGCAGGCTTCTTCGTGTCCTGGAACTACTGGTTCTCGTGGGTGATCGCCTGTGTGGCCGACATCATCGCGATCACGGCGTACGTGCAGTGGTTCAACCCAGAGATCCCGAGCTGGCTGCCCGCGCTCATCACGGCCGGCGTGCTGCTGATCCTGAACCTGCAGCCCGTGAAGTACTTCGGCGAGACCGAGTTCTGGTTCGCGATCCTCAAGATCGTCGCGATCCTCAGCCTCATCGCGGTGGGTCTCGTCCTCGTGCTCACCGGCTTCACGAGCCCCGAGGGCACGCAGGCGTCGTTCGCGAACCTGTGGGAGCACGGCGGCATGTTCCCGATGGGTGCGAGCGGCTTCGTGCTCGGCTTCCAGATGGGCATCTTCTCCTTCATCGGCGTGGAGATGGTCGGAACCGCGGCCGCCGAGACCGAGAACCCCCGCAAGACCCTCCCCAAGGCGATCAACTCGATCGTGCTGCGCATCCTGATCTTCTACGTGGGCGCCCTCGCGATCATCATGAGCGTCACCCCGTGGAACCAGATCGAGGCGGACAAGAGCCCGTTCGTGACGACCCTCGCGCTCGCCGGTTTCGGCCTCGCGGCGGCGGCGATCCAGCTCGTCGTGCTCACCTCGGCCGCGTCGAGCGCGAACGGCGGCCTGTACTCGGGCACGCGCATGCTCTTCGGGCTCTCGAAGGACGGTCACGCTCCGAAGTCGTTCTCGCTCACCGATTCGCGCGGCGTGCCCCGCCGCTCCGTGTTCTTCACGAGCGTGTTCCTCTTTGCCGCGATCCCGCTCCTCTTCGCGGGCGACGGCGTCGTCGCGGCGTTCACCTTCGTGTCATCCATGTGCGCGACCATGATCCTCTTTACCTGGGGATCGATCGTCGTGAGCTACATCGTCTACCGGAAGCGCTTCCCCGAGCGTCACGCGAGCTCGGGCTTCAAGATGCCACTCTCCCGGATCATGCCCTGGGGCGTGCTCGTGTTCTTCGCGTTCATCGCGGGCACGCTGCTCTACGGCGAGGACACCCGCCCGCCGTTCCTCGCGACGCCCCTGTGGTTCCTCCTCCTCGCGGTGCTGTGGCAGCTGCGCAAGCGGAAGCTGCTGCGCGAGGGCCGGCCGCTCACCGCTGCGATCGCGCTCCCGGACAGCCAGGACTAGTCGCGCGCTCGTCGTGCTCGCTCGCGTGGTGCGTGCACGAATTCTCGGAGAACTCCGCAATCTCGGACCGGTTCCCACCGGAATCACCGAGATTGCGGAGTTCTCCGCGTAAACGGGCGGACCGGCGCCCGCCCGCGCGGGGCCCCGGCGCACGGGGCACGCGCGCGGGCGCAGAACCCGCGGATTCCGCAGAACGCGCAGAACGCGCACAGATGGCTACAATCGGAAACCTACCTTCGGGATGGGAGAACACATGAGCGGCACCGCTCCGGGCGCGCACGAGGAACTGCAGCGCGGCCTCACCAACCGGCACCTCCAGCTGATCGCCATCGGCGGCGCCATCGGCACGGGACTCTTCCTCGGGTCGGGCAAGGTGATCAGCCTCACGGGCCCCTCCGTGCTCTTCATCTACGCCGTGATCGGCTGCATGATGTTCCTCCTCATGCGCGCGCTCGGCGAGCTCCTGCTCTCGAACCTCAACTACAAGACCTTCGGCGACATCGCGAAAGATCTCATTGGACCGTGGGCCGGGTACTTCGTCTCCTGGACCTACTGGATCACCTGGGTGGTGATCTGCGTGGCCGACATCATCGCGATCACGAGCTACGTCTCCTACATCAACGCCGCGGTCCCGCCGTGGCTGCCCGCGCTCATCACCGCGGCCGTGCTCACGATCCTGAATCTGCAGCCGGTGCGCTTCTTCGGCGAGTTCGAGTTCTGGTTCTCGCTCGTGAAGATCATCGCGATCCTGGCACTCATCGCGACGGGCATCGTGCTCCTCGTGACCGGGTTCGAGAACCCGGACACCGGCACTCGCGCATCGCTCGCCCACCTCTGGGACCACGGCGGGCTCTTCCCCTTCGGCGCGAGCGGGTTCCTGCTCGGCTTCCAGCTCGGCATCTTCTCCTTCATCGGCGTCGAGCTCGTCGGCACGGCCGCGGCCGAGACGAAGGATCCGAACCGTAACCTCCCCCGCGCGATCAACTCGATCGTGGTGCGCGTGCTGATCTTCTACATCGGCGCGCTCACGGTGATCATGGCGATCACCCCGTGGGATCGGCTCGATCCAGATCAGAGCCCGTTCGTCACGACGTTTGCCTATGCGGGCTTCACGGCGGCCGCGTTCGCGATCAATCTGGTGGTGCTGATCTCGGCGGCGTCGAGCGCGAACTCGGGCTTCTACTCGGGCACCCGCATGATGCACGCGCTCGCTCACGACGGCCACGCCCCGAGCCGCTTCGCGCTCACCGATTCGCGCGGCGTGCCCCGGCGGGCCGTGTTCTTCTCTGCGGTGTTCGTGTTCTCCGCGGTCCCGATCCTGCTCCTCGGCGACAGCGTGATCGAGGCGTTCACGTTCGTCACCTCCGTCGCGTCGACGTTCATCCTCTTCATCTGGAGCATGATCGCGATCTCCTTCATCATGTATCTGCGGAAGCACCCGGAGCGCCACGCCTCCTCGGCGTTCCGCACGCCGCTCCCCCGCGTGGTGCCGTGGGTGGTGCTCGCGTTCTTCGCGTTCATCCTCGTCACGCTCTTCCTCGCGGACGACACCCGTCTGCCGCTGCTCTTCACGCCCGTGTGGTTCATCGCGCTGGGCGTGAGCTGGCGCTTCACGAAGCGCCGGCTGCTCCGCGAGGGCCGGCCGCTCACGGCCGCGGTCGAGCTCCCCGGCGCGCGCGACTAGCGCGGCGCCGGGGAGCTCGGCAGGGGAGCTCTGCGGGGCTCCCCAGCCGAGGAGCCCCGGCCGAGGAGCCCGCCCCGCCCCGGGCTTAGCGCCCGGCGGCCAAGCGCGCCGTGTGGATCTCGTGCGCTTCGAGCTCCGTCTCGACATTGGGCTCGGAGCCGGAGAGCGGCTGCCCCGCGGTCTCCGGGATCAGGCGGATCGCGATGAGGCCGATCACCGACATGCCCATGAGGTAGAACGCGGCCGCGGCGGCGTTGCCCGTGGTGCGCACCAGCGTGTCGATCACGAGCGGCGCGGTGCCGCCGAACAGGGCGATCGAGATGTTGTACGAGACGCCGAGGCTCGTGTTCCGCGACGCCGTCGGGAAGAGCGCCGGGTAGGTCGAGGCGAGCGTGCCCATGTACAGCGCGACCGGGATCCCGATCAGTGCGAGCCCGCCGACGATCGCAACGGGCGAGTCCGACGCGATGAGCTGGAACGCCGGGAAGCTGAGCAGCACGATCCAGACCGCCGCTGCCGTGAGCACCGGCTTGCGGCCGACGCGGTCGGAGAGCATGCCGACGAAGGGCATGAGGCAGGCCATGAGGAGCATGAGCGGCAGCGAGAAGAGGTTCCCCTGCACAGCGTCGTGCTCGAGCACGGTCGAGAGGTACGTCGGCATGTACGAGGTGAACGCGTAGCCGGCGGAGTTCGCTGCCGCGACCAGGAGGATCACGAGCAGCATCGGGCGCCAGTTCGCCGCGAACACCCGGAGGGGGTTCACGCGGAGCGCCGCCTGCCCCGTGCTCGCCTGCTCGGCGGCGAGCGCGGCGAAGTGCGGCGACTCCTCCACGCGCATGCGGAGGTACACCGCGACGAGCCCGAGCGGGCCGGCGATCAGGAAGGGCACACGCCAGAGCCCGTCCTCCATGGCGGCCTGCCCGAAGGTGACCTGCATGAACGTGACGATCGCTGCGCCGAGCACGAAGCCGAGGTAGCTGCCGCCGTCGAGGAACGCCGCGTAGAACCCGCGCTTGCGGTCGGGCGCCGACTCGGTGATGAAGGTGAGGGCACCCGTGAACTCGCCGCCCGCGGAGAAGCCCTGCAGGATCTTCAGCGCGACGAGCAGCACCGCGGCGAGGGAGCCGATCGTGGCGTGGCTCGGCAGGAGGCCGATCAGGAACGTCGCGACGGCGACGAGCGTGAGGGTGAGGAACAGCACGCGCTTGCGGCCGATCTTGTCGCCGAGCCAGCCGAAGAACAGGCCGCCGAGCGGGCGGAACAGGTAGGTGCTCGCGAAGGTGCCGAGCATGAAGATCACCTGCGTGGCGCGGTCGGCGTCCGGCAGGAAGACCGGGCCGAGGGTGACGATCAGGTAGCCGAAGACGCCGACGTCGTACCACTCCATCACGTTGCCGACGAAGGTGCCGCGCACCGCTCGGCGCAGCTCCTGTTTCCGGACCACGTTCACGGTCCCCGTGTCGAGGCGCGGGGATTCCCCGACGCGCTGATCAGTCATCGCATTCACTCCTTTGTTCATGGTCTCACGGGCGGGGAGGCGGCGCGCCGCCTCCCACGGGGCTACTGCGCGGCCGGGTGCTGCCCGAACACCGCGAAGTAGTAGCAGAGGTAGGCCGCGAGGGTCGCGGTCATGTCCTGGTGGTCGGTCATCGGGTTCACCTCGGTGATCGCGAAGGAATCGCAGTACGGGGCGAGCGCGGCAACGGTGTCGATCGCCTGACGCGAGGTGATCCCGCCCGGCTCGAGCGCCCCGGCGCCCGGGGCATGGGCGGGGTCGATCGCGTCGATGTCGAACGACAGGTGCACGTGATCGGCGCCTGCGACGCGGTCGAGGATCCGCGCGATCGCCGCCTCCGTGCCGATCTCGGCGAACTCGGCCGCGGTGATGCGCGCGAGCCCGGAGTCGGCCAGGTAGTCGTGGGAGGACGGGAAGTTGAAGTGGCGGAGGCCCACCTGGATGCTGTGCTCGGTGCTCGCCCGCGGCAGTTCGAGCGAGCGGCGCATGCCGCTCGACTGGCTGTGGGTGCCCTGCTGCACGTTCTCGTCCATCACGTCGAGGTGCGCGTCGAAGTGGATCACAGCGACGGAACCGGAGGTCGCGTCGTGCAGCCCCTGCGTGCCGGCGAACAGGAAGCAGTCGTCGCCGCCGAGGAGGATCGGCACGTGCCCCGCCCGGACGCTCTCTGAAACGCGGGCGCTCGTGCGGGCGAGCGTGGTCATGAGGTCGTGCGCGACCACATCGGCGTCGCCGCCGTCGAGCAGCTGCGGGGCACCGTGCAGCTGGCCGGTCTCGAGCGAGAACACGCGCCCGTCCTCGACCCGCTGGGTGATCCACCCGAGGGCGTGCCGGATCCGCTCGGGCGCGAAGCGCGAGCCCGGGAAGCCGAGCGTCGAGGCGCCGTCGAAGGGCGCGCCGATCAGTTCGAAGCTGCGAGCGGGTGCGGTCATGTGCGGTCTCCTCGTGACGACGGTGCGGGTGTGCTCTCCAGCCTGGCGAGACCGACCCGCCGACACAATCACGGATACCGTGAAGATTTTCGGATCGCTCACTACAATCGCGAATATGTCTCCCACGGTTGCCGATCTTCTCGCCGATCCCGCGCTCTCGCTGAGCTGCGCGACGGGCCACGCGCACGTGCATCGGCAGGTGTCGCAGGTGCACGTCGCCGAGATCCGGGATCCCAGCCCGTGGCTGGCGCGAGATCTGCTCCTCCTCACTACGGGACTCGTCGAGCGCTCGGTCCCCGAACTCGACGCGTATTTCGCCGCGCTCGCCGAGCGCGGCGTCGCGGCCGTCGGCTTCGGAGTCGGCCTCATCGCCCCGGAGATCCCCGCCGAGTGGGTGGCCGCGGCGGATGCGCACCAGATCCCGCTGCTGCGCATCCCGCTCTCGACGCCCTACATCGCGGTGTCCGAGTTCGTCGCCCGCAGGCACGCCGACCGCCAGCTCGACCAGGTGCGCCACATGCTCGAGGTGCAGCAACGGCTCGCGTACACGAACGCGAGCCCCGCGCAGCAGGTCGAGGGGCTCGAGCGCCTGGGGCGCGAGCTCGACGCCGCGGTGGTGTGGGCGGCGCCCGAGGGGCTGCGCCAGGCGCCCTCCCCCGGCACAACGCTCGACGCGGCAGAGCTGCGCACGGTCGCGACGGAACTGTCGCGGCACGTCGCCTCGGGCAGGACGACCGCGAGCACCTCAGCGGGCGCGCTCTTCCTCCAGCTCGCGAGCACGGCGGGATCGCCGATCGCCGTCGCGCGCCGCCGCCGCTACACGCCGCTCGAGCAGGGGCTCATCGGCTCGATCGCAACGTTCATCGACCTCTCGCGGGACACCGCCGCGCTTCCCGGGCTCGCCGCATCGCTCCGCGAGCAGCTCGTCGCCGAGGCCGTCTCCGGCGGCATGAGCGCGGACCCGCGCCTGTTCGAGATCCTCTTCCCCGGCGCCACCGCCTGCTCCGTCGCGTACTTCGGACCGTCACCGCGCGCGGGCGCCCGCGCACGCCGCGAACCGGCGGCCGGTCTCCTCCTCAAGTCCGCGCTGGCCACGGGACTCACGGCGGGCGTCCCCGCCGCGACGCCGCTTCTCGCCGCGGCGGAGGACGGGTTCTTCGTCGTGCTCCCGGCGACGGAGTCCGCTGCCGCGGCTGCGGCGATCGACGCCTTCATCCGCGGCGAGCAGGGCGCGCTTGCCGAGTGGCGGGCGGGCGTGAGCGCGACGGGCGAGCCCGGGGCCGTGCCCGGGCTCTGCGAGGAGGCCCGCCGAGCGTATCGGGCGACGGCCGACCGGCCGGAGCGCCGCGTGCTGTGCAGCGACGAGCTCGGCACCGACGAGCTGCTGAGCGATTGGTTCCGCGGGAGCGGCGCACCGCCCGTCTTCGCCGAGTGGCGCGCCCACCTCGACGCGCTCGGTGCGCCGGCCCGGACACGCCTCACCGCCACCCTGCACGCGTTCCTTGCGGCAAACGGCGCACTCGAGCGGGCGGCGGAGGCGCTCGGCGTGCACCGGCAGACGCTCAACAGCCGGCTGCGCGAAGCGGAGCGCGAGCTCGGCGTCGCCCTCGACGATCCGACCGAGCGGGCACTGCTCTGGCTCGCGTTCGAGACGGGCGCGCTCGCGGCCCCGGCCCGCTGAGCGGCCTGGCCCGCAGAACGGGCCGCGCCCGCCGCGGCACCCGATTCAGCGGGCGCCGCGGGCGCCCTTGGCCTACACGAAAGCGGAAACGCCCGTGATCTCGCGGCCGATGATGAGCGCCTGCACGGTCTCCGTGCCCTCGTAAGTGTGCAGCGCCTCGATGTCGGCGAAGTGCCGCGCCACGCGGTTCTCGAGCAGGATCCCGTTCCCGCCGAGCAAGTCGCGCGCGTTGCGGGCCAGATCCCGCGCCGTGCGCGTCGCCGTGTACTTCCCGAGCGAGGCGCCGGGCCCCGAGAGCTCCCCGCGCTCCTCCGCGCGGGTGAGCTGCATGAGGAGCGACTGCAGCGAGGTGAGTCCGCTCAGCATCTCCGCGAGGCGAGCCTGCACGATCTGCGAGGCGGCGAGCGGCCGGCCGAACTGCACGCGCTGCGCCGCGTAGTGCACCGCGGTCTCGTAGACCGCGGTCGCCTGCCCGAGCGCCGCCCACGCGACGCCGAGGCGCGTGGCCTGGAGCACGCGCGCCGTGTCCGCGAACGAGTTCGCCCCGGGCATGCGCGCCTCGGGGCCGAGCTCCACGCCGTCGAGCTCGATCTCGGCCTGCCAGATCGCGCGCAGCGACACCTTGCCCTCGATCGTGGAGGCGCGGTAGCCCGGCGCGTCCTGGGGCACGAGGAAGCCCTGCACCTTCCCGTCGTCACCGCGCGCCCACACGACCGCAAGGTGGCCCACGCTGCCGGAGCCGATCCACTTCTTGTGGCCCGTGATGCGCACGCCGCCGTCCGCGGTGGTTTCGGCACGAGTCTCGAGGCTCACGGAATCGGAGCCGTGCGTGGGCTCGGTGAGCGCGAAGGCGCCGAGCTCGGAGCCGCGGGCGAGCGGGCCGAGCCACCGCTCGCGCTGCGCGTCGGAGCCGCACTGGGCGACGGAGCGGAGCGCGAGGCCGCCCTGCACGCCGACGATCGTGGCGATCGAGCCGTCGCCACGGGCGAGCTCCATCGTCGTGAGGCTCGCCGCGAGGAGGCTCTGCTCCGGGAAGCCGGGCACGTCGACGCCGTCGCGGAGGAGGTCGAGCTCGCCGAGTCGCACCGCGAGCTCGAGCGGGTACTCGGCCCGATCCCAGATCCCTGCGATGACGGGGCGCACCTCGTCCTGCACGAACGCGCGCGCCCGGTCGCGGTAGGCGAGATCCTCTGCGGGGAGGCCGCGGAAGACGCCCGCGACATCGGGGTCGATCGGCTCCCAGAGCTCGTACTCGGGCTCCAGCGTGCCCTGCGGGGTGGGGCCCTTCCCGGGGTGCGACATGTCGACGTCCTCTCCGCACCGCCCTGGTGCTTGCCCCGAGACTGCCTGAGACGCGGTGCCAGGTCAAGCCCGCGAGGCGCGCCTCTCGGGTTCGCACAATCCTCACGCGCAGCGCACGCCCGAATGAAACGGAGTCCCACAACGGACTCCTGTGCTAGCTTCGGCGTATGATCTCGAAGCCAGTCCGCCCCCCGTCCGCTCTCCCGCGCGGCGACGCCGCCGGGGGCAGCGGCCTCGCGGGCGGCCGGGCGGTGCCGAACAGCGCCGCGGCGGCCATCCGCCGACTCGCCGAGCGCGGCTACGAGGCGACCACGGCGGAGGACCTCGCCGACGCGGTCGGCATGAGCCGCAGTACCTTCTTCCGCCGCTTCGGCAGCAAGGACGACGTGATCTTCTCGGATCACGACCACGCGCTCGCCCAGCTGGAGGCGTTCCTGGGCGCCACGCAGCTCGCGGCCGGGGAAGCGCTCGTGCAGGGCACGGCCGATGTGCTGCGGCTCCTCACCCGCGACCCCGAAGCCGCCCGGCTCCGCTTCGAGCTGATGCGCGAGACGCCCGCGCTCCGCGACCGCGAGCTCGTCATCACGCACCGCTACGAGCGCGTGTACGCGCGCTTCATCCGCGGAGCCGCGCCGTCGAGCACCCCCGAGTGGGTTGCGCCCGCGCTCGCGGCCTCGCTCGTCGCCGTGCACAACGCCACGCTGCGCGGCTGGCTGCGCGGCTCGGTACACGACGCGCCGAGCGAGGTGACCCGGGACCTGCGGCGGGTCGCCGGGCTCTACGCCCCGTGGCTGGACCCCGCAGCCGCGGGCGCCCCGCAGCGCGTGGTGGTCGCCGTCTACGACGCGAACGGCTCCCCCGAGACCGTGCTCGACGCCGTGGCCGCGCAGCTCGAGCGCGGAAACTGAGATAATCGGGCGATGAAAGCGCACGAGGTCGTCATGGACTGGGTGACGGCGGAGCTCGCGAGCGGCCGCCTGCACATCGGCGACCACCTCCCGGGCGAGCGCGCCCTGGCCGAGACGCTCCAGGTGTCTCGGAGCTCGCTGCGCGAGGCGCTCCGGGTGCTCGAGGCGCTCGGGACGATCACGACCGCGACCGGATCCGGCCCGCGATCCGGCACGATCATCACCGCAGCGCCCGAGCAGGCCTTCGCGCTCTCGCTGCACCTCGAGCTCGCCACGCGGCGCGTGGGGCACGATCACGTGGCCGAGACCCGGCTCCTGCTGGAGCACTGGGCCGCAACGCACTCCTCGCCCGCGGGGCTCGACCGCGCAGCCGCGGACGCGCTGCTCGAGCGCATGGACGCCCCCGGGATCGGCCCGGACGAATTCCTCGCGCTCGACGCGGAGTTCCACGCGACGCTCTCGCGAGCGGCGGGGAACCCCCTCATCAGCACCCTCATGGAGGCGCTCAGAATCGCGATCGCCGATCACACGGCCGAGCTCGCCCGCGCGCTCCCCGACTGGCAGAGCACCGCGGGGCGGCTGCGCGCCGAGCATCGCGAGATCCTCGAAGCGCTCGCCACGGGGAACGGCGAGGCCGCCGGCGCCCTGCTCCGGGCGCACATCTCGGGCTACTACGCCGAGACGACCGCCGCGGGCGCCGCTTCCGCCTGATCCCGCGCAGCGCGGCTTGACGCGCGACGCAGCAAGCACGTACACTCCATGTGGTCGGACCACATGGTCTGGCCACATGCGGACCGCCAGCGGTCCCGCCGATTGGAGTCCAATGGTGCAGCGCCAGTTCCCCCGCCCCGCGGAGCTCTTCGAGCTCCTGCGTTTCAAGGCCCCCGAGCTCAACGGCCGCAAGCGCCGGCTCGATCGCGCGCTCACCACCTACGACCTGCGCCGGATCGCCCAGCGCCGCACCCCGAAGGCCGCCTTCGACTACACGGACGGCAGCGCGGAGGCCGAGATCTCGCTGGCCCGCGCACGCCAGGCCTTCGAGGACGTCGAGTTCCACCCCGACATCCTCCGCCCGGCGGCCGACGTCGACGCGTCGACCGAGATCCTCGGCGGGCGCTCCGCCCTCCCCTTCGGCATCGCCCCGACCGGCTTCACCCGGCTCATGCAGACGGAGGGCGAGATCGCCGGCGCGGGCGCCGCGGGGGCCGCGGGGATTCCGTTCACGCTCTCGACCCTCGGCACGACCTCGATCGAGGACGTGCGCGCCGCGAACCCCGACGGGCGCAACTGGTTCCAGCTGTACGTCATGCGCGACCGCGACATCTCCTACGGGCTCGTCGAGCGCGCCGCGGCGGCCGGGTTCGACACGCTCATGTTCACGGTCGACACCCCCATCGCGGGCAACCGCATGCGCGACCGCCGCAACGGCTTCTCGATCCCGCCGCAGCTCACCGCCGGGACCATCCTGAACGCGATCCCGCGCCCCTGGTGGTGGTTCGACTTCCTCACGACGCCGAAGCTCGAGTTCGCCTCGCTCTCAGAGACGGGCGGCACCGTGGGCGACCTCCTGAACGCGGCAATGGATCCCACCATCTCGTACGACGACCTCGCCGTGATCCGCGAGCTCTGGCCGGGCAAGCTCGTCGTGAAGGGCGTGCAGAACGTGCCCGACGCCGTGCGCCTCGTGGAGCAGGGCGTCGACGGCATCGTGCTCTCGAACCACGGCGGCCGGCAGCTCGACCGCGCGCCGATCCCGTTCCACCTCCTCCCGCACGTCGTGCGCGAGGTGGGACGCGACGCGAACATCATGGTCGACACGGGGATCATGAACGGCGCCGACATCGTAGCCTCGGTCGCGCTCGGCGCGCGCTTCGCGCTCGTGGGCCGCGCGTACCTCTACGGGCTCATGGCGGGCGGGCGCGAGGGCGTCGACCGCATGATCGCGATCCTGCGCAGCGAGATCGAGCGCACCATGACGCTGCTCGGCGTCTCCTCGCTCGACGAGCTCGAGCCGCGCCACGTGACCCAGCTCGCGCGCCTCGCCCCCACGGCGCTCACGCCGCCGCGGGCGGACTGACTGCGCGAGCGCCGCGCCCCTCATACTCCCAGCGCCCCTCCGGAACCGCCCACCCGGTCGGGCGCTGGGCTCATTTCCCGCGCCGCCCGGCGCGGCTGAGCTAGGCGAGGAACCTCGCGGGGTTCTCCACCATGATCCGCATGAAGACGTCAGCGCCGACGCCCGCCTCCGCGAGCGCGGCCCGGAACTCCCCCATCACGAGCCCGAACCCCGGCCCGCCCGCGGCGCGCAGGCTGGACGCGACGCACACGTCGTGGGCGAGGAGGATCCGATCCGCGTGGCCCGCGTCGATCAGGGCGCGCACCTGCGCCACCCGATGCGCGATCTGCTGCGGAGCGAGGGAATAGATGGTGTCGATCCCAACGAAGTGGCCGCGCTCCGCGAGCTCCACCGCGTAGTCCACGCTCGGCACGGTGTCGACGTGGCCGATCGCGACGCGTTCCGGGCGCACGCCGCAGCCGAGGAGCAGATCGGACTGCTCGCGCCCCACGGCCCAGCGCGCGGCGTGCGTGTAGACGGGGGCGCCGGTCTCGAGGCTCGCCTCAGCCGCCGCGCGGAACACCGACTCCTCCGTCTCGGAGATGAACCACTTGTCCGCACCGATCTCGCCGATCAGCGCCGCGCGCACGCCCGTATCGCCGAAGCCGACCGTGAGGTCGTGCACCATCTCCGCCGCGAGCCCCGCTACGCCGAGCCGGGCGACGAGTTCGGGGTCGATGAAAGGGTCGCGGTACCGCCCGGTGCCGAGCAGCACATGAATGCCCGTCGCTGCGCTGATGCGCCGGATCGCCTCGACGGCTCGGGGGTTGCGGGTCTGCCCGGGGCTCCGCGCGTCGAAGTCGCGCTCCGAGTCGAGCGTCGACCCCGGCGTGAGCTCGGCCGTCGTGAGATCGAGGATCGCTCCGCCGCCCTGCTCCGCGAACACCGCGAGCTCGCTCGCCATGAGCTCCTCGTCGTGGAGGAGACCGTCGCCGCGCCGCTCCGCCATCAGATTAATGAAGAGGTGCTCGTGCGAGAGCGTGGGCCCGAGCTCCGCGAGCGGTACGGGGCCGCGCGCGGTCTGCACGAGCCGCGGCGTGCCGGCGCTCATGCGGTCGGCAGCCCGAGCTCGCGCTCGAGCGCCCGGAGCGTGTCGTCGAGGATCTCGAGGATGCGGTCCACCTGCTCGGGCGTGACGATCATGGGCGGGCAGACCAGGACGTGGTCGCCCGAGCGGCCACCGCGCGTGCGCCGCGAGTAGAGGATCAGCCCGCGATCGAAGGCGAGCTCGACCATGCGCTCGTGCGCGTTCAGCTCGGGGGCGAGCGGCTCCATCGTCTCGCGGTCGGCGACGAACTCGACGGCGAGCAGCAGGCCCTTGCCGCGCACGTCGCCGATCACGGGGTGGCGCTCGGCGAGCTCCCGGAGGCCCGCGATCAGCCGGTCCCCCATCGCCGTGGCGTTGCCGAGCAGATCGAGCCGGTCGATCTCTTCGAGCACGGCGAGGCCCGCCGCACTCGCGAGCGGGTTGCCCGCGTAGGTGTGGCCGTGGGCGAAGCCGCCCGCGGCGAGCACGGGCTCAACGATGCGCTCGGGCGCGACCATCGCGCCGAGCGGCGCGTAGCCAGCGCCGAGCCCCTTCGACAGGGCCACGATGTCCGGGCGGCAGCCCCAGTGGTCGCCGCCGAGATAGGCGCCCGTGCGCCCGGCGCCGCTCATCACCTCGTCGTGGATGAGCAGGATCCCGTAGCGGTCGCAGATCTCCCGGATGCGTGCGTAGTAGCTGTCGGGCGCGACGAGCGCGCCCGTCGTCGCCCCGCCGATGGGCTCCATGATGAACGCGAGCACGCTTTCCGGCCCCTCGGCGAGGATCTGCTCCTCGAGCAGCTGGGCGTAGCGCAGCCCGCGCTCCTCCATCGTGAGCGCGTCGCGGTCGAGATACGCCGTGGGCGCGGCGATCTTCGGCATTTCCCGCATGAGCGGCAGGTAGTGCTGCGTGAGGAGGTCGTAACCCGTCACCGCGAGCGCGCCGAGCGTGGAGCCGTGGTAGCCGGGGAAGCGCGAGATGATCTTCCACCGCTCGGGCTGCCCCGTCGCGACGGCCCACTGCCGCGCGAGCTTGAGCGCAGATTCCACGGCCTCGGATCCGCCCGAGACGAAGAACACCTTTTCGAGCTCGGCGGGCAGACGCTCGGCGAGCGCGGTCGCGAAGCGCTCGGCGGGCTCGTTCTCGAACTGCAGGCGGTAGAGGAACGTGGCCCGGTCGAGCTGCGCGTGCATGGCCTCGCGCACGTGCGGGTTCGAGTGCCCGATATTCACGACCATGGCCCCGCTCGCGCCGTCGATCACCCGTCGCCCCGTCTCGTCCCAGATGTAGATGCCCTCGGCACGGGTGGCGATCGGCCGCCGGCCGCGGGCCTGGTAAAAGAGGTTCGACATGCGTGCGGTCCTTTCGGCGAGACAACGGAATCAAGTTTCGATCACACTATGCCATAAATTGTGATCACAAAATACCGCTCGGGGTGATCTTCGATCCGGATCTCTGCTTCAATGGGACGCATGACCCCCGCACAGCCCACCCCGCCGGGCGCCCTCGAGGAGGAGGCGTACGCAGCGCTGCGCCACGAGCTCATCGTCGGCGGCTTCGCCCCGGGCGACCGCCTCTCCATCCGCGGCGCCGCGGATCGGCTGGGCCTCAGCCCCATGCCCGTGCGCGCCGCGATCCGACGCCTCGTCAGCGAGCGGGCGCTCGACACGACCGCGGCGGGCACCGCGATCGTGCCCCGGCTCAGCCGCGCCGAGTTCACGGAGCTCGCGGGCCTCCGCGCGCAGCTCGAACCCCACGCGCTCACGCTCGCCGCTCCGCGCCTCGGCCCGAAGACCCTCGGCGCGCTCGACGCGCAGCTCGACGCCTTCGCGCACGCGAAGGCTGCGGGCGACCCCGTCGGCACGCAGCGCGCCGACACGGAGTTCCTGTTCACGCTCTTCCGGGCCGCCGAGGCTCCCCTCGTCCTCAGCTTCATCGAGACGCTCTGGCTGCGCCGCAGCCCCCTCTTCTGGGAGGCGCGCTGGGTGCTGCTCGGCACGAGCTCGCTGCACGCGCGGCACGCCGACATTCTCGCGGCGCTCCGGGCGGGCGACGCCGACGCCGCCGCAGCGGCCCTGGCCGCGGACATCGAGCGCACCGCCGAAGTGCTCCTCACCGAGCACCCCTTCGGCGCCGAGTAGCGCGCCGGCGAGCGGCGCCCCGCGCGTCCGAGCCCTAGCGGTAGCTGCGCTCCGCGAGAGGAACGTCTGCGATGAGCCGATCGAGCTCGGCGAGGAACACCGCCTCCGCGCGATCGAGCGCGCGCTTCGGATTGCGCACGAGACTGATGTCGGTCTCGCGCAGCTCGCGCTCCGGGAGCACGGGCCAGAGGAGCCCGGCCTCGACGTCCTCCCGCGCGACATGGAGCGGCAGCGCCCCGATCCCGAGGCCCGCGACGATCATCCGCCGCACCTCGAGCAGGTTCGCCGAGACCGCGCGCGGCTCGGCGCGCAGCTGCGCGTGCTCCCGCAGCTGCCGCACATGGAACAGCGGCCCGTTCTCGGCCTCCGTCTGGAACGAGACGGCCGGCTGGCCCGCGAGCTGCTCGGCGAGGATCCGCTCGCGCCCGAACAGCGGGTGCCCGGGCCCGCAGAAGAGCCCGAATCGCTCGCGATAGAGCACGTCGTGCGTGAGCCCGGATTCCTCGTCGCCGCGGAGGAGGCAGAGCCCGAGCGTCGCCGTGTTCTGCCGCACCCGGCTCACGACCTCGGCGCTGTCCGTGACCGTGACCGTGAACGTGACCTCCGGGAAGCGCGCAGCGAAGTCCGCGAGCACGGCATCGTAGTGCGGGGACACCACGTGGCTCGTGGTGGCGATGGCAATGTGCCCAGACACGACGCGATCGGCCGCGGCGATGAGGTTCGGGATCCGGGCGACGGCCCCGAACATCTCACTCCCCTGCGCGTAGAGTGCCTCGCCCGCCGCGGTGAGCGCGAAGTGGCCGGGGCGCCGGTCGAGGAGTGTCTGCCCGAGCGTCGATTCGAGCCGCTTGAGCGCACTCGAGACGGTGGGCTGGCTCACACTCATGAACTCGGCCGCGCGGGTCACGCCCTGCTGCTCGACCACCACCGTGAAGGTGCGCAGGAGGTTCCAGTCCAGGTTCCAGACGAATCGCTGCTCATACGGGCGCACAATAACCTCCATTAATAATTGCAATGATCAACTATGCACGAAGCTGATAATCTCGGTCAAGTGCCCGCCCCGGCGGCTCCCCCGTTCCATCGCATCAAAGGAGATCCGAGCTCCATGTCCTCCCCGCAGGCCTTCAGCCACCGGCGCGCACTCCGCGCGGGCTTCGCCTCGTTCGTCGGCACGGCGATCGAGTTCTACGACTTCTACGTCTTCGCCACCGCGGCGGCCCTCATCTTCGGGCCACTCTTCTTCCCCGAGGTCGAGCCCGCGCTCGGCGTGCTCGCCTCGTTCGCGACCTACGCGACCGGCTTCCTCGTCCGGCCGCTCGGCGGCATCATCTTCGGCCACATCGGCGATCGCATCGGCCGCCGCCAGTCGCTCGTGCTCACGCTCCTCCTCATGGGCGTCGCGACGATGCTCGTCGGCTTCCTCCCGACCTTCGCGACCGCGGGCTTCGCGGCACCCATCCTGCTCGTCGCGCTTCGCGTGCTGCAGGGGCTCGCCGTCGGCGGCGAGTGGGGCGGCGCCGTGCTCATGGCCGTCGAGAACGCCCCCGAGAAGTACAAGTCCTTCTACGGCAGCTTCCCCCAGCTCGGCAATCCGATGGGCGCGCTCCTCGCCTCGGGCATCTTCGCCCTCCTCACCCTCGGCGGGCAGGAGTTCATGATGGACTGGGGCTGGCGGATCCCCTTCCTGCTCTCCGCAATCCTCATCGGCATCGGTTTCTGGGTGCGGCTGAAGGTCGAGGAGACCCCGGTCTTCGCGGAGGCGCAGGCCCGGCGCAGCGCGGCTGCCCAGCCCGTCGAGCTCCCCGCGAAGCTCGCGTTCAAGCGCAACTGGCGCGCGATCATCATCGGCACCGGACTCATCGCGATCTCCTCGGGCGGGTACTACATCATGACCACCTTCGCGACCGCGTACGCGACGGGAGCGACGGTCGGGCTCGACCCCACGCTCGTGCTCAACGCCATGACCTTCGCTTCGTTCTGGCATCTCCTCTCCACGCTCCCGCTCGGGATCGCCGCAGACCGCTGGGGTCGCAAGCGCGTCATGGCGATCGGCCTCGTGGTCTCCGTCGCCGCGGTGATCCCCACGTTCCTCGTCATGGGCCACTCCACCTGGCTCCTGTTCGCACTGCTCGCGCTCGTGCGCGTCACGATGAATGCCACCTGGGCGCCGCTCGCGGCGATCATGTCGCAGATGTTCGACGCCGACTCGCGGCAGACGAGCCTGTCCATCGCGTACAGCGCGGGATCCGCGCTCTGGGGCGGACTCTCCCCCCTCATCGCGACTGGCCTGTTCATCGCAACCGGCAGCATCTGGAGCGTCATCGCGTTCTACGTGCTCCTCACCGTCGTGGCGCTCGTGTGCCTCGTCCTCGCGCCGCAGCTGCGCGACGACGTGCTCGAGCACACTTCCGAGCGCCCCACCGCACCCGGAACGGAGCGTGATCGCCATGCCGCTGCCCACTAAGCACGCGAGCGCGGCCGAGGCGGTCGCCGAGATCCGCGACGGCGCAACCGTGATGCTCGGCGGCTTCGGCGTGCCCGGCACCCCGTTCCGCCTCATCGCCGAGCTCGTGCGCCAGGGCCCCCGCGGCCTCACGATCATCAAGAACGACGCGAATGAGGCGGGCATGGGCGTCGATCTGCTCCTCCAGAACGGGCAGGTGGACCGCTTGATCGCCACACACATCGGGCTGAACCCCAACGCCATGCGCATGATGGTCGCGGGAGAGCTCCGCGTCGACTTCGTGCCGCAGGGGATCCTCGCCGAGCGCATCCGCGCGGCGGGCTCGGGGCTCCTCGGGATCGTCACCGACATCGGGATGGGCACGGAGCTCGAGGCCGGCACCGAGCGGGTATCGGTGGAAGGGCGCACCGCCCTCTTCGAGCCCGCGCTCCGCGCCGACTTCGCGCTCGTGCACGCCGCCGAGGCGGATCCCTTCGGCAACCTCCGCTTCGCGGGCTCCGCCCGCAACTTCTCCCCGCTCATGGCGATGGCGGCGGAGCGCACGATCGTCGAGGCCGAGCGGGTCGTGGGGCTCGGCGCCCTCGCAGCCGAGGACGTCCACCTGCCCGGCGCCTTCGTCGACCACGTCACCCCCATCACCGCTCTCCCGGAGGTCTACGATGTCGTCCAGCGCTAACGCCCCCGGAACGAAGGCCCGCATGCTCGCTCGCGCCGCGGCAGACATCGCGCCCGGCATGACCGTGAACCTCGGCATCGGCCTCCCCACCCAGGTGCTCGCGCACCTCGACCCCGCCCTGCCCGTGTGCGTCCACTCGGAGAACGGCATCGTCGGCGCCGGACCCGTCACGCCCGCGGGCACCGAGGACCGCACGCTCATCGACTCGGGCGGCGCCTACCTCAGCCGCGTGCCCGGCACGAGCTTCTGCGATAGCGCGGTGAGCTTCGCCATCGTCCGATCCGGCCGTCTCGATCTCACGCTCCTCGGCGCATTCCAGGTCGCCGCCAACGGAGATCTCGCGAACTGGCGCATCCCGGGCAAGACCGCCCCCGGCGTGGGCGGGGCGATCGAGCTCGCGCAGAAGGCGCGTCGCGTCGGCGTCATCATGACCCACGTCGACCGCGCGGGCGCGCCCAAGATCGTCGAGGCGTGCTCGCTTCCGCTCACCGCGCGCGGCCAGGTGGGGCGCATCTACACCGACCTCGCCGTCATCGACGTCACCCCGCGCGGCCTCTCCCTCGTCGAGCTCGCCGTGGAAGTATCGCTGCAGGAGGTGCGGGATGCGACGGCCGCGCCGCTCAGCGCCCCCGCCGGGCCGATCCCCCGCTTCTGACCCACTTCTCACTCAGCCCCGCCACGCCCCCTCCCGGAAGGAACCCCCGTGGATCTCACCCCAGCCACCATCCGCTCCGCCGTCGACCGGCTCTTCGACGAGGAAGTCGACTTTCTCGCCGAGCTCGTGCGCCATCCCTCGCTGCGCGGCGCCGAGCGCTCGGCGCAGGACTTCATCGCGGGCGAGCTCGAAGAGCGCGGCTTCGCGGTCGACCGGTGGGACGTGCGCACCGAAGACATCGCCGGGCTGCCCGGCTACTCGCCGGTCGAGTCGCCGGACGCGGATGCCCCGAACGTCGTCGGCGCGCTGCGCAGCCGCAGCGGATCGGGCCGCAGTCTGATCCTGAACGGGCACGTCGACGTCGTCCCGACCGGACCCCGCGACATGTGGGCGCACGACCCGTTCTCCCCCGAGATCTCCGACGGCTGGCTCTCCGGCCGCGGCGGCGGAGACATGAAGGCGGGGCTCGCCTCCAACCTGTTCGCGCTCGCCGCGCTCCGCTCGCTCGGGCAGCAGCCCGCGGCCGACGTGTTTTACCAGTCCGTGGTCGAGGAGGAGTGCACCGGCAACGGCGCCCTCGCCTGCCTCCAGCGCGGCTACCGCGCCGACGCGGCGCTCATCTCCGAGCCGTTCAGCGAGCATCTCGTCTCGGCCCAGGTCGGCGTGCTCTGGTTCCAGGTGCACTTGCGCGGCCGCCCGACGCACGTGGCGTACGCCGGGAGCGGCGCGAACGCGATCGAGGCGGCGTTCCCGCTCGTCGCGGCGCTGCACGAGCTCGAAGCCCAGCGCAATGCTCCCGAGCGCCGTCACCCCGAGTTCGCGGAGCACACGCACGCCCTGAACCTCAACATCGGGAAGATCGTCGGCGGCGACTGGGCGAGCTCGGTGCCCGCGTGGTGCACCTTCGAGGCGCGCATGGGGGTCTTCCCGGGCGAGGACCTCAGCGAGCTCCGCGCAGCGATCGAGGAGACCATCCGCTCGGCCGCGGCCGAGCACCCGTTCCTGGCCGGGAGCCTCCCCGAGATCACCTACTTCGGCTTCGCCGCGGAGGGCTACGCGCTCGCCGACGACCGCCGGCCCGCGGCGGCCGAGGCGACGTCGGCGCTCGCGGCGGCCCACCAGGAGGTAGCGGGCGAGCCGCTCGAGCACGAGGCGATCACCGCGACCACCGACGCGCGCTTCTTCGGCCTCTACGCACGCACCCCCGCGCTCGTCTACGGCCCGCGCGCCGAGTCCATCCACGGTTTCGACGAGCGCGTCGACCTGGAGTCCGTCCGCCGGGTCACGCAGGCCACGGCGCTGTTCATCGCCGACTGGTGCGGCTTGGAAGGAATCTGATCATGACCGAGACCGCCGTCATCGTCGCGGCCGCCCGCACCCCCATCGGGAAGGCGTTCCGCGGTTCGTTGAACACCACGCAGGTGCCCGTGCTCGCGGGCCACGCCGTGCGCGCCGCCGTCGAGCGCGCCGGGCTCGCCGGCGCGGAGATCGAGGACTTCACGCTCGGCTGCGCCCTCACCCAGGGCTCGGCCGCCGTCAACGTCGCCCGCCACACCGTGTTCGCCGCAGGCCTTCCCGATGCCGTGCCCGCCGCGACGATCGATCGGCAGTGCGCATCCGGGCTCAGCGCGATCGCCACGGCGGCGAACCAGATCCGGGTCGGCGAGGCGCGGATCGCTCTCGCGGGCGGCGTCGACAGCGTCTCGCTCGTGCAGAACGGGCACTGGAACGATCACGCCTTCCGCGTGGCCGGCGTGCGCGACGGCTATTACCGCACCATGATCGAGACGGCGGATCACGTCGCCCGCCGGGCAGGGGTGAGCCGCGAGGCGCAGGACGCCTACGCCCTCCTTAGCCAGCGGCGCACGGCCGCGGCGCAGGAGGCCGGTGTCTTCACCGAGGAGATCGTCCCGATCACCGCGGTGCAGCGGATCGTGGACCGCGCGAGCGGGGCCGAGCAGGAGGACACCGTGCTCCTCGCCCAGGACGAGTGCAATCGACCGGGCACGACCGCCGCGGGCCTCGCGGGCCTCGCGCCCGTGCTCGGCGGCGACTCGACCGTCACCGCGGGCAACTCGTCGCAGCTCTCCGACGGCGCGGCCGCCGCGGTGCTGATGTCGGAGCGCGAGGCGAGCCGCCGCGGGCTCGAACCGCTCGGCGTCTTCCGCGGCATGCGCTCCGTGGGGCTCGCGCCCGAGGAGATGGGGCTCGGCCCGACGCTCGCGATCCCGGCGCTCCTCGCGG
This sequence comes from Leucobacter sp. PH1c, assembly GCF_000633415.1. Lineage (GTDB taxonomy): Bacteria > Actinomycetota > Actinomycetes > Actinomycetales > Microbacteriaceae > Leucobacter. The sequence goes on along the minus strand of NZ_AYMV01000021.1, from coordinate 70,681 downwards.
ACCACGGGCTCCGGATCGACGACATCGAGCTGTGGGAGATCAACGAGGCGTTCGCCGCGCAGCTCGTGGCCTGCCGCGACCAGCTCGGGATCCCCGACGAGCGGCTGAACGTGAACGGCGGGGCGATCTCGATCGGCCACCCCTACGGCATGAGCGGTGCGCGCATGGTCGGCCACGCCCTGCGCGAGGGCCGACGCCGCGGCGCGCGCTACGCCGTCGTCAGCATGTGCGTGGGCTGGGGCATGGGCTCGGCGGCGCTCCTCGAGATCCTGCCCGGCGGCGACTCCTAGCCGTTCCCCGCGACCGCGGGGGCCGCAGCTGCGGGGGCCTCAGCTGCCTCGGCTGCCTCGGCCACCGTGTGACCCGCGTGCTCCGCGAAGCGGGGGGCCCGCGGCGGGCGCCGCTCGTCGGACTCGCCCGCGATCGTCCCGTCGGGGGCGATGTGGCTGAACATCTGCGCCACCACGGCGAGGATGTGCGGATCCTCGACCCGGTACAGCTGCCGCCGTCCGTCGCGGCGCGCAGCGACGATCCCGGCAGCGCGCAGCTTTGCGAGGTGCTGGCTCGTGGCCGGAACGGCCGCGCCCGAGCGCTCGGCCAGCGTCGACACGTCGTACTCCCCCGAGGCGAGCAGCCACACGAGGTGCAGGCGGTTGGGGGTCGAGAGCATGTCAAAGGTGCCGGCGGCCGCGGCGAGCTGCGCGGCGGTCACGGCGGGCGCTGGGTGATCATCCATACCTCTATGATCCCGTGTTCTGAGACTTGCGCAAGTAGGCGCGTATTCTCGTTATGCTGGCGGGGGCGCGCCCGCGGCACCTCCGCGGGCGCCGGGTCGACGGCACCGGCGAGGAGGTGTGCGCATGGCGGCCACCCCCGCGACGTTCAGCGCGCACGAGGCGGCGCTGCGCACGCGCGACCGCCTGCTCGCCGATCTCGCCGTGTTCGTCGCCGTCGCGATCCTCCTGTGGCTACTCCTCGAACTCACCCGCGAGCTCGGCGCGGGCTTCGATCCGGCCACCGCCCCCGATCGCGTCTCGACCGACCCGCGCATGCTGCCGAGCTACGCGGGCCGCTCGCTGCTCCGGATGTTCGTCGCGCTCGGCCTGTCGACGCTCTTCGCGTTCGTCGTGGCGACCGCTGCGGCCCGCCTCCCCCGGCTCGGCCGAGTGCTCCTTCCCCTGCTCGACGTGCTCCAGTCGATCCCCGTGCTCGGCTTCCTGTCCGTGACGGTCGGCCTCTGGCTCGCCCTCTTCCCTGGCTCGATCCTCGGCCTCGAGTGCGCCGCGGTGTTCGCGATCTTCACGAGCCAGGTGTGGAACATGACGTTCGCCTTCTACCAGTCGCTCATCACGCAGCCCCGCGACCTCGACGAGGCGTGCCGATCGCTCGGGCTCACCCGCTGGCAGCGCTTCTGGCGGCTCGACGCGCCGCACGGCGCGTTCCCCCTGGTCTGGAACGGGATGATGAGTTTCGGGGGCGGGTGGTTCTTCCTCCTCGCGTCCGAGGTGATCACGGTGCAGACGCAGCGGTACGCGCTCCCCGGGATCGGCGCCTACGCCGCGACCGCGGCAGAGCAGGCCGAGCCGGGGCGCCTCGCCCTCGCGATCGGGGTCATGGTGGCGCTGATCCTCGCGGTGAACATCGGCTTCTGGCGTCCGCTCACGGCCTGGGCCGAGCGGTTCCGCACGGGCGTCTCGGGCTCCGCGGAGCCGCAGCGGAGCGTCGTGCTCGACCTGCTGCGCCGCTCCTCCGCGCCGCAGCTGCTCGCCCGGGCCATCGCCCCCGTGCGCGAGGGGCTGGAGCGCGCGGCGCGCGCCTGGCGCTCACGCAGGCGGCGCCGCGCACGGGCCGGCAGCGCGGAGCGCCCGCCGGGCGTCGCGCGGGGGTGGCGCACCGCGGGCGCGCTCCTCCTCGGGCTCGCGCTCGTCTGCGGGACGCTCGCCCTGCTCGTGGCGATCTCCCGCGAGACCGGGCTCGCCGAGTTCGCCGTCGCGGGCGGGCTCGGCCTCCTCACCTTCGCCCGCGTGCTCGTGCTCCTCGTGCTCGGCACGCTCGTGTGGGTGCCCATCGGGCTGTGGATCGGGCTGCACCCCCGCGTCACCCGGGTGGCGCAGCCGATCGTGCAGGTGCTGGCGAGCTTCCCGGCGAACTTCCTGTTCCCGTTCGCGGCGCTCGCGCTGTTCGCGACCGGGATCAGCCTCGACATCGGCGGCATCGCGCTCATGGCGCTCGGCGCGCAGTGGTACCTGCTCTTCAACGCGATCGCGGGCGCCGCGGCGATCCCGCACGACCTCCGCGAGGCCGCTTCCAGCCTCCGCCTCGGCACCGTCGCCCGCTGGCGCCGACTCTACGCGCCCGCGCTCTTCCCCGCGTGGGTCACGGGCGCGCTCACGGCGGCCGGCGGCGCCTGGAACGCGTCGATCGTGGCCGAGGTGGTGAGCTACGGGGGCGAAACGCTCACGGCGCGCGGCCTCGGCTCCGCCATCGCGGAGGCGACGGCCGCGGGCGATTTCGCGCGCGTGCTCGTCGGCGTCCTCGTGATGAGCGCGTTCGTCGTCGCCCTCAACCGCCTGCTCTGGCGGCCCCTGTACGCCCTCGCGGAGCGCCGCTATGCGCTCGGCTGAAAAACCGCACCACCGTCCCCGCCCCGTCACCCGTCAGGAGCCCGCATGACCGAGGATCCCCGCACCCCCGCTGCGCCGCAGGCGCCCGGCGCGCCCGGCGCTCCCGGCTCGCCCGGGGCACCCGGCTCACCCGGCGCACCCGGCGAGGTGCTCCTCAGCGCCGAGCGGGTCGGCATGACCTTCCCCGGCGCCGACGGCGCCGAGCTCGACGTGCTCCGAGACGTGTCGCTCACGCTCCGCCGCGGCGAGATCGTCGCGCTGCTCGGTCGCTCCGGCTCCGGGAAGTCGACGCTGCTCCGCGTCCTCGCGGGCCTCGCGCGCCCCACGACGGGCCGAGCGGTCGCGCGCGGCGGCCCGCTCACCGGGGCGAACCCGGACACGGCGATGGTCTTCCAGTCGTTCGCCCTCATGCCCTGGCTCAGCGTCCTCGACAACGTCGAGCTCGGGCTCAGCGCGAGCGGGCTCCCGCGCGCCGAGCGGCGCACCCGCGCGCGGGCCGCGATCGACGCCATCGGGCTCGACGGCTTCGAGCGCGCCTACCCACGGGAGCTCTCGGGCGGCATGCAGCAGCGCGTGGGCTTCGCGCGCGCGTTCGTGCAGCGCCCCGACGTGCTGCTCATGGACGAGCCGTTCTCGGCGCTCGACGTGCTCACCGCGGAGCACCTGCGCGGCGAGCTGCTCGAGGTGTGGGGCGCCGAGGCCGCACCCGCGGGCGCCATCTGCATCGTGACCCACAACATCGAGGAGGCGGTGCTCCTCGCCGACCGCGTGCTCGTGCTCGACGGCAGCCCGGCGACGATCGCCGCGGAGCTCCCGCTCCCGCTCCCCCGGCCGCGCGACCGGCGCAGCCCCACATTCGCGGCCGCCGTCGATGCGCTGTACGCCGAGCTCACCGGGAGGCCGGCCGCAGCGGGAGCCGAGACCGGGCCGCCCGGGCCGCTCACCCACCCGCTCCCCGCCGCGACGGCGGGCGGGCTCGCCGGCCTCATCGAGATCGTCGTCGCCCACGACGGCCAGGCCGACCTCCCGGATCTCGCCGACGAGCTCTCCTTCGACGTGGACGATCTACTCCCGCTCGTCGACGCGGGCCGGATGCTGCGCTTCCTGGAGGTCGAGGGCGCACAGGCCTTCCTCACCGAGCCGGGCTGGGAATGGCACGGCGCGGGCATCGCCGAGAGCAAGACGCGCTTCGGGGCGCTCGCGGCCGAGCATGCTCCCCTCGTCCGCACGATCGTGCGCGCGCTCGAGCACAGTGCCGAGGGCGCGCTGCGCGCGGACTTCTTCCGGGACCTGCTCGCGCGCGGATTCGGTCCGGACGACGCGCAGCGGCAGCTGGAGCTCGCGATCGACTGGGGCCGCTTCGGCGAGCTCTACGACTACGACGCCGACACGGAGGAGTTCGTGCTCGGCGAGCTCGCGGCTGGCTTCACGCAGCTCCTCACGGACGACGCCGGCCCGGATCCCCGCGAGGATCCGGGCCGGCACCCGGGAGGAGCGCCGCACTAGCGCAGCTGCCCCGCCCGCTTCACGGTGGAGATCGGCAGCACCGCGAGGCAGAACACTCCGGCGATCTGGATCCACGCGGAGAGGTCCCAGCTCAGCTCGGGCATGAACTCGAAGTTCTGGCCGTACCAGTTGATGAGCGTGGTGCCCGGGATCAAGATGGCCCAGAGCACCGTGAAGATCTTCACGATGTTCAAGTCGCTCGTGGAGATGCGCTGCGCCGTGCCCCGGGAGTGGAATCGGTGCCGGTCCACGAGGAACTCGAGGCGCGTGGCGAGCGCATCGCCCTGCTGGATCAGCGCGTCGAACTCGGCGCGCTCGTCCGCCGCCCGCACGGCCGCCTCGCGGCGCAGCAGGCGCGCGAACTGGCCGAGCCGGGAGACGGCTGCGGCGACGTGCGAGAGCACCGCGTCGATGTCGACGAGCTGCTCGCTCACGCGCGGCAGGTCGCTCACGCTGATCCCGTGCTCCGGCCCGCGCTCGGCCTCGAGGTCGGAGACCGCGAGGCGCACCCCGCGGATCTCCGACTCGATGCGCGTGAGGCTCGCGGCGCTCGCCCCGAAGCCCGCCCGCACAATCTCGGCGCCCGCGCGCAGCGCATCGGCCTCGCCCGGGTCCTGCCAGAGCAGGCGCGCGGCGACGTCCTGCAGCAGGGGAAGCCCGTCGCCCGGTTCGCAGGTGATGAGCTCGTCGCCCCGCAGCACCACGGTCACCTCGGCGAGCTGCGCGCCCCAACGGTCGACCGTGACGAAGCGGAGCGGGATGCGCTGCTCGGTCGCAGTGGCGGGACCCATCGTGCGCTCCGCAAGCTCGGCGTCGCCGGGATCCGCGAGGAACAGCCGGGTCCAGCCCCGCTGGGAGATCCGCTGCAGCATCATCGGAGCCAGCCCTTCTTCTTGATGTACCAGAGTGGTACGAGTGCGAAGATCGCCGTGGTGGCCATGACGAACCACTCGCCCCAGGGCAGCGCGAGCTCCGGCATGTTCGCGAAGTTCTGGCCGTAGTAGGCCGCGATCAGGGTGGGCGGCGTGAACACCGCGGTGACGACCGTAAACACCTTGATGATCTGGTTCTGTTTCAGATCGAGCGTCGTCATGAGCGACTGCTGGATGTTCCGCACCTTCGCGTGCTGGAAGCGGGCGTGCCTGCGCCCGCCCTGCACGTCGGAGAGCAGGGTCGAGTACTCGCGCTCCGCGTGCGCGCTCGATCGGCGCATCCGCCGCGCGGCGCGCTCGAGCATGAGCTGGCCCTGCACCGCTCGGGCGATGAGCTCCTCCGCGCCGCCGAGCGACACCGCGGTCTGGGCGATGTCGGCGACGCCGACCTGGCGCCCCTCGAGCTTGAAGCCGCCGCTGCTGTCGACCGCCTCGTCGGCGAGATCGTTCAGCACGAGCGAGATCTGATTCACGGTGCCCTGCATCGCGTCGTTCAGCCCCTCGATGATCACGAGGAGGGCGTCCCGGCTGCTCGCCGTTGCGGGCAGCGTGCCGACCCGGGCTTGGGCGGCGGCGAGGGCCGGGACGGGTCGATCCGGCTCGACCGTGATGAGGAGTTCGTCACTCACGGCGATGAGGATCGCCGCGCTCGTGAAGACCGTGCTCGCCCCGGTCGGCCCGGCCGCGAACGGCAGGGGCAGTTCGAGCGGCAGGAGCGCGAAGCCGTGCTCGTCCACGGGGTGGGGCACCCGGCGCGCGAGGTCGAGGCCGAGCTGCGCGTGGATGTCGGCGAGCAGCGTGCGATCCGAGGCACGGACGCGGAGCCAGCCGCTGCGCGGCAGGGCGGTATCCGAGCGGGTCGCCGCGGGAGCGGTTTCCGCTCCCGGAATGGGGAGGGGCGCGGTGTGATCGTACATGCGCGTCACCTTTCGTGTGTGGGTCGCGCGGAGGCGCGACGGGAAGCTGGTGCGGGACGGTCTAGCCGAGGGCGACGCCGTAGAGGTGGAGGCCGGCGAAGCAGGCGATAATCCCTGCGTAGAGCACGACCACGGCCCAGATGATCTCCTTTTCGATCTTCGAGGTGCGCGGGCGGCGGTCCTCGGCCGAGCCGCCGGGAGCCTGGCCGGGCGCGGGCTCCCCCGTGCCGAGCGTGGTGAGTTCGAGGCGCGAGCTCCACGCGAGCGGCGCGGTGCGGCGGTCGGGTGCGGGCTGGGTGTGCTGGGGGTTCTGGTTCGTCATGTCGGGTCTTCCTGAGGTCGATGGAGTGAGTGGGATCGGCGCGCCGCGATCAGCGCAGCCAGCCGCGTCGGCGCACGTAGATGAGCGGCAGCATGGCGAACACGAAACTGAGCACGATGATCGCGGGCTCCGCGAGGTCCCAGCTGAGGATCGGCATGTACTCGAAGTTCATGCTGTAGTAGGTCGAGAGCAGCATCACGGGGAGGAACACCGCCGTGACGACGGAGAACACCTTGATGATCTGGTTCTGCTTGACGTTGAGTGCGAGGTTGTTCGTCTGCTGCAGCAGCCGCACGCGGTCGTGCACGAAGTCGATGTGCGGCTCGATCGCCTCGATGTCCTCGATCAGCCGCCCGAGGTCGGTGCGCCCCTCCCCGTCGCGCCCGCGCAGGTGGCCGCGCAGGTGACGTGCGGCCTCTGCGAGCACGAGCTGGTGCTCCATACAGTGCGAGAGGAGCTCCTCCATATCGGCGAGCTCCTGCTGCGTGGTGGTCACGTCGCTCACGCCGAATTCGCGGGCCTTCTTCGTCTCGAGGCTGCGCAGGATCGCGCTCGTCTGCGTCATCATGTGCTCGGTGCCGTCGCTGAGGCTGCTCACGAGTTCGTCGGTCGTGTCGGCGATCGCCTGGAGGATGCTCGCGGCGATCTCCACGGGGCGGTCGTCGTCGCGCCCATCGCGCTCCATGCGGGTCACCGCGAGATCCAGCGGCGCGCAGCCGCGCAGCGGTTCGACCGTGACCACGGTCTCCGCACCCACGGCGATCGCGATGCGCGTCTCCGAGTAGGAGAGGTGGTCGTGCTCGACCGTGCCGAGCGCGAGGTGCGTCACCTCGCCATCCGCGGCGAACGCAAGCGTGCCCGCGGCGGGAAGCGGGATCCCGGTCTCCTCCTCGACCTGAGCGACGAGCTGAGGGTCATCGCCGACGAGCCGGATCCAGCGCCCGCCACTCAGGCGCTCGATCCGCCCGAAGCGGGCGATCTGTTCTTCAATCGTGTACATGCTGTGTGCTTTCCCGAGCGCCGGCCGAAGCCGGTCTACTCGTCTTCCTTGTAGAAGCCGCTGTGGGTGCCGGAAGTGGACGAGGTCTTCGTCTCGAGGTCGTAGTTGACGACGTGCAGGCTGGCGGTGACGCCCAGCGTGAGCACGCTGCTCACCACGACGATCCGGGTGGTGAACTTCTCGTAGCGCGTGGCCCGGCGCCGCGCGGCTCCGGGCTGGGCCGCCCGGGCGAAGGGCTGGCTGCGCCACACCTCGCCCGCGGGGGCGGGCGGCGCCCCGGGTTCCGCGGGAGGGGCAGGAGATGGGGCCGGCGAGCGGGGCGCACCGGGCGCCGCCGGAGTCGCCGGCCTCGGCAGGAGCGGCTGATGGACCTGCCAGAACAGAATGGGTTCGATGATCGCTGCGGGCATAGCGCTGTTTCCTCTCACGGCACGCAGAGTGGAGCCGACGACGGAACCGTCGACTCAGGGACCGCGCTTCCATGTCAGAGCTTCGGCATTGCGTGACGTAATCCTGTGGCAGCCACTTGGGACGCCCCCTTAATCCGAGGGCGCCTGTCCTGATCTTGGGCATCTCTCGATGTCGTCAGATCAGTGGCCTGTGTTCACGCAAGAGCCTCACCGAACGAAGCGCAGCATCACTGTACCAATATTCAATCACTTGCGCAAATGATTGCATTGCAAGGATCGCTTCTCACCGCGTGGTCCATTGATATTTGCAAGAAGTGGATCTTGTGGGGAACCAATATTCTCGGCCAGGCTGGCACTCATGACTGCAACACAGCCTCAGACCCCCCAGACCGACTCGCTCTCCGGCGTGCGCCGCGGCCTCGCCGATCACCTCCTCGGCGGCGTCATCATGGACGTCGTCACCCCGGAACAGGCGCGCATCGCGGAGGGCGCCGGCGCCATCGCCGTCATGGCGCTCGAACGCGTGCCGGCGGACATCCGCGCGCAGGGCGGCGTCGCGCGGATGAGTGATCCCGAGCTCATCGCGAGCATTCAGGCCGCCGTCTCGATCCCCGTCATGGCGAAGGCGCGGATCGGTCACTTCGTCGAGGCGCAGATCCTCGACGCGCTCGGCATCGACTTCATCGACGAGTCGGAGGTGCTCAGCCCGGCCGACTTCGCACACCACATCGACAAGCGCGCCTTCCGCGCCCCCTTCGTGTGCGGGGCAACGACGCTCGGCGAGGCGCTCCGCCGGATCGCCGAGGGCGCCGCGATGATCCGTTCCAAGGGCGAGGCCGGAACGGGCGACGTGTCCGAGGCCACCCGCCACCTCCGCACCATCCGGACCGAGATCGCACGCCTGCGCGGCCTCGACGACGCCGAGCTCTTCGTCGAGGCGAAGGAGCTGCAGGCGCCGCTCGAGCTCGTGCGCGAGGTCGCCGCGTCCGGTCGCCTCCCCGTGCCGCTCCTCACCGCGGGCGGTATCGCCACGCCCGCGGATGCCGCCATGATGATGCAGCTCGGCGCGGAGGGGGTGTTCGTCGGTTCGGGGATCTTCACGAGTGGTGACCCCGAACGCCGCGCTGCCGCGATCGTCGCCGCCACCCGCAGCTTCGCCGACGCGGACGCGGTCGCAGCGGCGTCCCGAGGGCTCGGGCCCGCAATGGTCGGGATCACGGTGTCCGAGCTGCCCGCGCCGCACCGCCTCGCCGAGCGCGGCTGGTAGCCCGCACGGCAGCACCGTCACCGTCCGGGGCCGTGACGCCGCACCGGACACGCAACGGGGCCGCACCGATCGATGATCGGTGCGGCCCCGTCCCGCGGAAGGCTACTGGCGACGCGCGCGACGCAGGCCGAAGACCCCGGCCGCTGCCGCGAGGAGCGCAGCGGCCCCGCCCGCGAGCGCCCAGCTCGTCGCCGGCGCGCCGCCCGTCGCGGCGAGCGCTCCCCCGGCGCCCGGGCGGGAGCCCGCACTGCCCGACTCGGCGCTGCCGCCGGTCCCGCCGTCCGACGTGCCGCCGTTCTCTCCACCGGTGTTGCCGCCGGTGTTCCCGCCGTTCTCACCGCCGGTGTTCCCGCCGTTCTCACCGCCGGTCTCGTCCTCCGCTACAGCGAAGGCGACCGAGGCGAGCACCCTGCCCTCGACGCCGCGGAGCACGAGCTCTTCGCCCTCGATCGCGAAGCTCTCGACGCCCGATGCCGTCACCTCGGAGTCGGCGATCTGGAAGCCCGCCGCGGGAGCGAGCGCCAGCCGGATCTCGCCGCCCTGCTCGGCAACGCCCTCGCTCGGGGTCGCTGTGCCGCCCTCGGCCGACACCGCGTAGGCGAAGCGCACGGGCTGCGCCTCGACCGCGCCCACCGCGCTCTTGAGCACGCCGAAGCTGCTGCGCAGCGCGTCCTTGCTCGGCGCGCTGCTCGCCACGAGCTCGGCGCTCTCGGCGGCGGCTGCGGCGAGCGCGTCGCCGAGCGCGGCGTCGAAGACTCGGCCGTTCTCGGCCGCGACCGCGTTCGCCGCCATGAGCTCGGTCGCGTAGTCCACGGCCCGCGCGAGCGCGTTCGTCTCAGCACTCGCGTCGTCGGCGGCGAACAGCCCGGCGATCTCCTCGGCGGTGAGCGCCGAGCTCCACATCTTGAGATCGTCCATGTCGAGGCCAGCGCCGTAGCTCTTGCCGCCGTCCACGCCCACGAGCATGTTGAGGCCGCTGGTCATGCTCCCGACACCGGCGATGCTCGTCTCCTTCGTCAGCTGTCCATCCAGGTAGACGCCGGCGACGTTCCGCTCGCGGTCGACCGTGAGGGCCATGTGGTGCCACGCATTCCGGTAGTCGGCAACGTCACCCGTCGCATACACCCCGTTGGTGCCGTCGCCGAGGGTGAACTCCAGCTTGCTCGTGTCCCCGCCCTGCGGCGCGAGGTTGATGCCCGAGCGGTACCAGTTCGCCCAGTTCTTGTTGCTGATGATCGCGCCGTAGCCGCTTACACCGGTCACCTTGGTCCAGAAGCTGATGGTCAGGTCCTGGTCCGTGCCGAGATCGAACTCGGGACGGGAGCCGAGATCCACGTAGCTGCCGGCCCCGGCGCCGATGCGCACCGCCTGGCCCTCGGCCCCGGAGCGGTCAGTATCGACGTAGCTGACCGAGCCCACCGGCTGGGCCGCGGGCGCCGCCGCCGACGCCGCGCCGGTGTCGTTCAGGTCGCCCTCGAAGGCGAGGTTCAGGAACTCGCCTCCCGGCGCCTCGACCGGCGCATCCGGGAACTCGGGGAACTCAAGCGTGCCCGCGGTGCGGACGGTACCGACGAGCGGCTCCGAGCGGTTCTGGAAGTCGTCGAACGCGGTGACCGTGACGGTGTAGTTCTTCGCCGCCTCAAGCCCCGCGATCGCGAAGTCCATCGTGTTCGGCGTCATGTAGAAGCGCGAGTAGGCCTTGAAGCTGCCGGTCACCGACTTCGCGGCGTTGCCGCCGAAATCAGGGACCTGATTCGCGGTGAAGGCGACGGGCTTCCCCGCGGCGTCCGCGATCGCGACCTCGTAGTAGTTCACGAGCTCGTCGTCCTTCGCCTGGTCGAAGCCGAGCGTCAGCGACGTCTCGGTCACATCGGCGGCGCGCACGGCCGCCGCGTCCCACCAGGGGGCGACGGTGCTGCGCTGATCCGCGGTGTAGGTGAAGCCCGCGGTGCCCTGCGTCGTGTCGACCACCCACGGCATGCCGATCCAGCGCTGGTGGGTCACATCGAAGCGGCGGATCACGGTCTCGCCGGTCTCCAGCACCGAGACGAAGTTCGCGCTCTTCTGCGGGGTGCCGCGCTCCGCGTCGCCCTGGTTGCCCCCGAAGTACCCGCCCCCGATGAAGTCGCTCGGCACATCCTGGTAGATGTAGTTCATCGAGGCGTTCTCGTAGACCGTGAAGTCCTTCTGGTAGATGCTCGTCTCCGGGTTCGAGGAGAAGTGCGTGTGCGCGGAACCGAGGACGGCCTGCGGGTACTCGGCGAGGATCCGCTGCAGCTCGGGGCCCGCCATGTCGTAGTCGCCGTGGAAGGGGCCGCCGAGCGAGGTGCCGGCGTAGCCGCTGTGGATCGAGACGAAGATCGGCTTCGCCGGATCGTAGTCGGGCTGCGCGGCGATCTCCGCGAGCGTCGTGCGCAGGTAGTCCTGGTAGCCCGTGCGCTGGCCCGTGTACCCGAAGGTGTGCGTCCCGTTGTAGTCGAGCCCGATGAAGTCGATCCCCGCGACGGTGGTGTGGAAGTTCGAGACGTAGCCCGTGTCGGCGCTCGGATAGAACCACTCGGGGGCGCCCGCGGGAGCGCGCTCGGCGCGGGCCTCCGCGATCGTCTTCCCCATGAGGTCGGCGATGTCGTGGTTGCCCTGCGTGAGCAGCACCTGCGCGTCGGGGAAGTTCTCGCGGAACACGCGCTCGATGGCGCGGTACCACCCCGCCACCTTCTCGCTGTCCCCGGCGAGATGGGCCGAGTACTCGGGATCGTTCGCGCCTACGACGTCGCCGTTGTCGACGACGACCTGCGGATCGAAGCCCTTCGAGTCCGCCCAGGCGCGGATGCTCTCGAAGTGGCGTGCGGCCCCCTCGTAGGCGACCTGTTCGGAGGTCTTGTCGGCGGTCGCCGTGCCGCCGAGTTCCGTGTCCGACATGGTGATGAACTCGAGCTGCGCGTCCGCGCCGTTGTAGGCGTCGTTCGCGGCGTCGATGCGCTGCTGCGTCATCGCCTGCGCCGCACCGGCGGCGGGCGCCTGCTCGACGGCGGCGGCGGGCAGCGCGGGGATCAGCAGCGTGAACGCGGTGAGCGCGGCGACCGTACCGGCGCGCAGGGTGCGGCTCGTGCGCGCCGCGCGGCAGGCGGGCTGCGGCGACGAGCGGTGGGCGTGCAACATGGATGTCCTTTCGAGTGGGGAATGCACCGAGGTGCTCACTCATTCATCCAGTCGCAGGGGGTGGTCCGGTGTCGCTCCGGTGAACGCACCGGGAACAGGAGCGGGCCGCGCTCCGGAACCCTGCACCGCTGTGCACAGTTGCGCAGTGGTACCCCGAGGCGGACGGGCCGCCGGGCCGCCGGGCCGCTCGGCGCGGCTACGCCCGGCGGTACTGCGCCGTCACGGGGCAGTCGAACGGGTCGCGGGCGGCGAGCCCCACCCGGTTCAGGTACTCGATCACGATCCGGTACGAGTTCGCGAGAGAGGTCTCGGTGTACGGTACGCCGAGCGTGGCGCAGTGCTCGCGCACGATGGTGCGCGCACGCGCCAGGTAGGGGCGGGCCATGCTCGGGAAGAGGTGGTGCTCGACCTGGTAGTTGAGCCCGCCCATGAGCCAGGTGGCCCACCACCCACCACGGATGTTTCGCGAGGTGCGCACCTGCTTCGAGAAGAAGTCGAGCTTCGCGTCGTGGGCGATGACGGGCATCCCCTTGTGGTTGGGCGCGAACGAGGCACCCATGTAGACGCCGAACACGGCGAGCTGGACGCCGACGAACGCGCAGGCCAGCCCGAGCGGCAGGAACAGGAAGACCGGCACGAAGACCGCGGCGGAGCGCGCGAGGATGATCGCGAGCTCGATCCAGCGGCCGCGCACGGGCCCCCGCTGGCACAGGTAGCGGAGGCTCTGCCAGTGCAGGTTGATCCCCTCGAGCGTCAGGAGCGGGAAGAACAGCCACCCCTGCCGCCGGGTGATCCAGCCGCGCAGGCCGCGGGCCAGCACGGCGTCCTCCTCGAGGAACGAGATGGTGTCTACCTCGATATCCGGGTCCTTCCCCACCCGGTTCGGGTTCGCGTGGTGGCGCGTGTGCTTCGCGTCCCACCAGGCGTAGCTCATGCCGATCGAGCCCGCGAGCACGCGCGCGAGCCGGTCGTTCTGCGGCCCCCGCGCGAGGATCTGCCGGTGGGCCGCCTCGTGCGCGAGGAACGCGATCTGCGTGAAGATGATCCCGAGCGCCGCCGCGATGAGCAGCTGGAACCAGCTGTCGCCGAGCAGCACGAAGCCGGCGATCGCGCCGCCGAGCGCGAGCAGGATCGCGGCGCCGACCGCGGCGTAGAACCCGTGCGCGCGGCGCAGAAGCCCGGACTCGCGGACGACCTCCGACACGCGGGTGTACGCCCGGGCGATCGGTGGGAACTCCGCCCGGCCGGCGCGAGTGGGACGCAGCGGGCCGAGGCCCTGGATCGGGAATGGGGAGGCTGCTGGCACGAGGGCACCCGCTTCCGTTGCGCACCCGCCGGGTGCTGATGGAGCCACAGGCAGGTGCCGATCGCTTGCCCCACACTACCGAGCGCGGAATGCCCCGACGTGCATACGCGCTCCCCCGCCCGACGCCCCGGCTAGCCGATCTCCTCGGAGAGCTCGAGCCACTGCTCCTCGAGCTCGCTCACCTCGGCCTCGAGCGCGGTGATCTTCGTCATCTCGGCGTTGAGCAGCCCGTAGTCGCTCTGGTCGAGCGTCGCGAGCCGATCCCGGTCCTTCACGATCTGCTGCTGCAGCTTCTCCATCTTCCGCTCCACGGCGGAGAGCTCCTTCTGCGCTGCGCGCAGCTCGGAACCGCTCAGCTTCGGCGCGGCGGGCGCGGCGCCCGCCGCGGTTCCGGATCCCCCGGCCACACGGGCCGGCGTCCCCGCGGCCGCATCGCGTTTCGCCGCCTCCTCCGCGCCGCGCAGCTCCAGGTACTGGTCCACGCCGCCGGGCAAGTGCCGCAGCCGCCGATCGAAGATCGCGTACTGCTGATCGGTGACCCGCTCGAGGAAGTAGCGGTCGTGCGACACGACGATGAGCGTGCCCGGCCACGAGTCGAGCAGATCCTCCATCGCCGCGAGCATGTCGGTGTCGAGATCGTTCGTCGGCTCGTCGAGGATGAGCACGTTCGGCTGGTCGAGCAGGATGAGGAGCAGCTGGAGGCGGCGCTTCTGCCCGCCGGAGAGGTCCTTCACCGGGGTGGAGAGCTGCGCGCTCGTGAAGCCCATGCGCTCGAGCAGCTGCCCGGGGGTGAGCTCCTGCGCCTTCGACCCGCTCCCCACCGTGAAGCTCGTGCGCAGGCGGCCGATCACGGTGCGGACGGGCTCCGTGAGGTGCTCCTCGAGCTCGTCGAGGCGCTGCGTGAGCGTCGCGACCTTCACGGTCGAACCGCGCTTCACGGTGCCGCGCGTCGGCTCCGTGGTGCCGGAGATGAGGCCGAGCAGCGTCGACTTGCCCGCGCCGTTCACCCCCAGGATGCCCGTGCGCTCGCCCGGGGCGAGGCGCCACTCGACGTCCTCGAGGATTACCCGGTCCCCGTAGCTCACGCCGGCGTCGAGGAGGTTGACGACCTCCTTGCCGAGGCGTGCGACCGCCATCGATTGCAACGAGACCCGATCCCGGATCTCCGGGACGTCGGCGATCAGCTCGTTCGCCGCGTCGATGCGGAACTTCGGCTTCGAGGTCCGCGCGGGGGCGCCGCGACGCAGCCAGGCGAGCTCCTTGCGCGCGAGGTTCTGGCGCTTCTGCTCGATCGTGGCGGCTTGCCGGTCGCGCTCGACGCGCTGCAGGATGTAGGCGGCGTACCCGCCCTCGAACGGTTCGACGATGCGGTCGTGCACCTCCCACGTGGTCGAGCAGACCTCGTCGAGGAACCAGCGGTCGTGCGTGACGACGAGGAGCGCGCCCTGGCCGCGGGGCCAGCGCCGCTTGAGATGATCGGCGAGCCAGGCGATGCCCTCGACGTCGAGGTGGTTCGTCGGCTCGTCGAGGAAGAGCACGTCGTACTCCCCGGAGAGCAGCCGCGCGAGTGCCACGCGCCGCCGCTGCCCGCCCGAGAGCGCGTCGACGGGGGCGTCCCACGGCAGGTCCGAGACGAGGCCTGAGATCACCTCGCGCGTGCGCGGGTCCCCCGCCCACTCGTACTCCTCGCGGTCGCCCACGATGGCGTGGCCCACCGTCTCGCCGTCCGCGAAGGCGTCGGCCTGATCGAGCACTCCGATCGTCGTGCCGCCGCGCATCGTGACCTGCCCGCTGTCGGGCTCGCGGCGCCCCGCGAGCATCATGAGCAGGCTGGACTTGCCGTCGCCGTTGCGGCCGACGATGCCGATGCGGTCGCCCTCGGCGACGCCGAGCGTGACCGAGTCGAACACGGTCTTGGTCGGAACTTCGAGATGGAGGGCTTCAGCCCCGAGAAGATGTGCCATAACCCCTCCAGCGTAGTTCAGTTCCGCCCCATCGACCGCGCCGCTCCCCCGGACTACGCTGGAAGCGTCGCCGCAGGCGGCTCATGACCCCGGGCTCAGAGAGCTCCCACTGCAGAGAGGCAGACCGTGCCCATCCGGATCAGGATCCTCACCGCCCTCGCGCCGCTCGCGGGGCCCGCCCGCGCCGTCATCGCGCTCGCGGCGGTCGGCCTCGGCGTTGCCCTCATCCTCGCCCCGCTCACGCCGCAGCAGACCGCCGTGGCGACGGGGCTCGGCGTCGCGGTGCTCGGGCTCGGCGCCCTGCTCCTCCCCGCACCGGACGCGGCCCTCCGCCTCCCCGCGCGCGTGCTCGGCGCGGCGAGCATTGTCGCGGGCGCGGTCGTCGCGCTCTGGCCGGGTGCGAGCGCGCCGGGGCTCGCGCTCGTCGTGGGGATCGCGCTCGTCGCGCACGGACTGCTCCGCGCGGTGCAGGCGGTGCTCGGCCGCGGCGAGGCGCGGGTGACGAGCGTCATCGCGGCGCTCGCGGGCATCGTGCTCGGCGTCGTCGCGCTCTCGTGGCCCGTGCTCACCCTCACCGTGTTCCGGCTCGGCGTCGGAGCGTTCCTCGTCTTCCAGGGACTCGCGCTGCTGCTCGCGCTGCTCGGCGACTCTCGACGCTCCGCACGCGCCGAGGCGGCATCCGTTCACGCATCCGATCCGGCACCCGATCCGGCGGGGACTCTGGTGCCCGATCCTGCGGCGGCTCTGGTGCCCGATCCTGCGGCGGATCCGGCGGCCACTCCGGTGCCGCGTTCCCGGCCCCGCGGCCGCGTCGCCCGCTGGGGCCGCGCGCTCGGTGCCTCCCTCGCGCTCGTCGCATCGCTCGCGCTCGCGCTCGGCACCGGCTGGGCGCTCGGCGGCGTGCCCCTGCCCGAACCCGGCGCGTTCTACACCCCGCCGTCCGCCGTACCCTCGGAGCCCGGCCGTCTGATCCGCTCGGAGCCGCTCACGACGGGCGTACCGCGCGGGGCCGAGGCGTGGCGCATCCTCTACACGACCACGGGGGTCGCGGGCGAGCCTGCCGTGTCGAGCGGCACCGTCGTCGCGCCCGCGCAGCGCGGCGATGCGCCGCTTCCGCTCCTCTCCGTGGCCCACGGGACCACCGGCGTGGCGCCGAAGTGCGCGCCCTCGCTCAGCGCGACGCCCTTCGCGGACGGAGCGGGCGCGGCGCTCAGCACGCTCGTCACCGAGCACGGCTGGGCCGCGGTCACCTCCGACTACATCGGCCTCGGCACGGCGGGCCCACACCCCTACCTCATCGGCTCCGCCGAGGGCCGCAACGTGCTCGACGCGACGCGCGCGGCCCGGGAACTCGACGGGCTCCGTCTCCCCGCGAAGACGGTGGTCTGGGGGCACTCGCAGGGCGGGCAGGGCTCGCTCTGGACCGGGCAGATCGCCCCCGATTACGCCCCCGAGCTCGAGATCGCCGGGATCGCCGCATTCGCCCCGGCCGCGAACCTGTACGGCCTCGCGGAGGTGACGAAGAACGAGGCGGCGGGCAAGACCGTCTCCGCGTACATCGCCGCGACCTGGGACGAGATCTTCCCGGAGCTCGGCCTCGCGGACGAGCTCACCCCGGGCTCCGCCGGCGGCGTCGCGAAGATCAGCCAGCTCTGCTTCAACGGCCAGGACGCGCTCGCCGCGATCCTGCGCGGCACGCAGGTGCCCAGCCAGATCTTCCCCGACCGGGTGCTCGCGGGCGAGTTCGGGCGTACGCTGCGCGCGCAGACGCCGACCGGCCCGTTCCCGGCCCCCGTGCTCGTCGCGCAGGGGCTCGCCGATCCGCTCGTCCAGCCGGCCCAGCAGGAGCAGTGGGTCGCGGGGCGGTGCGCCGCGGGAGTCCCCCTCGATTTCCGCACCTACCCGGGGCTCGATCACCTCTCCCTCGTCGCCGCGGACTCGCCGCTCACCCCCGAGCTCGTGAGCTGGACCCTGGACCGCTGGGCCGGAGCGCCCGCGAACGACACCTGCGGCGCGACCACGCCGCCGAACGCTGAGGAGGGCTCATGAGTCCCACGCCCGAATCGGAGTCCGAGTCGGAGTCGGCGTCGGCGTCGGCGTCGGAAGGACGCGGCCCGAACGATCGAGCGCAGCCGTCGGAACCTCAGCTCACCAGCCGGCGCGGCTTCCTCCGCACCGGCGGGATGCTCGCGGCGGGCCTCGCTGCGGGCGGCGCAGCGGGGGCCGCCATCACCGCGGCGGCCACCGCGCCGGATCCCGGGGCGCCCTACATCCCCGAGCGGTTCTCGGTCCCCCGCCCCCGGAAGGAACCGGGATTCGATCACCTCGTCGTCGTGATGGGCGAGAACCGCTCCTTCGACAACCTGCTCGGCTTCCTCTACTCGCCCGACGCGCCGCCCCCGGGCGGCCGCTTCGCGGGGCTCGCCTTCGGCACGCACGCGAACACCGCGGAGGACGGCACGGTCGTGCCCGCCCACGTGTACACGGGTACGACGGACGAGATCATGAGCAGCCCGGATCCCGATCCCGGCGAGGAGTACCCGCACGTCAACACGCAGCTGTTCGGCCGGATCGATCCGCACAACCGCGGGAAGGACCTCGCCGATCTCACGGCGCCGTTCCACGCGCCGGACCCCGGGACCCCGGCCACCATGGACGGCTTCGTGCTCGACTACGAAACGGACTTCCGCACCCGCACCGGGGAGCCGATCACGCCGCGCGCGCGGGAGCGGATCATGGGCTCCTTCTCCCCCGAGATGCTGCCCGTGCTCTCGACCCTCGCGCGCGAGTTCGGCGTGTACGACCACTGGTTCTGCGGTGTCCCCAGCCAGACGTTCTGCAACCGCAGCTTCTTCCACGCCTCGACCTCGCATGGCTTCGTGACGAACATGCTGGGCGGCGGCTACGGCAAGTGGCTCGATGCGGCGCCGACGCCGACGGTGTTCACGCGGCTCGAGGAGCGCGGCCTGAGCTGGCGCATCTACTTCGACGAGCTCCAGCTCGTCTCGTTCACGGGGATCCTGCACGCGCCCGTACTGCGCAAGTACTGGCGAACGGAGCGGTTCGCCACGATGGCGCAGTTCCACGCCGACGTCGCGGCGGGCACGCTTCCCGAGTACGCCTTCATCGAGCCGCGGATGATCTTCAACCACAACGACTTCCACCCGCCAGTGGGGCCGCTCCGCGAGAGCACGGTGGACGGCGAGAGGGTCGTCTCCGGCGCGATCTCGGACGCGCGGGCGGGCGACGCGCTCATCCACGAGGTCTACTCCGCAATCCGCGATTCGACCGCGGCCGAGGGCTCGAACTACCTGAACACCGCGCTGCTCATCACCTTCGACGAGCACGGGGGCACCTACGACCACGTGCCGCCGCCTGCGGCGCCCCCGCCCGATGACTCCGGAGCCGGGGAGATGGGCTTCGGCTTCGACCGGCTCGGGTGCCGGGTGCCCGCGATCATCGTCTCCGCGCACACCGAGCGCGGCAGCGTGTTCTCCGAGGAGATGCACCACGGCGCACTCGCGGCGACCCTGTCCGAGCGATTCGGGATCGAGTCGCTCACGCGGCGCGACCACGGCGCACGCACGCTCCTCGGCGCGTTCAATCGCGCCGTGCCCCGGCACGCCGCGGACTGGCCGCAGCCGGTACCGGCCTACGTGCCTCCGAACCCGGAGGCACACCCGGCCGAGCTCGAGTCCGACCGTCCGCTCAGCCCGCCCGCGCGCGGCCTCATCGGCTTGCTCCTGCACGAGTACGGCACCGAGGCCGAGAAACGGAATCCGCCCGAGACGTTCGGGGACGCCTACCGGGTGCTCACGCGCTACGGCTCCGGGCTGTTCGGCGTACAGGCGCGCTGAACCGGCCCGGCTCGGTGCGCGGAATGATCCAGCGCACCGGCCGGGTCAGGCAACGCCCCAACGGGGCGCACCGTCACCGCGCAGGATCCGGATCAGCCGTCGCCGGGATCCCGCGGTGCGCTTAGACGCAGCAGGACCCGCCGCAGCAGGAGCCGCCTGCCTCACTGTCGCCGAGGAGGTTGAGGATCTCGCGCGTCTCCGCGTCCGCGAAGCTCACGGCGCTCTCGAGCCCCGCGGCCGGGTTCGTGTCGGCTGCGGTGTCGGCGGCCGCGGTCGGGGTGTTCGTCGTCTCGCTCATGGGCGTTCCTTTCGTGGAGGGGTGAAGGATCAGGCGTCGGCGTCTGCGGGCTCGCCTGCGCGGCCGAGCTCGAGCACCTGCGCGAGCACTCCGGCGAAGGCGTCCGCCGGCTGCGCGCCGGAGACCCCGTACTTCTGGTCGAGGAGGAAGAAGGGCACGCCGCTGATGCCGAGCATCTGCGCGCGGGTGATGTCGCTGTCCACGGCCGCGCCGAGGGCCTCGTCATCGAGTGCGGCGCGCACCGCGGCGGGATCCAGCCCGGCCTCGGCGCCGAGCGCGGCGAGCGTCTCGGGATCCGACATGTCGGCCCCCTCCGCGAAGTAGGCGCGGAAGAGCCGCTCCTGAACGGCGGGCTGCACACCCTCCGCCTTCGCGAGGTGCAGCACGCGGTGCGCGCGGCGGGTGTTCGCGTGCTTCACGCGCGAGAAGTCGAACGTGATGCCCTCGGCCGCGGCCATCTCCGTCATCTGCCCGAGCATCTGCTCGACCTGCGCCTCGGGCATGCCCTTGTGCTTCACGAGGAAATCGATCTCACTGCCTTGGAAATCGAGGGGCGTGTCCGGGGCGAGCTCGAAACTGTGGCTCTCCACCTCGATCGCCACGTCGGGGTGCTCGGCCGTGAAGGCAGCGACGCCGGCTTCGAAGCGGTGCTTGCCGATGTAGCACCACGGGCAGGCGATATCGGACCAGATGTCTACGCGGATCGTTTCACTCACACCGGGTGCAACCGGCCAGGCGCGCACCCTATTCCCGCCGAGCGCTACTGCGCGTCGAGCACGCGCGCGCCATGGACGGGGCCCGTCACGGTGAGCGCGCGGATCCCGCGCTTCCCGAGCATGCTGCGCAGCTCGGCGGCGGACTGCGCGTCCTCGACGAGGAAGGCGACGGTCGGGCCGGATCCCGAGACGATCCCCGCGAGCGCGCCGCGCGATTCGCCGAGCTCGAGCAGCTCGACGAGTTCGGGGGCGAGCTTCAGTGCGGCGACCTGGAGGTCGTTGTGCATCGCATCCGCGAGCGAATCGGCGTCGCCGATGCGCACGGCCTGCAGCACCGCTGTGTCCACCTTCACGAGGTCGGGCTGCGGCCCGAGCTCCCCCGCATAGGTGTCTCGGTGCTGGTCGAGCGTTCCGTAGACAACGGGGGTGCTGAGCCCGAGATCGGACAGTGCGAGCACCCAGTGGAACGAGCCCTTCGCGAGCGCGGGGCTGAGCTCGTCGCCGCGCCCCGTACCGACGGCCGTGCCGCCCTCGAGCGCGAACGGCACGTCGGCGCCGAGCTCCGCGGCGAGCGGCAGCAGGCCGGACCGGCCGAGGCCCGTGCCCCAGAGCTCATCGCACGCCACGAGGGTGGCCGCGGCATCGGCCGAGCCGCCGCCCATGCCGCCCGCGATGGGCACGCGCTTCAGGATGGTGAGGTCGACGCCGCCCGCGTAGCCCGTGCGCTCGGCGAGGAGGCGCGCGGCGACGATCGCGAGGTTCGTGTCGTCGGTCGCGAGTTCGCTCGAATCGATCGGACCCGTGAATCGCACGGAGAAGCCCTCGGCGGCCGTCGCCGTGACCTCCTCGAAGAGCGAGACGGCCTGGTACAGCGAGGCGACATCGTGATAGCCGTCCTCCTGCAGCGCACCGACGCGGAAGTAGACGTTGATCTTCCCCGGTGCCCGCACGGTGACCGTGCGCTTCGGAATGGGGCTCATATGTACAAACTAGCGCACCGCGGGAGCCCCGATTCCCCACCTGGTCACACGGCGACGTGCGCGCCGCGCGCATCCCGCGCGTTCCCCGCGGTTCCCCGCGTGTTCATTGGGGTGGCGCGCCATTCGTCCGCGCCCCTCCCCTCGGAGAAATCTGCAATCTCGGACGTTTTGGGACACAACCGACCGATATTCGAGATTTCTCCTGCTGGATTGGAGGGGTTCGGGTGCGGTGGGCGCGGGCCCGCGGGCGCAGGCTTGGGGCCGGGGCCCGTGCGACGGGCGCGGTGCGGGCGCCCCGCTACGCCCGGGCGATCGCCAGGTAGTCGTCGATGCTGAGCTGCTCTGCGCGAAGCGTCGGGTCGATCCCCGCCGTCTCGATCGTCGCGACGGCGGCATCGAGCGGGCCGAGCACGGCCTGGAGCGACTGCCGCAGCATCTTCCGACGCTGCGCGAATGCGGCGTTCACGAGTGCGAAGGTGCGGTCGCGCTCGGCGACCGTGCCGCGCGGCTCGGCGCGGCGCTCATAGCCCACGAGCACCGAGTCGACGCCGGGCACGGGCCAGAAGATGCGGCGGCTCACGGTGCCCGCGATCCGCCACGGACCGTACCATGCGGCCTTCGCGCTCGGTGCGCCGTACTCCTTGCTGCCCGGCTGCGCGGCGATCCGGTAGCCGACCTCGGCCTGCACCATCACGAGCCCGCCGCGCAGCTCGGGGATGAGCTCGAGGAAGTGCATGAGGATCGGCACGGAGACGTTGTAGGGCAGGTTCGCCACGAGCAGCTCGGGCGGAGCGGGGAGCTCGGCGAGCGTCTCCGCCGTCACCTCGAGGGCGTCGCTGCGCACCACGCGGAAGCGCTCCGCGGCGTCCGGCTGCATGGTGCGCACGGTCGCCGGGAGCTCCGCGGCGAGGCGGTGGTCGATCTCGACGGCGGTGACGTCGGCCCCCGCCTCGGTGATGCCGAGCGTGAGCGAGCCGAGCCCGGGCCCCACCTCGATGACGCGGTCGCCCGCCTCCACCCCGGCCAGGCGCACGATCTTGCGCACCGTGTTCGGATCGATCACGAAGTTCTGGCCGAGTTTCTTCGTCGGCGAGACGCCGAGCCGCTCGGCGAGCTCGCGCACCTCGGCCGGGCCGAGCAGTGCGGGGGCCTCGCCCGAGCCCGATGCGGCCCCGCTCACGCGGACACCTCCTCGGGATCCCAGGAGCCGTAGACGCGCTCGGTGTTGGCGGCGATGCGGGTGCACAGCTCGTCGAGGGGCATTTCGAGGGTCTCCGCCATGCGGCGCACGGTGACGGGGAGGAGGTACGGCGCGTTCGGCCGGCCGCGGTGCGGCTCGGGGGTGAGGAACGGCGCGTCGGTCTCCGCGAGGACGAGCTCGGGGCGCGCGACCGTCAGCGCCTCGCGCAGGGCGGGGGCGTTCTTGAACGTCGTGGTGCCCGCGAACGACATGTACCAGCCGTGCTCGTTGCAGATCCGCGCGAGGCGCGTGTCGCCCGAGAAGCAGTGGAACACCGTGCGCTCGGGGGCGCCGACGCGCAGCAGGGTCGCGACGACCTCGTCGTGCGCGTCGCGATCGTGGATCTGCAGCGCGATCCCGTTCGCCTTCGCGATCTCGATGTGCGTTTCGAACGCCTCGATCTGCGCCTCGCGCCCGTCCTCCCCCGTGCGGAAGAAGTCGAGCCCGGTCTCGCCGACCGCGCGCACGCGGGGCTCCGCCGCGAGGCGGGAGATCTCCGAGAGGTGCGCGCTCAGCTCGCCGCGGGCGAAGAGCTTGGGCGCCTCGTTCGGGTGCAGCGCGACGGCCGCGAGCACGCGCGGGTCGCTCGCCGCGAGCTGGGCGCTCCAGCGGCTCGTCTCGAGGTCGGTGCCCACCTGCACGACGCCGCGCACGCCGACCGCCTCGGCCCGCGCGAGCGAGTCGAGGGGTTCGAGCTGGTCGATGCCGTCCTCGAATTCGAGGTGCGTGTGGTTGTCGTACAGCGGCACGGGCAGCGGCTCGGGCGAGGCCGGGCGGGTGAGATCCCGCCCCGGTGCGCCGACCCGCTTCCGCAGGCCGGGCGCGGGGGTCTCGGCGGTCACTGCGCGGCACCGCCCGTGGTCGGCGTCTCCGCCTCGATGCGCGGGAACAGGACGGCGAGCGCGTGCTGCTGCGCGCCGACGGGGAGGCGTCCCCAGGTGCCGGCCTCGCGGATCGGCTGCGCGGTGAGGGCACCGAGCGCTTCCTCCGCGCCGAGCGCGGTCCAGAGTTTCCCGGTGGCCTCGGGGATCACGGGGGCGAGCAGCTCGGCGAGCACGCGGAGCCCCTCGCTCGCGGTGAAGAGGACGGTGCCGAGGCGACCGCGCTGCGCGGGATCCTTCGCGAGCGCCCAGGGCTCCTGCTCGGTGATGTAGCCGTTCAGCGCGTCGACGAGCTCCCAGACGGCCGCGATGGCCTCGTGGATCGCGAAGCCCTCGATCTTCTCGTCCGCGCGGCGCGCGACGCTCGCGGCGAGCTCCCGGATCGCGGCGTCCGCAGCCGTCTCCTCGCCCGCCTCGGGCACGCGCGACTCGAAGTACTTCGCGTTCATCGCGAGCACGCGGCTCGCGAGGTTGCCGAAGCCGTTCGCGAGCTCGGCCTGGTAGCGGGCGGCGAGATCCTCCCAGCTGAAGGAACCGTCGTGCCCGAACGACACGGCGCGCATGAAGTAGTAGCGGAACGCGTCGGCTCCGAAGGTGTCGGTGATCTCGTTCGGGGCGATGCCCGTGAGCTTCGACTTCGACATCTTCTCTCCGCCGACGAGCAGCCAGCCGTGCGCGAACACGTTGGTGGGCACCTCGAGGCCCGCGGCCATGAGCATCGCGGGCCAGATCACCGCGTGGAAGCGGAGGATGTCCTTGCCCACGATCTGCACGGCGGGCCAGTGCTGGAGCTCCGCGGCCGGGTCGGCGGGGTTCGCACCGTAGCCGCGGGCGGTGATGTAGTTGAGCAGCGCGTCGAACCACACGTAGGTGACGTGCGAGGAGTCCCACGGGATCGGGATGCCCCAGTCGAACGACGTGCGCGAGATCGAGAGATCCTCGAGGCCCTGCTGCACGAAAGCGATGACCTCGTTGCGCGCGCTCGCGGGCTGCACGAACTCGGGGTGCTCCTCGTACAGCGCGAGGAGACGGTCCTGGAACGCGCTCATCTTGAAGAAGTAGTTCTTCTCCTGGAGCAGTTCGAGCGGCTTCGAGTGGATCGCGCAGACCTTCTCGCCCGCGAATGCGCCCTCGCCGTCGACGATCTCGCTCTTCGGCTTGAACTCCTCGCAGCCCACGCAGTACAGCGCCTCGAACTCGCCCGCGTACACGTGGCCGTCGTCGTAGAGCTTCTGCAGGAACGTGGCGACGCCGGCCTCGTGCCGCGCGTCGGTCGTGCGGATGAAGTCGTCGTTCGAGATGTTGATCGTGTCGAGGAGCGGCTTCCAGGCCGACTCGACGAGGCGATCGGCCCACTCCTTGGGCGCGACACCGTTCGCGGTCGCCGTGCGCAGGATCTTCTGGCCGTGCTCGTCGGTCCCCGTCAGGAAGTACGTGTCGTCGCCCGCCTGGCGGTGCCAGCGCGCGAGCACGTCTGCGGCCACCTCGGTGTACGCGTGCCCGATGTGCGGGGCATCGTTGACGTAGAAGATGGGGGTGGAGACGGAGAACGACGGGGTCTTGGGCATGCCCACCAGTCTATTCGTTCGGCGGGGCGTTCTGCCCCGTGTTACAGCCCGCGCGATCCGGCTTCCCCGGCGACGAGGATCTCGGGCTCGTGGTGCACCGGGAAGTTCACGGAGTTCGCGATGAAGCAGACCTTCCGCGCCTCGGCGTGCGCGGCGCGGGCGGCCTCGACCATCGACGGATCCGCGACCGTGACGCGCGGGCGCAGCACCACCTCCTCGAACGCTCCCCCGAGGCCCGCCTGGCGCATGGCGCCCGTCGCGGCGTCCTCGTAGGCGGTGACGACGACGCCCGCGCGCACCGCCATATGGAGGTACGAGAGCATGTGGCACTGCGCGAGCGCGGCGACGAGCAGCTCCTCGGGGTTCCAGCGCTCGGCGTTGCCGTGGAACGTCGGATCCGCCGACCCCTCGAGCGGCGCCTTGTCTGCCGCGTGGATGAGGAGCTCGCGCCCGTAGTCGCGATACCCGCTCGTCCCCGAGCCGCGGTTCCCGACCCACTCGACGCCGACCCGGTACTCGTGCAGATCCTTCATGGGATCAGGGTAGCGCTCACCCCGCCCGCACGGGAGCCGGGAGTAGTATCGAAGCCATGACCGAAGGCACCATCGAAGCACCTGTCAGTTCCGAGGCGTCGCAGCAGGAGACCACCGTCCCCCAGCAGCGTCGCGTCGTCACCGAGATCCCGGGGCCGCGCTCCCAGGAGCTCCACGCCCGCCGCCAGGCCGTCGTGCCGCCCGGGGTGCACAGCGTGCTCCCGGTCTACATCGAGCGCGCGCACGACTCGATCCTCGTCGACGTCGATGGCAACCACATCATCGACGTGTGCGGCGGCATCGGCGTCACCACGATCGGGCACACCGACGACGCGGTCGTCGCAGCGGCGACGGCGCAGCTGCAGAAGGTGACGCACACGCTCTTCACCATGACCCCCTACGAGCCCTACGTGCGCGTCGCCGAGTACCTCGCGAAGCACGTCCCCGGTTCGACCGAGGCGGCCCCCTACAAGACGCTGCTCATGAACTCCGGCGCCGAGGCCGTGGAGAACGGCGTGAAGATCGCGCGCAAGTTCACCGGCCGCCCCGGCGTCGCCGTGCTCGAGCACGCGTACCACGGCCGCACCATGCTCACCTCGAGCATGAACCACAAGGGCGCGCCCTACGCGCTCGGCTACGGCCCCCGCGCCGGCGACATCTACAAGGCGCCGAACTCGTACCCGCTGCAGGACGGCCTGAGCGGCGCCGAGGCCGCGGCGCGCACCATCGCGCACCTCGAGAAGACTGCTGGCGCCGAGGATCTCGCGTGCCTCGTGGTCGAGCCGATCCAGGGCGAGGGCGGCTTCATCGTCCCCGCCGACGGCTTCCTCCCCGCGCTCGCCGAGTGGTGCCGCGCGAACGGGATCGTGTTCATCGCCGACGAGGTGCAGGCCGGCATGGCCCGCACCGGCACCGTCTTCTCGATCGAGCAGTTCGGCGTGCAGCCCGACATCGTGCTCTCCGCGAAGGGCATCGCCGGCGGCCTCCCGCTCGCGGGCATCACGGGTCGCGCCGAGATCATGGACAAGTCGCAGCCCGGCGGCCTCGGCGGCACGTTCGGCGGCAACCCCGTCTCGTGCGCGGCGGCGGTCGCCGTCTTCGAGCAGATCGAGGCGCAGGATCTCCTCGCCGAGGCGCAGCGCATCGAGCGCGTCTTCGGGGCGGGCCTCGAGCGCCTGAAGGCCGCCCACCCGGCGATCGCCGAGGTGCGCGGGAAGGGCGCCATGCTCGCGATCGAGGTCGTGCAGCCCGGCACCCTCGAGCCGAACGCCGATCTCGTCGCCCAGGTGATCGCCTTCGCCGCACAGCAGGGCGTGCTCCTGCTGAGCTCGGGCATCCACAACCAGGCGATCCGGTTCCTGCCCTCGCTCAAGATGACGGACGAGCTGCTCGAGGACGTCGTGAGCGTGCTCGACGCAGCCTTCACGGCCGCGGGCGCCTAACCCCGCAGCGCGGGCGCGAGCCCCGCAGCGCGGGCCGCGGAGCTCTCCCGCGGCCCGCAGTGCGAACGCCCGGTCTCTTCGGAGACCGGGCGTTCGCGCGTATGCGGGGCTTCGCCGGGGATCGGGCGCCTCGTTCTTCTGCCCGCGCCCTCCCCGTTGCCCGGCTCCCTGGATCCCGTTTCCCCCTCCCATTTCTCGGAGAAATCAGAAATCTCGGACGCTCGCTCCGGATCTTGCTCCGAGAAATCAGATTTCTCCGAGAATTTGGGGGGGGGCAGCGCGGAGTTTGGGGGCAGCGCGGAGTTCGGGACGCCGAGCAGCCAAGCGGGCACCGCGGAGTTGAGACGCCACCGCAGAGCTCTGGGCGCACCGAGGAGCCCGGGGCGCTCAACCCGCCCGTGCGCGCCTCAGGAACGTTCGTCGCGCGGCTCCGCGATCCCCGCGAGCAGCGCGCGCAGCGCGATCACCGAGAACCGAGCTTCGTCGCGCGCGAGCACGCGCGCGTCTGCGGCGGGCCCCGCAGGGAGGCGCTCGTCCGCACGCGCCAGGGCGCTGATGAGCGCGGCGCTCAGTTCGCGCACCTCCTCGCGGTGCTCCGGCACCCGTCGCCCGAACAGGAGCGCCTCGACGCCGAGCGTCGCCGCCGCGACGAGCTCGCTCCGGGCGCGCACCGGATCGAGCAGCGCCTCACCCGAGGTTCCCTCGTCAACGCGCTCGCCGTCCGGGCCCGCCGATCCGTCCCGCGATCCGGAACCGCCGTCCGCCTCGGCCCCGCTCGCGACCGCGGCGCCGTCCACGCCGAGCGCCTCCGCCGCTGCGAGCGCGCCCTCGATGCGCTCGACGGTGTTGCGCACCGCAGCGAGGAACACCTGCTCCTTCGAGCCGAAGTGACTGTACACCGCGCCCTTCGTGAAGCCCGCGGCCTGGGCGATGTCCTCCAACGAGACCCCCGAGAAGCCGCGCTCGGCGAAGAGCCGCGCGGCCTGCACGAGGAGCTGCTCGCGCGTGCTCATCGGCTTGGCGCGCTGCTCGACCCACGCGGTCGCCTGGGCGAGTGCCTG
Source organism: Leucobacter sp. PH1c (assembly GCF_000633415.1). Taxonomy (GTDB): domain Bacteria; phylum Actinomycetota; class Actinomycetes; order Actinomycetales; family Microbacteriaceae; genus Leucobacter. The sequence continues at coordinate 42,698 of NZ_AYMV01000021.1, read as the reverse complement.
CGCGGCTGCAAGGAGTCCCTTCGTGACGCCGCTCTCCGCCGACGCCCCCGCCACCCCGAGGCTCTGCCCCAGCTGACCAGCGGCCTCGGCCAGCGCCTGCGCGGCGTCGCGCAGCTTCTGCTCGCCGCCGGGGACGCCGGATCCACTCTGCCGTGATGCCATGCCAGCAGTCTAGCGCGCTCCGGCCCGAAAGATACCGGCCGGAATGGGGCTTGCGCTTCAAGATACTGATGAGTATGTTTCATACCGATCAGTATCTTGAATGAGGAGGCACTCATGTCCGCGTCAGCACTCACTCCCCCGGTCCTGGAGGTGGAGCAGCTCGTGAAGCGGTATCGCGGGCGCAGCACCCCGGCGAACGACGGCATCACCCTGACCGCCCGCGCCGGCCGCGTGCTCGGCGTGCTCGGCCACAATGGAGCGGGGAAGACGACGCTCGTGAATCAGATCGTCGGCCTCCTCCGCCCCGACTCGGGCGAGATCACCGTCGCGGGCATCGATGCGGTCTCCCACCCCGCACGCGCTCGCGCGCTCGTCTCCGTGCAGGCGCAGGCGAACGTGCCGATCACCGGACTCACGCCGCGCACGGCGATCGAACTCGTCGGCAGGATCCGCGGGGGCGGCCGCGCCGAGGTGCGATCCCGCACGTCCGAGCTCCTCGACGCCCTCGATCTCGGCCCCTGGGCCGACACCCCTGCGCAGAAGGTGTCCGGAGGCGTTGCCCGGCTCACCGCGTTCTGCATGACCGTCGTGCAGCCGGGCGCGCTCGTGATCCTCGATGAGCCGACGAACGACGTGGATCCCGCGCGCCGCCGCCTGCTCTGGGATGCCATCCGCGCCACTGCGGACGCGGGCGCCGCGGTGCTCCTCGTGACGCACAACGTGCGCGAGGCCGAGCGTGCCGTCGACGAGCTGATCGTGCTCGACCGCGGGCGCACGCTCGCCGCGGGCTCCCCCGCACAGCTCACGGCGCACCTCAGCGAGCAACTGCTCCTCGAGCTCGACGGGCCGCGCCTGCCCGCACTGCCCGCCGGGCTCATCGCGCTCGCGAGCGGCCCGAACCACACCACCGTCGCGGTCCCGGCAGCGCGCGGAGCCGAGGCGGTCGAGTGGGCGCAGCGGGAGGTGCAGGACGGGCGCATCGAGCGCTTCGCTCTCACACCACCATCGCTCGAGGACGCGTACCTCGAACTGGTCGGCGCCGAGTCGGAGGCCGCAGCGTGAGCGCCGCGGCAGTGACCGGGCCGCGATCCGAGCGGGGATCCGACGTGACCGCGGGATCCGGGAGCCCTGAGCGCGGAACCGATCGCCCGGGGCGCGATGCCGGGCGCCCGGGGACTGGAGCCGGACGGCGAGACCGGGGTGCCGGGATCGCGAGCGCGCGATTCCTGCTCGTCTGGCAACTCCGGCGTCAGGCGGAGTTCCTGCCGCTCATGATCGTCGTGCAGACCGCGCTCGCGGTGTCGACCGTGCTGGGCTACGGGATCCTCATCGGCGATGTGCAGCCCGAGGCCGCACTCTTCCTCGCAACGGGAGCGCCGACAATCACGCTGATCACGGTCGGCCTGGTCATGACGCCACAGCTCATGGCGCAGGCGCGCACCGAGGGCAGCGCGGACTGGCTCCGCACACTCCCGGTGCCACGTGCGGCCTTCCTCGTCGCCGACCTCACCGTCTGGACGCTGCTCGCCCTCCCCGGGCTCGTGCTCGGCGCGCTCGCCGGGGCCTGGCGCTACGACATCGCCTACTCCGTGCAACCGTGGATCGTGCCCGTGGCGCTGCTCATCTCACTGACGGCGGCCGCGATCGGCTACGCCTTCGCGGTGCTGCTCCCGCCCGTCGTGGCGCAGCTGCTCACGCAGTTGCTCGTGTTCCTCCTGCTGCTCTTCTCCCCCGTGAGTTTCCCCGCGGAGAATCTGCCCGAGTGGTTGCGCTCCGTGCACACCGTGCTGCCGATCGAGCCGATGGCCAACCTCATGCGAGCCGGGCTCGCCGGAAACGACTTCACGGCGAGCGGGCAGGATCTCCTCACCGTACTCGCCTGGTGCACCGCCGCGGTCGTGGCGGCGATCCTCGCGCTCCGCCGCCGCGGCTAGGGGGCGCCGGGCCGTTCGCCCGCGTTGCCGCGCTGCGCCCTCGCATCTCTCGGAGAAATCTCGAATCTCGGAGATTTCTTCCGGAATGAGCTCCGAGAAATCAGATTTCTCCGAGAGTTCGGAGGGCACCCAGGAACGCCACCCCGAGAGGTCGGAGGGCACACCGCGGAAAGCCACCCCACGAGATCGGGGGCGCACCACGGGAGACTGCGCCGCGAGGCGCGCTACTCGGCGGTGGGAACGCGCACCGGCTCCGTGTCGACCTCGGGGTCCTCGAGCTCGGCCAGGTCGATGCCCGCCGACTCGACGCTGCCCGTGTCGATCACGTCGCCCACGGCGTGCACGTCGATGACGATCGCGGTCACGTTGTCGCGGCCCGCGTTCTCCACGGCCTGCTGCACGAGCGTGCGGGCGGCGGCCTCTGCCGTGGGCTGCGTCGCGAGGAAGTGCTGGATCCCGATGTCCGTGAGCTCCTTCGTGAGCCCGTCGGAGCAGATGAGCAGTCGCTGCCCGGCGATGAGCGCCAGCGAGGTGTAGTCCGGGATGGGGGCCTCGTTGAAGCCCACGGCGCGCGTGATCACGTTGGCGTGCGGATGCGTCTCCGCCTCCTCCTCGGTGATGGCGCCCGTGTCGATGAGGTGCTGCACGACCGAGTGATCGACGGTGATCTGGCTGAGCGCGCCCTTGAAGTACTGGTAGACGCGGGAGTCGCCGATGTTGAAGACGGTCCAGGACGGAGCTTCGGATGTGCTGAGGCACACGCCCGTGACGGTGGTGCCTGCGCCAAGCTCGGTCTCGCCCGCGTCGAGCTCGATGTCGTCGACCGCGTCGGAGAGGAGGGAATCGATGTCCGTTTCGAGCACAGTCTCGTTGCCGCCGAGCTCCGCGAGCCGGCGCACGACGGCGGCGGAGGCGACCTCACCGGCCGAGTGGCCCCCCATGCCGTCGGCCACCGCGAAGATGGGCGGGGCCGTGACGTAGCTGTCCTGGTTCGTCTCGCGGCGTCGACCCACATCGGTCGCACCGGCCCAGGAGAGCTCGATCTCGAGCTCGGAGTCGGGACGGTAGCGCAAACGGCGCCGGGAGCCATTCTCCCCGCGCACGGTCACCGCTTCCACCTCATCAGCACCCGAGTATCCTACCGCGCCCGCGCGGCACTCGGCGACGCGGCCCCCGGCGCACCGAGCTCCGTAATGAGCGTCAGTTCGCGCGCAGCCTCGTCCGCGTGGAGTTCGAGGCCCTCCTCTGCGGCCCAGTCGAGCACCTCCGAGACCTCGGAAAAGCGGGCGCCGGATCGGGCGAGTCGCCGCACGAGGTCGCCCTTCGCGGCCTTGTTGAAGTGGTTCAGGGCGCGCACCGCGCCGTCGGCGCCGCGCTGCGAGACGTTGAGGAACCAGCCGGTGCCGCGGGGCACGGGCGCGAGCGCGACGTAGTCCTTGGAGCGGAGGTCGAGCACCAGGCCGAGTTCGCCCCACGGGAGCTCCGCGTGGGCCGCACCCCAGACGCGCTTGAGCGGCGCCCCGAGCTCGGGCAAGCGCGAGCCGGCGGAGAGCCGGTAGGCGGGGATCTGCTCCCCCGCGCCGATGAGCCCGAACAGCGCCGACTGCACGGCGACGTGCGCGTCGAGCCAGTCGCGCGCGTCGGCGTCGAGCGAGCCGGCGTCGAGCGCGTCGTAGAGCACGCCCGTGTACCGCTCGATCGCGGGGAGCACGCCGCTCTCCCCGAGTACGAGATTGTGCTCGCGCTCAGCCCGGTTCTTCACACCGAGCTTGAGCGCCGCGGCCGCCGCCTCGGGATCCGTGCTCAGCTCGACGAGCGCGTCGCGCACGGCAGCCCGGGCGGCGCCGAGGGCGGCGTCGTGCCGGAGCGTCTCGGGGGCGAAGCGCCCGGATCCGCCGGGCCGTTTCGTCTCGGACGGTGGGAGCAGGATCAGCACAGGACCTCCTGGGTCGGCCGGGCGATGAGCGGGTGGAGACGGCTCGAGGCCGGGCAGCACACCCCGAGGGGTGGCCGTCCGGCCTCGAACACGCGGGAGGCGGCTCGCTAGGCGAGCGTCGCCTTGCCGGCCACGATGGTCACGGTGTCGTGATCCACGGAGAGGAACCCGCCCTCTGCGTCGACCGTCACCTGCTCACCGCTGCCAGTGGTCACGCGGACCTCGCCCGCACCCAGCAGCGCCAGGAGGGGTTCGTGGCCCGCGAGAATGCCGATCTCGCCCTCGACCGTCCGTGCGACGACCTGGGAGGCAGCGCCCGTCCAGACCTCACGGTCGGCCGAGACGACACTCACGTTGAGCGAAGCCATGGCTTAGGCCATGTCCTTCTGCATCTGAGCCCACTTCTCCTCGACGTCGCTGATCCCGCCGACGTTGAAGAACGCCTGCTCGGCAACGTGGTCGAACTCGCCCTTGGCGATGGCGTCGAACGACTCGATGGTCTCCTTGAGGGGAACCGTGGAGCCCTCGACACCGGTGAACTTCTTCGCCATGTAGGTGTTCTGCGAGAGGAACTGCTGGATGCGGCGTGCGCGTGCCACGGTGATCTTGTCCTCTTCGGAGAGCTCGTCGACACCGAGGATCGCGATGATCTCCTGGAGCTCCTTGTTCTTCTGGAGGATCTGCTTGACCGTGGTGGCCACGCGGTAGTGGTCCGCGCCCAAGTAGCGGGGATCCATGATGCGCGAGCTCGAGGTCAGCGGGTCGATCGCGGGGTACAGACCCTTCGACGCGATCTCACGCGAGAGCTCGGTGGTCGCGTCGAGGTGCGCGAACGTGGTGGCGGGAGCCGGGTCGGTGTAGTCGTCCGCGGGGACGTAGATCGCCTGCAGCGAGGTGATCGAGTGACCGCGGGTCGAGGTGATGCGCTCCTGGAGGATGCCCATCTCGTCGGCGAGGTTCGGCTGGTAGCCCACAGCGGAGGGCATGCGGCCGAGCAGCGTCGAGACCTCGGAACCGGCCTGCGTGAAGCGGAAGATGTTGTCGATGAAGAGCAGCACGTCCTGCTTCTGCACGTCACGGAAGTACTCGGCCATGGTGAGGGCCGAGAGCGCGACGCGGAGACGGGTCCCCGGCGGCTCATCCATCTGGCCGAACACGAGCGCGGTCTTGTCGAAGACGCCGGCCTCGTCCATCTCGTGGATGAGGTCGTTGCCCTCACGGGTGCGCTCGCCCACACCGGCGAACACGGACACGCCGCCGTGATCCTGCGCCACGCGCTGGATCATCTCCTGGATGAGGACGGTCTTGCCGACGCCGGCGCCACCGAACAGACCGATCTTGCCGCCCTGCACGTAGGGGGTCAGGAGGTCGATCGACTTGATGCCGGTCTCGAAGAGCTGCGTCTTCGACTCGAGCTGGTCGAAGGCCGGCGGGGTGCGGTGGATGCTCCAGCGCTCGCCCACCTCGATGGTCTCGCCCTCGGGGAGGTTGAGCACATCGCCGGTGACGTTGAAGACCTTGCCCTTGGTGATGTCGCCGACGGGGACGGTGATCGACGAACCGGTGTCGAAGACCTCCTGGCCGCGGACGAGGCCGTCGGTGGGCTTCAGCGCGATCGCGCGGACGAGGTTGTCGCCGAGGTGCTGAGCAACCTCGAGGACGAGCTTCAGCGGCTCCTGGCCGTCACCGAAGTCGATGGTGGTCTGGAGCGCGTTGTAGACAGCGGGGATCGCGTCGTGCGGGAACTCGATGTCGACGACGGGGCCGGTCACGCGGGCAATGCGCCCGGCAACCTGTGCGGCAGCCTCAGTCGCCACAGCGGCGGATTCGGTCATGATTCTCTCTCTTCGTGCTTCAGATTAGCTTGACAGCGCGTCAGCGCCGCCGACGATCTCGGAAATCTGCTGGGTGATCTCGGCCTGGCGAGCGTTGTTCGCGAGGCGGGTGTAGTCGCGGATCAGCGTGTCGGCGTTGTCGCTCGCCGACTTCATCGCCTTCTGGGTCGCGGCGTGCTTCGCAGCAGCGGACTCCAGCATCGCGTTGAAGATGCGCGATTCGATGTACGCCGGAAGCAGCTGCTCCAGAACGAGATCGGGCTCGGGCTCGAACTCGTACAGCGGCGCGGGCTCGTTCGTCGGCTCGGCGACGCCCTCGACCACCTGCAGCGGCAGCAGGCGGTGAACCTCGGGGACCTGGCTCACCATGCTGACGAAGCGGTTGTAGACGAGGTGCAGCTCCTGAGCGCCGCCCTCGGAGGCCTCGCGTCCGAAGACCTCGAGGAGTGCCTCGGCGACCTCCTTGGCGGTCTCGAAGGTGGGGTTCTCGGTGTCACCGGCCCAGATGCGCTCGGAAGCGCGGCGGCGGAAGGCGAAGTAGCCCTGCGCCTTGCGTCCGATGAGGTAGTAGACGACGTCCTTGCCCTCGGCGCGGAGCAGCTCGGAGAGCTCTTCGGCCTCACGCAGCACCTGCGAGTTGAACGCGCCGGCGAGGCCGCGGTCCGAGGTGAAGATCACGACTGCTGCGCGCGTGACCGTCTCGGCCTCGGTGAGCAGCGGGTGATCGGTGTTCGAGTGCGTCGCAACGGCCGAAACGGCGCGGGTGATCGCGGTGGCGTAGGGCGTCGAAGCTTCGACGCGGGCCTTCGCCTTCTGAATGCGAGAGGCTGCGATCAGCTCCATCGCACGGGTGATCTTCTTGGTCGTCTGGGCAGAACGAATCTTCTGCCGGTAGACCCGAAGTTGCGCTCCCATGTCTCTCCTGTAGTGGTCGGGGCTAACTGATCAAGTGGTGGTGCCGGTGGGGGCGCGAACGCCCCCACCGGTCAGCGCACTACTTCTTGACGACCAGCTGCTCCTGCTTGATCTCGGCCTCGTCGAGCTGATCGAACTGCTCGTTCAGGCTCTTGCCGGCAGAGGTGCGGAACTCGCTCTTGAACTTCTCGATCTGCGCGGTGATCTCGGCGACGGTTGCGTCGTCGAGCACGTTGGTCGAGCGGAGCGTGGTGAGCGCCTCCGAGTTGCGGCCCAGGAAGTCGAGGAACTCGCGCTCGAAGCGGAGGATGTCCTCGACCGGCACCTCATCGAGGAAGCCGTTCGTGCCGGCCCAGATCGAGACGGTCTGCTCCTCGACGGGGTACGGCGTGTACTGCGGCTGCTTCAGGAGCTCGGTGAGGCGTGCGCCACGCTCGAGCTGCTTGCGGCTGGCCGCGTCGAGGTCGGATGCGAACATCGCGAACGCCTCGAGCGCACGGTACTGGGCGAGCTCGAGCTTGAGCGTGCCGGAGACCTTCTTGATCGACTTCACCTGCGCATCGCCACCGACGCGGGACACCGAGATGCCCACGTCGACTGCGGGACGCTGGTTGGCGTTGAACAGATCCGACTGAAGGAAGATCTGGCCGTCGGTGATCGAGATCACGTTCGTCGGGATGTACGCCGAGACGTCGTTCGCCTTGGTCTCGATGATCGGGAGACCGGTCATCGAGCCCGCGCCGAGCTCGTCGGAGAGCTTCGCGCAACGCTCCAGCAGGCGGGAGTGCAGGTAGAAGACGTCGCCCGGGTAGGCCTCGCGCCCCGGCGGGCGGCGGAGGAGCAGCGACACGGCGCGGTAGGCCTCAGCCTGCTTCGACAGATCGTCGAAGATGATGAGGACGTGCTTGCCGTCGTACATCCAGTGCTGGCCAATGGCCGAGCCCGTGTACGGAGCGAGGTACTTGAAGCCGGCCGGATCCGAGGCGGGCGAAGCGACGATGGTGGTGTACTCCATCGCGCCGGCCTCCTCGAGCGCGCCCTTCACCGAAGCGATGGTCGAGCCCTTCTGGCCGATGGCGACGTAGATGCAGCGAACCTGCTTCGTGGTGTCGCCCGACTCCCAGTTGGCCTTCTGGTTGATGATCGTGTCGATCGCGATGGCCGTCTTACCGGTCTGGCGGTCGCCGATGATGAGCTGGCGCTGGCCGCGGCCGACGGGGATCATGGCGTCGATCGCCTTGATGCCGGTCTGGAGCGGCTCGTGCACCGACTTACGCTGCATCACGCCGGGGGCCTGGAGCTCGAGGGCACGACGGCCCTCGACGCCGGCGATCTCGCCGAGGCCATCGATCGGCTTGCCGAGGGGATCGACCACGCGGCCGAGGTAGCCCTCGCCCACGGGAACCGAGAGCACCTCGCCGGTGCGGGTGACGGGCTGGCCCTCTGCGATGTCGGTGAACTCACCGAGCACCACGACGCCGATCTCGTCTTCCTCGAGGTTCTGGGCGAGGCCCAGGGTGCCGTCCGCGAAGCGGACCAGCTCGTTCGCCATCACGCCGGGGAGACCCGCGATGTGGGCGATGCCGTCAGCGGCGTCCACAACGGTGCCGACCTCGGTCTTGCCCGCCTGGGTCGGCTCGTACGACGCTGCGAAGTCTTTCAGCGCATTCCGGATCTCGTCCGGGCTGATGGAGAGTTCTGCCATTTCGTTTCCTCTGTCTGTTCCGGAAGCGCCGCCCCCGGGAGTAAAAAGTAGGTGCTCTACGCTGCGAGCTGCTGACGCAGCTCGTCGAGGCGTGCGCGGACGCTGCCGTCGATGATGTCGTCGGCGATCTGGATCCGGATGCCGCCGACGAGGGCCGGGTCGATCACCGTGGTGACCTTCACCGGACGGCCAGCGGTCTGCTCGAGCGCTCGCGCGAGACGCGCTTCCTGCTCGGGCTTCAGCGGGACCGCGACGGTGACCGTTGCGAGCTCGGTGCCCGCCTGATCAGCGGCGACGCGCGCACCGGTGCGGAGCATCGTGTCGAGACGACGCCCACGCGAGTTCGCGACGAAGGAGCTGACCACCTGGAGCGACGAGGCCGAGACCTTGCCGTTCAGGAGGCTCTTGACGAGCGCGACCTTGCCAGCGGGATCCGCGAGCTTGCTGCCCAGGTTGAGCTGCAGCTCGTGGCTCCCCGCGACGAGGTCCGCGACTGCGAGCAGCTCGTCGGACAGCGCGGCGTTCGAGACGCTCTCTGCGCGCAGACCGAGCTCCTCGACGCCGTCGACGAACTCCTCCGTGGTGGACCAACGGCCCTGGGCGGCTGCGGACAGCACCGAGCGCGCGCCCGCGGAGAACCCGCCGAAGAGCCGCTCAACGACCTGGGCCTTGGCCTCGGCCGGGGCTGCGGCGTCGCCGAGGGCCGCGGCGAGAGCCGGGTTCTCAGCGAGACGGCTCGCGGCCTGGAGCAGCTCGGCGCCGGCGCTCTGGGCGAGACGCCCAGTGATCGCGGTCCGGGCCTGAGCCAGTGCTTCGCGTGACGCGCTGCCCATTACTGAGCCGCCTTCTCGGACGCTTCGAGATCAGCGAGGAAGCGGTCCACGAGAGCGGACGCCTTCTGATCGTCGGTGAGCGACTCGCCGACGACGCTCGAGGCGAGGTCGATGGCGAGCGAGCCGACGTCCTTGCGGAGCGAGACGACGGCGCTCTGGCGCTCTGCCTCGATCTGCACCTGCGCTGCGTGGGTGATGCGCGCCTGCTCGGCGGTCGCATCCTCCTGAGCCTTCGCGACGATCTTCGAGGCATCCGCACGGGCGGCCTCTCGGATCTCGCCGGCTTCCTGGCGGGCGCTTGCGAGCTGCGCGGTGTACTCCTGCAGAGCCGCCTCCGCCTTCGCCTGAGCCTCGTCGGCCTTGGCGATGTTGCCCTCAATCGCTTCGGCGCGGGCATCAAGCATGACCTGCACCTTCGGGAGGAAGACCTTCCAGAAAGCGATGAGGATGATGATGAACGCGATCGCCGACCAGACGATGTCGTAGGTCGCCGGGAGCAGCGGGTTGGGCGCGCTCTCTGCAGCGATCTGCACTGCGGAATTCATCGTGCCTCCCTTTCGAGACTAGGGAAAGGTGGACGGGTTACGCGAAGATGAAGTAGGTGGCAACACCGATGAGCGCGAGCATCTCGGTGAAGGCGATACCGATCCACATCATGCCCTGGAGCTTGCCCGCGAGCTCAGGCTGGCGAGCGGTGCTCTCGATGGTCTTGCCGACGACGATGGCCACACCGATGGCCGGGCCGATCGCAGCGAGGCCGTAGCCGACGGTTGCAATGTTGCCCGAGATTTCAGCGAGAACAGACACAGTATGTGTTTCCTTCCGTATATGAGCGCGGCGGGAGCCGAACCCAGGGGTTTTTAGTGCTCTTCAGCCAGCGCGAGCTGGATGTACAGAGCGGTGAGCAGAGTGAAGACGTAGGCCTGCAGGCCGGACACGAACACCTCGAAGAGGGTGAACGCGAAGCCGAAGGCGAAGGTGCCGGCACCGAGCAGCGGGAAGAGCCCGCCGGCCTGGGTGACGAAGAAGTTCGTCGCGGCGAAGAGCAGCACGAGGATCATGTGACCGACGAGCATGTTCATGAGGAGTCGCAGCGCGAGGGTGACGGGCCGCATCACGAAGGTCGAGAGGAACTCGACGGGCGTGACGAGGAGGTACATCACCTTGGGGACGCCCGCGGGGAAGAGCGAGTTCTTGAGGAACTTGCCCGGGTGCTTCTTGAGGCCCGCGTAGATGAACGCGATGTAGGCGACCACGGCCATGAAGATCGGGAAGCCGACCACCGAGGAGGCCGCGATGTTGAAGCCGGGGATGACGCCCGTGATATTGAAGGCGAAGACCAGGAAGAAGATGGTCATCAGCAGGGGCGCGAAGCGGCGGCCCTCCTTCACCCCGAGCTGCTCCTCGATCACGTTCTTGCGGACGAAGTCCAGCGCGAACTCGAGGACACCCTGGCCGCGGCCGGGGATCACGCGCAGATTGCGGGTGCCGAGCCAGAACAGCAGCAGCAGGACGAGCACCATGATCACGCGGATGATCATGATTCGGTTCATCTCGAACGGCGTGCCTTCAAAGAGCAACGCCGCCGGGAAGAAGTCGTCGAGGGTCGGGCCGTGGAAGCCGTCCTCTGCAGTGCGGACAAGTCCGGGGGCAACGAGGTGCATAGCGTTAGCGAACAGCGCCATTCTCCTGATTCGGGGTGCGGCATGGCCGCACGGCTTCGAACGATGGTCGTGCCCCCGGCGCCAGCGGGCACTCAGAAGCACCGCAGCCCGGCAGGGAACGAATTTATCCTAACAACATTTCACCCCGAGCGAAACTCGGGGCCCGGCCTGGCGGGGGAAATCTCGTCGATTTCCGCGATCCGCGCGGCCATCTGGGGTGCTAGGGGGTGTCCGCGACGTACGGAACGCGCGCGCGGGCCACGATGATCACGTCGATGACGATCGAGGCGAGCACCGTCGCGACGAGCGAAATGAAGAGGATCTTCGGATCCAGCCAGGGCTGATCCCGGAGCAGGAGCGCCGCGACGACGAAGCCGATGAGCTTCACCACCCAAGCGCCCAGCACGATGCTGAAGAAGATCTGCAGGTACATCGGGCTCCGCACGAAGCGGTTCGCGAAGGCGATGCTCCCCACCGTGATGAGCAGCAGCACGCCGCCGATCGCGGCGCCGATGAGTCCGCCGGCGAGGCCCCGTCCCGCGCTGACCGCAAAACCGATCCCCGCGAACGCCGCCATGGCGACGACCGTCGTGATGATGCCCCAGCGCACGCCGCGCAGCAGCATCGGCTGCGAGGTCGGCATCGGGTACTCCTCAGCCGCTCCCCCGCTCGCTTCCTGGTTCGGGGTCCGCGGCGATTCGGGCATCGCGGGAGTGCTCACTCGGAGGTCCTTTCGTTGGCGGGGCCTCCGGTCGCGGCGGTCGCGTCCGGGGCGTCGACGGGGGCGCCCCGTCCGATCAACGGTACCAAGCCGCGCTGCTCGAGTGCTGCACGCACCCGCTTCGCGGGGAAGAGCAGGAGGAGCGCCGTCGCCGCGGTGCCGAGCACGAGCACGATCCCGGGCACGAGGAGCGTCTGCATCGTGAAGGCGAGGAGCAGCGCGGTCGAGAGCACGGCCGTGCCGAGGTAGAAGATGCACACGGCTTGCACGGGCGAGTGGCCCATGTCGAGCAGGCGGTGGTGCAGGTGCAGGCGATCGGCTTCGAAGGGGCTCTTCCCGGCCTTCATGCGCCGCAGCACCGCGAGCGTGAAGTCGGCGAGCGGGAGCACGAGCACCGCGACGGGGAGGAGGATCGGGATGTAGCTCGCGAGGACGAGCTTGACGTCGAGCGCCGCGGGGTTCAGCTGCCCCGTGACCGACACGGTTGAGGTCGCCATAAGCAGCCCAACGAGGAGCGCGCCCGTGTCACCCATGAACATCTTGGCGCGGTGCCAGTTGAAGGGCAGGAAGCCGAGGCAGATGCCCACGAGAACGGCCGCGATGAGGCTCGCGAGCGTCACCGAGTCCACGCGCCCGATCTGATCGTTCAGGATGCGCGTGTAGAGGAAGAAGAGCGAGTTCGCGATGAGTGCGACACCGGCGACGAGGCCGTCGAGGCCGTCGACGAAGTTCACGGCGTTCATCACGAGCGCCATGAGGAAGACCGTGAGCGTGAAGTTGACCGCGGGCGAGCCGACGATCAGCGCGTCGCCAAACGGCAGCGAGATGATCTGCACCCCGTTCCAGGCGAGCAGCCCGGCCGCGGCGAGCTGCGCGGCGAGCTTGATCATCCAGTCGAGATCGAGCAGGTCGTCGAGGATCCCGACGACCGCGATGATCGTGCACGCCCCGAGGATGGCCCACATCTTCGCACCCTCGGTGAACAGCGCGTGGAACTCCCGCTGCGTACTCGCGAGCGCGAAGGCCGCGAGCACGCCGATGAACATGGCCACGCCGCCGAGCCGCGGGGTCGGCGTGCGGTGCACGTCACGCGCGCGCACCTCGGGCGCGAGGCGGAAGCGTCGGCTCAGCCGCAGCACCGCGTAGGACGCGGCGCCCGTGACGAGCGCCGCGACCGCGACGACCACGAGGTAGGGCAGCACGTCAGTCCTCGATGGTGACCTGGGGCAGCAGCTCCGCGAGGGCCTCGCGGGTCACGCCGCCCTGGCGGAGGATCCGGATCGAGCCGCCCTCCTCCGTGAGCCGCGTGGCGTCGATGATCGTGGAGGCGGCGCCGTCGCCGTCGGCCTGACCGGCCTCCAGGTAGACGGCGACGCTATCGCCGAGCATCTCCTGCGCGGCGGCGGCCGTCTGGGCCGCGGGCTCCCCCGTCTTGTTCGCCGACGACACGGCGAGCGGCCCCGTCTCCTGCAGCAGTTCGAGCGCGAGCGGGTGGTTCGGGATCCGCAGCGCGACCGTGCCGCGCGTCTCCCCCAGGTCCCAGCTGAGCGACGGGTTGGCGTGGGTGATGATCGTGAGCGGGCCGGGCCAGAAGGCCTCCGCGAGCGCCGTGAGCGGGGTCGATACCTCGGCGGCGAGAGCCGCGAGCGTGCTCGTGTTCGGGATGAGCACGGGCGGCGGGGACTGCCGACCGCGGCCCTTCGCGTCGAGCAGGCGCTGCACCGCCTCGGGCGAGAACGCATCGGCGGCCACGCCGTACACGGTGTCGGTGGGGAGCACGACGAGCGCGCCCTGCCCGATCGTTCGCCGAGCGGTGCGGGTGCCGCTGAGCAGCTGGGAGCTATCGGAGCAATCGAAGACCTCGGACATAGCGCCCGAGTCTACTCCTGCCCGCCTGGACGGGGCAGCTGGCGCGCCACTGCCGGCCTCAGCGGAGCGCGGTCGTCGTGCGATCCCGGCCGGTGAGATCCGGGTGGGTCGCTGCGGCGCGCCAGCCGTCGGCCGCGAGGAGCGCGCGGATCGCAGCCCCCTGCTGCTCGGCGTGCTCCAGCACGATGAGACCACCGGGCACGACGAGATCGAGCGCGGCCCGGCTGATCACCCGCACGACGTCGAGCCCGTCGGCGCCGCCGTAGAGGGCGAGCTCCGGATCGTGATCCCGCACCTCGGGATCGCGGGGCACCATGCCGGCGGGAACATAGGGCGGGTTGCAGACGAGCACGTGGACGCGGCCGGCGAGCCCCGCGAACTCCGGGATCCGCGCGAGCTCGGCGACATCGCCGCGTACGAGCTCCACGCGCCCGTCGCCCCACTCGGCCACGTTCCGCTCGGCCCACGCGTGCGCCTCGCGGCTCTTCTCGAGCGCCCAGACGCGCGCGCTCGGCACCTCGTGGGCGAGCGAGAGCGCGATCGCCCCGCTCCCCGTGCAGAGGTCGACCGCGATCGGCTCCGCGGCAGGCACCAGGTGGAGTGCGTCGATCGCGAACTGCACGACCGTCTCCGTCTCGGGTCGGGGCACGAACACTCCAGGGCCGACCGAGAGCTCGATGCCGCGGAACGGCGCGCGCCCCGTCAGGTGCTGGAGCGGCACGCGTCGCGCGCGCTCCTCTGCGAGCTCCGCCGCCCGCTCGCGCTGCTCCGCGGAGAGCGCTTCACGCAGCACTGCGAGCGCCTGCACGCGCCCGCGGGACACGCCCAGCACGTGGCCGAGGATGAGCTCGCTCTCGGCGTACGGATCCTCGATGCCCCCGGCCTCAAGCACCTCGCGGAGCTCCGCGAGCGCCGCACCGATCTCCCTGTTCTCCTGCTGCTGCACTCCCCTACCCTGCCACACCGCCGCGCAGCTCCGGCACGCGCACCGGAGCTGCGCGGGTCACACGACGTCACAGGCTATAACTCCCAGATACTTCTCCAATAAGGTGGAGCTATAGTTTTCGATGGCCGCACCCGACACCCCGGAGGACTCAGACCCATGGCACGGATCCACGACAACATCACGCAGGCGTTCGGCAACACCCCGCTCGTGCGCCTCAACCGGCTCACCGAGAACGCGGGCGCCGAGGTGTACGCGAAGCTCGAGTTCTACAACCCCGCCGGATCGGTGAAGGATCGCATCGGCATCGCGATCATCGACGCGGCCGAGCAGTCGGGCGCGCTGCAGCCCGGCGGCACGATCGTCGAGGGCACGAGCGGGAACACCGGCATCGCGCTCGCCTTCGTCGGCGCCGCACGCGGCTACCGCGTCATCCTCACGATGCCCGAGACGATGAGCGTCGAGCGCCGCAAGCTCCTCGCCGCCTACGGCGCAGAGATCGTGCTCACTGAGGGCCCCCTCGGCATGAAGGGCGCCGTCGCGAAGGCCGAGGAGATCGTCGCGAACACCCCGGGCGCGATCCTCGCGAACCAGTTCGGCAACCCCGCGAACCCCGCGATCCACCGCGCCACCACCGGCCCGGAGATCTGGAACGACACCGACGGCCAGGTCGACATCTTCGTCGCCGGCATCGGCACGGGCGGCACCATCACGGGCGCGGGCGGCTACCTCAAGGAGCAGAACCCCGAGGTGCGCGTCGTGGCCGTCGAGCCGATCGACTCCCCGCTCCTCACCGAGGGCACCGCCGGCCCCCACAAGATCCAGGGCCTCGGCGCGAACTTCGTGCCCGACATCCTCGACCGCGACGTGTACGACGAGGTGATCGACGTGGCGCTGCCGGACTCGATCGCCACCGCACGCGCGCTCGGCACCGACGAGGGAATCCTCGCGGGAATCTCGGGCGGCGCGGCCGTGTGGGCCGCCACGCAGGTCGCGGCGCGCCCCGAGAACGCCGGGAAGAAGATCGTCGTGATCATCCCCGACTTCGGCGAGCGCTACTTCTCCACGGTCCTCTACGAGGATCTCGCGGTCTAGTCACGCCGGGGCCGCGCACCGCGGCCGAGCGCACGCGGCGCAGGCCGCACCACACCCACCAGCGGGCCCGGGCATAGAACCCCCGGGCCCGCTGTTGCACCCGGTGACCGTCACATCAGCACCAGCACAGGAGGATCCCGAAGCGTGAGCATCTTCTCCCGCATGCGCGAGGACATCGACGCGGCGCGCGCCCACGATCCGGCCGCTCGCGGCCGCGCCGAGGTCTTCTTCATCTACTCGGGGCTCCACGCCGTCTGGTGGCACCGCGTGTCGCACGCGCTCTGGACGCGCGGCATGCGCTTCCTCCCCCGCGCGCTCTCGCAGCTGACGCGCTTCGTCACCGGGATCGAGATCCACCCCGGCGCCACGATCGGGCGCCGCCTCTTCATCGACCACGGCATGGGCGTCGTGATCGGCGAGACCGCCGAGGTCGGCGACGACGTGCTCATCTATCACGGGGTCACCCTCGGCGGCACCGGCCACGGCACGGGCAAGCGCCACCCCACCGTCGGCGACCGCGCGGTGCTCGGCGCCGGGGCGAAGCTGCTCGGCGCGATCGAGATCGGTGCCGACTCGGCCGTGGGCGCCAACGCCGTCGTGGTCCGATCGGCCCCCGAGTGGACCACGCTCACCGGCATCCCGGCGCAGGGTCGGCCGCGGCGCGGCGCGCCGATCGCAGAGAAGCCCGATATGGCCGACTTCTACGTGATCTAGCGGGGTCGGTCGGGCACGGCGCGGCGTGCGCGGCTCAGCGCGCGGGGCTCGGCGCGGCGCAGCGTGCGCGGCTCAGCGCAGGCGGCGGCCGTTCTCGCGCATCCAGCGCGCCGTGCGCCGCTGCTCTACGACGATCATCACGAGCCCGAGCGCCCAGAACGGGACCTGCACGGCGAACGCCACCCGGAAGGCGCCGAGCGAGTAGTTCTCCGGAGATCCGGCACCCTGCAGATCGAGCACGAGACCGATCAGCAGGATCACGAGCAGCGACGCCGTGAAGCCCGCCGTGTTCACGAGCCCCGTAGCGAAGCCGGACAGGCTGCGCGGCGTGTGCGAGCGCGCCACCTCGAAGGCGATCATCGACGCGGGACCGCCGAGCGGCATGATCACGAGCAGCACGACGAGCAGCCACATCGGCGGCGTGCCGGGCCACAGCAGGACGGCGCACCAGGATCCCGCGATCCCGAGCGAGATGCCGAGGTTCACCCAGACGCGCCGCTCCAGGAAGCGCGAGCTGATGGGCCCGAGCACGAGCCCCGCGAGCATCGACGACACCACCATGAGGCTGAGCAGGCCGCCAGCCGCGGGCTGCGAGAGGCCCACCCCGCCCACGAGGAACGGGGTGCCCCAGAGCAGCAGGAAGACGTTCATCGCAAACGGCGAGGTGAAGTGCACCCAGTAGGCCAGCCGCACGCCGGGGAGCCGCAGGAGGCGCCGCGCCTGCGTCCAGAACTTCAGCCCGCGCATGCGGGGCTCCTTGATGACCGGCAGCATCTCCGTGCTCGGCGGCGCCATCTCGACGGCACCACCCTGATGCAGCCCGCCGAGGCCGCGGGCCGTGCGCGTGATCCGGCCGTGGCGGCCGATGAGACGCTCCGCGAACGTGCCCTGCCCCGGCTTGTTCCGCAGCACGAGCGCGGCGAGGAGCGCCGAGAGCAGCCCCACGGCGGCGAGGCCGAGGAAGCCCGTCATCCAGCCGGCGACGCTCACGAGGAGCGCGAGCGGGGCGACCGACACGAGCTGGCCCGCCTGCCCGATGAGGCCGGTGAGCTGGCTCACGGTCGGCAGCTGCCTGGGGGCGAACCACTCGGGGAGGATCCGCATCACGCTGATGAAGGTACACGCGTCCCCGGCGCCCACGAGCACGCGGGCGAGGATCGCGAGACTCACCTCGGAGACCGTCGCCATGAGCGCCTGGCCCACGACCATGAGGAGCGAGCCGATGAGGAGCATCGACGTGGCGCCGATGCGGTCGAGGAGCACGCCCACCGGGATCTGGAGGCCCGCGTAGACGATGAGCTGGATCATGGGGAACAGCGCGAGCGTGGTCGCGTCGATGCCGAAGTGATCCTGCGCGGCGGGGCCGAGCGCCGAGAGCGACGAACGGTTGATGATGGCCACCGCGTAGAGCAGGGCGGCCATCCCCCACACCACCCAGGGAAGGAGTGGTCGGGCGGCGCGCATGCCCCCATGCTACTCCTGCGCTCGGCCGCTCGGCCGAGCGCCGCACCCGGCTGTTCGCGCGGCTCGCGCCGGGGGCGGGTGACGGGCGGGTGAGGGTGTGTGGGGGCGGGCCTCCCGCCCGCTGCCCGCTCACCTCAGCCGTCGAAACCTCGGAGAAATCAGAAATCTCGGACCGAAACAGCCAAAAGGATCCGAGATCTCAGATTTCTCCGAGAAAAGAGAGGGGCGGGCGGGGAGAAAACAGGGGTGGGCAGCGAGACAGCGAGCATGACCCAGAAGGACCCAGAAGCAAACGGGCGAAGCCCGAGCGCGCAGCGGCGCGCCTCGAACTAGGCGGCGCGCGGGGGCAGCGGCGGGCCGTCCGGGAAGTCGCTGCGCGTGAGGTCGAGGAACAGCGCGTCCTCGAGGTGGCCGCCGGGGCGCACCTGATAGTCGCGGAGCACGCCGATGGGCCGGAAGCCCAGGCGCTCGTAGCTGCGGATCGCGCCGTCGTTGTTCACGTTCGGGTCGAGAGTGATGCGAGTGATCCCGTCGGCGAACTCGGCGCGGATCGCGAGCGCGAGCGCCTCCTCCCCGATCCGGCGGCCACGGAAGCGCGTACCGATGAAGAGGTGCATCACCGTCGTGGGGTACTCCGCGTCGGGGCCGCGGAGCACGTACATCGCGCCGGCGCACTCGCCATCGACCTCGATGATGCGCACGTTCGCATTGTCATCGATGAACTCCGCCTGCACGCGCTCGGGCGTGTAGCCCACCCACCAGAACGACACCTCGGGCTCGTCGAGGATCGCGGTGAGCGGGGCGAGGTCGTCAGCGCGCGAGGCGCGGAGCGTAACCAGGGGGCCGGTGATGGGCAGTGCGGTGTCAGTCATGGCATCAGCGTAACGCGGGGAACGGCGTTCCGAGCAGACCAATTCGCGCGCACCGGGCCGGTCCACTGCACGGGATCGGGTCCGCGCACAGCTTCGCCCGTCCGCGCAGAACGCGCGGACGGGCGAAGCACACAGACCGAGCGGACGAAGCGAAACCCGAGCCGCGCGGCCGCCGGAGGCGCTACTGGCCGAGTGCGGCCAGGCGCGACTCCTCGTCCATGCGGATGCAGGATTCGATCACGGCATCGAGCGCGCCGTTCATCACCTGGTCGAGGTTGTACGCCTTGAACCCGGTGCGGTGATCCGCGATGCGGTTCTCGGGGAAGTTGTACGTGCGGATGCGCTCCGAGCGGTCCATGGTGCGGATCTGGCTCGAGCGGTGCGCGCTCGCCTCGGCTGCCGCCTCCTCCTGCTGGCGCGCGAGGATGCGGGCGCGGAGCACGCGCATGCCGGCCTCACGGTTCTGCAGCTGGCTCTTCTCGTTCTGCATGGCAACGACGATGCCGGTCGGCAGGTGCGTGATGCGCACGGCGGAGTCGGTCGTGTTGACGGACTGCCCGCCGGGGCCCGACGAGCGGTACACGTCGATCTTCAGGTCGTTCTGGTGGATCTCGACCTCTTCGGGCTCGTCCACCTCGGGGTAGACGAGCACGCCCGTCGTCGAGGTGTGAATGCGGCCCTGCGACTCGGTCACGGGGACGCGCTGCACGCGGTGCACGCCGCCCTCGTACTTGAGGTGCGCCCAGGCGCCCTGCGAGGGATCGCTCGGGTTCGCCTTGATCGCGACCTGCACGTTCTTGTAGCCGCCGAGGTCGCTCTCGTCCTTCTCGAGGATCTCGGTCTTCCAGCCCTTCGACTCCGCGTAGTACATGTACATGCGCAGCAGGTCGGCGCCGAACAGCGCAGACTCGGCCCCGCCTTCGCCGCCCTTGATCTCGAGGATCACGTCGCGGGCGTCATCGGGGTCGCGCGGGATCAGGAGGCGGCGCACCTTCTCCTGCGCCTCCGCGAGGCCCGTCTCGAGCTCGGGGATCTCCTCGGCAAACGCCTCGTCTTCCTTCGCGAGCTCGCGCGCGGCCTCAAGATCCTCGCCGAGCTGCACCCAGTGCTCGTGCGCGGCCTTGATCTTGCTGAGCTCGGCGTAGCGCCGGTTGACCTTCTTGGCGCGCGCGGCGTCGGCGTGCAGCGCCGGATCGGCGAGCTCTTCCTGCAGCTGTTCGTGCTCCGCGAGGAGCCCCGTCACCTGTTCGAACATGTTTCCTCCGGGGTGGTTCGTTCACGCATCCTGCGCCCGGCGCTCAAGCGACCGGAGCCGTGGGGCCCACCGGAGTGGACCCCACGGCCAGCACCGCGCGCGCAGGATGACGGATACCCGTGATCGGTCGCGGTGCGCGCGGGGACGCTAGGAGAGCTTCCCGGTGCGCTGCAGCTCGGCGAGCAGCGCGGCGTTGGAGTCGGTCTCGCGGAGGCGCGCGACGAGCTTCTTCTCGGCGTCGTCGTCCTCGTGGAGCTCGGCGCGGAGCGCCTCGAGCACACGGGCCTCGTCCTCGCTCAGGATCCCGGCCGTGCGGCTCGTGCGCGAGTCGACGAGGTCGACGGCGGGCGCGAGGCCGGCGCGGGTCTTCTTGATCCGGATCTCGCTGTTGGCGACGCGGCGCGCCTCGCGGAGCAGCGTCTCGTCGGCGGCGATCTTCGTGCCGCGGTGCACCGTGGCGAGGAGGGTGAGCGAGCCACCGTTCTCGACGTTGCGGGCGGCGGCGAGGAGCTTCTTGATCTGGCCGAGCGCGAACTCGTCGAGCTCGTCGTGCGCGGGGCGGGCCTGCGTGTGCTGGGCCTGCGCGTAGGCACGGGCGAAGCTGTTCAGCGAGTCGAGGAGGACGACCACGTCGTGGCCGAGCTCGAGCATGCGCTTCGCACGCTCGATCGCGAGCTCGGCGATCGTCGCCTGATCCTCCGCGGTGCGGTCGAACGTCGCCGCGACGACCTCGCCGCGGACGGTGCGCTCGAGGTGAGTGACGTCCTCGGGGTGCGCGTCGGCGAGCACGACCATGAGGTGCGCGTCGGGCGACGTGGCGCTCACGGAGGCGGCGAGCTCGGTGACGATCGCGGTGCCGTCGGCGTGGGGCGGGAGCACCACGAGCGCGCGCTGGCCGAGGCCGAGCGGAGCGGCGAGGTCGATCGAGCGGCCGAGCGGCGCGTCGGCTGCGCGCTCGAGCCGGAGGCGCTGCGCGGCGTAGACGGGGGTGAGCTCCGCAACGTCGACGCGCTTCTCGTTCTCCTCGAGCGAGCGGCCGTTGACCGAGTCGATCTTCACGATCGCGTTGTACTTCTGGCGGCTGCCGCCCTCGCCCTCGCGGGGCTGGCGGATGGCACCGACGACGGCGTCACCGCGGCGGAGGCTGTACTTCTTCACCTGGCCGAGCGAAACGTACACGTCGCTCGTGCCGGGGAGGTAGCCGCTCGTGCGCACGAAGGCGTAGTTGTCGAGCACGTCGAGGATGCCCGCGATGGGGAGCAGCACGTCGTCCTCGGTGATCTCCAGCTCGAGCTCGTCGCCCGCGCCACGGCGCTTGCGGTCGCGCTGGCGGGTGCGGCTCGAGCGGGTGCCCTGCTCGGCGGGGCCGTTCTTGGCCTGTCCGCCGCGCTCGCCGTTCTGCTGCTGAGCCTGGTTCTGCCCGCGGCCCTTGGCGGCGTCGTCGCCCTCGGTCGCGGTCTCGCCCGCACCGTTCTCGGCGGTCTCGGCGTCGTTCTTCTGGCCGCGGCCGCGGCCGCGGCGGTTGCGGCTCGGCTTCTCGGCGTCCGCGGCCTCAGCCGGAGCGGCCTCGGCGGCGGGAGCGGTCTCGGCGGCGGGAGCGGCCTCGGCGGCGGGCGCCTCAGCGGCGTCAGCCGCGGGAGCCTCAGCAGCGGCCTCGGCCGGAGCCTCCTCCACCTTCTTGCGGCTGCGCGTCGCGCGCTTCTTCGGCGCGGCCTCAGCAGCCGGAGCCTCAGCAGCGGCCTCAGCAGCGGCAGCATCGGCGGCGGGCGCCTCAGCGGCGTCAGCCGCGGGAGCCTCAGCAGCGGCCTCGGCCGGAGCCTCCTCCACCTTCTTGCGGCTGCGCGTCGCGCGCTTCTTCGGCGCGGCCTCAGCAGCCGGAGCCTCCGCAGCGGGAGCCTCGGCGGCGGCCTCGGCAGCCGGAGCCGCGGGCTCGGCGGCCGCTACGGGCTCGCTCGTCACGGTAACCGCGGCCTCGCTCGTCGCGCCTGCAGCCGCGCTCACGCGACGCGAAGCACGGCGACGCGGCGCCGCGGTCTCCTCTGCTGCGGGAGCGGTGTTCTGGTCTTCTACGTTGGATTCCACGTTTCTTCCTTTCGGAACGCCGTGGGGTGTGCGCGAGCGCTGCGGCCCGCTCCCCCGCGGTGGTGCACCATGAGGTGCGTCGGGATCACCGGACATGCGCGTCTCGGTGAGGAAAACGATCCACCACCGCGACCAGAGCCGCTCACCAGCGACCGGTTCAAGCTGCTGAACCGGCGCCGAAATCGACTCGGTCCCGGGCAGCCGAACCGCTCGCAATGGAGAGCGCGGCTACGCGGGGATCGACTCCACTGTAGCACCCTTCGTGTCGACTGCCAGGAGCAGCACGCGCCAATCCGGGTGCCGCTGCTCGACGAGATCCGCCGCGGCGAGACGCTCGGCCGGGCCGCCCGCGAGCACGAGGATCGAGGGCCCCGCCCCGGAGACGACCGCGGGGAATCCCGCCTCGCGCAGCTCGCGGATCAGGTCGCGCGTCGCGGGCATCGCCTCGCCGCGGTAGTCCTGGTGGAGGCGGTCCTGCGTTGCCTCCATGAGCAGCTCGGGGCTCTGCGTGAGCGCCGCGATGAGGAGTGCCGAGCGGGACACGTTGAACACGGCGTCCTCGTGCGGCACCTGCTTCGGCTGCAGGCTGCGGGCAAGCTCCGTCGACATCGTGAAGCTCGGCACGAGCACGAGCGGGGCGACCCCGCGGTGCACCATGAGGCGCTTGAACTTGGGGCCGTGCTCGGTAGACCACGCGATCGTGAGGCCGCCGAAGAGCGCGGGAGCCACGTTGTCCGGGTGTCCCTCGAGCTCGGTCGCGAAGGCGAGCAGCTGCTCCTCGGAGAGGTCGATCGGCGCCTCGGGGTCGCTCGCGAGGAGGCCCGCGGCGATCATCACGCCCGCGACGATCGCGGAGCCGGAGGATCCCATGCCGCGGCCGTGCGGGATGCGGTTGTGGGCGGTCAGCTCGAGACCGGGCATCGGGCGCCCGAGCCGCTCGAAGACGTGCGCCGCGGAGCGGACCACGAGGTTCGTCTCGTCGGTGGGCACCTCGCCCTCGCCGACGCCCGTGACGTGCACGAGAGCGCCGGGGGCGCTGCGGGTGACGGCGGTCAGCTCGTCACCGTAGGCGAGCGCGATCCCGAGCGTGTCGAAGCCGGGGCCGAGGTTGGCGCTCGTCGCGGGGACGCGGACGCGGACGGCGCGCTGCGCTGCGCCGCTCATGCGTTACCCTCCAGACGCAGCACGCTCGTGACGTCGAGCACCATGTCGGAGCCGCGGAGCGCCTCGACCATGGCGGCGAGATCGGCCTCGCGCGCGACGTGGGTGCCGATGACGAGCGCGGCGCGGTCGTCCTGGCCCTCGACGCCGGTCTGCTCGACGCTCGCCGCGGAGACGCCGTGCTGCGCGAGGATCCCCGCGATGCCGGCGAGCACGCCGGGCTGGTCGCGGACCTCGAGCATGACCTGGTAGGCGGTGCGCACCTCGCCGACGGGGAGGAGCGGCAGCTCCGCGTGGAGCGAGCCCGGGATGCCGGGGCCGCCGACGACGTGCCGGCGCGCGGCCGAGACGAGATCGCCGAGCACGGCCGACGCGGTCTCCGCGCCACCGGCGCCCGCGCCGTAGAACATGAGCTCGCCCGCGGCCTCAGCCTCGACGAAGACGGCGTTCTTGCCGCCGTGCACCGCGGCGAGCGGGTGGTCGCGGCGGATGAGCGCCGGGTAGACGCGCGCCGAGACGCCGTCGACGCCGTCGCTCGCCGTGATCCGCTCCGCGATGGCGAGCAGTTTGATGACGTAGCCCGCGTGTTTCGCGGCCTCGATCTGCGCGAGCGTGATGTTCGCAATGCCCTCGCGGTGCACCGACTCGACGGGGACCTCGGTGTGGAAGGCGATGCTCGCGAGGATCGTCGCCTTCTGCGCGGCGTCGTAGCCCTCGACATCGAGCGTGGGATCCGCCTCGAGGTAGCCGAGCTCGCTCGCAACGCGCATCGCGTCCTCCGAGCTGTCGCCGAAGCGGTCCATGCGGTCGAGAATGTAGTTCGTCGAGCCGTTCACGATGCCGAGCACGCGCGTGATGTGATCGCCCGCGAGGCTCTCGCGGAGCGGGCGGAGGATCGGGATCGCCGCGGCCACGGCCGCCTCGTACGAGAGCTGCGCGCCGACCTGCTCGGCGGCGTCGGAGAGCTCGCGGCCGTGGGCCGCGATGAGCGCCTTGTTCGCGGTGACGACATCGGCGCCGCCCTGCAGCGCCTGCATGATGAGCGTCTTCGCGGGCTCGATCCCGCCCATCAGCTCGATCACGATGTCGGCGCCCTGCACCAGGCGCTCGGCGTCGGTGGTGAAGAGCTCCTGGGGCAGCTCGACGTCGCGCCGGGCGTTCACGTCGCGGACGGCGATCCCGGCGAGCGTCAGTCGCGCGCCGATCCGCGCAGCCAGCTCATCGCCGTGCTCGAGGATCAGGCGGGCCGTCTGGGCGCCGACTGAGCCGCAGCCCAGCAGCGCGACGCGCAGGTCACGGTATCCGTTCACTTGGTTGCTCCGTTCGATCGGGGGGTGTCGTTCGTGGTGCGGCTCACGCTCATGGCGAGCAGCTCGTCCTCGGTCTCGCCGCGCACGATGAGGCGGGCGGAGCCGCCCTGCAGCGCGACGACCGGCGGGCGGGGGACGTAGTTGTAGTTGCTCGAGAGCGACCAGCAGTAGGCGCCCGTCGCGGCGACGGCGAGGGTGTCGCCGGGCTGCACGTCGCCGGGGAGCACGTCGCGCTGCACGACGATGTCGCCGGACTCGCAGTGCTTCCCCACCACGCGCACGAGCGCGGGATCCGCGTCGCTCTCGCGGTTCGCGATGCGCACCTGGTAGTCGGCTCCGTACAGCGCCGGGCGCGCGTTGTCGCTCATGCCGCCGTCGACGCTCACGTAGAGGCGCTCGGCGTAGCCGAGATCGGCGGGATCGGCTGCGGCGTCGCTGCCCGCGAGCTGCACGGCCTTCGTCGTGCCGACCGTGTAGAGCGTCACGCCCGACTGGCCGATGATCGAGCGGCCGGGCTCGAAGGCGAGGTGCGGCAGGGGCACGTCGCACTCGCGCGCGGTCTCCGCGACGATGTCCGCGAGCTCCCGGGCCACGTCGGCCACGTCGGGGGCCTCGTCGGCGGCCGCGCTCGTGTAGGCGATGCCGAAGCCGCCACCGAGGTTGAGTTCGGGGATCGGCCGGCCCGCGATCACGGCGAGCTCGGGGTATGCGCCGAGCAGGCGCCGCGCGGACTCGCGGAAGCCGTCGGTCGCGAAGATCTGCGAGCCGATGTGGCAGTGGAGCCCGACGAAGTCGAGCGTGTCGAAGCGGAGGATGTCGCGCAGCAGGCGCGGGGCCTCGCTGAGCGGCTGGCCGAACTTCTGATCCTCGTGCGAGGTCGCGAGGAAATCGTGGGTCGAGGCGTGGACGCCGCTGTTCACGCGGAGGCGCACGCGCTGGCGCACCCCGGCGCGCGCGGCCGCGCGGGCGACCCGCTCGGTCTCGAACTCGCTGTCGAGGATGATCGTGCCGACGCCGGCGGCGACCGCGCGCTCGATCTCCCGCTCGGACTTATTGTTGCCGTGGAACCCGATCCGCGCGGGATCGACGCCTGCGGCGAGCGCAACCGCGAGCTCTCCCCCGCTGGCCACATCGATCGCGAGGCCCTCCTCGGCCATCCACCGGGCGACCTCGACGCAGAGGAACGCCTTCGTCGCGTAGTAGACCGTCGCGGTAGTGCCCACGCGCTCGGCCTCGGTCTGGAGCGCGCTGCGCACCTCGACGGCGCGGGCGCGCGCAGCGTCCTCGTCGACGACGTAGAGCGGGGAGCCGAACTCGGCGGTCAGCTCGGTCGCGCGGATGCCGCCCAGCTTGAGTTCGCCGCAGCTGCGGCCGCGGCGCGCGGTCGGCGGGAAGACGCGGGGGTCGATCGCGTTGGGCGTGTCCGTGCGGGTCGCCTGGGTCATGGTGTGCTCCTGGGTGTGAATCGTGTCGTCGACGCTCGCGGGCCGCAACGGGCGACCAGTGGCGAGCGGACCCGGATTGGCCCCTGAAGCCGTGCGAACGGAGCCGGAGCTCAGAACGGACCCGTTTAGCTTAGCGTGCCGCACATGCGGAAACGGGAGTGTTACGGCCGTCCGTCAGCGGCGCACCGCGAAGGGGGCGAGGTCGAGCGTCCGGCCGCCGAGCGCGGGCCGCTCCCCCGCCACGAGCTGCGCGACCACCTCGCCCGTAATCGGGCCGAGCGAGAGCCCGTGCATGTTGTGCCCCGCTGCCACGATGACCTCGGGCCGCCCCTCGACGGGGCCGAGGAGCGGCAGGCCGTCGGCGGTCATGGGGCGCGCGCCCACCCACTCGTCGGTGCGGCCGGCCCAGTCGGCTCCGGCGAGGAGCCCGCTCGCGGCGCGGGTGAGCACATCGAAGCGGTCGCGGTTCGGCTGCTCGGGGCGGCCGTCGAACTCCATCATCCCCACGATGCGCAGGCGATCGTGCATCGGGATGACCACGCAGTGGCGATCCATCGAGTGGATGAGCGTACGCGGCATCCGCTCGACCGGCACCGTGTAGCTGTACCCCTTGCCCGAGACGACGGGCGCGGAGCGGATCCCGGAGCGGCGCAGGATCGGGGTGGTCCAGGCGCCGGCGGCGATGACGACGCGGTCGCCCGAGATCGTGGTCTCGGCGCCATCGGCGGCCCCGTGAGTGGCGGCGCCATGAGTGGCGGCGCCGTCGGCGGCCCCGCCCGTCTCGGTGCAGACGACGCTCGCGCCCGCGCCGAGCCGGCGGGCGGTGAGCCCCGTGCGCACCTCGACCCCGGCCGCCTCGACCAGCCCGACCAGGCTCGCGACGAACGTCACGGGGTCGAGCGAGAACTCGCCGGGGAGCAGGAAACCGCCGGAGACCCGCGGGTCGAGGCTCGGCTCCTGCGCGTGGAGCGCGTCTCCCCGGAGCACGGGCTCGGGCGCCTCCCCCCAGCCGCGCGCCGCGCGTTCCGTGTAGCGGCGGTGCGCGGCGGCGAGCTCGTTCTCGTCCGAGCAGGTCATGAGGTAGCCGGATCCGCCGCCCGAGATGTCGGCGCCGACCGCAGCGAAGCGGTGGAGTGCGGGCAGCAGTTCACCCGCGAACTGCGCGAGCGCTGCCTCTCCGCGCGCCGCCCGTGCACCCCCTGCCGCCCGGAGGAACCCGATCCCGAACCCCGCGAGGCGCGGCAGCTGCGAGAACGCGATCGACAGGTAGGAGGAGCGCGTGAACAGGCCCGCGAAGATGTCCCGCACCGTGTTCGGCGAGGCGAGCGGGGCGACCTGCTGAGGCGTGAGCTCGCCGGCGTTGCCGGTGGCGGCTCCCGCGCCGAGGTGTTCGCGCTCAATGATCGTCACCCGGTGACCGGCGGCGCTGAGCGTGAGCGCGGAGCAGAGACCGATGAGACCGCCGCCGACGATGACGACGCGCTGACGCTGAGGCATGCTGATGAACTCCTTCGTTCGCTTGGGCTCAGGATAGCCGCGCCCGCGAGGACCTCAAAGGCTACACACAGCTTCCCGCGCCGCGCTCCGCTTTCTCGGAGAAATCGCAAATATCGGAGGGAATCCTGGGACTCCCTCCGATATTCGCGATTTCTCCGCCTGTTTCGGAGGCCTCTCGCCCGTGGGTGCACCGCACGGCGCACCCGCGGGCGAGAGCAGGCCGGGCCGCTTAGCCCACGCCCTCCATCATCTCGGTGTGCGTGTTGCCCACCCGGGCGAGCACCTCGGGACGGTTCGCCTTCAGCCACCAGAAGCGGAGGAACGCGAGCAGCATGGTCGCTGCGAAGAGGTACGGGATCACGTTGATCGGGAACACGGGCACGGGGTAGACGTTCGCGAAGAACACGTACGCCATTGCCACGACGGCCACGACCGCGCACAACCAGATCATGCCGTTCTTCATGCCCTCGCGGGTCGTGTATACGACACCGGCGATCGCCACGAGCGCGTAGGCCACCATGTAGCCATAGGTACCGTAGGTGTCCACCCAGACGGTGATGTCCATCGGCGCCGTCCCCATGAGGAGCAGGATCACGTCGAGCACGATCGCCGCGGGGCCCGCGATGAGCAGCACGCGGTGCGGGGTGAGGTGGGTCTCGTGGGTGCGGCCGAAGCGCTCGGGCACCACGCCCTCCTTGCCCATCACGTAGAGGATGCGGCCGACCACGTTGAGCGGGGCCACGACCACGGCGAAGAACGACGCGGCCACGCCGAAGACGAGCACGGGCGCGAACCAGCCGGGCATCCCGATCCGGTCGTTGATCGCCTGGAGCGGGCTCGCGACCTTGCCGAGGTCGTCGCCGAGCACGGCGATCTGCGTGTAGGCGGCGAAGACGTAGAGCACGCCGACCGTGACGGCGCTCCACATAATGGCGCGCGGGATCGCGGTGTGCGGGTTGCGCGCCTCACGGCCGAGCGCGTCGGCCGAGGAGAAGCCGACGAAGCCGAGGATACCGAGCACCATGCCCGCGGCGACGCCCTGGAAGGGCACACCCTCGAACGAGAACTGGGCGGGATCCCACGCGTCGGGCCCGAGCCAGATGAGCGCCGTGATGAGCAGCACGAGAATGATGAACACCGACAGGAGCTCGAGGACGAGCGAGACGCGCGCCGAGATCCGGATCCCGCGGATCGTGAAGAAGGTGGCCAGGCCGCCGATCACGATCGCGAGGCCGATGAGCCACCCCGTACTGCCGGCCTCCGAGATTCCGAAGATCTGCAGCAGGTCGGACATGTAGGCGACGGCGCCGCCGAGGGAGCCCGCGGCGATGCCCCAGGACCCGATGAGCAGCGCGACGCCGGCGGCGAATGCGCCCGTGGGGCCGAGGCCCTTCGATACGTAGGTGTAGAGCGAGCCGGCGGAGGCGTGACGGCGGGCGAACATCGAGACGATGTAGCCCACGCAGAGGATCACGATCGTGGCGAGCACGAACGCGAACATCGTGCCGTTGCCCGCCCCGAGGAAGATCGAGGCGGCGGTGAAGGCGATAACCGCGCTGGGCGCGATGCTCGCGATCGCCTGAGCGGCGAGCTCGGGGCCGGACATCACTCCTTCGCGGAGTCCGGCGTCGACCTTGCGGTCGGTAACTTGAGACATGTTCTCTCCTGTGAGTGTCTTACGGAATGAGCAGCGTGCGCAGAACGCCGCCGGCTTCGAGGTCGTCGAGGGCTTCGGCCGCGTCGTCGAGCGAGCGGCGCCCCGAGATCAGCGGATCGAGCTTCAGCTGGCCGTCCATGTAGCGGTCGACGAGCGCGGGGATGTCGATCGAGGGGCGCACCGAACCGTAGTTCGAGCCGAGGATGCGCTGATCCGCCTCCGCGAGCACGAGCGGCTCGAACGAGGCCTTCGCGCCCGTCGGGGGCAGGCCGACGATCACGGCTGCGCCGCCGAGGCCGAGCATCTGGATCGCCTGCTCCGTCGTGGAGGTGCGGCCGATCGCGTCGAAGACGTAGTCCACGCCGTCGGGCATGAGCTCGAAGAGCTGCTCGACCGCGTCGCGCTCGGAGGCGTCGATCCGGTCGGTCGCGCCGAACTGGAGCGCCATGGTGGTCTTCTCGGGGACGACGTCGATCGCGATGATCCGCTCCGCGCCGGCGAGCTTGGCGCCCTGCACGACGTTGAGGCCGACGCCGCCGCAGCCGATCACCGCGACGGTGGCTCCAGGCTCGACGGCGGCCGTGTTGAGCACGGCGCCCACGCCCGTGGCGACTGCACAGCCGACGACGGCGATGACGTCGAGGGGCGCGTCATCGCGGACCTTGATGGCGCCCGACGCGGGGACGATCGCCTCCTCGGCGAACGACGAGACGCCGAGGTAGTGGTGCAGCGGCTCCTCGCCGTTGCTCAGGCGCGAGGTGCCGTCGAAGAGCACGCCCTGCGGCGCGACGACGGTCGCGACCTTCTGGCAGCGCGCCTCGTGGCCCTGCAGGCAGTACCGGCACTCACCGCACGGCGGCACCCAGCTCAGCACGACGTGATCGCCGACGGCGAGCGACGTGACGCCCTCGCCGAGCTCGACGACGACGCCCGAGCCCTCATGGCCCATCACCATGGGGGCGGGAGCGTCCCACTCCCCGCGCTTCACGTGCAGGTCCGAGTGGCAGACGCCGGCGGCGGCGATCTTGACGCGCACCTCCCCCGCCTTCGGGGCAGAGAGGTCGACGTCGACGACCTCGACGCGGGTCTCCGGATCGCGGAACACCACAGCCTTCATCAGGAAAACTCCTTCGTTGTTCGTTTCATGCGGCTCGCGGGCGACCGGGGTGCGGCGCCCCGCGAGGACGACTCAGGCGATCGTACGGACCGGCGCACCGCACTGTCACTGAGCCAACTGTCGAATCTCGGGATCATGGATCGTCACTTGGTACACTCCCGGCATGGCACTCGATCTCTCCGCCGTGGTTCGCGCGGTCGGCGGACACTGCGTCCCACAGCGTCTCGATGAGCGCACACCCGTCGATGGCGTGACCGCGCTGCACGCGTACGTGGTCGTGGGGAACCCGAACTACGCCACGCTCATAACCGGGCCTGATCAGGATCTTGTCGCGCGACTCGACGCCGGTGGGGCCGCCCGCGAGGCGCTGCTCGGCGCGGTGTACGTGACCCCGAGCAGCGATCCCGAACTCGCGGCGGCGCTCGCCCGCCACGGGATGACCGCGATCCTCGGCACCGAGCTCGCGGACGTGGCACTCCATTCCACACTCACCACGATCATCGCGGAAGATCGGGCCGCGGCGGACCGCCTGGTCACCGCGGGGATGAACGTGCTCACCCAGGTCGCGCGACGCGGCGGCATCACCGCGGTGATCGCCGAGCTCGCGCACCGCATCGATGGCTGGGCGGTGCTCCTCGACCCGCAGGGCCAGCTCATCGCGAGCGCCGGGGCCGGCCGACTGCACGTCTCTGACGCGATCGCGGTCGCGACCGGACGCCCCGTGCGCGTGCGCCACCACGGTCTGCAGTTGCACCAGGTCGGATCGGACCGGGATCTCGCGGGCCGCCTCGTCGTGGCCACGCGCTCGAGCCGCACGAGCCACGCGCGCGACCTCGCCTCGCTCGCCGCCGCGCTCTTCGACCTCCTCCTCCGCACGCACGACCCCTCGCTCACCGAGCACCTCGGCCGCGGAGCACTGCTCGACATCCTGCTCGCTGGCGGCCCCGAGGCGCCCCGCTTGCTGCACCGCTGGGGCGTGCACGATTCGACGCTCACCGCGTTCGAACTGGGCGCCAAGACGCGCACGATCGACGCCGAGCGGCTGCTGCGCCGCTGGTTCGACGAGCTCGGCGCCGAGCACGTCTTCGCCGCGGGGCACGGCCGCGTGCGCGGCTTCATGCGCCCCGAACTGACGCCCGAGATTCTCGCCCGCGTGCAGGGCTTCTCCCCCGTGGCGGGCAGCCGCCTCCACCTGGGCGTCGGCTCACCGGCCCCCGTGGACGCGCTCGCGCGCAGCGCGGTGCAGGCCAAGCAGGCGCTCGACGCCGCATTCGAGGACGCGGTGCCGACCGTGGAGTTCGGCGCGCTCCCCACCGTGGGGCTCGTGTTCTCCGCACTCGACCAGCTCGCCGGGCGGGAGATTGCGAGCGTGCTGGATCCGCTCCGCGACGGCGCGGGCGCGCACGGCGAGCTCACCGAGACGCTGCGCGTGTTCCTCGCGGAGCTCGGCGCGCATCGGGCGAGCGCCGAACGGCTCGGGATCCACCGGCAGACGCTCGTCTCCCGGATCCGGCGGATCGAGGAGCTGACCGGGCTCTTCCTCGACCGCGCCGACGATCGCGCAGCGGCCTGGCTGGCGCTGCGCGCCGCGGGCGCGTAGGGAGGGGTCGCCGGGCTGCGCGCGGTGGGCGGCTTGCGCGCGGGGTGCGGATTGCCCGCTCCACCCTCCGATATCTCGGAGAAATCAGATCGCTCGGAGCCTCCCCCGCCCAAAACTCCGAGATCTCGGATTTCTCCGAGAAATTGGGCGTGTGCGGATCGCGTGGGAGGGACGTGGCGCGCGAGCCACCCTCCGATTTCTCGGAGAAATCAGATCGCTCGGAGCCTCCCCCACCCAAAACTCCGAGATCTCGGATTTCTCCGAGAAATTGGTGGCGCCGAGAAATTGGGGGCGCCGAGAGTCTCGGGGCGCGGCGAGCGCGGGCACCCCGGGAGCTATGCCGACGCGAGTCCGCTAGCCGCAGACGCCCTTGGCGCGGAGCTTCGGATCCGACACCGCCGTCGGCGCCAGGTCCGCCGACACCGTAATCGATCCCGTGCTCGAGAACTCCACCCCGGTCAGCGTGACCCCGGCGGGCAGCTGATCCCGCACGCAGATCGGCTCAGGACGCAGCACCGGATCCAGCAGCGTTCCCGTCGCCTGCGCGATCTGCTCGGACGTGAGGTCAAGGCCCGCCGCGCTCACCTGCTTCGGGGTGAGCACCACGTCGCCGTTGGCAACACCCACGCCGAGCGCGATGGTGAGCGGGATCTCCTGCCCGAGGAACGGGATCGAGCGCCCGACCAGCAGATCGCCGTCGCGCACCTCGCCCGTGGTCGCCACACCCTTCGTGAGCAGGGACACGACCGGCCCGATCTGGTCCTGCGGCACCGTGAAGCGCAGCGATCCGTCGCGGATCTCCCCCGTGAGCGGGTTGAAGGGCACGAGGCCCGCGTGCACTTCAGCGTCGGCCACGATCCCGTCGGTGAGCGGCGCCGCCGGGACGGAGACCGTCACGTCGCCGACGCCGCCCTGCACGGCATGGAGCAGCGCGGATCCCCCGAGCTCCACGTCGACAGGGTGATCCCCCGAGAGCCCCAGCTGTGAGCGCACCGCGCCCTCGATCAGCCCCGGGAGGAACATGCGGAAGCCGAACTCAGCGGCCCCCGCGAGCACTGCGAGCGCGATGAGCACGCCCAACAGCTTCTTCCACCAGCTGGACGTGCCCTTCGCCATGCGCGTGCCCCCTCGGATCGATGTATGGTCCGAGCCTAGCGATTCCCGGCTAGAGGCGCTCGGGCGCGCTCACGCCGATGAGGTCGAGGCCGTTGCGGAGCACCTGACCCGCGGCATCGTTCAGCCACAGGCGGGTGCGGTGCAGATCGGTGATCGGCTCGTCCCCCATGGGCAGCACGCGGCAGTTGTCGTACCAGCGGTGGAACGCTGCGGCGAACTCCTCGAGGAAGCGCGCGATGCGGTGCGGCTCGCGGAGCTCCGCGGCGCCCGCGACGATGCCGGGGTACTGCTGCAGCTTGCCGAGCAGTTCCGTCTCCGTCTCGTGCGTGAGCAGCTCGGGGGCGAACGCGCTGCGATCCAGCCCGGCAGCCGCGGCGTTCCGATCGACGGCGCAGGTGCGCGCGTGCGCGTACTGCACGTAGAAGACCGGGTTGTCGTTCGAGCGGCTGCGGAGCTTCTCGCCGTCGAGCGCGAGCGGCGAGTCCGCCGGGTAGCGTGCGAGCCAGTAGCGGAGCGCATCCGTGCCCAGCCACTCGAGCAGATCGTCGAGCTCGATGATGTTGCCCGCGCGCTTCGACAGGCGCGCGCCGTTCAGGTTGACGAGCTGACCGATGAGCACCGTGATGCTCGTCTCGATGTCGTCGCCCGCGGCGCCGGCGATCGCGGTGAGGCGACCGATGTAGCCGTGGTGGTCGGCGCCGAGCAGGTAGATCTTCTCGGTGAAACCGCGATCCATCTTGTCGAGGTAGTACGCAGCATCGGCGGCGAAGTAGGTGTAGACGCCGTTGCCGCGCGTGAAGACACGGTCCTTGTCGTCGCCGAATGCGGTGGTGCGCACCCAGATCGCATCGTCTTCCTCGTAGACGTGCCCCTGCTCGCGGAGGCGATCGATCGCGGCGGCGATCCGGCTGGGCTCGCCGTCCTCGCCGTCGGCGTGGAGCGTGCGCTCCGAGAAGAACACGTCGAAGTGCACATTGAAGCGCTCCAGCGAGTCCTTGATCTCCGCGAGCTGCAGCTGGTAGGCGAGCTCCTGCGCCTGCTCGAGCGCCGCGTCACGGTCGCTTGCGGCGAGCTCGGCGAGACCCGGGATCTGCTCGCGCACGCGGGCGCCGAGCGACTGGATGTACTCCCCCGGGTACGCGTCCTCGGGCGCGTCCTCACCGAGTGCGGCGGCGAGCACCGATCGGCCGAACTTGTTCATCTGCGCGCCGGCGTCGTTGATGTAGTACTCGTTCGTCACCTCGGCGCCGGCCGCACGCAGCACGCGCGCCGTCGAATCGCCGAGCGCCGCCCAGCGCGTGTGCCCCATGTGGAGCGGGCCCGTCGGGTTGGCCGACACGAACTCGAGGTTGATCCGCTGACCGGCGAGCACGTCGCTGCGGCCGTAGTTCTCGCCCTGCTCGACGACACGACGGGCCGTCTCGCCCGCGCTCGCGGCGTCGAGGGTGAGGTTGATGAAGCCGGGACCGGCGACCTCGGCCTTCGCCACGCCGTCGATCGACTCCGCGGCCGTGGCTACCTCCTGGGCGAACTCGCGCGGGTTCGTCCCGAGGCGCTTCGCGAACTTCATGGCCACGTTCGAGGCCCAATCCCCGTGGTCACGGTTCTTGGGTCGCTCCACCTGCGTATCGGAATCGGTGACCACGAGGTCGAGGCCGCGGGCCCCCACGAGGTCGGTCACGATGCGGGCAAGGGCGGAGGAGAGTTCTTGTGGCGTCACAAGGACTCATTCTAGTCCCGAGCGCGGCACGCCCCGGTCGCGGCGCGTGCGCGCGGGCGCCGCGTTGTGCGCTAGGCTGGTGGGGTTGCACATGCTCGCCTCCGTAGCTCAGGGGATAGAGCGCCGGTTTCCGGTACCGTAGGTCGGGGGTTCGAATCCCTCCGGGGGCACTGCAACACTGGCTTCCATCGCTTCGGCGGTGGGAGCCTTTTTCTTTACCCTCAGGTGCTCAGGTCGACGATCATCGTCGACCTCGCCGAGCAGTCAGCCCGCAGTGGTGTCACGCGCTGCCGCGAGCGCCACCCGCCCATATCTCACACACTGACGCTGGACGGCCCAATTGAGGTCTCTGGCACAGGTGGGGACTCCTGCGCCCACGTCCTCAACGCGCAAGGGGTCACGGACGATTCGTCTCTCGCAGGAGTTCCCACAGCCGCACCGTCTGCACTGGAGTCCATTCCGCCGAATGAACACGTGACCGCGACGCACCGACCGCGACGCGCCGACCGCGGCGCACCGCCCGCGGCGCACCGAGCGCACCTCAGGACGAGCGTTCGCTCCTCTCAGGACGAGCGATCGCTCCGCTCAGGCGCCGGAGGGCCTTCGTCGATGTGCACGACGGTGAGGTGGAGCTTCACCGAGGGATACCCGCGATCAGCGCACAGCTCGGCGATGGCTGCGTGCACTCGATCACTGGTGTCAGCGGCGCCCGGCGCGTTCTGCACGCCGATCGCGACCTCGACACGCGAGCCCTCGCTCGGGCTGTGCTCCCAGCGGATGAGCGAGCCATCCTCCTGCTGGACTCCGAGGAGCTGGGCACCGGCGTCAACCGCCTGGGAGATCCGTCCGCCTGCCCGGAAGACCGAGGCGACGCCCGGCACCTCTCGCACGGCCGCTTCAATGTCCGCGGCCAGAGTCCGATCCGTCGGCTCGGTCATCGGTGTCCTTCCGTCCGGTTCTGGAACTGCTGGATGTCTTGCACCGTGATGTCGATGCCGGTCACGGCCAATGCTGTGTGCGCCAGGAGGCGAGTGCGGATCTCCTCGCGGAGGCGGTCGACGAGATCTGGGATCGGCTGCCCGTAGGGGACGCTGACTTCGACGCGAACACGCACCGGCTCCCCCGGGATCGTGACGTCTCCGTCGAAGCGGCAGGTGCCGAACACGACGCCGGGCACGGTGCGCTCCGCGGCCCTGATCGCTCCCCGGACAGCGCCCTCGGTGATGCCGAGATCCGCGTCGGGCCTGGCGGTGCTCAGGGGGATGCGTCGCCCAGCGCGCGCATCCAGGGCGATGCCGGAGAGCACCTTCTGCACCCAGCTCTCGTCGGGCGCAGCCTCCGCTGCGAGGTCGGCAGCCAGGAGTTCTGGGGTGAGCTCGCGAAGTCGGCTCAGAGCGTCCAGGGCGATGCGGCAGCCGGGAGAGCCCTCGATCGAGGGGTCGGCAGGGGTGCGTGCGGAGTCGAGGTAGTCGGAGAGCTCTTCGATGGTGTGTCCGTCGAGATCGCCGAGCTCGGTCAAGCTGGTCTGCGGATCAGGGCTATCACTGTGATTCATCGCCACTGCTCCATTCGAACAATGATGTCTTTTCGCGCACGGGCGAGCAAACCCCGAACCGTTGACATCGGGAGGTCCAGTTCGTCGGCGATCTCCTCATAGCTGTAGTCGCCCAGCTCTCGGAGCACCCAGCATTCGCGCTGGGCATCGGGGAGCTGGGTGATCGCGTCGCTCAGCGCCGCG
Organism: Leucobacter sp. PH1c; assembly: GCF_000633415.1. Taxonomy (GTDB): domain Bacteria; phylum Actinomycetota; class Actinomycetes; order Actinomycetales; family Microbacteriaceae; genus Leucobacter. Next base: position 6,338 of record NZ_AYMV01000021.1, on the reverse strand, counting down.
ATCCCTGCTCGCGCTTCGACTTGCCGGGGCGGCGCCATCCGGTCCGGTGCGGGAAGCTCCATCTCGCTCAGGTCGGAGTGGCGTCGGGTCGACCGGATGCGGTCAATCGCTTTTCGACCGGTGATCCGCATCAGCCAGCTGCAGACCTTCTCCGAATCCTCCAGATTCGGGATCTGGTCCCAGGCGGTGATGAACGCGTCTTGGACGACATCGTCGACGTCAGCGCTGCCGGGGAGGATCCTCCTCGCATATGCCCGCATCATCGGGGCGTACCTCCGAACGAGCACGGCGAAGGCGGAGGTGTCTCCGTCTGCGGCGCGTCCGACGATGATCCGGTCGCCCGCCGATTCCAATGGGCTCGGGTACGGCTCACTGCTCATCCTTCATCCCCCTGATAGGAAGGGCGCCTCCTCCCAGGGTCGTTGGTCGACCTTGCGGTTGCCCATCCTCCTTCATCCTCATCGGTATCGCACAGTTCGTCCACATCTTGTGAGCTTGTCTCACTTGTCTGCACGGCGACCGGCGATCATGCCGTAGATGAGCAACACCAGGATCGAGCCGCCGATCGCGAGCAGCCAGGTCGAGAGGTTGAAGAAACCCTGCAGGTTGACGTTGAAGATGAGGCCGCCGAGCCATCCACCGAGCATCGCGCCGACGATGCCGAGGAGCAGCGTGACGAACCAGCCGCCGCCCTGCTTGCCGGGGAGGATGAGCTTGGCGATCGCGCCGGCGAGCAGCCCGAGAATGAGGAAGCTGAAGAAACCCACGGGGGTTCTCCTTTCAATTGAGTGCAACGGGGTGACCCGGGTGGGCGTGCCTGCCCACCCGGGTGGGGTGGCTACTTCGTGAACATGTCCTTGATGTCCTCGACCTTCTCCTTGATGGTGCCCTTCGCCTGGTCCGCTCGGCCCTCTGCGACGAGCTGGTCATCGTCGGCGGCCTTGCCCACCGTCTCCTTCACCTGACCGGTGATCTTGTCCGCGGCGGCCTTGATCTTGTCTCCAGCGCTCATCGTTCGCGTTCCTTTCGTGTCGTTCTCTGCGGCGCTCTCTGGCTCTGAGAGCGGGGTGAAGAGCGGCGCCGTGCCGCTCTCACGTTCAGCTGCCGAGGAGGCTCTTGCGCGCCTTCTCGAGCGACTTCTTGGCGTTCTTCGCCATGCGCTTGCGCGACTTCTTCGCCTCGGGATTCGTCCAGAGGCGTTCCAACTGGTGCCGCACGTCTTCATAGTTCTTCCCGCGCGCTTTCGCCGATTCGACGCCGACGAGATAGGCGGCTCCAGCGATCACCGCGAGGATCAATATGTTCTTCCGCATCGCGTTCTTCCTTTCGTCTCCCCCGCACTCCGGGGATCAGTGGACTCGGGACTGGTCCGCTGCGAGCTTCGAGCGGATCCCGGAGTGGATCGTGACGACCGTCGCGAGTTCACGCCCCAGGAGAGTCGCCAGACGGTCGACGAGTCCAGTCACCGTCGCAGCAACCTCCGCGGGTGAGACGTTCTGCCGCGGCGTAACGCTCACGTGGAGGACGTCGGTGCCCCACAGCCTGCGGGCACTCACTTTCGCGGAGAGGATTGCGTCATCCGACGCAAGCGATTGGGTAATCGCGTCGGCGGCGAATCCATGCCGGATCGTGACCGCCCCGTGCGCCCCGCTGCCCGCCTCTTCGCGGATCACCACGCTGCTGCGTCCGCCTCCCAGCCTCGCGATGACGATCACCGCGATGACCACGAGCAGGAGCAGCAGCGCAAGCACCGCCAGTGTGAACCAGCTCAGCGTGGTCGAGTCCGACACCCGCGACGACTGATCCGCGCGCACCATCCAGTCCACGCCGGCCGATGACCAGCGCGTCCAGACCTCGCCGGCTGCTGGCCACAGCCTGGCCAGCACTCCTGCTCCGCCGATTCCGATCAGCAGGAGGCCGACCACGCAGAGGATCGCTCGGTTCACTCCACGGTTCGTCGTGTTCATGATCGGCCCTCCGCATCTTCAACGTGCAGCACTCGTGCCCGTACCTTCACCCGGGGAGACATTTCGTAGGCGGCCAGCTCCGACTCGGCCACCGCACGCACCTCGCTCTTGTCGAGCCGGTGCCCGGGCTCAGGCCTCACGGTGACATCCGCGCCGAGATGACCGACGCCGACGACGACCGCGCCCGGGGCGAGATCCAGTTCACGCCGCACGCGCTCCGCCAATGACGACGCGAGTACGCCGTTGTCGACGATCACAGCGTGCGACGAGGATCCGAGCTCGTGCCTCGGCCTCCGGCCCGGGGCGATGGCGAACCACACGAGGATCACCCCGGCAATCGCGACGAGGATCCCTCCCGCAACGACCACGCCCTGCGGCTGGACCGGCAGCTCCCGCAACCACGTGAGCGCGGCCTCAGGCGCGATGACCCATGGGCCGAGCCCGAGCAGATGGAGCACGATCTCGACACCCGCGAGGATCGCGGCACCGGCGACGATCACGAGCACGATCACGGTCACCACGGTGCGCGGCGAGTGCGTCTCTCTGCGCACCACGCGCTTCAGCACGGTGTTCGTCATCTAATTCACCCGCTTTCGCTTGGGGATGATCGCGCCCGTGACGGTGAACGACACTCGGCGGATCTCCCGTCCCGTCACCCTCGCGAATTCTGCCGAGAGTTCGGACTGCAGCACGCGCACCCGGTCGATCACCGGCACTGCGGCCTCGACCGCCGTGAGATCGCTGAGATCCGGGGCGGGGAGCTTCGCTGCGATTCTCACGGCCAGGCCTCCGCCCCACTCTGCGACCTCGACGCTCACGTCATCCCGAGAGACACCGATGGCGCCCGCTGAGGCTTCCCGCACGACCTTGTCAATGACTCGCTCGTGCACCCGAACCGTGCCGGGCGTCCGAAGACCGGAATCGAGGGGTCCCGCAGCGCTCGGGGATTCACCGGCCAGCAGGCTCATGACGAGGTCCGCCTCCCTGTGAACGCACTTGCGAGGGCACGGAAGTCCAGCTGACCCGACATCACACGCCCGGTCAGAGCTCCGATCGCCATGAGCAGCGAAACCAGGAGGAATCCCCAGAACCCGAAGATCAGCGCAGCGAACGCCAGCACCGCGCCAACCAGAGCCCCGGTCAGCGTCGAGTTCATGAGACGCGCGATTCGGTATCGTCGTCAGCGTCATCGCTCGGGAGGTGGACATCGTTCACATCGATGTTCACCTCGACGACCTGCAGGCCGACGAGTCGGCTGATCGCGTCGGTCACCGCGGCACGAACGTTATCGGCGACCTCCTGGATCGGAGCCGGGTAGTCCACCACGATCGTGATGTCCGCCGCGGCCTGCGTCTCCCCGACCTCGACCTTCACGCCCTGGGTGAGGTCCGTCGCGTTCACGGCGTCACGGATCGCGCCGAACGCGCGAGCCCCGCCGCCGCCGAGTGCGTGAACGCCGGACACCTCGCGAGCTGCGATCCCCGCGACCTTCGCGACCACGCCCTCGGCGATGGTCGTCCGCCCCGCTGACGCCTCTGCGTCGGCCGAAGCGTGTCCGACCGCAGGCGCGCGATCCACTCGTGACGAGCCCGCGGAGCTTCCCCGGCGCTGCGCCGACGCGCTTTCCTCAGGAGTACCCGTTGCGTTCACATCATTCGTAACCATCAGAACTACCTCCAAGATGCAGAAGCACGGCCGCCGGCCGCGCTGTCCAGCGAGCGAAGAACAACGCTCTGCACATAGGACGGTCTCTCTCGGGGAGATGTCACAAATTTTCTGCGACGACGCGAAAATTCACGTCAACACACCCGGCTCGCGAACCCCGTGTGCACCTGACGTGGCACGGGCGGCACCCCCGTGGCGCCCGAGCGGCGTGGACGCTCAGCCCAGCAGCGCCTGCACCGCGTCGGCGAGCGCACCGGTCGTGGGCCGGTAGTAGGCCCATTTTCCGCGCTGCTCGCGAGCAACGAGCCCCGCCGCGACGAGCAGCTTCATGTGGTGGGAGACCGTCGGCTGCGACAGACCCACGGGGTCGGTGAGGTCGCAGACGCACATCTCGCCGGCGCTGCTGGCGATGATCATCGCCAGCAGCTTCACCCGCGTCGGATCGCCGAGCGCTTTGAAGACCTTCGCGAGATCGCGGGCCGCACTGTCATCCATCGCCTGGCCGGGGGCGCAGCATGACGCGGCAGCGGCGTCGAGGGTGACCGGCGGATGAGGCATGACCCCATTCTGCACCACGTATTGACATCTGTCGATGCGAAGGACAGAATCTCCTTGTCTCATATTGAAGAACATCAATGCATGGAGGTTGCAGTGAGTCCCGTTGTCGTCATTGGTGCTGGTCCGCAGGGACTGGCCGCAGCCGCTCATCTCCTGGAGCGCGGACTCGAGCCGCTCGTTCTGGAGTCCGGCGCTACCGCAGCATCTGCCGTTGCCGAGTGGGGGCACGTGCGCCTGTTCTCGCCCTGGACGGAACTCACGGATGCCGCATCACGGCGGCTGCTGGAGCCGACCGGATGGTCGGCTCCGACGCAGGGTTATCCGACCGGCGCGCAGTGGATCGAGCAGTACCTCGCACCGCTCGCCGACGCCCTTGGCGACCGCGTGCGTTCCGGGACGCGGGTCGTCGGCGTCGGCCGCAGGGGCCGAGATCTCTCCGTTGACGGGGGCCGAGCCGAGCAGCCCTTCGTCGTGCACATCGAGCGCGCGGACGGCACGGAGGAGCGGATCGAAGCGAGCGCCGTGATCGACGCATCGGGCACCTGGCGGACACCCAATCCCGCCGGCGCTGACGGGCTCCCTGCACTCGGCGAGCGCGCCGCGATCGAGGCGGGTCTCATGGAGCACCGCATGCCCGCCAGCGAGGACGCCAGCACCCTGGCGGGCCGGCACGTCGTGGTCGTCGGCAACGGCCACTCGGCGGCAACGACGATCGGGATCCTGTCGCGAGTGGCGAAGCGGGAGCCAGGAACTCGGATCACGTGGGTGCTGCGTCGCGGCACGATCGGCAACACGTTCGGCGGCGGTAGCGCAGACGAGCTCCCCGAGCGCGGCGCGCTGGGCCAGCGCGCGAAGCAGGCGGTCGAGGAGGGCCTCGTCGACCTCGTGACCGGATTCCGCACCGAGCGGATCGAGATCGAAGACGGGCAGGCGGTGCTCGTTGCCGAGGACGGCCGCCGGCTGGATCCTGCTGCGCGGATCTTCGTCGCGACCGGCTTCCGCCCCGAGCTCTCGTTCCTCTCAGAGGTCCGGCTCGACCTCGACATGCGTATGCAGGCACCGTCGAGGATCGCCGCGGAGGTCGACCCGAACCTGCACTCCTGCGGATCCATCCGGGCCACGGGTGCGACTGACCTCGAGCAGCCCGACCCCGGGCTCTACATTGTGGGCGCGAAGTCCTATGGCCGCGCTCCCACGTTCCTCGCTCTGACGGGGTTCGAACAGGTGCGCAGCGTCGTCGCAGCGATCGCTGGCGACCGCGAGGCGGCGGAACGCGTTGACCTCGTTCTCCCCGACACGGGCGTGTGCGGCGGGGCGGGGCTCTTTGACGCTCCCGCCGCCGGCCGCTGACCCGCGCTCAGAACAGGGCGGGGCAAGATCCACACAGGCTCATGCCCCGCTCTCGAACCCGAGAATCGGATCCGCTCACCGAGGGCTCCTCAGCCCGACCACTCGAACGCGTGAAGCGCGTCGTCGTCAAGCAGGCGCGTGGCAAGTTGGTCGGTGCAGCCGACCGCGGTGAAGTCGAGGTCAGGAGGCGAAGCCACGAACCAGCTCTCGTCCTCTGCCCAGAGGAACGCGAGCGGAAGAAAGCCTCCGAACAGCTCGTCTGTGGCCGCGAACAGGTGCGATCCCAGCGGGCCTTTTCCCACGAAGTAGTCAAGCCTCCCTGAAATCCTCAGCAATCCCAGCTCCTCGAGCCTCCGACGCTCCGGGTACCGCGCAAACCCTCCATACAAGGCGTATCGACACGGCGTGGACTCCGGAAACACATCGAGCAGTGCCGCATCAAACGCCAGCTCGACCTCTTCGTCACATCGCACGTTGTTCGGATTCGGGGCGGCAAACGGGACCTCTCGATTGCCGGTCGCGGTCGCACCCGGATGCAGCATGACGACGGTTCGCGAAAATCGACGCGGCAAGTAGCCCTCATCTCGCCGAATCCAGTCCTCACACCGACCGGAATGCTCAAGGGACTGGGGTTCCATGCGCGCTCGTTCACTCCTGAGGTTCGCCCCCTCCCCGCTCGAAGGCTAGTGCAGCAATCGTTCGCTCGGTCTCCCCCAGTCGATGCTCTAGGCACTTCGCGAAGCGACCAGCGTTGGCTCACTCAGCACCCCCGGGCGGGGTGCGGCGGGGGGCCCCCCG
>NZ_AYMV01000020.1 GCF_000633415.1 Leucobacter sp. PH1c | reverse complement strand
GCCGGGCCCGCAGCCGTTTCTGCGCGAGCGCGCGAGCGGGGAGCGCGTGCTCCCCGCCCCGCTACGCGTGGAGCGCCGCGTTGAGCACGATGCCGGAGCCCTCGCGGGGGAGCGCCTCGACGGCACCCGTGCGCGAGTTGCGACGGAAGAGCAGCTGCGCGACGCCCGAGAGCTCGACCGCCTTCACCTCGACGGCCTCGCCCGCCGAGTCCGCGGTGCCCTGGGGAAGCACGACCTTCGTGCCCGCGGTCACGTACAGGCCGGCCTCGACGACGCTGTCGTCGCCGATGGAGATGCCGACGCCCGAGTTCGCGCCGAGCAGCGCGCGCTCGCCGATCGTGATCCGCTGCGTGCCGCCGCCCGAGAGCGTGCCCATGATGGAGGCGCCGCCGCCGATGTCCGAGCCGTCGCCCACGACGACGCCCTGCGAGATGCGGCCCTCGACCATCGAGGCGCCGAGCGTGCCGGCGTTGAAGTTCACGAAGCCCTCGTGCATCACCGTGGTGCCGGGCGCGAGGTGCGCGCCGAGGCGTACGCGCGACGCATCGGCGATGCGGACGCCCGCCGGGACCAGGTAGTCGGTGAGGCGGGGGAACTTGTCGAGGCCGACCGCCGTGACGCCCGCGCGCTTCAGGAGCGGGAGGCGCGCGGCGTACTCCTCGGGGAGCATGGGGCCGGCGCTCGTCCACGCGATGTTCGGCAGCTTGCCGAAGATCCCGTCGAGGTTCAGTGAGTTCGGCAGCGCGAGGCAGTGGGAGAGCAGGTGGAGACGGAGGTAGGCGTCCTCGGTCGATGCGGGGGCCGCATCGAGGTCGATCTCCACGTTCACGAAGCGCAGCTCGACGCCACGCACCTCATCGGTGCCGGTGAGGCCGGCGAGCTCGGCGGGCGCGATCCACGGATCGCGGTCCTCCGGGCGCTTGCCCAGAGCGGGGGCGGGGAACCAGGCGTCGAGGGTGGAGCCGTCGGCGGCAATCGTCGCGATTCCGGCGGCCCAGGCGTAACGGGTCTCAGTCATGCCCTCAATGCTAGCGAAGCCGGGAGCTCGCCCGTGCCGTCCGGGACCGCCTAGGCTGGACGGGTGAGCACCCAGGAGACCCCGCGCCCAGCCGACCGCCTCGATCCCGCCGTCGGACCCGTCGAGTTGACCCGGAGGCTCTGCGACATCCCGTCGGTGTCGGGGGACGAGCGGGCGATTGCCGACGCCGTCGAGGCGATGCTCGCGCAGCACGCCCCGCACCTCAGCGTCACCCGCGACGGCGACACCATCGTGGCGCGGACCGAACTCGGCCGCGCCCGCCGCGTGGCGATCGCCGGGCACCTCGACACGGTGCCGATCAACGACAACCTCCCGGTGCGGGATCTGATCGAGCCGGAGACCGGCGAGGCGATGATCTGGGGCCGCGGCACTGTCGACATGAAGGCCGGGGTCGCCGTGCAGCTCGCGCTCGCGGTCGAGCTCGTCGAGCCGACCGTCGACCTCACTTGGGTCTGGTACGACCACGAGGAGGTCGCCTCGGCGCTCAGCGGCCTCGGGCGCGCGATGCGGAACCACCCCGAGCTGTTCGCCGCCGACTTCGCGATCCTCGGCGAGCCCTCGAACGGCACGATCGAGGGCGGCTGCAACGGCACCCTCCGCGCGCGGGTCGCGCTCACGGGCAAGCGCGCCCACTCCGCGCGCAGCTGGATGGGTGTCAACGCGATCCACCGGGCCGGGGCGCTGCTCGCCCGGCTCGACGCGTACGAGGCGGAGCGCGTCGTGGTCGACGGCCTCGAGTACCGCGAGGGGCTGAACGCCGTGCGAATCGAGGGGGGCGTCGCGGGGAACGTGATCCCGGATCGCTGCGTCATCGAGGTGAACTACCGCTTCGCGCCCAGCCGCTCGGGCGCGGAGGCCGAGGCGTTCGTGCGCGAGTTCTTCGCGGATGCCGACGAGATCGAGATCGTCGACCTCTCGCCCGGCGCCCGTCCCGGGCTCGATGCGCCGCTCGCGCAGCGCTTCGTCGCCGCCGTCGGCCAGGAGCCCTCAGCGAAGCTCGGCTGGACCGACGTCTCCCGCTTCGCCGCGCTCGGCATCCCCGCTGTGAACTTCGGGCCGGGTAACGCGCTCCTCGCGCACGCCGACGACGAGCGCGTGCCCGTGGCGCAGATCGAGCACGGCTACGCGGCACTGCGGGCCTGGCTTTCCGGCCCCGTGGACTAATCTCGAACGACTCCGCACGTCATCCGGGCGCTCCGAGTTCGCCTTGCTCGCTCGGGGACCGATAAAATGGACGTGAACCACCAAACTATGCGAGGAGGCGTCATGGCTGCAATGAAACCGAGGACTGGGGATGGACCCATGGAGGCGGTGCGTGAAAGCAGGCTGATCGTCGTGCGTGTGCCGCTCGAGGGCGGCGGACGCCTCGTGGTGTCGGTCAACGACCAGGAAGCGGCGGAGCTGCGCGACGTGCTCGCCGGCGTGCTCGACGGCTAGTCACGCCGACGAGCGCGTTCGACGCGCTGCTCAGGCCCCGCCCCTCTGCATGAGGGGCGGGGCCTGTTGCGTGTTCCGGCGAGGCCGCGACCTCGCAGCACCGCCGTCCGCCAAGCGTGGCGCCGCGAGGCGCGTCGCCAGCGAGTTGTGTGGACAACTGAACGCCGGGTGACCCGGCGAGGAAGCTTCCGTGACGACCGTGCGTGTCCCTGACGCGCCGCGATCGTCCCCACAGACTGGATCCCGGCGCGGCCCGGGAGGCCGCGACCGTTCCCTACTTCTCAAGACATCTTGGAGCGAGTCACTGTGAGGAAACACACCATTGCGGCGTCGATCGGGGCGATCGCGCTCGGCGTCACCGGAGTCTGCGCGGGCGTCGCCCCCGCCGCGCTCGCCGCCCCCGCCGAGGGGTCCGTGCCGAAGACGCTCGTGATCGGCGTCGACGGCGCAGCATTCGACGTCATGGCCGAGACCGAGCTGCCGAACGTGCGCGCCCTGCAGGCGGGCGGCCTGACTGCCGCGAGCAACCTGCCGGGCAACCCGATGGCACCGACCGTGTCCGGCGCGGGCTGGTCGACGATCGCCACGGGCGTGTGGCCCGACAAGCACAACGTGGTCGACAACAACTTCACCGCGCCGCGCTACGACGAGTTCCCCGACTACCTCACGCGGATCGAGGCCGCGCAGCCCGAGCGCGGTACCGCGGCGATCGGCACCTGGGGGCCGATCTCCTCCACCGTGTTCGGCGCGGCCGTCGACACGCGCCTCAAGGGCGCGGGCGATGCCGACACGACCGCGCGCGCCGTCGCGCAGCTCGCCGCCCCCGGCACCGACGACGTGTTCGTGCACCTCGACGAGGTCGACGGCGCCGGGCACAATTCCGGTTCGAGCTCGCAGGCGTACCGGGACGCGCTCGTCGTGGCGGACCGGCAGATCGGCGAGATGATTGCCGCCGTGCAGGCCCGGCCGGGCTACGCTTCGGAGGACTGGCTGATCATGCTCACCTCCGACCACGGCCACACGCCGAGCGGTGGGCACGGCGGCTCGACGAAGCTCGAGCGCAAGACCCACGTGATCGCGCAGGGCGGCGAGTTCGCGCCGGGCTCGGTGCGTCACGACGTGAAGATCTCGGACATCGCGCCCACCGTCCTTGCACACACCGGGATCGCCCGCGACGCGAGCTGGGACCTCGACGGCGCCGCGGTCTCCGACCTCGTGCCCGACGATTTCGACACGCTGCGCCCGCAGCTCCGCGTCGCGGCGCAGGAGCAGGGGCCCGGGCAGCTGCTCGGGTGGACCGACGTGGCGCCCGAGGGCTGGGAGGTCGACAACTCGCGGATGCCCTCCGGGGGTGCCCCCGAGTTCCGCGGCTGGACCTTCATGACGGACGACTTCTTCTCGAACGTGGAGCTCGGCCAGCACCGCGAGAACAACGTGCGCTCGCGCGACGTGTTCGCGGTGGCCGATTCCGACGAGTGGGCCGACGTGTCGCCCCGGGGCGGCTCGATGTTCGACTCGACCCTCAGCACCCCCGCCTACGAGCTGAACGGGGCGGCCACGGCCGAGGTCTCCTTCGTCTCCGACTACGCCGTCGACGGACCGCAGGGCGCGAGCGTCTGGGTGGTGTTCGACGAGGCCTCGGGCCTGCCGCGCCAGAAGCTGCTCGACTACCCGGCCGATGGCACGCGCGCGAACCCCGTGAACGCGGTCGAGCGCCACACGATCGAGCTGCCGCGTGATGAGCGCGGCGCGCTCCCGAAGACGCTCAGCCTGCAGTTCTCCTACTCGGGCAACAACAGCGCCTTCTGGGCGGTCGATCAGGTGCGCTTCGGGCAGCCGGAGGCGCCCGTCGCTCCGGCCGAGTTCTCGATCTCGGCCGCGCGGGTGACCGCGGGCGAGAGCGTGACGGTCTCCGGCACCGGTTTCGCCGCGGGTGAAGACGTCCGCTTCGAGCTGCGCTCGACGCCGCAGCAGCTCGGCTCCGCCGTCGCAGACGGTGCGGGTGCGCTGAGCGCGGAGCTCGTGGTCCCCGCGACGACCGAGGCGGGGGAGCACCTGCTCGTCGCGGTGCGCGCGGACGGGAGCGAACTGTCGCAGCCGCTCGCGGTCGCGGCGGTCGACCCCGGAACGGACCCCGGAACCGATCCGGGCACGGATCCGGGCACGGACCCCGGAACCGATCCGGGAACCGATCCCGGTACGGACCCCGGCACGAACCCGGGAACCGGGCCCGGCTCCGATTCCGGCTCCGGCTCCGGCTCAGGCGCGCAGCCCGGCACTCCGGACGGAGCGAAGCGGCCGACCGGCGAGCTCGCGATGACCGGCGGGGCCGCGCCCGGCCTCATCGTCGGCGGCGCGGTTGCCGCAGCTCTCCTCGGCGGCGGCGTGCTGCTCGCCGTGCGTTCCCGCCGCGGCGCCTCGGACGCGGGCCCGCTCGGCTAGCGGTGACCGTTCGGCGGGGCGGCGGCGCGAACGCGTCGCCCCGCCGAAACGCGCAGCGGGCCCGGCCGAATCGGCCGAGCCCGCTGCGCGCGCGGTGAACGCGCTCAGCCGTCGAGGCGCACGAGCGTGAGGAGACCGTCGCCCTCGGGGGAGAGCATCGGCGCGATCGCCGGCGACTCGGCCACGAGCGTCAGCAGGTCGCGCACCGCCTGCGTCTCGGCGTCGCGGGCCGCGGGATCCGGAACCCGGCCGTGCGCGAACGCGCCGGGCACGATGATGCAGCCGCCCTGCCGCACGATCCCGAGCGCGTACTCGAAGTGCTCGAGCAGCTGGGCCGGATCCGCGTCGAGCAGCACCAGATCGTAGGAGTCCAGGTTCAGCCGGGGCATCACGTGGCGCGCGTCGCCCTCGATCGCGCGGAGCCGCGCGGCCGGAATCCCGGCGTCGGCGAACATCGTGCGCGCCTCGCGCAGGTGCTCGGGCTCGATCTCGATGGTGGTGAGCGTTGCCTCGTGCGCGTGGCGGAGCAGGGAGAGCCCGCTCACGCCGACGCCCGTGCCCACCTCGCAGATGGCCTGCGCCCGCGTGAGGACGGCGAGCCCCGAGAGCTGCGCGCCGATGGAGCGGCTCACGGGCTCGATCCCGAGCTCGAGGGACAGGCGCCGTGCCCGGACGAGCGCGTCGGTTTCCCCCGGGTACTGTTCGGCGTACTGCCAGTTGCGTTCGAGCTTGCTCACGTTTCCCTCCGAAAGTTTTGCGCGCCGGCCCCGGGAGAGCGCATCTCCCCGGGCTCCGCTCGCGCGCTCCCCCTAGCGTAGAGCCACCTGCGGCCCGCGGCGGTGTCCCACGCGCTCGGCGGCGCTTTTCCTGCGCGCGCGGCGGTGGGGCCACCGTGCCGCAGGGGGAATGCGCGCTACGATAGAGGCTTATGGGACTCACGTTCGAGAAGATGCTGGTGATCTTGGTGATCGCACTCTTCGTGGTGGGGCCCGACCGTTTGCCGATGTACGCGAAGAAGCTCGGCGACCTGGTGCGCAACATCAAGCGAATGGCTGATGGGGCGAAGGATCGTCTGCGCGACGAGATGGGTCCGGAGTTCGACGAGGTCGACTGGAAGCAGCTCGACCCGAGGCAGTACGATCCGCGTCGCATCATCCGCGATGCGCTCGTCGAGGACGAGCGGGAGGCCCGCGTCGCCGCCCGCCGCGCCCGAGTCGACGAGGCCGCCGCGAAGCGCGCCGCCGCAGCACCTATTGCGGAGCCCCCGGAGGGCGGCATATTCTTCGACGAGGAGGCAACATGACGAACGACGGTTGCGTATGACCTCCCTCGCCGGCGCGGGGGAGTCCCGCGACTGGGCCAGGCCACTGCAGGCGGCCCAGATCGCGCCCCGGCAGGTGCTCGACGAGCTGATGTACGCGCTCGACACCACCTCGATCATCGCGATCACGGACCGCCGCGGGATCATCACGCACGTGAACGATCGCTTCTGCGAGATCTCCCGCTACTCGCGCGAGGAACTGCTCGGGCAGACCCACCGCATCGTGAGCTCCGGGCGTCACTCGAAAGAGTTCTTCAAGGAGATGTGGCGCACCATCGGGCGCGGCGAGGTCTGGAAGAACGAGATCTGCAACCGCGCGAAGGACGGCTCGGAGTACTGGGTCGACACGACGATCATCCCGCTGCTCGACGAGCAGGGGAAGCCCGCGCGCTACGTCGCCATCCGCACGGAGGAGACCGCCCGTCACCTCGCTGAGGAGCAGGTGCGCCGCCTCGCGTACACGGACTCGGTCACGGGGCTCGTGAACCGCGAGTCGATGCTCCGCACCATCTCCACCGCCGTCGAGTCCGGCTCAGGGAAAGACTTCAACGCGTTCGTGTCGATCAGCGTCGACGAGCTGTCGGTCGTCAACGACGCCTTTGGCTTCGAGGCCGGGGACCGGCTGCTGCTCGAGGCGTCGAAGCGCCTCCACGCCATCGAGGGCGAGCGCGCGCACGTGGGCCGGATCGGCTCGAACACCTTCGGCGTGCTGCTCCCGAACCTCGGCGCGGACTGCCGCGAGGCGGAGAGCGCCTGCCTCGCGCTGATCCGCCGGATGCTCGAGACGCTCTCGGGGCCGCTCGAACTCGGCTCCGGCGTCGTGATCGACGTCTCCGCGAGCGTGGGCTACGTGCTCTGGATCGGCGCCGACGCTGGCGCGGGGAGCGAGCAGGAGGAGGCGAGCGGCTGCTCCGCCAACGAGTTCATCGTGACCGACGACCCGCACGAGGTCGTGAAGTGCTCTGAGATCGCGCGGAAGCGCGCGCGGCGCGAGGGCGGCCCGCACCGGCTCAGGCAGTTCCAGCAGCGGATGCTGCACGAGGCGCGCGACCGGGTGCGGCTCATCTCGGAGCTGCACCGCGGGATCGAGAAGGGCGAGCTGCAGCTCTTCGCGCAGCCCATCGTCGACCGGGACCGCCGGGTCATCGGCGAGGAAGGCCTGATCCGCTGGTTCAGCAGCGAGCTCGGCACCGTCGCGCCCGATGAGTTCATCCCCCTCGCCGAGCAGACGGGGGTGATCGTTGAGATCGGCGACTGGGTGCTCGAGGAGGCGTGCCGCACGCTCGCCCGCTGGAGCAGCGACCCCGCCCGCGATGGTCTCACCTTCTCCGTGAACCTGAGCGAGCGGCAGCTCCGCGTCGACGGCTTCGCGGATCGCGTGCGGGAGGCGATCAAGCGGCACGGTGTGCCGCCCGGCCGCCTCACCCTCGAGCTCACGGAGAGCGTGCTCCACACCGATCTCGAGCGCACGGTCGGGATGCTCGCGGTGCTCCGCACCCAGGGCGTGCAGTCCTCGCTCGACGACTTCGGTACGGGCTACTCCTCGCTGAGCTACCTGCAGCAGCTCCCGGTGCAGCAGCTGAAGATCGACCGCTCATTCGTGTCCTCGGTGGTGGACGACGTGCAGGCCGCCGCGATCGCGCAGACGATCGTCTGGCTCGGCCGCACCTTCAAGCTCCAGATCGTCGCGGAGGGCGTCGAGACCGAGGAGCAGTTCGAGAAGCTCCGCGAGATCGGCGTCGATGCATTCCAGGGCTACCTGTTCGGTCGCCCGCGCCCCGTGCGCGACAGCCTCGTCAGCGTCTGACGCCGAGCCGGGCCCGGCGTTCCGCCGTCGCCCCGCGCCTAGCCAACGCTCAGGCCGAGCGAGCGGCCGGCGAGGCCGCGGCCCCGCGCCGCGATCGCACGTGCGACCGCGATGACCTGGGCGGCCGCCGGATCCGCCGGATCCGCGAGCACCGCCGGATCGCCCGCGTCGCCGCCCGCGCGAAACGCGGGGCTGAGGGGGACGCTCCCGAGCAGCGGCACCGCGCCGTGCTCGTCGTCGCTCAACCGCTCGGCGACGAGGGTGCCGCCGCCGGAGCCGAAGACGTCGATCACGCTGCCGTCCGGCTGCACGAGCCCCGCCATGTTCTCCACCACGCCGATCACGCGCTGGCCGGTCTGCCTGGCCACGAGCGCGCTCCGCACTGCGACGTCGGCCGCCGCCTCCTGCGGGGTCGTCACGACGAGCACCTCGGCGTGGGGGAGCAGCTGCCCCACGCTGATCGCGATGTCGCCCGTGCCGGGAGGCAGGTCGAGGAGGAGCACGTCGAGGTCGCCGAACCAGACGTCGCGCAGGAACTGCTCGATCGTGCGGTGCAGCATGGGGCCGCGCCACGACACGGCGGTCGTGCGCGGATCCGCATCTCCGAGGAACATGCCGATCGAGATGACCTTCACGCCGTGGGCGACGGGGGGAAGGATCATGTCGTCGACGCGCGTGGGCTGCTCGACGCGGCCGTCCCGGCTGAGGCCCAGGATGCCGGGGATCGAGAACCCGAACACGTCGGCGTCGATGAGGCCGACCGCGAGGCCCTGCGCCGCGAGCGCCACCGCGAGGCCGGCGGTGAGCGAGGACTTGCCCACACCGCCCTTGCCGCTCGTCACGGCGATCACACGGGTGAGCGAGTCCGGGCCGAACTGCACGGGCCGCGCGCCGCCGGGGCCGCGCACGCGCTCGGTGAACGCGCGGCGCTCGGCGGGGGACATGACGCCCACGTGGACGGTCGCGCCGGTGACTCCGCTCGCGCCCGCGGCGGCGGCCTGCGTATCGGCCTCGATGCGGCGTGCGGCGGGGCAGCCCGCGATCGTGAGGAGGATCGAGACGTCGGCCGCCCCGTCACTGTCGACGCGCACCTCGCGCACCATCCCGAGCTCGGTGATGGGGCGCAGGATCTCGGGGTCGCGCACGCGCTCGAGCGCCGCCCACACGGCGCGCTCGGGCGCGCTCGCGTCGGCCGGGGGGCCGGTCAGGGCGTCTGCCTCCGCGGTCACGGGCGCGCCTCCGGGCCGGGGGCGTCGCCTGCGGGGCCGTCGGCATCGGACCCATCGGCTTCGGACCCGGCCGCCGCCGCGGCTGCCGCGTCCTCCGCGTCCTCGCGATCGAGTTCCGCGAGCAGCGCTCGCAGCTCGGCGCGCAGGAACTCCCGATCCGGGAGCTCCTTCATCGCAAGGCGCAGGGCGACGACCTCGCGGGCGAGGAACTCGGTGTCGGCGAGCGCGCGCTCGGCGCGCTGGCGATCCTGCTCGATCTGCACGCGATCGCGGTCGTCCTGGCGGTTCTGCGCGAGCAGGATCATCGGGGCGGCGTAGGAGGCCTGCAGCGAGAGGATGAGCGTGAGCGCGGTGAAGCCGAGCGCCGCGGAGTCGAAGCGGCCGCCCTCGGGGCCGAACGTGTTCCAGGCGAGCCAGGCGATGCAGAAGAGGGTGAGGATGAGCAGGAACCAGGGCGTGCCCATGCCGCGCGCGATGCTCTCGGTCCAGCGGCCGAAGCGCTCGTTCCCGCTCACGCGCGGCGCACCGCTGCCGGTGCTCGAGCGCTGCGCGCGCGACCCGGCCTGGCGGGGCGCGTCGAGGCCCGGATCCCGCCCGAACAGCCTCATCGCTCGGCCCCCGGCGCGAGCGGCTCGTCGTCCGCGTGCCGCCAGTCGTCGGGCAGGAGGTGATCGAGTACGTCGTCGACCGTGACGACGCCAACGAGCCGACTCTGATCGTCGACGACGGGGAGCGCGACGAGGTCGTAGCTCGCGAGCCGGCGCGACACCTCGGCGGCGCTCGCGGTCACCGTGACGGGTTCGATCTCGGTGTCGACGAGCGCGACGAGCCGCTCGTGCGGCGGGAAGCGGAGCATGCGCTGGAAGTGCGCCATCCCGAGGTACTCGCCCGTCGGCGTCTCGTACGGCGGGTGCGTTACGTAGACGGCGGAGGCCATCGCCGGGGGAATCTCGGCGCGCCGGATCATCGCGAGCCCCTCGGCCACGCTCGACTCGGCGGAGAGCACGATCGGTGCGGGGCTCATGAGCCCGCCCGCGGTGTCCGCGTCGTACTCGAGCAGACGCCGCACGTCCTCGGCCTCCTCGGGCTCCATGAGATCGAGGAGCTCCTCGCCCTTCGCCGTCGGCAGCGCGGAGATCAGGTCGGCCGCATCGTCCGGCTCCATGCGATCGAGCACGTCGGCGGTGCGGTCGGGGCGGAGGTTCGCGAGCAGCGCGAGCTGATCCGGCTCGCTCATCTCCTCGAGCGCGTCGGCCACGCGGGCGTCGGGAAGCTCGCCGACGACCTCGATCATGCGCGCCGTGGGCAGTTCGAGCAGCGCCTCGGCGAGATCCGCCGGCTTCAGATCGACCATCGTCTGGATGAGGAGCTCGGCGGACTGCGCGCCCGCAGCCGGGAGCCGGATCTCGGACCAGCGCACGGTCTTCGCGTCGCCCCGGCTGAACGGCGCCGCGGGCTTCGGCAGCCGCACGAACACCTCGGAGACGAGCCACTCGCCCGAGCGGGTGCGCTCGATGGCCGCGTCCTCGATGCGCGCCGTCACCGGGGGAGCCCCGGCGGCCTCGGCGGCGATCTGCACGTCGCGCCCGATGAGCTCCGCGATCATGCGGGTCTCGCCGCCACGCTGCTCGAAGCGGCGCACGTTGATGAGCCCCGTCGTGATGACCTGGCCCGAGCCGATCGAGGTCACCCGGCTGATCGGCACGAAGACTCGGCGTTTCCCGGGGATCTCGACGATCAGACCGACCACGCGGGGTGCGCCGGCGGCCCGGAACACGACGAGCACGTCGCGCACCTTCCCGATGCGGTCGCCCACGGGGTCGAACACGCTGCGCCCGGCCAGCCGTCCGACGAATACCCTCGAAGTCCTCACACCCCTACGCTAGCGCGCCAGGCTGGGTTCGTGCGTGCAGTTCCGAAGGATCCCCGCGATCCGATTCCTGGGCCGTGCCCAGCTGGCCTCGGGCAGACTGTGCCCATGGCAACTCACTCGGGTGCTCCCATCAGCCGGCGACTGCTGCTCGCGCTGCCCGCCGTGGCCGCGCTCGGGCTCGCTGGCTGCGCGCCCGAGCCGGGCGCGGGGACCGACCGCGCGGCGGCCCCGGACCCGGCACCTCCCGCCGAGACCCCGGAACCGCCGCCCGAACCAGCGCCGGAGCGGCTGCTCGTCTCGCTCGCGCAGAGCGATGAGATCGCGGTGCTCGACCCGGCGCTTTTGGGGGATCCCGTGGTGCAGCGCATCCGGGTCGGCGCGGCTCCCTGGGGCGTCGCCGTCCACACGGACGCGGCGGGCGCGACGACGGCGTTCGCCGCGACGGCCGAGGGACTCGCCATCGTCGACCTCGCGGCGGGCGAGCGGCGGGCGCTCGTCCCGTACGCGCACCCCGCGCCGTCCATCTCGGCGGGCGAGTACCGGCCGGGCGGCCTCGGGCTCGCCGTGTCGCCCGACGGGACCCGGGCCTACGTCGCCGTGAGCACGGGGGAGGGGCCCGCTTGGCTCGAGGAGATCGACACGGAGGCGCGCACGGTGCTGCGCAGCGCGGCCGTGGGCGTGCGGCCGTTCGACGTCGTGATCGCCCCGGACGGCGCGTGGGTGGCCACGATCGATCACGATAGCTTCTCCGTGTCGGTGGTCGACGCCGAGACGTTCGCGGCGACTGCGCACACCGTCGCCCCGTTCGGCGTCGAGGGCGGTCTCGCCTCCTGGGAGAAGGTGCACTACGGCGCGGTGACGCCGGACGGCGCGATCCTGCTCCCCGTGCAGGGTCTCGTCGTGGTGCGACTCGATCCGCTGACCGGCGAGACGACGAGCCTGCCGAGCGCGGCCAACTCGCACGCGCACGGCGCGGCGCTTGCCGGGGAGCGGCTGCTCACGGTCGGCACGGGCGCCTTCGGGAACGCGGACGGCGGGCCGAACCTGTCGATCCTCGACACGTCGAGCGGCGCGGAGCGCGTGATCCCGCTCGACGTGCCGCACGAGACGGTCGCCGTGTGGCGCGCGGAGAACGGTGCCGAGTACGCCGCGGTGGCCGGGGGAAACACGCGGGGGCTCGGCTGGGACGGCGTGACGCTCGTGCCGCTCGCCGAGGACGCGACGGGCGCGGATCCGGTGCGCGGGCTCCCCGTCGCCGGGGCGCCGCAGGCGATCGTGGCGTTCCCCGTCGCGAGCGCCGCCGCGTGAGCGCGCGGGCGAGGGGCGCCCGCGGCGAGTGACGGTTCGCCGTGAGATTGCGCGCCGCACCCGCACGAGGGGTGCAGAAGGCCCCGTCAGGTGGGAGAATCGAGGCATGAGCACACCAGGCCCCATGTCCTCCTCGCGCGTTCCGCTGATGCCGGAGATCCCGAAGGGCGACATCGTCTCCACCTACGACCGCTACGAGGACGCGAAGCACGCCGTCGACGTGCTCGCGCGCGCGAGCTTCCCCGTGCAGCGCATCAGCATCGTCGGCAATGACGTGCGCAGCGTGGAGCGCGTCACCGGCCGCCTCACCTACGGGCGCATTGCGCTCATGGGTGCGCTCTCGGGCGCCTACCTCGGGCTCTTCCTCGGGCTGCTGCTCTTCATCTTCCAGCCGGACAACGCCGCGATCCTCGGCGTCTTCCTCGCCGCGGTCGTCATCGGCGCGGGCTTCGGCATGCTCTTCGGCGTGCTCTCGTATGCCATGAACCGCAACCGGCGCGACTTCTCCTCTGTCATGCAGATGGTGGCCACGCGCTACGACCTCATCACCGAGCCCGAGCTCGTGCACCAGGCGCGTCAGGTGCTCATCGACTCGGTGCAGCAGTAGCACCGCGGCGCGGCCCGGGCACCCCGGGCCGCGACCGTGTCCGCTGAGCGCGTGATGCATCTCGAGATCGGGCGGGGGATCGTGATCCCCGAGACGGAGCTCCGCTGGCGCTTCTCGCGCTCCTCCGGGCCCGGGGGCCAGCACGTGAACACCTCCGACAGTCGGGTGGAGCTGAGCTGGGACATCCGCGCCTCGGCCGCCGTCGACGACGCGCAGCGGGCGCGGCTGCTCGAGCGGCTCGGCGGCCGGGTGCACGCGGGAGTGATCACCGTCGCTGCCTCGGAGCGGCGCTCGCAGCTGCGCAACCGGCAGGCCGCGCAGGATCGCCTCGTCGGCCTGATCGCCGCCGCGCTCGCCCCGGACGGACCGGCCCGGCGGGCCACGAAGCCCACCCGCGGCTCGCAGCGCCGCCGGCTCGACGCGAAGCGGCGCCGCTCCGATACGAAGCAGCAGCGCCGGCGGCCCCCGCACGACTGAGCGGGCCCCGCCGGTAGAATCGTCGGATGCCTCCGCGTTCCCCTCTCCCGCAGCGACTCGGCCTCGACGCCGCGTGGATGCGCACGCCCGACTTCGACGCGGCGAACCCGCGCCCGTGGGCCAGCATGCGCGACTGGCTGAGCTCACGGCTCGCGCAGCACATCGACGTCGACGCGTTCCTCGCGGACGAGCGGTTCGTGCGGCAGACGGGGGAGCCGTTCCGCGCCGACGCGGAGTACCGGCCGAACACGTTCGTGTGGTTCTACCGGGACCTGCCGGAGGAGACCCCGGTTCCCGGCGAGATCCGCGTGGTGCACCGCGACGAGCGCATCGTCGTCATCGATAAGCCGCCGTTCCTCTCCTCGATCCCGCGCGGCAAGCACATCCGCGAGAGCGTCGTGGTGCGCATGCGCGATGAGCTCGGGCTCCCCGAACTCACCCCGATGCATCGGCTCGATCGCGTCACCTCGGGGCTCCTGCTGCTCGCCACCGAGAAGCGCTGGCGGGGCGCGTACCAGAGCATGTTCATGCGCGGGGAGGTCGGGAAGACGTACCGCGCGGCTGCGGCGATCCGGCCAGAGCTCGAGCTGCCCGCCACCGTGACGAACCACCTGCGCAAGGTGCACGGCACCTGGCAGGGCATGGCGGTGCCCGGCGCAGAGCCGAACGCCGAGTCGCTCGTCGAGCTCGAGCGCGAGCTCGCGCCCGGCGCGGAGCACTCCGCCTGGGGTGCGTCGCCCTCGGGACGCTGGGGGGTGTACCGGCTCACGCCGCGCACGGGCAAGACCCACCAGCTGCGCCTCCACCTCTGGGGGCTCGGCATCCCGATCGCGGGCGACCCGCTCTACCCCGAGGTGCTCGATACCGCCGTGGACGATTTCAGCACCCCGCTGCAGCTCCTCGCGAGCGCGCTGACGTTCACCGACCCGGTCGACGGCGCCGCGCGCGCATTCGCGAGCACGCGCCCGTTCCCGCTCGCCCCTGAGCGCTGCTAGCGCGCGATCGCGGCGACCGGGTCGGACCGCTCGAAGCCGTTGACCTCGCGGCCGAGGTGGCGGTAGAGCCGCAGCATCGTCATCCGATTCGTCACCGCGAGCTCCGGCACCAGCTGGGACAGCGCGATCTCCGCGGTGAGGAGGCCGCGTCGGTCGCGCGCGCCGATCGCGACGATCGCGTTCGCCGGACCCGTGGAACTGGCGGCGAACTGCACGGAGGGCACCGAGGCGAAGCGCGCGAGCGCCTCGGCGAGGCGCGGGGCGGGGAGCTGCAGGAAGAGCCAGTTGACCGCGGGGTAGGGATTGAAGCGCTCGGACATGTCCGCGCGGAGCTGGAGCTGCCCCTGCTCGCGGAGCCTCGCGAGCGCGTCCGCCGCGCGCTGACCGCTGATTCCCACTCGTGCGCCGAGCTCCGCGACGGGCATCCGCACGTCGGTGTGCAGGGCCTCGCGAATCGCCGTGGCGAGCGTCGGATCGATGCGTTTTGCTGAAGCCGCCCGCGCCCGTCGCGGCTCGGGGATGCGCTCGAGCTGCGCAGCGCTCAGCGCCTGGATGGTCCAGTCCGAGCCCTCCTTCGCGACGTCGCTGATGAGGTGGGAGCGCACCGCGCGGATCTCGGGGATCACCCCGATCTCCTCCAGCAGGAATCGCGCGAGTGCGTCCTCGTCGCGCGCGAACAGCGTGATGAAGAGATCGCAGGCGCCCGTGGCCAACTCGATCGATGCGACCCCGGGAAGCTCGGCGATCGCCCGCGCCGCCGAGAGGACCTGCCCCGGGAAGCTGTCGACCTCGATGAGCGCGAGCGCGTCGAGCCGCTTCAAGCCCTGCATGGCGCTCAGCCAGACGGCGCCGCCATCGACGAGGCGCTGCCACCTGCGCGCCAGGGTGTGCGCGTCAACGCCGAGCACCCCCGAGAGCGCGTTCCAGCGCACGCGTGGATCCACCTGAAGTGCGTGGATAATCTGGAAATCGAGCTCGTCAAGAGCAATATCTGTCATCACTGACCCTCCCCATGCAGAATACGCGCATTTCCGCCGTGATCATGCATCGTCTGTCAGAGTACCGATCCGTTCCCTCATCCACTTCTGCCCGTCAGGAAACGACCACATGACCATTGACAGCGCCGTCACCGCCAGCCTCCGCCCGCAGGGCAGAGCCAGGCTCCTCGTTCCCACATTCCTCGCCGTCGAGCTCTTCGCCGGACTGATCCAGGGGTGGATCATGCCCCTGCTCGGCGAGATCGCCCGGTTCCACGGGGTTCCAGCGGGCTCGATCAGCCTCTACTTCATGATCACCATGCTCACCTCGGCGATGTGCGTCCCGTTCTTCTCGATGCTCGCCGACCGCTACGGGAAGCGTGCGCTGCTCGTCACCGCGATCGTGCTCACCGCGATCGGCAGCGCGATGATCGCGTTCGCGCCCTCGTTCGCCTTCGTGCTGGTCGGCGCCGCCGTGCAGGGGCCGGTGGCGGCGTTCCTGCCCATCGAGATGGGCATCGTGAAGGAGCATCGTCCTGCGCAGGCGAACCGGATCGTGAGCGCCCTCGTGGGAACGCTCACCCTCGGCATCGCGCTCGGGAGCCTCCTGAGCGGCGCCATCATGGACGCGACGGGAGACCTCGCGCTCACGCAGGCGATCCCGGCGATCCCGCTCTTCCTGCTGGCGGCCGCCGTGCACTTCTGCCTGCCGCGCGACCGCGGGAACCGCGAGAACGCGGTCGACTGGCTCGGGGCGATCCTCTTCAGCGCCTCGCTCGGCGCGCTCATGTACGGGCTCACCGCCGGAACTGAGCTCGGCTGGCTGCACCCCGCGACCCTCGCGGCGCTCGTGGGCGGCGTGGTGGGCGCCGGCATCTTCGTCGTGGTCGAGTCGCGCATCGCGTCGCCTCTGCTCGACTTCACGGTGTTGCGGCGCGTGAAGCTCGGGATCCCGATGATCCTCGGCTTCCTCATCGCGCTCACCGCGTTCGGCATGTCGACCCCCACGACCCTCTACCTCACGGCGCAGCCGGGCGACGTGGGGTACGGGACGGGCATGAGCACCGGCAACGCCGGCCTCATCGTCTCGCTCGTGTTCCTGTGCTCCAGCCTCGGGGCGTTCGTCTCCCCGCTCGCCGTGCGCGTGTTCGGTACCTCCCGCGCCGTCGCGGTCGCGGCGTTCGTGTCGGCCGCGGCGCTGCTCCTCATGCTGACGGCGCCCGCGTCGCCCGTGGTCGTGACGATGCTGCTCGCACTGAACTCGTTCGCGTCGTGGGTGGCACTCGGGATCCTGCCTGGCGTGATCGTGGCGCGTGCGCCGCTCACCGTCGCAACGACGCTGTCCGGCCTGTACAACTGCCTCCGCTCCCTCGGCGGCTCGGTCGCCGGGGCGCTCGTCGCGGCGATCATGGCGACGTTCGTCCTCGCGCAGCAGAGCGCGGACGCGGTGGCTGTTCCCGCGCTGAGCTCGTTCCAGGTGACCTGGGCCGTGTTCGCCGGGTGCCTACTCCTGTCCGGCGCGCTCGCCCTGTTCCTCGGCCGTCGGCCGTCCGACCGGACGGAAGCCGTGATGACCGCGGCTGCCGAGCCCCTCGTCACGCCCTAGCGTCGGCGCGCTTCCCCGCCGCCGCCACCCGGCGCGCGTCCCCGTCCCCACCCCGGCGCCCCGGCGCCGCCCGCAGAAAGCAGGAAACCGGCCCATGACTCACACATCACCCCTCCAGCAGCGCGCCGAGCGCGCGATCCGCCGATCCACGGATGCGCTCATCGAGCTCAGCCACGCCATCGGCGCCGACCCCGAGCCCGGATTCGAGGAGCACCGGGCCGCGGCCCGGGTCGCCGCAGCCCTTGCCGAGACCGGCTTCGAGGTCGAGACCGGCGCGTACGGCCTGCCGACCGCGCTCCGTGCCGCGTACGGCGCGGGGGAGGTGACGATCGCGGTGGTCGGCGAGTATGACGCCCTCCCCGGCGTGGGGCACGCCTGCGGGCACAACATCATCGCGGCGGCGGGCGTGGGCGCGGCGCTCGGGCTGCGCGAGGTCGCCGACGAACTCGGGTGCCGTGTCGTGTTCCTCGGCACGCCCGCGGAGGAGAACGGAGGTGGGAAGGTGATCATGCTCGAACGCGGCGCGTGGGACGACGCGACGTTCTCCCTCATGGTGCACGCGGCCGGAGCGGGCCAGATCCGAACGGCGGGGGGCAGCAGTCAAGCGCTCGACTACTGCGAGGTGACCTTCCACGGCAAGCCGGCGCACGCGGCGTTCGCTCCCGAGGAGGGCATCAACGCCGGGAGCGCGGTGACGCTCACCGAGGTCGGGATCGGGCTGCTGCGCCAGCACCTGCCGAGCGACGTGGTGATCTCCTCGATCGCGACGACGGGCGCGGCCGTCAACGTGATCCCGGAGACCGCGACCATGCAGCTCGAGATCCGCGGGAACACCGCCGAGTCGTGGGAGACCGCCAAATCGCGTGTGCGCCAGGTGGTCGAGGGCGCTGCGCTCGCCGCAGGGTGCACGGTGGACGTTGCGGTGCCGACGCCCGGGTACGCGCCGCTGCAACAGGATCCCGAGCTGTCCGAGTTCTTCGACCAGGCACTCGCCGAGCTCCGTGGCGAGGATCGGGCCGCGTGGGGGCCCGGGATGACGCTCGGCTCGACGGACATGGGCGACGTGTCGCGGTACCTGCCCGCGATCCACCCCATGATCGCGCTCGACGGGACCGCCGCGACGCCGCACCAGCACGAGTTCGCCGCAGCGGTCGTGTCCCCGGCGGGCGACACGGCGGTGCTGCACGGCGCACTCGCGCTCGCGCGGACGGCGATCGCGGCGGTCGAGGACCGTGCGGTGCGCGAGCGGCTGCTCGCCGCCCAGCGCGACCGCGCACCGCATCCGCGCGGGCACTGGGCGGACGCGCCTCTCCCGGTGTAGCGCGGGCGCCGCTAGCCCGCGAGCACCTTCAGGATGCGCTGCGCAGAGACCGGCTCCGCCGTGCGCAGCTGCTGCGCGAACAGGCTCACCCGCAACTCCTCGATCAGCCAGCGCGCCCGCACGAGGTGCTCGGGAGCATCCTCGGGAAGGGGCACTGAGCCCCCCGCCTGCGCGAACGCGCCGCGCACGCGGTCCACCTCGTTCTGCCAGGCGCGATCCCGGCCGGGATTCTCCGTGAGCCCGCGCATGCGCTGCTGGATGGCCTCCAGGTACACGGGCAGTCGCTCCAGCCGGTCGAGCCCCGTGTGGGAGACGAAGCCGATCGTGTTCGTCGCCCACACGAGGCCGTCGATCTGCTGCGCCGCGTCGGCGACCTGGCCGAGCACCTGGATGGCCTTGGCGCCGTCGATCGCCTTGCGGGCGAGCCGGGCCCCGTCGAGCACCCGGGCCGTGAGCGCGATCGCGGCGTAGATGTCGTCGATGAGCGTGCGGGCGTAGTCGTTCGCGAGCGACTCGAACACGTCCGCGCGCCACACGAGCCCGTCGGGGGCGTGGCGCCGGATCACGCGATCCGCTGCCGCGAGCGAGACGTCGGCGATCGCCTGCTCGAGCGAGCGGTAGGGGCCCGCGCCGAGGAGCAGCTTCTCCTGGTTCGAGAGGTGCGCGCGGATGTAGCTCGCGGGGGACGGCGAGCTGAGGGCGAGCAGCCGGCGGATGCCCTTCCGGGAGATGCGGGCCTGCTCCGCCTCGTCGGCGACGAGGACGAGGTCGACGCTCGTGCGCCGGTCGAGGATCGCCGGGTAGGCGCGCACGACGCCGGCGCCGCCCGCGCGGCCCTTGGCGTACGCCGTGTCGACGTGCCGGGGGAGATCGCCGAACTCCCACGTCGTCGCACCCGTCTTCTCCAGTTCGCTCTTCGGGAGCGCCGCCGCAGCGACCTTCGCGACGCCCTGCGTGGCGCGGTCCTTGTGCGCGGCCTGGAGCTCCGCGAGATCCTTGCCCGTGCCGACCGTGCGGCCGCGCGCATCGATCACGCGGAACGTCGGGGTCAGGTGCGCGGGCAGCCGGGACGGATCGAAGTCTGCAGCCGACACCGGCACACTCGTGCGGCGGCGGATCTCCGTCGCGAGCAGCGCGGTCAGCTGCGGCGCCTCGCCCCCGGCAGGCACGGGAGCGTCGAGCTGCGGCGCGACCGTCGCGAGCAGCGTGCGCGCCCAGTCGGCGGCGGGCACCACGTGCTTGCGGATCGCCTTCGGCAGCGTCTTGATGAGCGCGGTGACGAGCTCCTGGCGCAGCCCGGGCACGAGCTTCTCGAAGTCGGCGCCGTCGAGCCGGGGGAGGAGCGGCAGCGGCACGTTGACGGTCACGCCGTCGTCCTCCGCGGTGGGGTCGAAGCGGTAGCGCAGTTTCAGCGACTGGTCGCCGTGCTGCCACTGCCGCGGGTATTCGGCCTCGTCGACGTCCTCGGCCTCGTCCTCGACGAGATCGGCTCGGCTCAGGTGCAGGAAGTTCGGCTCGCTGCGCCGCTTCTCCTTCCACCAGCCCTCGAAGTCCCGCGTTGACGCGACGTCCGCAGGGATCCTGGCGTCGTAGAACTCGAACACCGCCTCATCGTCTCCGACGATGTCGCGCCGACGCGTGCGCTCTTCCAGCTGCTCGAGCTCGCGCCGGAGCTGCCGGTTCGCCCGGTCGAAGGCCTGCGGCGAATCCCACTCCCCGTCGACGAGCGCGTGCCGGATGAACAGCTCGCGCGCGTGCGGGGCATCGAAGCGGGCGAGCTGCACCCGCCGGCGATCGACGATCGGCACCCCGTACAGGGTGACGCGCTCGAACGCCACGGCGGCGCCCTGCTTCTTCTCCCAGTGCGGCTCCGAGATCTGCCGCTTCGCGAGCGGACCGGCGAGCTCCTCGGCCCACGCCGGATCGACGACCGCGTTCGAGCGCGCGAAGAGGCGCGAGGTCTCGACGAGCTCCACGCTCATGACCACCTCGGGCGGGCGCTTCGCGAGCACGGAGCCCGGGTACAGTACGAAGCGGGTTCCCCGCGACCCGACGTACTCCTGCGCGGGCTTCCGCTTCACCGCCCCCGCGACGCCGCGTCCCTGCGGCGCGCTGCGATTCTGTCGATCGTCGCGCACGCCGAGCTGCGAGAGCAGACCCGCGAGCACCGAGCGGTGGACCGCCTCTCCCGCGCCGCCCGTCACCTGCTGAGCGGCGGCGTCGGCCTCGGCGCGCTTCACGCCCGCGATGCGCGCCAGCTGGCGGAACAGATCCATCCACTCGCGCACACGCAGGAAGTTCAGGTATTCGGCCTTGCACATCCGGCGGAACGCGCTCGACGAGCGCTCGCGCTGCTCCTGCTGCAGGTAGTTCCACAGGTTCAGGAGCGTCATGAGATCGCCCTGCGGGTCGCTGAAGCGCCCGTGGAGCTCGTCGGCGCGGCCGCGCTCGGCCTGCGGCCGCTCCCGCACGTCCTGGATGGTGAGTCCCGCGACGATGGCGAGCACCTCCGGGACCACCTCGTGCCTGCGGGCTTCGACGACCATGCGCGCGAAGCGCGGCTCGATGGGGAGACGGGCGAGCTCCCGGCCCACGGGCGTGATGCGGTGCGTCGCGCCCGAGCGCTTCCCCGCGCCGTCCCGCCCGCGGTCATCCCGCCCGCGCTCGTCGCGTGCGCCGCGTCCGCGCCCGCCGCCCGTGCCCGCGGTGACCGCGCCGAGCTCGGCGAGCAGCCCGAGACCGTCGGCGATCCCGCGCTGATCCGGCGGGGTGAGGAAGGGGAAGCGCGCGATGTCGCCGAGGCCGAGCGAGAGCATCTGCAGGATCACGGACGCGAGGCCCGTGCGCCTGATCTCGGGCTCCGTGAACTCGGGGCGATTCGCGAAATCCTCCTCGCTGTAGAGGCGGATCGCGATGCCGGGGCTCGTGCGGCCCGAGCGGCCGGAGCGCTGGTTCGCGCTCGCCTGCGAGACGGCCTCGATCGGCAGCCGCTGCACCTTGCTGCGCGCGCTGTAGCGCGAGATGCGGGCCGTCCCGGCGTCGATCACGTAGCGGATCCCCGGCACGGTGAGCGAGGTCTCGGCAACGTTCGTGGCGAGCACAATCCGGCGCGCGCCCGCGTTCGCGCCGCTCGGGCGCTCGAACACGCGGTGCTGCTCCGCGGCGCTCAGCCGGCCGTAGAGCGGCAGGATCTCGGTGCGCGCCCCGCGGCCCGAGGCGCGCGTGCGGCCGCCGAGCGCGTCGGCGGCGTCGCGGATCTCGGCCTCGCCGGAGAGGAAGACGAGCACATCGCCCGGCGCCTCCTTCGCGAGCTCGTCGACGGCGTCGCCGATCGCGTCGAAGAGGTCGCGCTCGATCGTGCGCACCTTCGGCGGGCCGCCCTTGGCGTCGGGCACCTCGATCCGCTCCACCAGGGGCCGGTAGCGCAGCTCGACGGGGTACGTTCGCCCGGACACCTCGATGATGGGCGCGGGCTGCTTCGTGCGCACGTCGGCGAAGTGCTTCGCGAACGACTCGGGGTCGATCGTCGCCGAGGTGATGATCACCTTCAGATCGGGTCTGCGCGGGAGCAGCGTCTGCAGGTAGCCGAGCAGGAAGTCGATGTTGAGGCTGCGCTCGTGGGCCTCGTCGATGATGATCGTGTCGTACGCGCTCAGATCGCGGTCCCGGTGGATCGCGTTCAGCAGGATTCCGTCCGTCATGAGCCGGATCCGTGTGTCGGCCGACACCTTGTCGGTGAAGCGCACCTGGTAGCCGACGAGGCCGCCGAGCTCGGAGCCCAGCTCCTCGGCGATGCGCTCGGCGATCGTGCGGGCGGCGATGCGGCGCGGCTGGGTGTGCGCGATGCGCTCGCGGCCGAGTGCGAGCGCGATCTTCGGCAGCTGCGTGGTCTTGCCGGATCCCGTCTCGCCGGCGACGATGACGACCTGGTGATCGCGGATCGCGGCCTCGATCTCGTCACGCATCTGCGAGACCGGCAGATCCTCGGGGAAGTCGATGCGGAGCGCGGGGAGTGTCATGATCCTCCCATTATTTCAGGCCGGGAGCGATGCGGCCTCCCCGGGCGTAGACTGCCGACTGTACGCATCACCGGATGGGAGATTTGATGACGACCGCACTGCCGATTCCGACCATTGAGCTGAACGACGGAAACCGGATCCCGCAGGTGGGCCTCGGGGTATTCCTCGTCGAACCGGGCGTGACCGAGCGCGTGGTGGCCGACGCACTCGAGGTGGGCTACCGCCACATCGACACCGCCGCGATCTACGGGAACGAGGCCGAGGTCGGCGCCGCGATCGCGAAGAGCGGGATCCCGCGCGAAGAGCTCTTCGTCACGACGAAGCTCTGGAACGACCGCCAGACCGATGCGCGCAGCGCGCTCGAGGACAGCCTCGAGAAGCTCGGTCTGGAGCAGGTGGATCTCTACCTCGTGCACTGGCCCGTGCCCAGCCAGGACACGTTCGTGACGGCGTGGGAGCAGGTGCTCGATCTGCGCGAGGCCGGTCTCACCGTGTCCGCGGGGGTGTCGAACCACGAGGTGGAGCACCTCACCCGGATCATCGAGGCGACGGGCGAGTTCCCCGCTGTCAACCAGATCGAGCTGCACCCCGAGCACCAGCGGCAGGAGCTCACGGCGTTCTGCCGCGGCAACGGGATCGCGATCGAGGCCTGGGGTCCGCTCGCGCAGGGCAAGAGCGATCTGCTCACCCAGCCGCGTCTCGCCCAGATCGCGGAGGCGCACGGCAAGTTGGTCGCGCAGGTGGTCCTCCGCTGGCACATCGAGAACGGCACGATCATCTTCCCGAAGACGAGCCGCCGCGAGCGCATGATCGAGAACGCGGATCTCTTCGACTTCGAGCTGAGCGAGACCGAGCACGCGCTCGTCACCGCGCTCGAGGCCGGGCGCAATTACGGCCCCGATCCCCGCGAGTTCGGAGCGAAGTGATGTCGGGCGGGCAGGGGTCGTCGCGCCGCCCGGTCACCGTCACGGTGACGGGCGCCGGCGGGCAGATCGGCTACGCCGCGCTGTTCCGCATCGCCTCCGGGGCCATGCTCGGCCCGGATCAGCCGGTCGCGCTCCGGCTCCTCGAGGTGCCGCAGGGCGTGCGGGGCGCCGAGGGCGCGGCGCTCGAACTGGTCGACGGCGCCTTCCCGCTCCTCAGCTCCGTCGAGATCGCGACGGAGCCCGCTGCGGGCTTCGACGGCGCAAACGTCGCCCTGCTCATCGGCTCGCGCCCCCGCACCGCGGGGATGGAGCGTGCCGACCTGCTGAGCGCGAACGGGGCGATCTTCGGCCCGCAGGGCCGGGCGATCAACGATCACGCCGCCGACGATGTGCGGGTGCTCGTGGTGGGCAACCCCGCGAACACGAACGCGCTCATTGCGCAGCGCAGCGCCCCCGACGTGCCCCCCGAGCGCTTCACGGCGCTCACCCGGCTCGACCACAACCGGGCCGTGGGGCTCCTCGCGCAGCGCGCCGAGGCGGCGGTCGCCGAGATCGGCGGGGTGACGATCTGGGGCAACCACTCGACGACGCAGTACCCGGATCTCAGCCACGCCACCGTGGCCGGCACGCCGGCGCTCGACGCGGTCGGCGCGGAGTGGGGGCGGGGCGCCTACATCGAGCGGGTGGCGAACCGCGGCGCCGAGATCATCGAGGTGCGCGGCGGCTCGTCCGTCGCCTCCGCGGCGAATGCCGCGATCGATCACGTCCGTGACTGGATGCTCGGCACTCCTGCCGGGGGCTGGACGAGCGCCGCGACGGTCTCTCGCGGCGAGTACGGTGTGCCCGAGGGGATCGTCTCGTCGTTCCCGGTGCGCGCCGAGGGCGGCGAGTGGTGCGTCGTCGAGGGGCTCGAGATCGACGCCTTCTCGCGCGCGCGGATCGACGCCTCGGTCGCGGAGCTCGTCGCCGAGCGCGAGGCCGTGAGCGCGCTCGGCCTCATCTAGGGACGCCGCGCGCGGATCAGGAGGCCTCCTCGTCCGCGCGCGGCGGCTCGGCGGCGAGGAGCCGCGGTTCGCGCTCGCCGAACAGGATGCTCTTCGCGCTCGGGCGCCAGAGCCCGATGCGCTCGTCGACGCCCTGGAGGAAGATGCGCGCCTCCGCGGTGCCGCGGGTGTCCGCGGCGCGCTGGGCGAGCTCGCCGACGCGGCCCGTGGGGAGGTAGTTCACGAGCACGAGCACCTCCGTGTCGCCGAACTCGGTGAAGTTCCCGTAGTCCGAGCCGCTGTCGCCCGCGACGAACACCGGGTCCCGGCCTCCGTGCTGCGGCGCGATCTCCTGCCGCACGAGCTCGGGTTTGCCCGCGTCGTAGGTGAACGGCCAGCCCGCGCGGGCGAGGGGGAGGGCGGTTCCGTCCTCAGCGGTCTCGAGGCGCAGCCCGAAGACGTGATCGGCGTCGAGCGCGTAGCCGAATGCGGGGTTCGTCGCGATGGCCTCGATCATCCACTCGAAACCGGCGGTCACGACGTAGACGTCGATGCCGTTCGACTGGAGGGTGTGCATGAGGTTGATGATCTCGGGGACCGTGCGGATGCCGTCGAGATACTCCGTCTCGACGCGCCCCGCGGCCCCGGGCGTCTCCGCCGGGCTCGCGAGCCGGACCGTCGTGATCTCCGATCCGAGCTGTTCGCGGATCGCCTCGGTCGCGAGCTCGGTGAAGGCCTCGGGCGTCATCCCGGCGAAGAAGAACGTCTCCCACGGGTATGCGATCTCCGGCCCGTGGGTGTCGATGAGCGCGGTGTAGTAGAAGAACAGCTTCGCCCGGAAGTCCTGGTGCTCCGGGCTCGCCTGCACGGTGGCGAGGGACTGCTCGCCCCCGAGGCCCTCGTAGGCGTCGAAGAGGACCCGGTAGTCCGCCACGATGTCGGAGACGATGGCGTCGCGGGTGATGGGCTCGCCCGCGAGATTGCGGAAGCCGTCGCCGAGTTCGCCCGCGGGCACGTCCGCCACGAGGACCTCGGCGAACTGATCGGGGGAGAGCGCGTAGCTCAGCGTCATCATCTGGGAGAGGAACAGCTTGTCGGTGACGTCGCTGATCACACTCGTGTTGTCCCAGTCGAAGACGGCGTACGCCGCGTCGGGGGCGCTGGGATCGGCGCCGCGGTGCTGGTCGATCATGTGCGTGAGGGCGGCGTAGGCATCGGGCGCCCAGTTGCCTGGTTCGAGCTGCTGCCCCTCGGCGGGGCTGTTCGACGGTGTCGATGCGAGCGCGGGGACCCGCAGACCGCCGATGAGCGCGCCTGCGGCGAGCGCGACCGCGGCCGTCGCGATGAGGGGGATGGGTTTCGCCAACGTCGGACTCCTTCGTGCGTGTGAGCGTGGGTGCGGTGCGGTGCGGTGCGGTGCGATGCGGTGCGCGTGGCACCGGCGCCGACGTCCCCCCAGTGGCCGTCGGAGAGGTGCGGTGCCCCGTCCCGGGGGCACCGCACGGGCTACGGCCGCGTGAGCAGCGCCATGTAGTCGAAGACGAGCGTGGCCGCGGCGAGCGCCGTCGTGTCCGCGTGGTCGTAGGCCGGGGCGACCTCCACCACGTCGGCGCCGACGATGCGGAGCCCATCGAGCCCGCGCAGCAGCTGGAGCAGCTCGCGCGAGTGCAGGCCGCCCATCTCGGGAGTCCCCGTGCCGGGCGCGTAGGCCGGGTCGAGGACGTCGATGTCGACGGACAGGTAGACGGGGGCATCGCCGATCCGTTCCCGGACGAGGCGGATCGCCTCGGGGACGCCGATGCGGTCGATGTCCGAGCAGCGGAGCGTGCGGAATCCCGCGTCCCGGTCGCGCGTGAAGTCCTCGCGATCGTAGACGGGGCCGCGGATGCCCACGTGCATCGAGCGGTCCTCGATGAGGAGCCCCTCCTCGAAGGCGCGGCGGAACATGGTGCCGTGGGTGATGGGTTCGCCGAAGTAGGTGTCCCACGTGTCGAGGTGGGCGTCGAAGTGGAGGAGCGCCACGGGGCCGTGCACCTGCGCGGTGGCGCGGAGCATGGGGAGGGCGATCGTGTGGTCGCCGCCGAGGGCGATCACGACGCGCTCGGGGCCGACGAGTTTCGCGGCGGCCGCCTCGATCTGCGCGACGGCGGTCTCGATCCGGTACGGAGTGCAGGCGACGTCGCCCGCGTCGACGAACTGCTTGCGGGCGACCGGGGTCGTGTCGAGTTCGACGTGGTATCCCGGGCGGAGGAGCCGGGACGCCTCGCGGATGGCGGCGGGCGCGAAGCGCGCCCCGGGCCGGAACGAGACGCCGCCGTCGTAGGGGACGCCGAGGATCGCGACATCGTAGTCGGGCACCTCGGAGAGCTGGGGGAGCCGGGCGAAGGTGCCGAGGCCGGCGTAGCGCGGCACCTCGGTCGCTTCGACCGGGCCGACGGGTTCGTGAGCCACCATGGGGAGGGTCCTTTCGTTGGTGCCCGCTGAGCGGGCGAGGAGGGAGGGGTCGCCGGCCGGGCGGCGGGTGGGCGGATCCGCCGCCCGACCGGGGCTATGCGTCGTCGATCGTGATCCAGACGGTCTTGGTCTCGGTCACGTGATCGAGCTGTTCGGCGCCGAGGTCGCGGCCGAAGCCGGAGGCCTTGTACCCGCCGAAGGGCATGGCGGGATCGATCGTGCTCTGCGCGCCCACGTAGACGGTGCCGGCCTGGAGGCGCGGGGCGATGCGCAGCACGCGGCTGAGCGACTCCGAGTAGATCGTCGCGGCGAGGCCGTAGGGGCTGTCGTTCGCGAGGCGGATCGCCTCCTCCTCGTCCGAGAAGCTCGCGACCGTGAGCACGGGGCCGAAGATCTCCTCGCGGACGATCGACATTGACTGCTCCACTCCCGCGAAGACGGTCGGCCGGATGAAGAACCCGGGACCGTCCGTCTCGGGACCGCCCGCGACGAGGCGGGCCCCCTCCGCGATGCCGGCCTCGATGCACGCGACCACCTGCGCGCGCTGCGCCTCGGAGACGAGCGGACCCATCTCCGTCGCGGGATCGAGGCCGGGGCCGACGACGATGCGGTCCGCGTGCGCTGCGATGCGCGCGGTGAAGGCCTCGGCGATCGACTCGTGCACGTAGACGCGGGAGCCGGCGTCGCAGACCTGGCCGGCGTTGCCGAAGATGCCGAGCGCGACGCGTTCGACGGTCTGCTCGAGGTCGACGTCGTCGAAGACGAGGACGGGCGACTTCCCGCCGAGCTCCAGGGTCATGCGGGTCCAGTTCGCGAGGGCGGCCGTCCCGACCGCGTGCCCGGTGCGGGTGGAGCCCGTGAACGTGATCTTGTCGATGCCGGGGTGCCCGGCGAGGTGGGCGCCGACGACCGAGCCCTTGCCGGTGACGACGTTCACGACGCCGTCGGGGATCCCGGCCTCGTGGACGAGTTCGGCGAAGCGGAGCGCGCTGAGGGAGGTGAGCTCGGCGGGCTTCACCACCACGGTGCAGCCGACGGCGAGCGCGGCGCCGAGCTTCCACATGAGGGTCTGGAGCGGGAAGTTCCAGGGCACGATCACGCCGATCACGCCGACCGGCTCCCTGCGGGTGTACGTGAGGTACGAGCCGGGGAGGCTCGACGCCTCGCCGCTCCGGCCCCCGACCTTCGACGCCCAGCCGGCGAAGTAGCGGAGGGTGTCGATCGTGCCCTGCACGTCGATGTCCCGCGCCTCGACGAGCGGCTTCCCGACATCGAGCGATTCGAGCTCGGCGAGCTCCTCGTGGTGCTCCTCGATGAGGTCGGCGAGGCGGCCGAGCAGTTGTTCGCGCTCGAGCGGTTTCAACCGGGGCCAGGGGCCGGCGTCGAAGGCGCGACGTGCGGCCGCGACGGCCCGGTCGATGTCGGCGGTCGTGCCGAGTGTGAGGCTCGTGAGCACCTCGCCCGTGCTCGCCTCGACGACGGGGGCGCGTTCGTCGCCGGACGACCAGGTTCCGTCGATGCAGATGCCGTGCGAGCGGCTGAGAAAGGCGCGCGTCGCCGTGGACAGTCCGAAACGGGTGACGTAGGCCTCGAGGGCCGGAGGGAAGGACATAGGAACTCCTCGGGGGTGCGTGGCGGTCAGAACGTGACGACGTAGCGGCCGGGTGCGCGGCCCTCGTCGAGCTCGATGAGGGAGCGCGTGAGCTCGGCGAACGGGATGGGCAGCACGCGGGAGCGCACGCGGCCCTCGGCCGCGAGCCGCACCACCGTGTCGCGTTCGAGCCGCGTGCCGTCGGCGCTGCCGCGGATCGTGAGGCCCTTGTTGATGATCTCCCAGGCGAAGAACGACAGCTCCTGCGGGGGCAGCGCGACCTGCACGATCGTGGCGCGCGGGGCGGCGACCTCGATCTCCGAGCGGAGCACGCGCGGGCTCGGGGCGAAGCTGAGGCAGGCGTCCGCTCCGCCGAGCTCGAGGATCGCTGCCGTCGCCTCGTCTCCGGGCGGGAGCGCGAGGGCCGCGCCGTACGCGCGGGCCTGCGCGAGTTTCGCCTCGTCGAAGTCGAGCGCGACGACCGTCGCCCCCGTGAGCACCGCGAACTGGAGCGCGTACATGCCCACGCCGCCGAGACCGAAGACGACGCCGATCTTGCCCGGCCCGAGCCCGGTCTTCCCGATCGCGCTGAACGCCGTGACGCCCGCGCAGAGCAGGGGCGCGGCCTCCGCAGTGTCGAGCGCATCCGGGATCGCGGTCACCCAGGTGTCGGGCGCCACGATGAACTCCGCGAAGCAGCCGTCGACGTCGACGCCCGTGGCCTCCGCGCGCGGGCAGGTGGTCTCGCCGCCCGTGCGGCACTCGCGGCACTCGCCGCAGCTGCGGTAGACGAAGCCGATGCCGACGCGCGCGCCGAGCTCCCCGCGCGCACCCGGCCCGAGGCCCACGATCCTGCCGACGCCCTCGTGGCCCAGGACGGGACGCTCGCGCCCCTCGGGAAGCGCGTCCTCGCCGTTCCAGTAGTGCACGTCGGAGTGGCAGACGCCGCTCGCCTCAAGCTGCACGAGCACCTCGCCCGGCCCGGGCTCGGGCCGAGGGATCTCGGTGATCTCGAGCGGGGCGCGGGTGCCTGCCAGGACGGCGGCCTTCATCGTTGACATGGGGGTCCTTTCCAGAGGGAGAGCGGGGAGGGAAGAGCGATGCGCTACGCGGCGGCGGGGCTCGGCTGCTGCGCCGCCGGGGCGCCCGGCGCCACGGGGTAGGCGCCCCAGCCCCGCCGCCGCACGAAGAACGGGTTCACGAGCGCGTACACGAGCCCGGCCACGACGAGCGAGAACACGGAGGCGGTCGTGTGCTCGAAGAACAGGCCCGAGCTGAGCGTCTGCGGGTTGAACGTGGCGACCGACGCCGCGATGCCCGCGATGAGCGCGATGACGGCGGCCGGGTTGAAGCCGCGGGCGTAGTAGTAGCGCGAGGCCGGCGTCGTGTCGAACAGATCGGCGAGCGGCACTCGGCTGCGCCGCAGCCAGTAGTAGTCGACGATCATGATGCCGGAGAGCGCCGAGTAGAGCGCCGCCGTCCACACCATGAAGGTGATGAAGCCGTCGTAGAGGCCCGGGAGCACGAACATGGCGACCACGGGGACGAGGCAGAAGAGGTAGGTGAGGCGCTCCCAGCCGAAGCGTTCGAGCTGTCGGAGGAAGGCCTGGCGCAGCCCGGCGATCGCGGTGTACAGGATGTTCGCCATGCTCGTCACGTTGGCGAACGCGATGAAGACGAGCACGATGACGCTCAGCCAGACGCCGCCGAGTTGCGTCATCCAGTGGGTGGGATCGGCGTTGCCGTAGACGATCGCGCCCACGAGGCCGACGGCCTCGCCCACGCAGGCGGCGAAGCAGATCCCGATCAGGTTCGGCCAGAACGCGACGCGCTCCGTCTTCGTGATGCGCGAGAGGTTGCCGATGTACGGCCACCAGGAGAAGCCCGCCGCGATGTTGATCTCGACCGCGATCATGAAGTTCATCGCGTGCGATGGCGAGATCTGGTCGAGCGCCGGCAGGGCGAGCAGCTCGCCGAGCGAGTACTCCCGGAGGTAGAGCACCACCATCACGCCCATGATCACGAAGAGCGCGGGGGCGACGACGGTGTTGAAGATCTTGATCGAGGTGGGGCCCTTCGCGACGATGATCGCGGTGAGCGCGATCGCGGCGATCGTGATGACGGGGATGTACCAGGCGTTCGGCTCGGGATCCCGGGCGCTCACCACCGCGATGGCCGAGTCGACCGAGCGGCCGAACATCGTGCCGAGCACGACGAGCCAGCCCACCGTGAGGAGGACGATCGCGAGGATGTACACGACGCGGCTGCCGTTCGGCCCGAAGACGCTGCGCAGGAAGGTGTACTGCTCGACCCCGTACTTGCCCGACGAGACGCTGACGGCGAGGCTCACGATGAGCACGCCGACCACGTTGCCGAGCAGGATTGCGAGGAGTCCGTCGGTGACGCCGACGATGCCTGCGAGGGACCCGCCGATCAGGAATCCCCAGGTGGCGATGGCGAGGGCGGAGTTCGCCCACGTGTACTCCCAGAATCCCCACAACCGCATCCGTGCGGGAAGCGGGGCGCGGCCGCGCTCGGCCTCGAGAGCGAAATCCATGATGGCTCCTTCGGAGAAGAACGATGTGCGGAGTGCCTCAGCGGCAGAGGAGGATGCCGATGAAGGCGGCGACGAGCGCGATGATCGCGATGGCGTACTCGGCGGGGGTGAGCTGGCCCGGCAGGCGCGTGCCCTCGCTCTGCGCGTACTCGAGGCACACCTCGTCGCGCTGGCGCCGGAATTCCTCCTCGGCGCCGTCGATGTCGATCCGGATACTGCCGGAGAGCGCGGCGCTCTGCGGTGCGGGATGCTGCGTCATGGGACTGTCCAAACTTCGTCGTGTGAACGGTTCACGGCCCGGGGAGCTCGTCGGTGAGCGGGGCCGGACGGGGACGGAGTGCCGGGGTGCCGCGGTGCGGGCTCCCGGGGCTCTGCCTCGTCCGTCTCAGTATTGAGTTGCCGCGCTGCGGGCTCAAGATGCGGGCTGTATCGAGCCGCGGCGCGCGGGGTTACACTGTGTAAATGATGCCCTCGATCGCTGATGTTCTGCGGGTCCCTGCGGTCGCCGCAGGCGAGCCGGAAGTGCTCGGCGGCGCGACCGGCCTCGGTGCCCCCGTGCGCTGGCTGCACACGACCGACGGGACCGATCTCGCCGGCCTGCTGCGCGGCGGGGAACTCATCCTCACCGCGGGGGAGCGCTGGACGGGATCGCTCGCCGACGCCGTCGCCTACCTCGACAACCTGGTCGAGAACGGGGCCTCCGGCGTGCTCGTCTCGCCGCTCACGGAGCGCGCCGGCGCGAAGGAGGTGCTCCGCGCCGCGGCGCGCACGGCGCGGCTCCCGGTCGTGCTCCTGCGCGACCGGGTCGCGTTCGTCGAGCTCACCGAGGCCGTGCACCGGATGCTCCTCGCCTCGGGAAGCGCGGCCGACACGGCGCCCGCCCCCGGAGTCGGTGCATCCGGGGCCGGCGCTGTGGGCGGGGGCGTCGATCCGCTGCGGCTCATCGAGCAGCTGAGCGTCGTCAACGCAGACCCCGCCGAGGTGCTTCGGCGCACGGCCGAGCTGCTCCTCGCCCCCGTCGTCCACGAGGACCTGCAGCAGCGCGTCGTCGACGCGGCATGCGCCGGGGTTCCCGAGCCCCGGCTGCTCGCGAACTGGACGCGCCGCTCGCGCCTCGGGGCCGCGGGCGGCGACCCGGCGTCCGGGGAGCGCTGGCTGCGCGCCCCCTATCGCGAGCGCGGGGAGGCGGCCGGCGCGCTCGTCGTGCCCGCTGCTCCCGCGCATCCGCTCGCGGCGGCGATCCTCGAGCGCGCCGCACAGGTGCTCGCGCACTGCCATGAGAATGTCGACCGCCCGAGCGCGGTCCGGCACCGCGCGCTCGCCGCCGTGAGCCGCGAGCTCGCGGCTCGGCCGCGCCCGGACGACGCCGACGCGCTCGTGCGGGCCGAGGCCGGAGGGTTCCCGCGCGCAGCGAGCTACCTGCCCATCGCGGTGCGCGGGGCCGCGCTCGACGCCGTGTTCGACGCCGCCGCCAGCGCGAGCGTTCCACTCGTCGCGCGGGAGCACGCGGGCGCGGTCGTCGGGGTGATCGGCGCCCCCGGGCCCCGGCTGGCCGAGTCGCGGCCCGTGCTCGACGCGCTCGCGGCCGCGCTCGGCTCGGCAGCTGCGGGAGCCGCCGAGCTCCGCTCCGCTGCGCGGCCCGTGCTCGCCGTGGGCCCCGCGGAGGAGGAGCTCGGCGCCGCGAATACGGCGGGCGCGGCCGAGGCGCTCGCCATCGCGGAGGCGGCCGGGCCCGAGACGCGATCGGGCCCCCTCGTGACCGCCGCAGACGTCCGCCTGCGGCGCCTCCTCCGCGAGCTGGGGGACGATCCGCGGATCCAGAGCTTCGTCGCGGAGAGCCTCGCCGAGCTCCGCGCGGAGGGCGAGGACCACCTCCGCGTGCTCCGCGCATACCTGGAGACGAACGGCAATATCGCCGAGGTCGCGCGTGCCGTGTACCTCAGTCGGCCGAGCGTCTACGCGCGCCTGCGGCGAATCGAAGCCGTGCTCGGCACCGAGCTCAGCAGCGTGGATACGCGGATGGGCGTGCACCTCGCGCTCCTCGCCGAGGAGTGCTGGGATTCGAGCGGCCACGGCAGACCCTAAGATAGAGGTATGTCCAAGGTTCTTTCTTCTCTTCCCGTGGGCGAGCGCGTCGGCATCGCCTTCTCCGGTGGTCTCGACACCTCGTGCGCGGTCGCGTGGATGCGCGAAAAGGGCGCTGTGCCCTGCACCTACACCGCCGATATCGGCCAGTACGACGAGCCCGACATCGACGGTGTCGCCGGGCGCGCCAAGGAGTACGGCGCCGAGCTGGCCCGCCACGTCGATGCCAAGCGACCCCTCGTGGAGGAGGGCTTCGTCGCACTGCAGACCGGCGCGTTCAACGTGCGCTCCGGCGGCAAGACGTACTTCAACACC
Organism: Leucobacter sp. PH1c; assembly: GCF_000633415.1. Classification (GTDB taxonomy): domain Bacteria; phylum Actinomycetota; class Actinomycetes; order Actinomycetales; family Microbacteriaceae; genus Leucobacter. The sequence continues at coordinate 172,444 of NZ_AYMV01000020.1, read as the reverse complement.
ACGCCGCTCGGCCGCGCGGTCACGGGCACGCTGCTCGTGCGCGCCATGAAGGAGGACGGCGTCGATATCTGGGGCGACGGCTCCACCTACAAGGGCAACGACATCGAGCGCTTCTACCGCTACGGCCTCATGGCCAACCCGGCGCTGCGCATCTACAAGCCCTGGCTCGACGCCGACTTCGTCACCGAGCTGGGCGGCCGCCACGAGATGAGCGAGTGGCTCGTCGAGCACGGCTACCCCTACCGCGACTCCACCGAGAAGGCCTACTCGACCGACGCGAACATCTGGGGTGCGACGCACGAGGCGAAGACCCTCGAGTTCCTGAACGCGGGGCTCGACGTGGTCGAGCCGATCATGGGCGTCGCCGCGTGGCGCGACGACGTCGAGGTCGCCACCGAGGAGGTGTCGGTGCGCTTCGAGGCGGGCCGTCCCGTCGCGATCAACGGCGTCGAGTACTCCGACCCGGTGGCACTCGTCTTCGAGGCGAACGCAATCGGCGGCCGCCACGGCCTCGGCGTCTCCGACCAGATCGAGAACCGCATCATCGAGGCGAAGTCGCGCGGCATCTACGAGGCCCCCGGCATGGCACTGCTCCACATCACCTACGAGCGGCTCGTCAACGCCATCCACAACGAGGACACCCTCGCGAGCTACCACACCGACGGCCGCCGCCTCGGTCGCCTCATGTACGAGGGCCGCTGGCTCGACCCGCAGGCGCTCATGCTGCGCGAGTCGCTGCAGCGCTGGGTCGGCTCCGCCGTGACGGGCGAGGTCACCCTCCGCCTCCGCCGTGGCGACGACTACACGATCCTCAACACCGAGGGCCCGAACCTCAGCTACCACCCCGAGAAGCTCTCGATGGAGCGCACCGTGGGTGCGGCATTCGGCCCCGAGGACCGGATCGGCCAGCTCACCATGCGCAACCTGGACATCGCCGACTCGCGTCAGCGCCTCGAGCAGTACGCGCAGATGGGCATGGTCGGCGGCGCCGTCGCCGATCTCGTCGGCGAGCTGGAGAAGGGCGGCGCGGCTGAGATCGCCGACGCCGTGACCGGGATCAGCGAGGAGGGCGACGTGCTCGGCCTCTCCGCGGCCTTCGACGCCGGCACCGACTAGAACGCGGCCCGGGATCCGGGCCGACCTGGGCATCCGAAGCGCCCCCGCACTATTCTGGTGCGGGGGCGCTTCGCTGTCTGCGCCGGCCCCGTTCCCGCCGCACCGAGAGTTGAGAGCCGTGACCCCCATGACCGCGCTGAGTGCGCTGACCGAGCTGGCCGTGCCGGCCGCCGTTTCTCCGGTGCTCGCGCCCGCTGCGGAGCGCGTGAACCCGCTCCTGCCGACGGGGTACGACGTCGCCTTCTCCGTGATCGCCGTGCTCATCCTGGGGCTCGCGGTGTGGGCGCTCGCAGTGCTCGTGAAGCGTCAGAACGAGGTGTCGCTCGTGGAGTTCTTCCTCTGGATCGCGGTGATCCTGATGTTCCCGCTGTTCGGCGCGGGCGTGTACTTGCTCGCTCGCGGCCGCGGGAAGCGATCGGAGCGCTCCGCCGGAGCCGACGGCGCGGAACGAGCCCGCGCCGAGTGACGCGCACACGCAGCAGGTCCCGGCACTCCGAGGAGGACCGGGACCTGCTGCGTGCAGCGCGGGCTGCGAGTCTCGCGCGCGGCGCGGGGGATTAGGAGGCGCGGCGTGCGCGCGCGGCGCGACGCTTCAGCGCGCGGCGCTCATCTTCGCTGAGACCGCCCCAGACGCCGGAATCCTGGCCGGTGTCCATCGCGTACTGGAGGCACATCTCGGTGACGGTGCAGCGGGCGCAGACCGACTTGGCGCGCTCGATCTGCTCCACCGCGGGGCCGGTGTTGCCGACCGGGAAGAAAAGCTCGGGGTCCACAGTGAGGCACGCAGCCTGTTCACGCCAATCCATCATGTTCTCCTTAAGTGCGACGCGGGCACGCGAACTCAGAGAGACCGGATAGCCTAGAATTCGCGCCGCCGTTACCTGAATACGTGGCTGAGAATGCTCACGTCGGTGTGCGCGAAACTCGACGGAATATATAGTTCCACGGAAATGAATGCAAATCAATAGTCAATTTGCAATCACTGGGAAAGAGAGCCGAAATGAACGCGACACCCTCCGATCACCTGCCGACCCGGGTCGGGTGGGTCGCGCTGCGCATCGTGCTGGCGATCGAGGTGATCGGCGGCGCGTGGCTGCTCTGGAACGTGCTCATCGGCTTCTTCGCCGCGGGTGACGAGCCGCTCGGCAGCCGCCTCAGCCTGCTGCTCGCCGTGGCCATCTGGTGGGTCTGGATCGCGGCCACCGCGTGGGGCGCATGGAAGCGCCGCGCGAGCTGGGTGCGCGGCTCCTCGATCACGATCCACGTGCTGCTCTTCGCCGCGGCGACGGGGATCCTGCAGGGGCTCCTCGGCCCGCAGGCCACGCTCGGCTTGGAACTGCTCGTGCTCGCCCTCGTGGGCTTTGTCGCGGCCGTGCTGGCGAAGCCCGACGCCCCCGCCGTGCCGGAGGCCTAGGGGCCCGCGTCGAAGGCGCGGAGACGCCACGGGCGCCGCACCCCGATCACGCGGGTGCGGCGCCCGTGGCGCAGCCGGGGCTAGCCCTGCGCGACGCCGAGCAGCTTCAGCACGCGCGCGACGTGGCCCGTCGCCTTGATGTTCACGAGGGCGTGCTCGATGCGCCCCTCCTCGTCGATCACGAAGGTCGAGCGGATGACGCCCTCGATGATGCGCCCGTAGCTGTTCTTCTCGCCGTAGGCGCCGTAGGCGCGGTGCACGCTCGCGTCCGGGTCGCTGAGCAGCGGGTACTCGAGGCCGTCCCGGTCCGCGAAGCGGCGCTGGCGCTCGACCGCGTCGCGCGAGAGGCCGAGCACCCGGTAGCCAGCCTCCGCGAGCGGGGCGACCGACTCCTGGAACTCGCACGCCTCCTTGGTGCAGGCTGGCGTCATCGCCTGCGGGTAGACGAAGAGCACCACCTTCTCACCGCGGAACTCGGCGAGCGTGCGGGTGACGCCGTCCTGATCGGGAAGGGAGAAGTCGGGGGCGGGCTGGCCGGGCTCGAGGATCACACGTTCAGTCATGCATCCAGCCTAGCGAGCACCGCCGACAGCGGGCCGACCCCTACTTGAGGAGCCGGCGCAGCGACTCCACGCGCAGCGCGCCGAGCGCGTCGAGCCGGCCGTCGGCGATCGCGACGTCGAGCTCGCAGTCGGGGGCATCCTCCTGATGGGTGCAGCCGCGTGGGCACCGCTCGATCAGCTCGGCGAGGTCGGTGAAGCCGCGGAGGATCCCATCGCTCGTCACGTGGCCGAGACCGAAGGAGCGCACGCCCGGCGTGTCGATGACCCACCCGGTCTCGCCGTCGACGGCCCCGGGGGTCGCCGCCCGCAGGGCGACCGAGGAGGACGAGGTGTGGCGCCCGCGCCCGGTCACCTCATTGACGTGCCCGGTGGCGCGACCCGCCTCGGGGACGAGCGCGTTGATGAGCGTCGACTTCCCGACCCCGGAGTGGCCGACGAACACGGTCGTTCGGCCGGCGAGTGCCTCGCGGATCTCCGCGAGCGGCTCGTCGCCTCGGGCGGAACGGAACACCGGCACCTCGAGGCCCGCGAAGTGGGCGAGGAAGGGATCGGGGTCGGCGAGATCCACTTTCGTGATGCAGAGGAGCGGCTGAATCCCCGCATCGTAGGCCGCAACGAGGTAGCGATCGACGAGGCGCACGCGCGGTTCCGGGTTCGCCGCGGCGATGACGATGAGCATCTGATCGGCGTTCGCGACCATCACCCGCTCGACGGTGTCGCTGTCGTCGGCGCTCCGCCGCAGGAGGGTGCGGCGCTCGTCGAGCCCGACGATGCGTGCGAGGCTGCCCTCGGCGCCGCTCGTGTCGCCCACGATCTGCGCCCGGTCGCCGATGACGATCGGGGTGCGACGCAACTCGCGCGCGCGGGCCGCGACGATCTCGCGCTCGCTCGGGTCCTCGGGGTCGGCGCCCGCGGGCACGAGCACCGCGTAGCGCCCGCGGTCGACGCCGGTCACCATCCCGACGATCGCGTCCTCGTGATCGGGCCGCCGCTTCGTGCGGGGCCGGTTGGCCTTCGGATTGGGGCGCTCGCGCACCCGGTGATCGGCGTACTCGCCGTAGGGCACGTCCTCGTCGTCGTCCGGGAGGAGCCAGCTCACGCTTACAGCCCCTCGATGAACGAGCGGGCGGCGCGGCCGAGCCCGCCGAGCGCGGTCGCCGCCGCGCCGAGGCCATCGGCGCTCTGCTCGACGATCGCGTCGAGCGGGTCGGCACCGGCGTCGCTCGCGTGGCGTCCGAGCATGCGCTGCCAGAGCTCGGGGAACTCGGGCAGGGTCTTGCTCGTGCACGCGATGTCCTCGACCTCGACGCCGGGCACCCGGAGCCCGATGAGCGCGCCTGTCGTCGCCATGCGATGGTCGGCGTAGCTGTTCCACACGCCGCCGTGGAGGGCGGCCGGGGCGATGCGGATGCCGTCCGGGAGCTCCTCCGCGGCGCCACCGAGCCCGCGGATCTCGGCGACGAGCGCGGCGATCCGGTCGGTCTCGTGGTGCCGGATGTGCCCGATGCCCGTGATCTCGCTCCCGACGCCGTCGGTGCCGTCGCTGCCGTGAGCCGCGAGGGCGGCGAGGCCGATGAGGGTGGGGGCGAGCTCGCCCGCCTCCGGGAGGTCGAGCCGCACGCCGCGGAGCGGGCCGTCGCCGTGCGCGGTGACGGCCCCGTCGTCAGCGACCGAGATCCGGGCGCCGAACTCGGGGAGCAGGGCGCGCAGCTGGTCGCCCACCTGCGTGGTCGTTTCCGGCCAGTCGGGCACGGTGACGGATCCGCCGAGCACGAGGGCTGCGGCGAGGAACGGGGCGGCGTTCGACAGATCCGGCTCGATCGTCGTATCGAGCGCCGCGATGGGGCCGGGGGCGACGCGCCATTCGCCCGGGGCGGGGGAGTGCGCGTCGACGCCGCGCGCGCGGAGCGCCGCGAGCGTCATCTCGATGTGGGGAACGCTCGGCAGCCGGTCACCCGTGTGAACCACGTGCACGCCGTCGGTGAAGCGCGCGCCCGCGAGCAGCAGCGCCGAGACGAACTGGCTCGACAGCGACGCGTCCAGCTCGACGCGGCCGCCGCGCAGTCCGCCCGTGCCGTGCACCGTGAAGGGGAGGGCGCCGCGGCCCTCGTCGGCGATGTCGGCACCGAGCGCTCGGAGCGCGTCGAGGAGGGGGCGCATGGGGCGCTTGCGCGCGTAGGGGTCGCCGTCGAAGGCGACCGGGCCGAGCGCGAGCGCGGCGAGCGGCGGCACGAAGCGCATCACGGTGCCGGCGAGGCCGCACGCGATGCTCGTGGATCCCGTGAGCTCCGCCGCGGGGGTCACCCGGAGATCCGCGCCGAAGCGGTGCGCGCTCGGCACCTCCTCGATCCCCGTGCCGAGCGCGCGGAGCGCGTCGATCATCAGGGCGGAGTCGCGCGAGTGGAGCGGCGCGCGCAGCACGCCGGGCCCGTCAGCGAGCGCGGCGAGGATGAGCTCGCGGCCGGTGAGGGACTTCGACCCGGGGAGTGCGACGCGGGCCGCGAGCGGCGCGTCCCCCGCGGGCGCGGGCCAGTGCGGGATCGCTTCCGCCTGGGCGTCGCCGGAGCGCGCCTCATCGCCGTCCTTGCCGGGGTTCAGTTTTCCTATCAGCATCCCCACCGAGTCTACCCGGCTCGCCCGCCCGCGGTGCGCGGGATCCCGGGGGCTCGGAGCTTGCCCCGCTAGGATCGGGAGTGTGACTGATACCGCATCCCAGGCGAGGCTCGAGCAGCGCTTCACCGACGAGGCGCTCCCGCTGCTGGACCAGCTCTACGGGGCCGCGATGAAGATGACGCGCAATCCGCCGGACGCGCAGGATCTCGTGCAGGAGACCTTCGCGAAGGCGTTCGCCGCGTTCGCCTCGTTCGAGGAGGGCACGAACCTCAAGGCCTGGCTCTACCGGATCATGACGAACGCGTACATCAACACGTATCGCAAGAAGCAGCGCGAGCCGCATCTCGGCGCGGTCGAGGAGCTCGAGGACTGGCAGCTCGGAGGCGCGGAGTCGACGACGGCCATGTCGGCCCGCTCCGCGGAGGCCGAGGCGATCGATCGCACCCCGGACACGGTGGTGACCGACGCGCTCAACGCGCTCCCCGAGGACTTCCGCATGGCTGTGTACCTCGCGGACGTCGAGGGCTTCAGCTACCAGGAGATCGCGGACATCGCGGGCGTGCCGATCGGTACCGTGATGAGCCGCCTCCATCGCGGCCGCGCGCGGCTCAGGAAGTCGCTCGGGGAATACGCGCGCGAGCAGGGCGTTGGACTCACTACGAAGCCTGCACAGAAGAAGACCACGGCGAAACGCACAGCGAAGGGAGACGCGTCATGAGCGACTGCGGTTGCGAGAAGGCGAAGGCGAACCTCTACGAGCTGCTGCGCGGCGAGCTCTGCGCGGAGGAGTCCGCTCCGATCCGCGAGCACATCGAGACCTGTTCGGGGTGCCAGAACGAGCAGAGCGTGTGCCTGCGCCTCACCGAGGTCGTGCGCCGCGCCTGCGAGGAGGAGCGCGAGAACGCGGCCCCCGTCGATCTGCGCAACGCGATCCTGCAGGGCCTCCGCGCCGAATAGCAGTCCGGCTGCCGGGGCAGCCCGTGCGCCGGCTCAGCTGCGCGCGTCGACCGTGACGCCCGCCAGGTTGATCCGCGCGTTCGTGTTCGCGCTCGGGAAGCCCCCGACGTGCCTGCCGACCACGTTCGTGGGCGTGTAGGTGAAGAGCCACTTCGCCGGTGCGTCCGCGGCCACCCGCTCCGCAGCCTCGGCGCGGAGCTGCGCGGCAGACGCGGCATCGGGTGCCGTCGACGCCGCGGCCAGCCGATCCCGCACGAACGGGCTGTCATAGCCGAAGTAGGACTCGGGGTCCCCGTAGTTCGCGAGGGCGTCGGTCTCCGCGTGGTCGACGTAGCTCAGCTGGTAGTCGTGGTTCGTGTACACCTGCTCCAGCCAGACGGGGAACTCGACCCGGCGCACCGTCAGCGCGACGCCGACGGCCGAGAACTGGCCCTTCAGGAGGTCGAGCGGGGCGGTGTCGTAGTGGTCGGGCACGGTGAGCGTGAGATTCAGGTGCTCCTGGCCCGCCTCGCTGAGCAGCTGCCTCGCCGAGTCCGGATCGTAGGCGTTCACGTCCGTGAGATCGGCGTAGCCGGGCTCGCCCGGGGTGATGGGCCCGCCGAGCGGGGCGCCGTCGCCGTGCTGCGAGGCGATGATGGCCGCCGGATCGACGGCACGGCTGAGCGCCGCGCGGACGCGCGGATCGTCGAGCGGGGCCTTCGCGGAGTTGAAGGCGAGCGTGAACACATCGGGCCCGGTCGCGCGCTCGAGCGCAAAATCGGGGCTCTCCGCGAACTCCTCGCGGAGCGAGGGGAGGAGTGCCGTGTGCACGTCGACCTCGCCCGACTTCAGCGCCTGCACGGCCGCGCGGCCCTGCGGGAGGAACCGGAAATCGACCGTGGCAAGCGTTCCCGCCTCGCCCCAGTAGTCGGCATTCCGGGTGAGCGTGAGCCGCTCCCCGCGCTCCCAACTCGTGAACGCGTAAGGGCCGGTCCCGTCGACCGCGAACTCGGGGGAGTCCACACGGACGCCGCGATCCCGCTCCGCGGCGCGCGACGCGGGGACGATCAGCCCGGCCGGCCCCGCGAGTTCGCGCAGGAACTCCCGATCGGGCTCCGCGAGCGTGAGGCGGACCGTGCGCGCGTCGAGCCCGGCGACCTCGACCGCGGCGCGGCCCGGCTCCGCGGACCCGAGCGCGTCGTGCAGCGAGGCGACCGCATCGTCGACGGTGAGCGGGGCGCCGGAGTGGAACGTCACTCCCGTGCGCAGCACGAAGGTGTATTCCCGGCCGTCGGCGCTCACCTCGGGCAGCTCGGTCGCGAGCACCGGGACGACCTCGGAGACGCTGCCCTGGCGAATGCCGACGAGGCCCTGGACCACGTTGTCGATGAGGATCTGCCCCGCGGCGACGCCCGGCGTGTGGCGCACGTCGAGACTCGTCGGCTCGAGGATCACGCCGATCGCCGCGTGCGCGCCGTCAGCGTCGCCCGGGCGAGTGAGGGCGTACGCGCCCGTGCCGATCGCGCCCACGGCGAGCGCGAGCGCGATCGCGGCAGCGGCGATCCTGCCGCGCCGCCTGCGCGGCCGCGCTCCCGTTCCTCGCGCGCTGGAATCGGGCACGACGGAATCGAGCACGACGGAATCGGGCACGGGGGATCCGGGCGCGGCAGATTCCGGCACGGGGGAATGGGGCACGGGGACGGACTCCTCGGGTCGAGCGCGCGGCGGTCGCGCGTGGGGAAGAACAGCGATTCCCCGCGCGACCCTGCGCGAGCATCGGTAGCCGAGACTACGCCTCGCTCCGCGCCGACTCCACCTGAGCCGAGCCTTGTTGCAGGGTTGTTACGTGCGGTCCGGTGCCGTGGCGAGCAGTGAGGCGACCGCCTCGGCGAGTGCGACGGGCGCTGCCTCGTGCAGATTGTGCGGCCCGGACACTTCGCGGATGGTCGCCTCGGGCAGCTGCTCCCGCCACTCCTTCGCGAGGGCGTCGCTCACCATCCCGGAGCTCGCGCGAACGAGGAGGATCGGGGCCGTCACGGTCTGCAGCGAGGCCCAGATGGGGGCGTAGGGCTGCGGGTCCTCGCCCGCCGGGTCCGCGCCCGTTGCGGGCGCATCGAGGTGGGCGAGGTGGTGCGTCCACTCGAGTCGGCCGTCGGCGCGCGTGCGCGTGTTCAGCGTCACCCCGCGGGTGAGCGCGGCGCGGTCGGAGCCGATCCCGAACGCGATCGCGCGATCCACGGCCTCCGCGACGTCGGCGAAGCTGCGCTGCCCGCGGATGAACTCCGTCACCGCTCCGGCGTCGCGCGCGGGAGAGAGCCCCGGAGTGATGTCCACGATGACGAGGGCCCGCACGCGCTCCGGCTGCGCCGCGGCGACGAGCGCCGCGGTGAGCCCGCCGAGGGAGTGGCCGAGCAGCACGACGGGCTCGGGGGCGAGCGCTTCGAGCGCCGTCGCGACGTCGTCCGCGAGGTGATCGGGGCGGTAGTCGCCGTCGGCCCGCCAGTCGCTGCGGCCGTGCCCCGGGAGGTCGAGCGCGAGCGCGGGGGCCCCGAGCGCGAGGAGGAAAGGATCGAAGCTGTGCGCGTTCAACCCCGCGCCGTGGAGCGCCACGATCCGCGGCGCCGCAGGAGTATCGAACGAGAGGCCGCTGAGCCGGCGCCCCTCGCCGACCGAGGCGGAGACGCGCGTCACGGGCGGCAGCGGCGCCGTGCGCCCGGCCCGCAGAGCGTCGCCGGGGAGGAAGCGGAACTCGGGATCCTGAGCGTCGGCGGTCGTCATGCGCTCAGTCTAGGTCGTGTCCGCCTCAGCGCACGTACCCGCCGTCGCGCAGCCCCGCCTCGATCTCGAAGCGGTTGCGCAGCGGGTCGCGGCCGGCCAGGAGGTAGAGGAAGGGCATCGCGAAGCCGTAGTGGCGCCACTGCTCGCGGTGCACGAGCTCGTGGCGCAGCACCGAGGGGCGCGTGTTCCGGTCGGTGAGGTAGCACGAGCCCACGCAGACGCCGCCGCGGCCGAACGCCCACTTCGGAAGCCCCGTGAACACCCAGAGCCCCTCGTGCCTGCGGACGCGGCCCGTGCTCCAGATGAGTCCCCAGACGAATCCGAAGGCCGTCGCGCAGGCGAAGCCCAGCCCGGCGAGGGGGAGCGGGCGGGAGCGGCGACGCGTGCCGCTCGCCGTGCGGCCGGTCACGCTGCTCCTCGCAGGAGACCGGAGGTGAGCGCGCCGAGGGTGCGCAGCACGGTCGGCAGATCCTCCGCCGCCCGCTCAGCGCTGGCCGGCGCGAACTCGCAGATCGCCCCGCCGACGAGGGGCACCTCCGCGACGGCGGCCCGGAGCGCCGCCGTGAGCTGCGCGACCGAGAGCCCGAACGGCACGGGCGTGTGGACCGAGCCGAACTCTGCGGGGTCGAGCACGTCGAGGTCGATGTGCACGTAGAGCCGCCGTGCCGGTGCGACCGCCGCGACGATCTGAGCCGCGAACGCCTCGGGATCCGGATCGGCCTCGATGCGTCGCAGCCCGCGCGACTCCGACTCCGCGAGCTCCTCGGGGTCGAATGCGCGGGCGCCGATGAGGGAGACGTGGGGAGCGGCCACCGGCTCGGCGAGCGCGAGATCCGGCGCCCCGTCGCCGAGCGCGTGGCGGAGCGTCATCCCCGAGGCGGCACCCGACGGCGAGGTGCTCGGGTGCTGCAGATCCGGGTGCGCGTCGAACCAGAGCACGGCGAGCGCTTCGCCCGCAGCGGCGCCGACGGCGTGCTCGAGGCCTGCGAGCGACGACGCGCAGTCGCCGCCCAGCAGGATCGGCACTTCGAGCCCGCGCCCCGCGCTCGCGAGGATCGCCTCGCGCGCGGCCGAGCGCGCCTGGACGAGGCTACTCAAGCGCGCGACGGGGGTGCCGAGCGCGTCGCCCGCCTCGAGCGGGACCGGGATGTCGACGCGCGCGCTCGGGGGCAGATCCTCCCGGAGCAGCTCAGCGCCCTCGACCAGGCGCATCGCGCGGGACGAGGGCGAACCCTGCCACTGAGGCATCACCAGAAACGCGGGCTTGGACACCGGAGACCTCCTGCACACTGCGTGGGATCCCATGGTAATCCCGCGGGGCCGGAAGCGAGCCGTGCGTTCGCGCACGGAGGACGGCGCGGCTCAGCCGACCGTCACGAAATCGATGAGGTGCTCCACGCGGCCCACGAGCTCGGGCTCCAGGTCCCGGAAATTGCGCACCCGGCCACGGATCCGCGACCACGCTTCGGCGATGTCCGCGGGCTCGTCCGACGGCCAGCCGAGCGCGCGGCAGATCCCGGCCTTCCACTCGATGCTGCGCGGGATCACGGGCCACTCCGTGAGCCCCACCCGCCCCGGCTTCACCGCCTGCCAGATATCGACGAACGGGTGCCCCACGATGAGCACGTGCTGGCCGTGCGGCCCGCGCGCGATCTGCTCGGCGATGCGGGTCTCTTTGCTGCCCTTCACGAGGTGGTCGAGCAGCACGCCGGCGCGGCGCTCGGGCCCCGGCCCGAACTCGGCGAGCACGTCCTGCAGATTGTCGGCGCCCTGCAGCAGCTCGACGACGACGCCCTCCACCCGGAGGTCGTCGCCCCACACCTGCTCGACGAGCTCGGCGTCGTGCTTGCCCTCGACGAAGATCCGGCTTGGCATCGCGACCCGGGCCCGCTGCGGGGCCGTCGCGAACGAACCGGAGGCCGTGCGCTGCCGGCCTGCGGGGCGGCGCTGCGGCATCACGAGCCGCACCGGCTCGTCATCGATCAGGAAGCCGTCGCTCAGAGGGAAGGCGCGCACCTTGCCGCGGAAGTCCTCGAGCTGCACGAGCCCCTCGCGCGCGCCGACCACGGCGCCGCACCACTCGGTCTCGCTGTGCTCCACGACGAGGTCGCGTGCGAGCACCACCTCCCGGCGCTGCACGGGGCCGCGGCGGGGCTTCATGCGGGCGAGGGGGTCACCGTCGTAGCGATCGTCGAACACGCTCCGAGCCTACCGGCCCACCCGCTGACGGGGGCGACTGATAGCGTGCTGCGGTGACCACCGATGATCGCCCACCGCGGCGCCGCCTCCGATCTCTCCTCGTCGACGTCACGCCGCTGCGCGCCAGCCCGGCGTTCGCGAAGCTCTGGGTGGGCACCTCGGTCGCGCAGATCGGCGCGCAGATCACGATCGTGGCCGTGGGCCTCCACGTCTACGCGCTCACCCAGTCGACGCTCGCGGTCTCGCTCGTCGCGCTCTGGGCGCTCGGCCCCATGATCCTCGCGGGCTTCGTCGGCGGCGCGCTCGCCGACACCTTCGACCGGCGCAGGGTCTCCCTCGTCACCGCGCTCATCGCGTGGAGCAGCGTCGGCACGATGACGGTCATCGCGTTCCTCGACGTCACCGCCACCTGGCCGTACTACCTGCTCGCCGCGGTGAACGCCACCTCCGCCACGATCCTCGGGGCGACGCGCGGCGCGATCCTGCCCCGGCTGCTGTCGCCGCAGCTGCTCCCCGCGGCCGCCGCGCTCAGCGGCATCACGATGGGGCTCGCGATCACGGTCGGCCCCGCCGTCGCCGGGGTGCTCGTCGCGAGCGTCGGGTTCCCCTGGACCTACCTCCTCGACGCCGTCCTCTTCACGGGCGCCTTCCTCGGGATCCTCAGCCTGCCGGCCATGGTGCCCGAGGGTGGCCGCGCTCGCGTGGGCTTCGGATCGGTCGTCGAGAGCCTCCGCTTCCTGCGCACCGCACCGAACGTGCGCGCCACCTTCGTCTGGGATCTCGTCGCCATGACCCTCGGCTCGCCGCGCGTCGTGTTCCCCGCGGCCGGTGCGCTCGTGCTCGGCGGCGGCCCCGTCACCGTCGGCGTGCTCACCGCGTCGTTCGCCGTGGGCGCGCTCCTCTCCGGGCTGTTCTCGGGGCCGCTCGGCGCAGTGCGCTGCCAGGGCCGCGCCGTGACCCTCGCGATCGCGGCGTTCGGCGCCTGCACCGCGCTCTTCGGCGTCGTGCTGCTCGTCACGGGAATCCTCGGTGGCGGGCAGGCACCCGCCGCCCCCGTCGTCCCCGCGATCCTGCTCGGCGGGCTGGCGCTCGCGGGGACGGGCGCCGCCGACAACGTGAGCGCCGTGTTCCGCACGACCATCCTCCAGACCGCGGCGCCCGACGATGTGCGCGGACGCATGCAGGGCCTGTTCTACGTGGTGGTGGCGGGCGGCCCCCGCGTCGGCGACCTCATCGCGGGCGGCCTCGCCACGCTCCTCGCGCTCTGGGCGCCGCCGCTCCTCGGCGGTCTCGTCATCCTCGGGGTGATGCTCGTGCTGCTGCGCACGGCGCGCGGCTTCATGGCGTACGACGCGCTGCGCCCGACGCCGTAGAGACGGCTGCCGCTGCTCCGGGGTTCCGGCTGCGGCTGCTGCGCTGTGGCTCCGGCTGCTGCCCGGTGGCTGCGGCTGCTGCCCCCGTGGCTGCGGCCGTCCGGGCCGCCGCGATGCTACGGTGCTGCCATGAGCACCGCCGCTGCAGCCCCGAGCCCCGCCCCCTCTGAACCCCTCGTTCTCGTGCGAGCGGAGGGCGCGATGACGCGGATCACGCTCAACCGGCCGCGAGCGATCAACGCCCTCTCGAGCGAGATGTTCGGCATCCTCGCCCACGCGCTTCGCGAGACGCGCGAAACAGCGGGTGCGAGCGGCGCCGCGGCCCCCCGCAGCATCCTGATCGACGGCGCGGGGGACCGGGGCTTCTGCGGCGGCGGCGACATCAAGGAGATCGCCGGAGCGGATCCGCGCGGGATCCTCGCCCTGGAGTACGCGGTGGACCACTGGATTGCGCGCTCGCCGCTCCCCGTCGTCGTCATCATGGACGGCATCGCGATGGGCGGCGGGATCGGGCTCGGCGGGCACGCCGCGCAGCGCGTCGTGACCGAGCGGAGCCGCCTCGCCATGCCGGAGGTGCGGATCGGGATCGTGCCCGACGTGGGCGGCCACCTCCTCCTCGCCCGCGCTCCCGGGCGGCTCGGCGAGCTGCTCGCGATCACAGCGGGGGAGTTCGGCGCGGCCGATGCGATCGGGCTCGGTTTCGCGGACTGGTTCGTCCCCTCCGAGCGGATCCCCGAGCTCCGCGCCGCGCTCGCCGCAGGTGAGGCGCCCGCGGCCGCCTGCGCGCGCCACGCCGAGCAGCCGCCTGGCCCGGCGCCCATCCTCGAATCGGCGGCCTGGTGGGACCCGATCGCCGAGTTCGCGCTCGGAGCCGGCGCTCCCGACGCTTCCGCCACTCCCGCCGCTCCCGCCGCTCAGGGCGGGGCCGAGGCGATCGCGGCGGCCGTTCGGCTCCTCGCCGCCCTCGACGCGAGCCCCGTCCCCGCTGCGGCAGCGACGGCGGAGCTGGTGCGCGGCATGTGCCCCGCATCAGTCGTCGTGACGCTCGCGCAGCTCGACCGCACGCGCCGCCTCGACCTCGACCTTGCGGCCGTGCTCGCCGACGACCTTCGCGTGCTCGGCCGTCTCGCCGCGCGCCCGGACTTCCCCGAGGGCGTGCGTGCACAGGTCATCGACAAGGATCGCAGCCCCGCCTGGTGCCCGGCGACGATCGCGGAGCTGGAACCGGCCGAGGTCGCGGCGATCCTCGATCCCGAGCTTCGGGACGGCGAATGGGCGCTCGACCTCGATCCCGAGCTGCCCGCGGATCCCCGGGGCTAGGACGCCGGGGCGGCCTCGTCCGCTTCGGGCTGCCAGCCGAGCGTCACGTCGACCCACCCGGCGGCGCCGGTGAGCTCCACGAGCCGGTCGACCGGGATCTCGACGGCGCTCGTCGCCGTGCCCGCGGCTGGGAACACGGTCTCGAAGCGGCGCAGGGAGGCATCGAGGAAGACGCGCGCGCCGGGCGCCGGGGCGAACGGGCAGACCCCGCCGATCGGGTAGCCCGTCCGTTCGAGCACCTCGGGGCCCCGCAGCATGCGCGGCTTGGCGCCGAACGCTCGCTTGAAGCGGCCGCCGTTCACGCGGGCATCTCCTGCGGCCACGACGAGCACGGCGCGATCCGCGTCCTCGGGGTCGGTGAAGCCCAGCGTCTTCGCGATGCGCGCGGGCTCGGTGCCGACCTTCTCGGCGGCCAGCTCGACCGTGGCGCTCGACTCGGCGAACTCGAGGATTTCTCCCGTCCACCCGAGGGCGGCGAGGTGTGTGCGTACGCGTGCGGTGTCCAAGGATGGTCCTCTCGGGGTTGGGGTCGGGGTGATGTGTGCTGGAGTGCTGGGGCTTCGCGCGCTGGGTGGTTCTGTGCGGGAGATCGGGTGGGGCGTGCGCGGGCTCGCTCCGGCGTTCGCGTCTCGCTCCCGCGTTCGCTCCCGCGCCTTGCCCGCCTCGCTTGCCCGCCTCCGCTTCCTCGGAGAAATCTGGAATATCGGAGAAATTGCGGGCTCTGCCTCCGAGATTCGTGATTTCTCCTGCGGGGTCTGTGCGCGGGGGCGCCACAGATGCGCGGGCAGAACGCGCGCCGCCCTTCCTCGCCCCGCCCGCACACCTCCGTTTCCTCGGAGAAATCTAGGATCTCGGAGAAATTGCGGGCTCTGCCTCCGAGATTCGTGATTTCTCCTGCGGGATCTGTGCGCGCGCCGCGCGCGCCCTACTCGTGCGGGTCGCCGATGCAGAACTCGTTGCCCGCGGGATCCGTGAAGACGTCCCACGAGAAGCCCTCCTCGCCGCGGAGCCCGAGGTGCTCGGCGCCCGCCGCGGTCCACTCGGCCACGAGCGCGTCGCGGTCGACGTCGGCCGTGCGGTTGAGGTCCAGGTGCATGCGGTTCTTCCCGGGGGTGGGCGCCTCGACCTTCTGGAAGCCGAGCGCCACCGGGAGTTCGGGCGCGCGCACCATGCAGAACCAGCCGTCGGCGTCGTACGCGATCTCGCCGCCGAGACGCTCCGCCCACCACGCCGCCAGGGGGCGCGGATCCTCCGTATCGAGGGTGATCATTCCGAGCTGGATCATGCGAGGTCCTCCTCCGTCGTCCGAGCCCGCGCAGCGGCGGCGCTCCCGCGCCGACCCGGGCGGCGGCGCTCCCGCACCACGCTAGCGCGCCCGGTACGCTGGTGGGGTGAATGAACGCTGGGATCCGGCCGGCCCCGACCTGGTCTACGAGGGCGACAATCTGCCGATCCTGCGCAGCCTCCCCGGGAGCGCATTCGCGACGGTGTACCTCGACCCGCCCTTCAACACGGGGCGCTCGCGGCAGGCGGAGCGCGTGCGCGGCGTGCGGTCGCCCGGCGGTCGGCTGGGCTTCCGCGGGCAGGGTTACGACGTGACGCGCGAGATGACCCTCGCCTACGACGACCGCTTCGTCGACTACTGGGAGTTCCTCGAACCGCGCCTCGAGGAGGCGTGGCGGGTGCTCTCGCCGGACGGGCTGCTGTATCTGCACCTCGACTATCGCGAGGTGCACTACGCGAAGGTGCTGCTCGACGCGATGTTCGGTCCCGAGTGCTTCATCAACGAGATCATCTGGGCCTACGACTACGGCGCGCGCACGAAGCGGCGCTGGCCGGCGAAGCACGACAACATCCTCGTGTACGCGAAGCTGCCGGATCACTACTACTTCGACGCGGAGGCCGTGGACCGGGAACCCTACATGGCGCCCGGGCTCGTGACCCCGGAGCAGGCCGCGCGCGGCAAGCTGCCGACGGACACGTGGTGGCACACGATCGTGTCGCCGACGGGGCGCGAGCGCACGGGCTACCCGACGCAGAAGCCCGAGGGGATCCTGCGCAGGATCATCCAGGCGTCGTCGCGTCCCGGGGATTGGGTGCTCGACGCCTTCGCGGGGAGTGGCACGACCGGGGCCGCCGCGGCCGAGCTGGGGCGCCGCTTCGTGCTGATCGACGACAACCCCGAGGCCACCGAGGTGATGCGGCGCCGCTTCGCCGAGCGGGAAGTGCGGTTCGCGTGAGCGGCTCGGGCGGCGCGAGCGCGGCGTTCCCGGTCCACCTCGACCGGGCGGCCGAGGCGCCCCTGCCCGTCCAGCTCGCGGCCGCGCTGCGCGAGGCGATCGACGCTGCGACCCTGCGGCCGGGGGAGCAGATCCCCGCGACCCGGGAGCTCGCGCGGCGGCTCGGGATCGCGCGCGGCGTCGTGGTCGCGGCGTACGAGCAGCTCATCGCGGAGGGGTATCTCGCTTCGGCGCACGGGCGGGGCACAATGGTGAACCCGGCGCTCGAGCGCACGGATCCCGCGGATCCGGAGGCGGCGTGGAGCGCCGAGCCCGCCGCCCGGGCGGCCGCGAAGCCCGGGACAATGGCGGGCGCCACTGCCGGCGCAGCGGCGGGCACCACGGCGGGCACAGCGGCGGGCGGCACTCCGGCCGCCACTGCGAGCACTGCTCAGAACACCACTGGCTCGGCCGCGCCAGCGACACCGCTCGCGGCCGCGCTCGACCGCGACGAGCCGCCCGCGCCGCTCACGCCCGGGCAGCCGATCACCGACGCGGTGGTCGGCCCGGCCTGGCGGAGCGCCTGGCGGCACGCGGCGGCGCTCGTCGACGCGGTGCCGCCCGCGCTGGGGGATCCCGCGCTCCGCACCGAGATCGCCGACCACCTCCGCCGCATGCGCGCGACCGCCCGTGGTGCGGGCGACGTGCTCGTCACCGCGGGCACCCGCGACGGCCTCGGGCTGCTGCTCACCGCGCTCGGGGGGACGCGCGGGCGCGAGCTCGTCGTCGGGGTGGAGGATCCGGGACTGCCGTCGCTCCGCGGCGCCGCCCAGCGCTACGGCGCGCGGATCGTCGCGCTGCCCGCCGACGGCGAGGGACTCGACACGAGCCGATTGCCTGAGGGCATGCTCGACGTGGTGATCGTCACGCCGAGCCACCAGTACCCGCTCGGCGGCTCGCTGCCCCTGCCGCGGCGCCGGGCGCTCCTCGCGTGGGCGCGGCGCACGGGCGTCGTGGTGGTGGAGGATGATTTCGACTCCGAGCTGCGCTACACGGGCAGCGCGCTGCCCACGCTCGCCGCCCTCGATGATCCGGATCGCGGCTCCGTCGTGCTCCTCGGCACGTTCTCGCGCACGATCGCCCCGGGCCTCTCGGCGGGGTTCCTGCTCGCGCCCGCCGGTCTCCGCGCGCTCATCGAGCCCGTGCGGCGCGAGCTCGGCGGCCCGGTCTCCGGGGTGGTGCAGGCCGCGCTCGCCGCCTATCTCGCGAGCGGCGAGCTGCGGCGCCACACCGCCCGGATGCTGCGCCGCTACGCCGCGCGGCGCGACGCCGTGTCCGAGCTGCTCGCGGGCGCCGCCGGGGTGCGGGTGCGCCCGATGGACGGCGGGCTGCACGCCGTGCTCGAGTTCACGAGCGGGGGGAGCGAGCGCGAGGCCGCGGCGGTCGAGCGCGGCCGCGCTGAGGGGCTTGGGGCCGCGGCGCTCGGCCGCTACTGGCAGCGCCGGGATTCCGGGACCGGGATGTCAGGCCTCGTGATCGGGATGGGCGGCGCGGACGATGACGAGTTCGTGCGCGCGCTCGTGCGGCTGCGCGCGATCCTCGACGCGCGCTGATCCCGCGTTCCCGGCGCTCGCTCCGCACGCCCAGTACGAGGACCCGGGCCGCGCGCCCAGTACGAGGACCCGGGCCGCGCACCGGCACCGCGCACCGGCACCGCGCACCGGCACCGCGCACCGACACCGCGTACCCGCACCCGCTCACGCCCGGGTGCGCGTGAGCAGCCGGGCACGCTCGGCGGGGTCGGCGGCGGCAGCGGCGGCGGCCGCTGCGAGGCCGAAGGCCGCGTCGACGACCGCGAGATCGGCCGAGGCGGTCGTGCCGTGGCGCGCGAACTCGGCGGTGTGGTGGGCGGCGCCGCCCACGTCGTAGCCGATCATCGGATGCAGGCTCGGCACGAGCAGCGACACGTTCCCCATGTCGGTCGAGGCGACGGGGGCGCTCGTCAGCGCGACGTCGCGCCCGCGGAGCGCCAGCGCCTCGCGGTAGGCAGAGCAGAGCGCCGGATCCTGCTCGAGCGCCGCGAAGGGCCGACCCTGCTCGGCGACGACGAGCGCGCAGCCCGTCGCGAGGGCCCCCGCGTCCAGGCACGCGCGCACGCGCCGGGTCACCGCCGCAAGATCCGCCTGACTGCGTGCCCGCATTTCCACGCGGCCGCGCACGCGGTCCGGGATCACGTTCACCGCCGAGCCGCCCTCGTCGAGCACGATCGAGACGACGGCCCCGGGCGGGAGCTGCTGCCGCGCGAGCGCGATCGCCGTCTGCGCGACGACGGCGGCGTCGAGCGCGTTGACGCCCTCGGCCGGGGCTGCGGCAGCGTGCGCCGCGCGCCCCGCGTAGTCGAACGCCCACAGGGTCATCGCGAGCGAGGCGTTGCCGACCGCGTCGGAGCCGGCGGCGTGGGCCATGACCGCCAGGTGCGCGTCATCGAAGAAGCCCTCCTCAATGAGGTCGATCTTGCCGCCCGTGGTCTCCTCCGCGGGCGTGACCAGTGCGAGCACCGTGAGGCCCGCGTCGGCGGCGACGGCCGCGAGGGCGAGCGCCGCGCCGAGCGCCGCGGCCGCGTTCACGTTGTGGCCGCAGGCGTGGCCGATCCCGGGCAGGGCGTCCACCTCGATGCAGCACGCGACGACGAGTTCGCCGTCGCCCGCCCGGGCCGCGAGGGCCGTCGGGGCCGACGGCTGCACGGCGTCGAGCGTGAAGCCGGCGCGGAGGAGCCGCTGCTCGATCCGGGCGCGGGCGCGGTGCTCCTCGCCGCCGAGCTCGGGGTCGGCGTGGAGCGCGTGGCTGAGCCCGCGGAGATCTGCCGCCGCCGCCGCGACGGCCGCGCCGATGCGGGCGCGGAGCGCCGGGAGCAGGAGGGGCGTGGGGAGCTGCTCGGGTGCGGGAAGCACCCGGGGTGCGGGAGACGCCTCGGACGCGGGAAACTGCGCGGGTGCGGGCGAAACGATCATGCTGCGGCCTCCTGCGCTGCGCCGCGGCGGTATCCGGCCCCGACGCAGCCGGCGATCAGCGCGACGGCGGCGAGGACGATCCAGATCGCCCACAAGCCGCCCTCCGAGATCTTCCCCGCGTCGGTCACGCTCGCAGCGGAGATCATGCGGACGATCGCGGCGCCGACAGCGATGCCGACCGAGAGCGCGAGCTCGTTCAATCCCGCGGCGGCGGAGGTACGGTCGACGGGGACGCCCTCCACCGACAGCGCGCGGGTGGCGGCCTGGTACATGCCGAGCGCGACGCTCAGCAGGGTGAAGCCCGCGCAGTACAGCGGGAAGCTCGTGTGTCCGAGTGCCATCGTCGCGAAGCCCGCCGCGAGCACGAGCCCGGCGGTGAGGAGCGTGCGATGCTCGCCGATCCGGGACATCAGCCGGGACGTCCCGAGCGACGCGAGGAACGAGGCGATCGAGGTGAGCGCGACGACGAGCGCGATGTCGAATGGGTTCAGGCCGAAGCCGTAGCCCGCGGTGGCCGGATCGGCGTGGAGGAACAGGCCGTTCGTGCCGAAGTAGCTGATGGTGGCGAAGCCGAAGCAGAACGTGGCGATCGTGATCGAGCGGATCCGCGGGATGCGCAGCATCGAGAGGTCGAGGAAGCGGCGGCGGGCTCCGCTGGGCGCCCCGTCGAGGCGCCCCCACAGGGCGAGGAGGGCGATCCCCGCGACGCCCGAGGCGAGGGTCCGGACGTCGGCCCAGCCCCACTCGGGGCCCATCGCGAGGGCGACGACGAAGCCGATGATGCCGAGCGAGCACGCGGCGAGCGGTGCGATCGCGATCGGCTCGCGGGAGGGCACGCCGGCGTCGGGCAGGGCGAACGTCGCCGCGAGGGCGAGCGCGGCAACGGGAACGGCGATCCAGAATCCGGTCACGGGGTTCTCCGCGCCGACGATCCCCGCGATGAGGCCGCCGAAGCCCACGGAGATCATGAGCACCCCGATGAGCACGCTGACCCCGCTGCGCGTGCGGGAGTCGTCGGTGGTGCGCAGGATCCCCATCATGAGCGGGATGAACCCCACCACGCAGGTGAGCAGCACGAGCCCGATCGTGATGGTGGCGAGCGAGGGCAGCGCGGCCATAAGGACGGCACCGAGTGCGACGGCCACGGTCGACCACCGCAGCACGAGGCGGTAGCCGTAGCTGTCGCCGAGGCGGGAGACGATCGGGGTCATCACCGCGAACGAGACGTTCGAGATCAGGAAGAGGCCGTTGATCCCGGGGTCGTCGATCCCGATGACGGGGCCGAGCGCGGGCAGGAGCGGGGTGAGATAGCCCTGGGTGACGCCGCTCAGGGTCTCGATGATGGCCATGGCGAGGATGATGACGGCGATCGGGGTGCGGGAGGTCCCGGCCCGGGCGGGAGCGATGGGAGCAGTCATGCTGGACCTTCTGTGAGGGAGCCGCGGCGCTGCGGCTCGATGCGTCCCGCACGGAGTGCAGGTGTGGTTACCGTAGGGTGGGCAGCAAAAGTGGGGCTCAATTTGCACGAATCGGGAGATTTCATGGAGGAAACGCTGGAAAATGCCGAGCTCTCCGAGTTCGATCTCGCGCTCATCCACGCCATCCAGATCAGTCCGCGGGCGAGCTGGCAGCGTCTCGCCGAGGCGCTCGACGTCGCCCCCTCGACCCTGTCCCGACGCTGGGCCCGGCTCGCTGCCACGCGGCGCGCCTGGGTGGCGACGGCTCCAGGCCGTAACCACCTGGAGGTGGGCGCATCGGCGTTCCTGCTCCTCCGGGTCGACCCGGCCCATCAGGCAGCGGTCACGGAAGCGCTCTGCGCGGAACCCGCCACCGGGACCGTCGAGCGGGTGGCCGGATCCCACGACTTCCTCGTCGACTGCTTCGCCCCGACCCGCGACGACCTGACCCGCTTCCTCACGGGCCCCGGGACGACCCTTCCCGGCGTCACGGGCCGGGACATCCTCTTCACCACTCGGATGCACCGCGACGGCTCGGCCTGGCGCGCTGGCGCGCTGGCTCCCGGTCCGGCCGGTCGGCTCGGGGAGGGGCAGAGCGGGCACCCAGTGCCGACGGTGCGCGATGCGGTCGACGTGGCGCTCATCGAGGCGCTCGGTGCGGACGGCCGCGCCAGCTGGTCGGAGCTCGGCGCGGTCTGCGGGCTCGCACCGCAGACCGCGCGGAGGCGCACCGAGAGCCTGCTCGCCGCGGGAGTGTTCTCGTTGCGCTGCGAGGCCGCGACCGCAGTGCGGCAGGGGCGCCGCGCGGTGACGCTGCTGCTCGACGTTCCCCCGGAGCAGCTCGACGCGCTCGGACGCTGGTTCGGCGATCGCCCGGACTGCCGGGTGAGCGCCGAGGTGCTCGGGATCGGGAACCTGCTCGTGAGCCTCTGGGTGCCGCACCTCGCGCAATTGCACGACATCGAGCGGGAGGCCGCCGCGCTGGCGCCGGCCGTCCGGGTGGTGGGGCGCGAGGTCGAGCTCGCGAGCGTAAAGCGCGTAGGGCATCGGCTCGACGCCGCCGGCCGCAGGATGGGCCGGGTGCCGGTGCCGCTCGTGCGAGCGCGCGCCTGAGCGCTACTCGGCGAGCCGGGCGAGGAGCGCGTCGCGGAGCACCACCGCGTGGTTCACCCGCGGATCTCGCGCGCCGTACAGCAGGCTGATCTTCGGGTGCGTGCGGGCCAGTTCCGCGAGGCGGGCGAGCTCGGCCTCGGCCGGACCCTGCGCGAGCTCGGCGCGGTAGTCGGCCGCGAACGCCGCGAAGTGATCCGGCAGGTGCGCGTCGGGATCCGCGTGCCAGCGCTGCCGCAGCTCGGCGCTCGGCGCGGCGTCCTTCGCCCAGCGGTCGAGCGCGGCACGCTCCTTCGACACACCGCGGGGCCAGAGCCGGTCGACCAGGATGCGCACGCCGCCCTCTGGATCAGCGGGGTCGTAGACGCGTTTCAGGGTGATCTGTGCGGGCACGCTTCCTCCTCGGCTCGGCCGGTCCGCCGGCGCACGGGTCCGGGCCCGCCCGCGCCGCCGCCCGGTGCACCTTACAGTCTGCGCGCGCGAGGTGCCCGAAGACAAGGCGGGCCTGGACGCCCGGCGCGGGGGAGTGTTACGCTTGCCGAAACGTTACGGCAGATACTTCGCTGATGTAGCAAAGATGCTCCAAACGTTTCACCACCGATCCCGCGCTGACGCGGCGAATGCGAAAAGAGGAACCATGACTGAGAACTCGGCCGGCTCGTTCGACGAGACGATGTGGAACGGGCTGCTGCACGGCGGCATCGGCGGCACCTTTATGGGGGTGCCCCGCGTGGAGCTCGACCGCGCGGCGATCGCGGCATCGGGCGCCAAGGCGGTCGTGTACGGCTTCCCCTTCGACGGCACCACGATTAGCCGCAGCGGCGCGAACTACGGCCCGCGGGCGATCCGCGAGACCTCGGTGCAGTACACGAATTTCCAGGCCACCTTCGATTTCGACCTGTTCGCGCACCTGCCACTCGTCGATGGCGGCGACTGCAACGTCGCGCTCGGGAACACCCCGAAGACGTTCGAGCGCGTCGAGGCCGACATTGCCGAGATCGTCGCCGCGGGCGCGATTCCGGTCGTCTTCGGCGGTGACCACTCGGTGAGCATCCCCGTCGGCAAGGCGGCGAAGCGGCCGGGGACGAGCCCCGGCTGGGTGCAGTTCGACACGCACCTCGATGCCGCCCCGAACGTCGGCGGCGAGGAGCTGAACCACTGCTGCACGATCACGCGCGCGGTCGACAACGGCTACGATCCCGCGAAGATCGTCCTCGTGGGCATCAGCGGCTGGATGAACCCGAAGACCGAGTTGAAGTACTGCCGCGACCACGGAATCCGCGTGATCTGGCTCGAGGAGATCTGGGAGAAGGGCACCGTCTGGGCCGTCGAGCAGATCCTTGAGCGGGTCGGCGAGGAGGGCTTCTACCTGACGTTCGACGTCGACGCGCTCGATGCCGCGTTCGCGCCGGGCACCTGCGCGCCGACGCCGGGCGGCATGACGATCCGCGAGGCGCTCGAGATCATCCGGGGGATCGCACCCGCCGGGCTCATCGGGCTCGACGTCGCCGAGCCTGCGCCGTCGCTCGACCACTCGACGCGCACCCAGCTCATCGCCGGCCGGATCGCGCTCGAGGCGCTCGCATTCCACGCGGGCTGCCCGAGCACGCCCGTGTTCGTGGGCTGAGTGCGCCCTTCGCGGATGAGGCCGCTGGGGGCCGTGGAGCGGAAGCTCCGCGGCCCCCAGCGGCCTCGTGTCATGCGTAGAGCTCGGGGCGGCGCTGCGCGAGCATGTCGGTGGGGCCGCCCGTCTCGCGCCGGAGCGGGACGGTGACGGTGATCGTGCCGCTCTCGCGGTCGTCGAGCTCGCCGAGCAGCGCGCCGTCGGGGGAGACGGCGCAGCTCCCGCCGCAGAAGTCGTGCCCGGATTCAGCGCCGACGCGGTTCGCGTACGCGAGCGCCAGCCGGTTTTCGAGCGCGCGCGACTGCGCCGCGATCCGGTGGTCGAGGGTGTAGGGGTGCATGTTCGCCGAGCCCGCGACGAGTACCTCGGCGCCGCGTAGTGCGAGCGTGCGCGCGACCTCGGGGAACTCGATCTCGAAGCAGTTGATCACGCCGATGCGCGTGCCGCAGAGCGTGATGGGGGAGAGCGCGTCCCCGGCGCGGAATGCCGCGCGCTCTGAGCCGAAGAGGTGGGTCTTGTGGATCGGCTCGCGGATTGCCCCGTCGCGGTCGATCGCCAGGTAGGCGTCGGAGAACCCGTCGCCGAGCGGGGCGACGAAGCCGGTGAGCAGTGCGCGGCCGGCCGCTCGGCAGGCGGCGGCGAGCGGGATGAGCCGCGGGTCCTTTGGTGTGAGCGCGAGCTCGTCGAGCCGCTCGGTTTGGTAGCCCGTGAGGAACAGCTCGGGGAGGACGATCAGATCCGCCGCGGTCTCCTCGACGAGCGACTGCGCTCGCGCGAGGTTGGCCGCGAGATCGCGGGGCGTCGGTGCATCCTGAACGATCGCGACGCGCAGGGTCTCGGGGGACATGGGGCTCCTCTCGGCCGTTCGCTTGGCGTGCTGCCAGCGTGATTAATCGTTTCGACTCTATCGTTTCGTTTCCGCAAAAGGAATCAATCGAGTATTGCTAAAACGTTTCGGCCGCTGTAACGTGAGCGCAGGAATCGCGTTCCCGCAGCGTCGCGGGTTCGCCCAGCGGTTCCGGACGGGTGCGCCGATCATCGTTGCACATCGTCGCAGATCTCGAAGCAAAGGAGTTTCCATGACCTCGGCGCCCACGGTGATGAAGAGAGAATTCACCATGTTCTCCGCGCTCTCCGTCGCGTTCGCGTTCGTCTCGCCCATCGTCGCGCTGTACAGCGTGCTCGGTGTCGGGCTGGCGACCTCGGGGCCGGCGTTCATCTGGGGAGGGATGATCCTGTACCTCGGCCAGTTCATCGTCGTCCTCACGCTCGGCGTCCTCGCCTCGAAGTGGGCGGACTCGGGTGGTATCTACCAGTGGTCCCGCCGCCTCCTCGGCCACCGCTACGGCTGGTTCGCCTCGTGGACCTACATCTGGACCCTGCTCATCACGCTGCCCGCAGTGGCCTACGCGGGCGCCGTGCTCATCCCGCCGATCTTCGACGTCCCCGCCGCGGATCACGGCCTCGTCACCTGGCTCGCCGTCGCGGTCCTCGCCTTCAGTACGATCGTGAACCTCGCGGGCCGAGTGTTCATCAAGATCCTCATGGTGGGGGTCATCATCGCGGAGGCGGTCGGCTCGATCGGCGTGGCGGTCTGGCTGCTCTTCTTCGAGCGCCACCAGGGGCTCGACTATCTCTCCCCGGCGAGCCTCGGCGACTACAGCGGGGCGTTCTTCTCCGCGCCGCTCGTCATGGCGATCGCCTTCTCCAGCTACTTCGCGATCGGTTTCGAGAGCGCCAGCTCGATCGCCGAGGAAGTGCAGCGGCCCAAGCGCGCCGTGCCGCGGGCGATGGTGGTGTCCTTCTTCGCGATCATGATCATCGTGCTGCTGAGCACGCTCGCGTTCACCCTCGCCGTGCCGAACGATGCGTTCCTGCAGGATCCGGAGAACGCGGCCGATCCGGCCGTCGCGATCATTGCGGCGACGTTCCCCGAGCCCGTGTTCCGCGGGATCCTCGCGCTCTTCGTCATCGCCTTCGCTGCGAGCCTCATGACGATCCAGATCACCGTCTCGCGGATCGTGTGGGCCACGGCGCGCAACGGAGAGCTCCCCTTCGCCCGCTTCCTCACACAGCTCTCGGGGGCCACCGGCCTGCCGCGCCGCGCCGTGCTCATCACGGCGGCGATCGCGGTGCTCCTCTTCCTCCCGTTCCAGAGCGAGGGGATCCAGATGGCCCTCATCTCGTTCTCCTCGGTCGGCTTCTTCATCTCCTTCCTGTTCCCGGTGCTCGGGCTCGCGATTGCGCGAGCCCGCGGCACCTGGCGCGACGACCCCTCCCTGTTCCTCGGGCGGGCCGGCAAGATCGTGAGCGCGCTCGCGCTCGTCTGGCTGCTCTTCCAGGTGGTCAACGTCGCGTTCCCGCGGCCCACGGGTGCCGGGTGGGTGACCGACTGGTCGACCGTGATCGGGGTCGGCGCGGTCGGGGTCCTCGGCGTGGTCGTCGAGGCGTGGGTGCACCGCAAGCGGCTGCACGCAGCCTCGACGGGATCGACGATCGTCGTCTTCGAGCGCGACGAATCGGAGGACGACGCGGATCCGGATCCCGAGCAGGATCCCCGCGCGGCGCGCGGACGTGCCGCCCGTGGAGCGATCGCGGGCTAGCCGCCGAGCGAGGAGCCGCGCACCGTGAGCGCCGTCGGGACAAGTTCCCGGCGGCGCTCACCCGCGCCATCGAGCGTGTCGAGCAGCAGGTCGACTGCGATCTCGCCCAGCCGGACGGGGGCGAGATCGAGCGCCGTCACCGGGGTCTGTAGCCCGTAGTCGAGATAGCGGCTGTCCGAGAGGCTGAGGATCTGCAACTCCTCGGGAATCCGGAGCCCGAGCGTCTGCGCGCTGCGCTCCGTCGCGTGCGCGAGCGTGTCGAGTGTCGTGACGACCGCGTCGAAGCGGCGATCCGGGGCCGCGAGCGCCTGCTGGATCACGGGCTCTGCCTCGTCGACGCGGGGTCCGGGGGAGCGGATGATGACGGGCTCGACCCCGGCGCCGTCGCACCAGTCGAGGTACGCGGACAGCTCATCGCGGACGTACGACGAACTCGTCTCGCTGAGGAAGAGCGCGGGCCGGGCTGGCCGCGTCGCGCTCAGGTGCGCGAGCGCGGTGGTCGTCCCCGTCGCGAAATCGTTGTCGACCCAGCTCAGATCGTCGCCGTTGCGGCCGATCGTGACGCAGGGGAGGCCCATGGCGAGCGCCGCGGAGACGATGAGGTCGTCCTGGCTCGGGTCGACCACGATGAGGCCGTCCGTCGCCGCGAGCAGCGCGCGGGAGGGCTCGCCCGACGGCATCATGGAGAGGAGGAAGCCCCGGTGGAACGCCTGCGCGCTCGCGCCGCTCAGCACCCGGAAGTAGTACTCGACGTCCCACTCCGGCTGCATTCCGGGGGCTGAGGCGTGCGACGCCATGGGCGAGACGGTGAGCGCGAGCGAGCCCGTGCGCCCCGCGTTGAGGTTCTTCGCGAGCCGGTTCGCCGAGTACCCGAGGCGGTCTGCCGTGTCGATCACGTTCTGCCGCGTCGCGGCGGCCACGCGCCCCTTCCCGTTCAGCGCCTCGGAGGCCGTGGCGACGGAGACGCCGGCCTCCTGGGCGACGTCCTTGATGGTGACGCGACGTGACTTCATGCGGCGGGTGCTCCATCCGTTTCGGGCAGGATCGCGGCGCGAGCGCGCGCCAGGAAGGCGGGGGCGGGTGCTGCGGGAATGAGCGCGGCGGCCTCGGCGGAGAGTTCGGCGATCCGCGTGCGCGCGATCCCGGCGATCTCGGGCGCGGCCGCAGCGGCCGCGAGGCGATCCCGATCGATCGCCTCCTCGGCTCCGGAGCGCGCCGCGCGCGCCGCATGCCAGAGCGGGAACGTCGGCACGCCATTGCGCAGATCCGCCGCGGCGTCCTTGCCGAGCTCCTCCGCGTCCGCGTGGATGTCGAGCAGATCGTCGCGCAACTGGAAGGCGAGCCCCAGCCGGATCCCCGCCGCGCGCAGTGCGTCCTGCTCGGTCGCGGGGAGGCCCGCTGCCCGGCCGCCGAGCGCGTAGGCCGCGCCGAAGAGCGCGCCGGTCTTCAGCGAGCCGTAGTGCTCGATGCGGGGGAGCCCGTCCGCCGCCCACGTGAGGGTGGGTTCGATCAGCTGCCCCTCGCAGAGCCCCCGGAATGCCGCGGCGAGTTCCGCGCCGACCCCCTCGGGTCGCGCCGCGCTCGCGTCGAGCGCGAGCGCGATGAGCAGGTCCCCGACGAGGATCGCGGTGCCCGGATCCGTCGCGCGGTAGAGCGCGGGCTCGCCGCGCCGCAGCTCCGAGCCATCGATGATGTCGTCATGGACGAGCGATGCGGTGTGCAGCAGCTCAATCGCTGCGGCCGTCTCGACGAGCGCCGAGCGCTCGGCGGCCCCGTACGCGAGGGCGACCGAGAGGAACGCCTCCGCCCGCACATGCTTGCCGCCCGCGAGTGCGGAGAGCTGCCGCGGGTGCTCCGCGGCCCAGGGGAAGCGCTCCAGCGCGTCGCCGATCGTCTCGACGAGCCGTTCCGCGACGGCCGCGAGGAGTTCCTGCGGGGCGGGATCGGGCGGGGTCGGCGATGTCATGCAGCTCCCTCGGTACTGGGCCAGTGGGTGCTCCTCAGCGTACGGTGCGCCGCGCGGCCTGCCAAATCGATTCAGCACGTGTCGCGACACGGCCGCGCGGCGATCGTCGGGCTCCCGCGGGGCCGTGCGGGCTATCCTGGGGGCGTGAGCGTTGACGATCTTTCGGCGAGTATGCAGAACTACCTCAAGGTGATTTGGGGGCTGCAGGAGTGGTCAGACGCGCCCGTTTCGAACTCGGCGATCGCGGAGTCGGCCGGGGTGCGGCTGTCCACGGTGTCCGATGCGCTGCGGAAGCTCTCCGAGCTCGAGCTGATCAGTCACGTGCGCTACGGCAGCGTGACGCTCACGGACCTCGGGCGCGAGCACGCGGTGTCGATGATCCGCCGTCACCGCCTCCTGGAGACCTACCTCGTGCAGGCCCTCGGGTACGAGTGGGACGAGGTGCACGCGGAGGCCGACCGGCTCGAGCACGCCGTCTCCGACGAGCTGATCCACCGGGTCGACCGCGCGCTCGGCTACCCGACGCGAGATCCGCACGGCGACCCGATTCCGAGCGCCGATGGGCGAGTGCACCGGCCCGACGCGATCATCCTCGCTGAGGTGCCCGCGCCGAACCGGGTGCGTGTCGAGCGGATCTCCGACTCGGACACGGCGATGCTGCAGTACTTCGCGAGCCGCGGGCTCGTGGTCGACGCCCAGCTCGACGTGCTCCCGGGGGAGCCGTACTCGGAGACGGTGACCGTGCGCGTGGAAGGCTCGGAGGAGCCGGTCAGCCTCGGCACGGCCGCCGCCGCCGCGATGTGGGTGTCGGTGCAGAGCGTGGAGGACGCCGCCGAGCGCTAGCGCTCGGCGGGATCCTTCGCGAACTTCAGCCCGATCACGCAGCCGACGATTCCGGCGAGGAACAGCAGCTTCAGGACGGACGGCGCCTCCAGCCCCAGGACAAACGACGCCGCAACGGTCAGCGCCGCTCCGAGCCCCGTCCAGATCGCATAGGCGACGCTCACGGGGAGACCCCGCATGGCGTAGCCGAGGCCGATCAGGCTGATCGGGTTGGTGATGCCGAAGAGGATCGTCGGCCCGAGCACCGTGAAGCCCTGCGACTCCTTCAGTGCGAGTGCCCAGACGGCCTCGAGCACGGCGCTCAGGAACAGGATTACCCAGTGGCGGGTGGAAGCGGTCTTCGTCTCCTGAGTCATGGCTAGCTCACCGCCTTCAGGCCGACCACGCAGGCGATGAGGCCGGCGAGCAGCGCCACGCGCAGTACGGTGGCGCGGTCCTTCTTCGTGATCATCGCCCAGGCCGCCGTGAGCACCGCGCCGATTCCGACCCACACGGCGTAGGCGGTGCCGACGGCGATCGAGCTCATCGCGTAGGCGAGGCCGGCCATGCTGGCGATGTAGGAGACCAGGAACGTGACGGTGGGCCAGAGCTTTCGGAAGCCCTTCGAGGCGTCGAGCGCGGTCGCCCAGACCGCCTCAAGCATTCCGCTCAGGATCAACGCAATCCATGCGAGGGTCACAGTGACATCTCTCTGGCAGTCGTCAGTGTGCGGGTACTGCTCCCTCGTCCGCACCCCTGCGTCGGGGTCGAGACCCAGTGTCGCACACCCCGGGATGCCCCGTGCCCAGCTGCTGCACAGGGAGCGCGTGCGGGCCCGGACGCCCCGCATCCCGGCCGGGTGGCCCCGAGGTCCGGGTGCTGCGCTGCGGCGAATGCTGCGCGGAGGCTCCCTGATCCTGGATAATGGACGTGTGCCCGCGCGGGCGCGCGAGAGGAGCACGGTGTTCGGCTGGTCGAAGAAGCGCAAGCGAGGCGGCGCGCGCCCGTTGCGACGGCTGCCGAAGCGCGTGCTCGCGCCCGTCGAGGAGATCGTGGAGCAGGGCCTGCTCGTCGCCGATGTGGCGGTCCGCATGACGGTCAAGAACGCGATCATCATGAACGCGCTGCAGAAGCACGTGGACTACGACGAGGCGCAGATCATCGAGATGGTGCGCACCGCGACCGAGGATCTGGCGGCCGAGCGCGAGCGCGACGCGCGCCACATCGCTCGGATGCGCGGCGAGATCCGCGACACGGGGCGCAGCTCGTGGAGCGAATCCGATTACGGCAACGACGACAATCGGACCCTGAAGCACCGCCAGGAGGTGTACGAGCGGGTCGCCGCGGAGCTGCACGCCCGCGCTGCCGACGAGGACTCGCTCCGCGCCACCGCCGAGCGCGCCCGCTCCATGGCCTGGGACGAGATCGGTGACTCGCTCAAGGAGCGCGCCACGCACCCGTACTACAGCGGCGGCGACTCCGAGGAGTACCGTGAGGCGCGCGACAGCCGGATTCAGCAGCTCATCGAGAAGGATCTCACCTCGTTGATCCAGGAGCACGTGGCGGAGCAGCCGGGCGCGAAGCAGGAGCGGCCGCGGCTCTTCAAGCGCAAGGACCGCGGGGCCTCCTAGCGGTACCCGCTCGGCGCGTGGGGCTGTCCCTGCGGGGAAGCGGGGCACAGCTGCGTCCGCGCGCTCTGTCCACGTGGCTGCGTCGGCGTGCCGCTTCAGTGCGCCCGGGTATTCAGTGTTGCCAAGTACCGGTACTCGGTGTTACTTTGTAGTGGAAGCAAGTAACGCTGAGGAGGAGTCGACGTGGCGAATCAGATGACCGAGATGCTGAAGGGCACGCTCGAAGGCATCGTGCTCGCGATCCTGTCGGGGGACCCGACGTACGGGTACGAGATCACCGCGCGATTGCGCGGCGCCGGATTCACCGACATCGCGGAGGGCACGGTCTACGCGCTTCTCGTGCGCATCGAACGCAAGGGGCTCGTCGCAGTGGAGAAGGTGCCCTCCGAGAAAGGGCCGCCGCGCAAGGTCTACGCGCTGTCGGCGACGGGCGAGGCCCAGCTCGCCGAGTTCTGGGAGACCTGGGACTTCCTCTCCGGGCGGATCGCGGCGCTCCGCGCACCGCTGTCCGTACCCCTCAGCAGCACCCCCAACACCCCGAATGAAGGAGCCTGATCATGGCCGCGAAGTGGATCGAGACCCTCACGGGCTCGCTGGAACAGAAGAAGCAGTACCGCGAACACCAGGCGCGCGTCGACGCCATGCCCGAGCCCTATCGGACCACGGTGCGTGCGCTGCAGCGGTACTTCACCTACTACGCCGGAGTCACGGACGGTGAGACACTCGTCGCCATGCTGGGCGACCACGTCGACCTCTGGGAACGCGCCGCGGTCGACGGCACGCCCGTGCGTGATGTCCTCGGCGACGACGCGGTCGCCTTCGCCGAGGAGTTCGCGCTCGCGTACCGCGGCACGGAGTGGATCGACCGCGAGCGCGCCCGGCTCCGGGCCTCCGTCGCGACCGCGCTCGGCGAGCCCGCCGACGGCTCCGAGAAGGGTCGGGCCGAGCGGCGCGCCCGCCGCGTACCGGAAGTGCACGCGCTGAGCGGTTACTCGAGCAGCTCGGGATGGCGAGCCAGGTAGCCCTCGATGAACCAGCACGATGCGTGCACACGGCGGCCGCGCGCCACGGGATCGGTGACCGCGCGGTGCGCGAGGAGGCCGGAGAGCCCCGTGCCTCGGAACTCGGGCAGCACGACCGTGTGGTCGTAATCGATCGCCCCGGGTTCGTCCTCCGCGTCGCTGAGCGTGTAGTGGGCCTCACCCACGAGCCGCTCGCCGAGCTCGCCCTCCTGGTAGATCGCGAAGCGAGAACGCTCCGGTTCGTGCAGAATGCGGAGGCCGTCAGCCGCGGCCTGGGTCTCGTCCAAGTATCGGGCCATGGCCTCAGCCTAGTCGGCGAGTGCTCGGCGGCACGGGCTATTCTCGAGAGGTGCTTACATCGTTACGATCGCGGGCGGCGCTGGGAGTGGGCGCCGCGGCGCTCATCCTCACCGGCTGCTCAGCGGCACCCGCACCGGACCCCGAGCCGGAGGTGCTGAGCGCGAGTGCGGCCGGCGCAGCGTACCTCGATGCGGTATGCCCCGTGAACGCCGCCTGGGATCAGGCGGACGCGGCCCTCGAACGACTGCGCGTCGCGGTCACGCTGGGGGAGCGCGACACGGAGGCGCTCTCGAAGGCCCTCGATGGGGTCGCCGAGGCGAGCCGCACCGCGGCCAGCGGGCTCGATCCCGAACAGTTCACCTGGCCCCGTCCCGCCCGGGCCGCCGTCGCGGACGTGCGGAAGACGCTCATCGCGGATCGCGCCCAGGCCGCGAAGGTGGCGAAGCTCGACGCGGTCGATGCGCTCGCCTACTCCTGGTCGGGGGCCGATGAGAGCGCCGCAGCCTCGGCAGCCGCGCGAGCGGCACTCGAGCTGCCCGAAGACCCCGAGGCCGCGTGCGCGCAGCGCGCCGAGCAGCTCGCTCGCGAGCGCGCTGAGCAGCCGAAGCGCACGGACGAACAGACGAAGCAACCGACCCCGAAGCCGAGCGGGGCGCAGAAGGAGCAGCGTGACTGAGCCCCAGGAAACGATCGGCCTCGCGGTCGAGCGGGCGCTGCGCGCCGCAGCTCGCGCGGGCAACCGGATGCTCGCGGGCGGGATCGCGGGCGTCGCGCTCTCCGAGCCGGGCGAGCGGAGCCGGCTGCGCACCGCTCTGGAACGGATGGGGGCGCGGATTGTCGACGCCGAGGATCCCGGGGTAGAGTTCGCGTTCGTCGACCGGGCGGAGCCCGCCCGTGCCACGGCTCAGCCTGATCCGCACACCGCGCCCGCTTCCGTGACCGCGCCGGTGGGCGCGCTGCCCGCCGTGCGGGTGGGCCTCGACGGCTCCCTCGACTCGCCCCGCGGCGCTTCCGCCGCTGCTCGCATCGCCTGGGCGGCGCAGGGGATGCCCGCCACGGCCGAGCTCGCCGGCGCGCTGCGCGAGGCGACCGGCGCGGGTGCGCCGCGCATCGCCGTGAGCCTCGTGCTCGAACCCAAGACCGCAGCGTTCACGCTTGCCCTTGCCGAGGCGGGCTGCGAGGTCGCGCTCTTCAGCGCCGTGAGCGAGACCGATCCGGAGGTGGCGGCCGCGCTCGCCGCGACGGGCCGCGTCGCGGTGTTCGCCCCTACGGCCCCGCTGGCGGAGGGATCTGCGGTGGGCGTCGGAGTCGACGCCGCGCACGCGGCCGCAGTGCTCGACTGGGGCCCCGAACTGCTCATCGACGACGGCTCGCACCTGATCCGGCTGGCGCACTCCGAACGCCCCGGCGCCCTCACCGCGCTCCGCGCCGCCGCGGAGGAGACCACGAGCGGCGTGCGGCCCCTGCGCGAGATGGCCGCGACCGGGGAGCTGCGGATCCCGGTGATCGCCGTGAACGACGCGCGCACGAAGACGGGCTTCGACAACCTCATCGGCACGGGCCAGTCGTGCGTGTTCGCCCTCGCCGACCTCTGGGACGCCGCCGATCCCGCCTACGAGGGCCTCGCGGGAACGCGCTGGGCGGTGCTCGGCTACGGGCCGGTGGGCCAGGGGGTCGCCCGCTTCGCGGCAGCGCTCGGGGCGCGGATCACGGTCGTCGAGCCCGACCCCGTGCGCGCCCTCGCCGCGCTGCACGACGGCTTCGACGCACAGCCCGCTGCCGTCGCGCTCCCCGCGGCCGACGTAGTGATGAGCGCCACCGGCGTGTGGCACACGCTCGACGCCGCGGGCTTCGCCCTGCTGCGGCCGGGCACCGTGGTGGCCGTCGCCGGCGGCATCGACGACGAGCTCGCCCTCGACTCGCTCGCCGCCGCGGGCTGGCGCGCCGAGCCGCGCTCGGCGCGGGTCGCGGAGTGGCTCGCTCCCGGGGCGGACTCGGGGCCGCTCGTCCTTGCCGAGGGCGGCGGTGTCAACTACTCGGCGGGGGAGGGCAACCCGATCGAGGTGATGGACCTCTCCTTCGCGACCCAGCTGGCGGCCCTGCTCCGGCTCCTCGAGACGCCGCTCGCGCCCGGCGTGCACGCCCTCTCGGCCGAGGAGGAGGCCCGGGTCGCCCGCGCGGCGCTCCGCGCCCGCGGCGGCGCCCCGGGGGACACCGCTCCCGCGACGCGCGCGGGCGGCGCGGCGCAGCCCTGGACGGTGCACCGATACCGCGCCTGAGCAGCGACTCCCGGCGGTCCCTCCGGGGCCCGCGGCTAGACTTCTGGGGTGAGTACTGAACCCGCGATCGTCGTCTACAGCGCCCCCCTCGTCTTCCCGGTCACGAGTCCCCGGATCTCGGACGGGGCCGTGGCGGTGCAGGGCGACCGGATCCTCCACGTCGGCGATCGCCGCTGGGTGCGCGAGGCGCTCGCCGCCCGGGGCGCCGCGTACACGGAGGAGCGCTGGGACGGCGTGATCGCCCCCGGGCTCGTGAACGCGCACACGCATCTCCAGTACACGCACATGGCAGAGGTCGCCGCTCGAAACTACACGGGCTTCGACGACTGGGGCGACGCCTTCGACGTGGTCTACGACCGCGGCGGGCACGACTGGGGCGCGGCCGCGGCAGCGGGCGCCGCGCTCAGTCTCGCCTCGGGGGTCACCGCCGCGGCCGACGTGGTGACCGACCACGCCGCGCTGAGTGCTCTCCACGACGCCGGGATGCACGGCATCGCCTACTGGGAGGTGTACGGCAAGAACAACGAGGACTGGGACGAGGCCGCGCGCGAGGAGGTGCGCGAGCAGATCCGCCGCATTCCCACGCCGCCCGGAGCCGGGGTCTCCCCGCACGCGCCCTACTCGCTCGAGGTGCAGCCGCTCCTCGAACTGCCGGACATCGTGCGGGAGGAGGGGCTGCGGCTCCACATCCATCTCGCGGAGGCGCACATGGAGCGCGAGTTCGACGGGATCGACGGCTACGCCGGGCCGGGCGGGCACGGCGAGTGGCCCGAGCTCGAGGCCGACAGCTTCCGGGCGCTGCGCTCGCACGGGATCGGGGTCTCCTCGACCCAGTTCGTCGACCATCTCGGCGTGCTCGGCCCGGACTGCCACATCGCGCACGGCGTGTACGTGAGCGCCGAGGACCGCGCGCTCCTCCGCGCCCGCGGCACGAGTGTGGCGCTCTGCCCGCGGTCGAACGAGGTGATCGGGCTCGACATGCCGCCGGTCGCCGCCTACCTCCGCGAGGGCAACCAGATCGCGGTCGGCACGGACTCCCTGTCCTCCTCGCCGTCGCTCGATCTCCTCGCGGACGTCGCGGCCCTGTACCGCGTGGCGCGCTCACAGGGCTACCGGGGTGACGACCTGCATCAGCGCCTCTTCGGGGCGGCCACGCTCGGCGGCGCCGCGGCGCTCGGGCTGCACGTGGGGAAGGGGCGGCTCGGCCAGCTCGGCGTCGGCGCCGTGGCCGACCTCGCGTTCTTCGCCGTCGGCAGCACGGATCCGGACGTCGCGCTCGCAGAGCTCGTCGAGGACGGAGCGGGGCGCGCCCGTCGCACGATCGTCGACGGCGTCGAGCGCTTCCGGGCGCCGGGCGCCTGATCCCAGCACCCGTGTGACGGCCCGTGACGGCGCCGCACGCGAGGTGGTCTGACATCTCGTAGACTGAGGGGACCCGCGCGGATCCGTTTCGCGCACCACCCCTCCCGCACCTTCCAAGGAGCCCCCATGTCCCGCACGTCCCGCTTCGCCGCAGCCGTCGCTGTCGGCGCTGCTGCTCTCCTCGCGCTCACGAGCTGCTCGGCCGGCACCGATTCGGCGACCGTCACGCCGGGCAAGCTCACCATCGCGACGGGCGAGCCGGCCTACGCTCCGTGGGTGCTGAACGACGATCCCGCGAGCGGCGAGGGCTTTGAGGCCGCCGTCGCGTACGCCGTCGCCGAGGAGCTCGGCTACGAGAAGAACGATGTCGAGTGGGTGCGCACGAGCTTCGACGCCGCCATCGCGCCCGGCCCGAAGAACTTCGATCTGAACCTGCAGCAGTTCTCCGTGAACGACGAGCGCAAGAAGGCCGTCGACTTCTCGTCGCCGTACTTCGTGACGACCCAGGCCGTCGTTGCCGCCGGCGGCACGGACGCGGCGAACGCGACGAGCCTCGCCGACCTCAAGGACTCCGTGATCGGCGTCGCCTCCGGCACGACCTCGCTGCAGGTCGCCGAAGAGCTCATCGCTCCCACGCAGAAGCTCCAGGTCTTCAACAACGTCGACGACACGGTCGCGGCGCTCAAGAACGGCACGATCGATGCGCTCGTCACCGATCTGCCCGGCGCGTTCTATGTGCGCGACGCGCAGCTCGACGACGGCGTGATCGTGGGCCAGCTTGACTCGACCGAGGGTGGCGACGAGTTCGCCATCGTGCTCCCCAAGGGGTCCGAGCTCACCGCCGACGTCACGCGCGCCGTCGACACGCTCCGCGAGAACGGCACGCTCGACGAGCTCATCACGAAGTGGGTTGCCGATCAGGGCGCCCCGGTCCTGAAGTAATTCCCGCGTGAGTCAGCCCACCCCCGCACCGCGAGCCGCCGGCATCGGATCCTCCGACACCGGCGGCTTCGCCGTGAGCGAGATCGAGCGCGAACGCCGCGCCTTCCGTCGCTCGCGCAAGCAGCGCTCCATCCTCGTCAGCCTCGCGAGCACGCTCGTGTTCGCGGGCTTCATCGCCGTCGTGATCGTGAACAGCCCCGGCTGGGAGCGCGTGCGCGAGACCTTCTTCGACCCCGCCGTCGCGATCGCCTCGCTGCCGCGTGTACTCGAGGGCCTGTGGCTGAACATTCAGGTGCTCGCCGTCGCGGTGATCGGCGTCGCGATCCTCGGCACGCTGCTCGCGGTGGCCCGCACGCTGAAGGGCGCGGTGTTCACCCCGATCCGGCTGCTCGCGGCCGGCTACACCGACTTCTTCCGCGGCATCCCCGTGCTGCTCGTGCTCTACCTGGTGGGCTTCGGGATCCCGGGCCTCGAAATCACGGGACGCATGCCGCCGCAGTTCTGGGGCGCGATCGCGATCATCCTCTGCTACTCGGCGTACGTCGCCGAGGTGCTGCGCGCCGGCATCGACGCGGTGCACCCGTCGCAGCGCCTCGCCGCCCGCTCGCTCGGCCTCAGCCACGGGAAGACCCTGCGGCTCGTCGTCATGCCGCAGGCCGTGCGCAAGGTGACGCCCGCGCTCATGAACGACTTCGTCTCGATGCAGAAGGACGTGGGCCTGATCTCGGTGCTCGGCGCCGTCGACGCGATCCGCGCGGCCCAGATCGAGGTCGCATCGTCCTACAACTTCACGCCCTACGTGCTCGCGGGCATCCTGTTCGTGCTCCTGTCCTGGCCCTTCGTGCGCCTCACGGACTGGGTGACCGCCCGCGCCCAGAAGCGCGAGCAGATCGGAGGTGCGGTGTGACCGCGCAGGAGAACGCGAGCGCCCCCGCCGCGCCGCCCGTCCTCGAGGTGCGCGGCGTGCACAAGCGCTTCGGCGAGCACCCCGTGCTCCGCGGGATCGACCTTACGGTCGCGCAGCACGAGGTGGTCGTGCTGATCGGCGCCTCCGGGTCCGGCAAGTCGACCCTGCTCAAGACCGCGAATCTGCTTGAGCAGATCGACGACGGGCAGATCCTGCTGAGCGGCGAGGATATCAGCGATCCGCGAGCCGACGCGGATGCCGTGCGCGCGCGCATCGGCGTGGTGTTCCAGCACTACAACCTCTTCCCGCACATGAACGTGCTTGACAACGTGACGCTCGCCGCCCGCAAGGTCTTCGGCACGCCGCGCGCCGAGGCCGAGGCGACGGGCCGCGCCCTGCTCGGCCGGATCGGGCTCGCCGACAAGGCGGGGGAGTACCCCGACCGCCTCTCCGGCGGCCAGCAGCAGCGCGTCGCCATCGCCCGCGCGATCGCGACGGATCCCGAGCTGCTCCTCCTCGATGAGATCACGAGCGCGCTCGACCCGCAGCTCGTCGGCGAGGTGCTCGATCTCGTGCGCGAGCTCAAGGCGAGCGGCTCCACGATCGTGATGGCGACGCACGAGATGTCGTTCGCCCGCCGCGTGGCCGACCGGGTCGTGTACCTCAAGGACGGCGTGATCATCGAGTCGGGTCCGCCCGAGCAGATCTTCGACGCACCCCAGAAGGCGGAGACGCGGGAGTTCCTCGCGCGGCTCCGGGATCCGTTCGACGCCTGATTTTCCCGGTCACGGCCCATCTCGGGCAAAAGTGTGGGTAGACTGATACGTCTGCCTCCGAGGAATCGGCCGAACACTCCTCCCGGGGCGGGTCCGTCTTCTCGCCCTTCAAGGAGCTTTCTCTCGTGACCCCCGACACCGATTCCATCCGCGTGCCCCAGCAGCCGGGCGACGCCATCGACCCCGCGGGGATGCGCGTCATCTGGCTCCTGCTCGTCGCCGCGTTCGTCGCAATCCTCAATGAGACGACGATGGCGATCGCGATCCCGGCGCTCAACACGAGCCTCGGGATCCCGCCCGAGCTCGGCCAGTGGCTCACGAGCGCCTTCATGCTGACGATGGCCGTGGTGATCCCCACGACCGGATTCCTGCTGCAGCGCTTCACGACGCGTCAGGTCTTCCTTGCCGCGATCGGCACCTTCATCCTCGGAACCGCGATCTGCCTCGTCGCGCCGGGCTTCTCGGCGCTGCTTGCGGGTCGCGTCGTCCAGGCCGCGGGCACCGGCATCATGATGCCCCTGCTCATGACGACCGTGATGAACGTCGTTCCGGCGCACTCGCGCGGCCGCATGATGGGCCGCGTCGGCCTCGTGATCAGCCTCGCGCCCGCGCTCGGCCCGACGCTCTCGGGCGTCGTGCTCGACTCGCTCGGGTGGCGCTGGCTGTTCGGGATCATCCTCCCGATCGCGCTCGTCGCGCTCGCGCTCGG
Source organism: Leucobacter sp. PH1c (assembly GCF_000633415.1). GTDB lineage: Bacteria > Actinomycetota > Actinomycetes > Actinomycetales > Microbacteriaceae > Leucobacter. Next base: position 133,392 of record NZ_AYMV01000020.1, on the reverse strand, counting down.
CGCGAAGTGGATGACGAACCTCGGCGAGACGACGAACGCCCCCATCGACGTGCTCTCGATCGTGCTCTCCGCGTTCGCCTTCGGCGGGATCGTGTTCGGTCTCAGCCAGCTCGGCGGCCACGGCGCAGCGGGCATCCTCCCGCCGTGGGCCGTGATCGTGATCGGCGGAGCGTTCCTCGGACTGTTCATCTGGCGCCAGCTCGTGCTGCAGCGCAAGGACGACGCCCTCCTCGACCTCCGCGTCCTCACCTCGCGGAACTTCGTCGTGGCGATCGTGATCCTCGCCGTGCTCTCGCTCGCGATGTTCGGCACCTTCTCGCTGCTGCCGCTGTACCTCCAGAACGTCGCCGGGCTCGACCCGACGGCGGCCGGGCTGGTGCTGCTGCCCGGTTCCGTCATCATGGGCCTCCTCGGTCCCGTGATGGGGCGCATCTACGACTCCCGCGGCCCACGCACGCTCCTCGTGCCCGGCACCATCCTCGTGGCCGGCGCGATGTTCGTCTACTCGACCGTCGGTACCCACACGCCGATGTGGTTCCTCATGATCGTCCAGGTCGCCATGTCCGTCGGCCTCGCGAGCTCGTTCACGCCGCTCTTCTCGGCGTCGCTCGGCTCGCTCGACCGCTCGCTGTACTCGCACGGCTCGGCCGCGCTCAACACGCTGCAGCAGGTGGCCGGCGCCGCGGGAACCGCCGTGCTCATCTCGATCTACTCGGGCTTCCTCCACACGGGCGAGGCGCAGGGCCTGTCGACCGCGGACGCCGGTGCGCCCGGCACGAACGCGGCGTTCTTCACGGCGGCGTGCATCGCGCTCGTGCCCGTGGTGCTCGCGTTCTTCATCTCGAAGCCCGCGGACCAGGAGGGCCACTAAGTCCGAGGCCGCGTCGGTCGATCAGCCCAGCGCGCTGATCGACCGGCGCACGGCCTCCGCCAGCTGCCGCACGGCGGCCGACGGGCCGCTCGGGCCCGCGGGGGCCGCGAGCAGCAGCTCGCGCGCGAAGCGGGGATCGTCGATCGGGCGCAGCACGACGCCCTCGGGCGGCTGATTGCTCACGAGACTCGGCACGAGCGCGACGGCCATGCCTGCGGCGATGAGCCCGAGCACGACCGAGTAGTCGTCGGTGCGGATGGCCACGTCGATTTTGTGCCCCTCGGCGAGGAACACCTCCCGCACGAGGTCGTCGAGCGTGTCGCCCGGAGTCGATCCCATCACCCAGCTGTCGCCCGCGAGGCTGAGCAGCGTCTCCCGGTCGAACACCGCGTGGTGCGCTGCGGGGTGCGTCGACGGCAGTGCGAGCAGCATTGGGTCCGTGAAGAGGTGCGTCGTGTGCACCTCGGCCCGGAAGGGGAGCTGGTACCCGCCCGCGGCGTACACGAGCGCCGCGTCAAGCGTGTGCTGATTGATCCGCGTGACGAGCGGTGCGAGCTCCTCGAGGTGCGCGTCGAGCTCGATCCCGAGCTCACTCACCCGGCTCACGATGCCGGGGAGCAGCCGGGCAGCGGCCGTGGGGAACGTGCCGAAGCGCAGGCGGATGCGGCCGAGCTGCGCGAGGTCGCGGACGTCCGTGAGCGCCCGATCCGTGAGCCCCAGGATCTCCTCGCCCCGCTCGAGCATGAGCGTGCCGGCCGTGGTGAGCTTGCTGCCCCGCGTGCTGCGCGTCGTGAGGTCGGCGCCGACGAGCCGGTCGAGGTTGCGCAGGTGGTAATCCACGGTGGGCTGGCTCCACCCGAGGCGGGTGGCGGCCCGGGCGACCGAGCCCTCGGCTGCGACCGCGCTGAGTGCCTGGAGCTGGCGGAGGTCGATCATCGAGTATCCCCATTCCTTCTGGATCGCACCCGGGGTCATTCCCATGCGCGTTCAAGACAGTATATGGCGCCCGGGAGGAGAATCGTGGGTTCCGCCCGCGCGCGCGAGCGGGCACTCTGGCTTCATGCTGCACCACGACTCGCACTCCGATCCCGCCGTCATCGCCGCCGGGGCGGGGCTGCCCGCCTCCGCACCCGTTCCCACGTCGACCCCGCGCTTTGGCCCGGGGCACGAGCGTGCGCCGTACGCCGAGGCACTCGAACGCTTCGCCGATTCGACCCCGCTGTCGTTCATGGTCCCGGGGCACGGCAACGACCCCGAGGCCGGGGCCCAGCACCTCGCCGAGCTGTACGGCCCGCGCGTGCCGCAGCTCGACGTTCCGCTCATGCTCCCCGGCATCGACCTCGGTGACGACTCGCCGCTCGTCGAGGCGCAGCGCCTCGCCGCCGACGCCTGGGGTGCGAAGCGCACCTGGTTCCTCACGAACGGCGCATCGCAAGCGAACCGCACGGCGGCCATCGCGGTGCGCGGGCTGGGGGAGCGGATCCTCATCCAGCGCAGCATGCACTCGAGCCTCACCGACGGCGTGCTGCTCTCGGGCCTCATCCCCTCCTTCGTGTCGCCCAATGTGGACGAGCACCACGGGATCGCCCACGGGCTCACGCCCGAGATGCTCGACGCCGCGCTCCGCCGCGAGGCCGAGGCCGGCCGGGCCGTGACGAGCGTGCTCGTCGTCTCGCCGAGCTACTTCGGCTCCACCGCGGACGTCGCCGGGCTCGCCGAGGTCGCGCACGCCCACGATGCGGCAATCATCGTCGACGGCGCCTGGGGCGCTCACTTCGGCTTCCACCCCGAGCTGCCTGAGTCGCCCGCGCGCCTCGGCGCCGACCTCGTGATCTCGAGCACGCACAAGCTCGCAGGCTCGCTCACGCAGTCCGCGATGCTGCACCTCGGCCACGGCCCCTTCGCCGAGCGGCTGGAGCCGCTCGTCGCGCGCGCCTTCTCGATGACCGCATCGACGTCGATGAGCGGGATCCTCATGTCCTCCCTCGACACCGCGCGCCGCGCGCTCGTCGCCGGGGAAGCGCGAATCGGCGAGACCGTCGCCGCCGCGCGCGAGATCCGCGACCGGCTGCGGGCCGACGAGCGCTTCACCGTGATCAGCGACGGCTTCGACGCCTACGCCGACATCACCGAGGTCGACCTGCTCCGGATCCCGATCGACGTGTCCGGCCTCGGCCAGAGCGGCCACTGGGTGCGCGGGCGCATGAGCGACGAGCACGGCGTCTACCTCGAGATGTCGACCGCGACGAGCGTGGTCGCCGTGCTCGGCGCGCTGCGCACGATCGACGTCGAGCGATTCCTGGCCGCGCTCTCGGCCGTGGCGGATGAAGCGGCCACGCTTCCGGCTGCCGACGCGATCGCGTTCCCCGCACTGCCCGAGGCCGGGCCGCTCCGCGTGCGCCCGCGCGACGCCTACTTCTCGGAGAGCGAGCTCGTGCCCGCAGCCGACGCGATCGGCCGGATCTCGACCGACACGCTCGCCGCCTACCCGCCCGGGATCCCGAACCTGCTGCCCGGCGAGGAGATCACCGCGGAGACGGTCGCGTTCCTGCAGGCCGTCGCGGCGTCGCCCACGGGGTACGTGCGCGGCGCGGCCGACTCCGCAGTGGCGAGCTTCCGCGTGCTGCGCGGCGAGTAGCTGCACCCGCGGGACCGGCGCTGCGCGCGGCCGGTCCCGCACACACAACAGGGGCGGGGATCCAGATGGATCCCCGCCCCTGTTGCGTACGCGCTGGTGAGCGCGGGACTCACTTCTTCTCGAAGAGGTTCCCGATGAGCGTCGAACCGATCAGCACCACGGCGAGCAGCACGACACCGACGATCGAGATCGCCACGACGTCGACCGGCTGGCCGGCCGAGGAGAACATCGAATCGGTGGTGTCGGCGCCGCCGGTCGCGAATGCCGGGGCTGCGACGAACACCGAAGCGAGCGCTGCGGTCACGGCGGTAGCGATGCGGGTGCGGATCTTCACGTGTTTCTCCTCGCGAGTGGTTCGGTGGGCGCAGAGCGCCGATACTCACATCCTACCCTGCTTTGTCCGCCGGGCAATCCGGCCCGCGGAGCGCCGCTCGGGCCTAGGGTGGAAGTATGACGAACTCGCGCCAGCAGACCCCCATCGACCGGATCGCCGAGACATGGGTGGACACCCTCGTCGCGCACGATCCGACCATCGGCACCTACATCGGCCGCCCCGGCGGCGGCCTGCCGGACTACTCGCCCGCGGGCGCCGAAGCCTTCGCCGCGGCGCAGCGCGCGGCCCTCGCCGAGCTGACGGCGGCGACGCCCGTCGACGGCGTCGACACGGTGACGCAGCTCGACCTGAGCTCGGAGCTGCGGCTCGGCCTGGCGCAGCACGAGGCGGGCGAGGCGCTCCGCGACCTCAACGTGATCGAGTCGCCGCTGCAGCAGATCCGCGACAGCTTCGACCTCATGCCCACGGAGAGCGACGCCGAGTGGGAGGACATCGGCGAGCGCCTGCGTGCGATCCCCGCGGCGCTCGCGGGCTACCGGGCCGCGCTCGCTGCGGGCGCCGACCGCGGCCTCGCGCCCGCCGTGCGCCAGGTCGTCGAGGTCGCCGCGCAGACTCGCCGCACCGCGGGCACCCCCGAGACGCCCGGCTTCTTCGGCCGGCTCGCCGCGGGCCACGGCGCGGGCATCGAGCAGGCCGCCGCAGCGGCCTCCGCCGCGTACGCGGAGATCGCCGACTTCCTCGAGCGCGAACTCGCGCCGCGCGCCCCGGAAGCCGACGCGTTCGGGCGCGAGCGCTACGAGCTCGCCTCCGAGGCGTTCCTCGGCGCCCGCATTGACCTCGACGAGACCTACGAGTGGGGGATCGACGAGCTCGCGCGCATGGTCGACGAGCAGGAACGCATCGCCGCCGAGATCACGGGCGGCGCGCGACACCCCGGGGTGGTCGCCGAGGCGATCGCGCAGCTCGAGCGCGACGAGAGCCGCAAGCTGCACGGCACCGAGGCGCTGCAGCGCTGGATGCAGGAGACGAGCGACCGCGCCGTCGCCGAGCTCGGCGCCACCCAGTTCGACATCCCCGAGGAGATCCGCGCGCTCGAGTGCATGATCGCGCCCACCCAGGAGGGCGGCATCTACTACACCGGGCCGAGCGACGACTTCTCGCGCCCCGGCCGCATGTGGTGGTCCGTGCCCGAGGGGGTCACCGAATTCGACACGTGGCGCGAGCTCACCACGGTCTACCACGAGGGCGTCCCCGGGCATCACCTTCAGATCGGCCAGGCCGTGGTGAACCGGGGCATGCTCAACGAGTGGCGGCGCCAGCTCGCCGGCAGCTCCGGCCACGCCGAGGGCTGGGCGCTCTACGCGGAGCGGCTCATGGAGCAGCTCGGCTACCTCGACGACCCCGCCGACCGGCTCGGCATGCTCGACGGCCAGCGCATGCGCGCGGCGCGGGTGGTGCTCGACATCGGCGTCCACCTCGGCAAGCCGCACCCCGACGGCGGCACCTGGGACGGGGACCGCGCCTTCGCGTTCCTCGCGGAGCACGTGAACATGAACGACGGCTTCGTCCGCTTCGAAGTGCTCCGCTACCTGGGCTGGGCGGGCCAGGCGCCCTCCTACAAGGTGGGGCAGCGGATCTGGGAGCAGCTGCGCGACGAGGCGGCGCTTCGCGCATCGACCGCGGGCACCGACTTCGATGTGCGCGACTTCCACCGCGAAGCGCTCGCGCTCGGCGGCGTGCGCCTCGATACGCTCGAGCGCGCGCTGCGCGGCGGGCTCGGCGCGTGACGATGCCGGCGGGGGCGGGCGCTGGTCTGCCCTGCCCCTGCGGCAGCGGGGGAGCCTACGCCGACTGCTGCGGGCCCCTCCACGCGGGCGAACCCGCCCCCAGCCCCGAGCGGCTGATGCGCTCGCGCTTCAGCGCGTTCGCGCTCGGCCTCGCGGCGTACCTCGTGGAGAGCTGGGACCCGGCCACCCGCCCCGACTCGCTCGAGCTCGACGACACGGTGGAGTGGCGCCGCCTGTTCATCTCCGACACGAGCCGCGGCGGCCCAGGCGATACGGAGGGCTTCGTCACGTTCACCGCGATCGGACGCGGGCCCGAGGGGCGCTTCGAGCAGCGCGAGCGCAGCCGCTTCCTCCGCGCGGGGGCCGGGTGGCGCTACGTGGACGGCGAGGAGCTCTAGCTCGGCAGCGGTTCGCGCCGCTGCGCGTGTGCGCGCTCGGCGGTGCGTGTGTTCTTGGATCCCTGCCCATCCCACGCGTGAGCGCCTTGGATCCCCTCCGATCCCGCAGGAGAAATCCGAGATCTCGGAGCCTCGATGGGCGAAAACTCCGAGATTCCAGATTTCTCCCGGGGAAATGGGAGGAGGACAGGTTGCTCCGGGGAAAGTGGGAGGAAGACAGGGCCCCTCGGTCCCCGCTGACATCAGCGGGGGCCGAGGGGCGGGGCGGGCCAGACGAGTCTGGCCCGCCGCGAGCTCTGATCAGGCCTGCGCGTCCCGGATCCAGGCCTCGACCGCGTCCGCGGTGCGGGGGATGTCCGCCGAGAGGTTCACGCAGCCGTCCGCGGTGACGAGAATGTCGTCCTCGATGCGGACGCCGATCCCGCGCAGCTCCGCCGGGACCGTCAGGTCGTCGGGCTGGAAATACAGGCCGGGCTCGATCGTGAAGATCATGCCGGGCTCCAGGATGCCGTCGAGGTACATCTCGCGGCGGGCCTGCGCGCAATCGTGCACGTCCATGCCGAGGTGGTGGCTCGTGCCGTGCACCATGTAGCGGCGGTAGTAGGCCGTGCCGTCGTCCTCGGGGAGGATGCCCCACTCGCGGGTGCGGGCCTCGATCACGCGCATCGCGGCGTCGTGCACATCGCCGAAGCGGATCCCGGGACGCACGATGGCGCGTGCGGCGTCCGCCGCCTCGAGCACGGCGTCGTACACGCGGCGCTGCACCTCGGAGAATGTGCCCGAGACCGGCACGGTGCGGGTGATGTCGGCGGTGTAGAGGCTGTCGAGCTCGACGCCCGCGTCCAGGAGCAGGAGGTCGCCCGCGCGCACGGGGCCGTCGTTCCGGATCCAGTGCAGCGTGCACGCGTGGGGGCCGGAGGCCGCGATCGTCTCGTAGCCGACGGTGTTGCCGTCGAGGCGGGCGCGCTGGTTGAAGACGCCCTCGACGATGCGCTCGCCGCGGGGGTGGGCGCTCGCGGCGGGGAGCGCGGCGAGGACCTCGGAGAAGCCGGTCGCGGTCGCATCGACGGCGGCCTGCATCTCGGCGATCTCGTACGCGTCCTTCACGAGGCGCAGCTCCGAGGCCGCTCGCGCGAGCTCGGCATCGTCGATCGTGCGGTCCGCGTCGCCGGGTACGAAGTCCGCAAGGTGCGCGGTGCGCACGCCGAGGGCGGCGGCCACCTGACCGAGCGACGGGCGAGGGCCGATCCAGAACTCGCCGATCTCGGGGTTCGCGAAGAACTCGTCGCTGTCGCGCCCCGCTCGCTCCCGGAAGAAGAGCGTGGCCTCGTGGGCATCGCCCGCGGGATCGAGCACGAGGATCGCACCCGGCTCGCTCTCGGCGCCCCAGCCGGTGAGGTGGGCGAAGGCGCTGTGCGCCCGGAACGGGTAGAACGTGTCGTTCGAGCGCTGCTTCATGGCCCCCGCGGGGATCACGAGCCGCTCGCCGCGGAACTGCGCCCCGAGCGCCGCGCGACGCGCGGCCGCGTGCGGCGCGACGGGCAGCTCGCTGGGGAGCGTCTCGGGTCGGTCGGCCCAGTGCGCCGAGATGTAGTCGGCGAAGCTGCTCGTCTGCGGCGTCGTGCTCCGGTTGCTGTTGTCGATCTCCACCTCGTGAGTGGTCTGCGCGCTCTCAGTCATACCCCCATCCTCTCACCGTGACCGTAGAATGAACCGCATGGTAGACACGAGTGCGCCGCGGGGCTTCGATCTCCACACGCACTCGGTGCACTCCGACGGCACGACGAGCCCGTCGGAGATCGTCGCAGCGGCCGCCGCGATCGGCCTGCCGGGCTTCGCGCTGACCGATCACGACACCATCTCGGGCTGGGACGAGGCCCGGGACGCCGCCACCGCGCGCGGCATCGACTTCCTCCCCGGGATGGAGATCACGACCGAGCACGACGGCCGATCGCGCCACCTGCTCGCGTACGGGATCGACCCGGCGGCGGGCGAGCTGTTCGCGGCGCTCGCGCTCGTGCGCAGCGCACGCCTGGAGCGCGCCCGAGAGATGGTGCGGCGCGTGTCGCGCGACTACCGGATCAGCTGGGACGACGTCGTCGGAGCGGAGGACGCCCGCACCGTCGGGCGGCCGCACATCGCGGACGCGCTCGTCGCCGCGGGCTACTTCGCCGATCGCGGCATGGCGTTCGAGCGGGTGCTGTTCCCCGGGTCACCGTACTACCTCGGCACCTACGCCATCGCCACGCGCGACGCTATCCGTATGGTGCGCGCAGCCGGGGGCCGCGCCGTGCTCGCCCACCCCGCCGCCCTGCGCCAGCGGCGCCCCGTCCGTCCGGAGGAGCTGGCCGCGCTCGCCGCCGAGGGGCTCTGGGGGGTCGAGCTCGAGCACCCGGAGCACCGCGAAGACTGGGTGCCGCCCCTCCGCGAGGCCGCGGAGCGTCTCGGCCTCGCAGCGACCGGCGCGAGCGACTTCCACGGTGCGGGGAAGCCCAACGAGCTGGGGGAGTGCACCACGCCGGAGTCGGTCGTCGCACGGCTGCGCGACGGGCTCGCAACCCCGCGCTGACGCGCCCGCGCCAGGCATCAGCGCACGCCCGCATCCGCGCACGAGAACGGGCCCGGGGCGCGTGCGCCCCGGGCCCGTTCGCTGGCTTCCGGAACCGGTTCCTGGAGTGGGACCGGGGGCCGCGGCTAGGCCGCGGGCGTCTCGGGCGAGCTCGTGTCGGTCGCCGGGCGGGCCTCACCCGCGGCGCTGCCGCCCGAGCCGCCCCGACGACGACGGCGACGGCGGCGCGGAGCGGCCTCGCCGTCCGTCTGGAGCGGCGCGCCGGGCTCGCCGCCGCCTGCGGCGTCGTGGCCGTGCTGCTCGTGCCCGTGGCTCTCGTGGCGGCCCTGTCCCTGCGGGTTCGCCTCGCGCGTGCGGCGGCGGGTGCGCGAGGCGTCACCCGAGCGCTCGCCGCCCGAGCGCTCGCTGCGCCCGCGTCCGCCACCGGAGCCCGCGGTGCGCTCCTTCACGGGCGTCGCCTTCAGGCGGCCCTTCGAGCCCTCGGGGATGCGCAGGTCCTCGTAGAGGTGCGGCGAGGAGGAGTACGTCTCGACGGGCTCGGGCACTCCGAAATCGAGCGCCTTGTTGATGAGCGCCCACTTGTGCAGGTCGTCCCAGTCGACGAAGGTGACGGCGATGCCCGAGCGGCCCGCGCGCCCCGTGCGGCCGACGCGGTGGAGGTAGGTCTTCTCCTCGTCCGGCACGGTGTGGTTGATCACGTGCGTCACGTCGTCGACGTCGATGCCGCGCGCGGCGACGTCGGTGGCAATGAGGATGTCCTTCTTGCCCGACTTGAACGCCGCCATGGCGCGCTCGCGCTGGTCCTGGTTCAGATCGCCGTGCACCGAGGCCGCGTTGAACCCGCGATCCACGAGCTCCTCCTGGAGCTTCGCCGCGGCGCGCTTCGTGCGCATGAAGATGACGGTCTTGCCGCGGCCCTCGGCCTGCAGGATCCGGCCGATCACCTCGTCCTTGTCGAGCGAGTGCGCGCGGTAGACGATGTGCTCGATGTTGGCCTGTGCCGCGCCCTCGTCGGGGTCCGTCGCGCGGATGTGGATCGGGTTCGACATGAAGCGGCGCGCGAGCGTGACGATCGTGCCGGGCATGGTCGCCGAGAACAGCATCGTGTGCCGGATCTGCGGCGTGAGCGAGAACAGCTTCTCGATGTCGGCGAGGAAGCCGAGGTCGAGCATCTTGTCGGCCTCGTCGAGCACCATCTCGCGCACCTGCGAGAGATTCAGGATGCGCTGGTTCGCGAGGTCGAGGAGGCGGCCCGGCGTACCGACGACGATCTGCGCGCCGGCCTTCAGCTGCTCGATCTGGCCCTCGTAGGCCTTGCCGCCGTAGATGGAGACGACGGTCGCGGCGCGGTTCTGCGCTGCGAGCTCGAGGTCCTCCGTCACCTGCACGGCGAGCTCGCGGGTCGGCACGACGACGAGCGCCTGCACACCGGGCTCGGGGGAGGCGCCCACGCGCTGCAGCAGCGGAAGGCCGAAGCCGAAGGTCTTGCCCGTGCCGGTCTTGGCCTGGCCGATGATGTCCTGGCCCGTCAGCGCGAGCGGGATCGTCTGCTCCTGGATCGGGAAGGCCTCGATGATGCCCTTGCTAGCGAGCGCGTCGACCATGTCCTGGTCGACGCCGAGTTCGAGAAATGTCGTCACGGGTGCGTCCTCTACGGGGTGCGGTGCTGCGCGGTGATACCGAAGAGCGCAGCGGCCGGCGCTCCTGCGTCGCCGGCGGTGAATACGTACGATCACCAGTCTATTCCCGCGCGAGCACGGAATCGTGAGGTGATCCGCGGGTCGTCGCAGCGGCTCATGCGCCCACGCGCCGCCCGGCGGCGCTAAGCTGTCAGAGTGTTCGAGTGGATCCGTGGGCTGCGCAGGAAGAATGCCCCTGCCCGGAAGCTGCGTTCGCGCGGCGAAGGCCCCGATACGGAGCGCGTCGAACTGTCGGAGCTCGCGCCCGGGATCCTGCCCTTCCTCGGGCTGACGGCCTACCTGCAGCTCGAGCTGTACGAAGCGGCGACGCGCGCCGTCTCCGGCGCCCCGACGCTCGAGGCGAAGAACGTGCTCGCCGAGGTGGCCGGGCAGACGCTCTCGAAGCATCAGCTCCTCACCGCCGAGATCCGCGATCGCGGCCAGGAGCCCCACATCGTCATGGCGCCGTTCTCGCCCGTGATCGACGCCTACGTCGAGCGGATCGACACGCCGGACTGGCATCAGCACGTGCTCTCGCTGTACCTCGTGGGCGGGCTCTTCGACGACTTCTTCGCGAGCCTCGCGCAGGGGCTCCGCGACGGCTACCGCACCGAGGCGATCCGGATCCTCAGCAACGACACCGGCCGCGCCGAGCTGAAGGCGCTCCTCGAGGACGCGCTCGCCGCCGACGCCTCGCTCTCGAGCTGGCTCGCGCTCTGGGGCCGCCGCCTCGTCGGCGACACCCTGCTCGTCGCCCGCGCGGCGCTGACGCTCAGCGAGCGGCGCGAGTTCGACGCGAGCGAGATGGAGCCCGTGTTCACGGAACTCATCGCCGACCACATCCGCCGCATGGACGGCCTCGGCCTCACCGCCTGATCGTGCTCGTCTCCACCCCGCGCTGCGACTACTTCGAAGCCGGTCGCTGCCGCTCGTGCACCTTCATCGAGACCCCGATCGTCGAGCAGCTGGGCCGCAAGGAGGCGCGCTGCCGCGAGCTGCTGCCGTCGGTGCCCGCGGCGGGCTGGCTCCCCATCGTGGGCGGCGGCGACCGCGACTTCCGCAACAAGGCGAAGCTCGTGGTGGGCGGCGCGGCCGGGGCGGTGACGCTCGGGATCCTCGGGCCCGACGGCGCGGGCGTCGACCTCCGCGACTGCCTCATCCAGGAACCCGCGATCCGCGCCGTGATTCCGCGCCTCGCGCGCCTGCTCGACGCGACAGGACTCGCGCCCTACTCGGTGCCGCGCCGTCGCGGCGAGCTCAAGTACGTCCACGTGACGGCCGCGCCGTCGGGCGAGCTGATGCTCCGCTTCGTGGTGCGCAGCGAGGAGGGGCTCTCGCGGATCCGCGCCCGGCTCGCCGAGCTCCGCGCGACGGTCCCCGAGGCCGCCGTGATCTCGGTGAACCTGCTGCCCGAGCACGTCGCGCTGCTCGAGGGCGAACGCGAGGAGCTGCTGCTCGGATCCTCGCTCACGATGGAGCTCGGCGATGTCTCGCTGCACCTCCGCCCGCAGAGCTTCTTCCAGACCAACACGGCGGTGGCGCGGGAGCTCTACGGGCAGGCGACGCGCTGGGTGGAGCGCTTCGATCCCGCATCGATCTGGGATCTGTACTGCGGGGTCGGAGGATTCGCGCTCGCCTGCGCACCGCGCTCAAGCCCTGATTCCGGATCCGGATCCGATTCGGGTGCCGCGCGTCGGGTGCTCGGCGTCGAGCTCTCCGCGGCCGCCGTGGCCTCGGCTGAGCGCAGCGCCCGGGACGCGGGAATCGACGCGCGCTTCGTGGCCGCCGACGCGACCGCGTTCGCGCTCGGCGCTGCGAACGAGGCCCTGCCCGAGCTCGTGATCGTCAACCCCCCGAGGCGCGGGATCGGTGCCGAGCTCGCCGCCTGGCTCGACGGTTCGGATGTCCCGAGCGTGATCTACTCGAGCTGCAACCCGGAGAGCCTCGCGCGGGATCTCGCGGCGCTGCCCGGCTACCGGGTGTGCGAGGCGCGCGTGTTCGACATGTTCCCGCACACGGGGCACCTTGAGGTCATGGTCCTCCTGGAGCGGGCAGCGCGCGTGTGAACGCCGGGTCGTCCCAGCGACCCGGCCGGGCGAGCGCGGCCCAGTGCAGCGAGACGCGCGGCGGTCCCGGAGCGGTGACGCCACCCGCCTCGGCCGTGCACACGAGGAGCGACTGGGTCGGGTAGCCATGCGGGGTGTTGTCGCGCACGATCGCGCGTTCGTCCTCGGGGCCGAGCGCGGCGCTCTCCGCGAGGATGCGCAGCCAGCGCGCACGCCAGCCCTCCGCGGGGGCGCCTGCCGCGGCGCGGAACACCGGGAGCCAGCGCGCGATCCTGGGCGATGCGGGATCGTCGACCTCGCGGTGATCGACCATGTGGACGCCCGGGGCGAGCCGCTGCCTGCGCAGCGCGCTTCCGTCCCACGAGACGGTCTCCGCACCGTCGGGCCCGAGCGAGACCAGGGTGAACGCCGGGGTGCCGGGAGGATCGCTCGGAGCGCCGCCCTCGACCGCAGCGAGGGGCAGCTCGCCCCGTGAGCGGAAGCCCGCGGCCGGCTCGGGGACCTCGGCGGCACGGTTCAGGAGAACCGCGAGTCGGCCGCTCGCGGGCTGCGCGGCGAGCCACGCGCCTCCGGCACGACGGTCGCGGACCCCGATGACCCCGGGGAAGCGCTCGGGCCACCAGGGGCCGGGCGGATCCCACGCTCGCGCGGGATCCTCGTCCCGCACCGCCAGGATCCGGATCGCGTCGCGCGCCTCCGTCGGGACCTCGATGACCACGGTGCACATGCTGCTGAGTGTACTCAGCGCGCGTGCATGCCCGGAATCCGCGCCGCGAGTGGGAAGATGGGGGCGTGAATATCGTGCTGGGAGTCAGTGGCGGGATCGCCGCCTACAAGGCCGTCGCGCTCGCGCGCCTCCTCGTGGAGGCCGGCCACGAGGTGCATGTCGTGCCGACCGCGGACGCGCTGCGCTTCGTCGGGCAGCCCACCTGGGAGGCCATCAGCCGGAACCCCGTGACCACTTCGGTGCACGACGACGTCCCCGAGGTGCGGCACGTCGCGCTCGGGCAGCGCGCCGATCTCGTCGTCGTCGCCCCCGCGACCGCGAACACGCTCGCCCGGATGACGGCGGGTCTCGCCGATGACCTGCTCGGCACGACGCTGCTCGCCACGCGGGCGCCTGTCGTCGTGGCCCCGGCGATGCACACGGAGATGTGGCAGCACCCCGCCACTCAGGACAACGTCGCGATCCTCCGTTCTCGCGGGGTCGTGTTCGTCGGGCCCGAGAGCGGTCGGCTCACGGGTGACGACACCGGCCCGGGCCGCATGAGCGAGCCAGCGGATATCGCCGCGCGCATCGAGCAGATCCTCGCCGAGGGTGTGGCGGCCGACGCGGCCGATGCCGCGGGACTGCCCGGGGCCGAGGCCGGCGCGCGGGGGAACGCAGCCGGAGATGCTGCTGCGGGGCTCGGAGCTGAGTCCGAGAGCGGCGAGGGCCGCGCGAGCGACGAGGACGCCACCGTCCTCGCTCCCGCCGTCCCGGCTCGCGGCGACTTCACGGGCGTGCGGGTGCTCGTGACCGCGGGCGGGACGCGCGAGCCGATCGACCCCGTGCGTTTTCTCGGAAACCGCTCGAGCGGCCGCCAGGGGGTCGCGCTCGCGGCTGCGGCTGCGGACCGCGGGGCGAAGGTCGTGCTGCTCGCGGCGAACATCGATGACGCGGTGCTCGCCGAGGTCGCGGAACGCCCGGCGGTGCGCATCGTGCCCGTCGGCTCGACCGCCGAGCTCGAGCAGGCGGCGCACGCCGCCGCGGCGGGCGCCGAGGCCGTGATCATGGCGGCGGCGGTGGCCGACTACCGGGTGGCCGAGGTCTCCGAGGGCAAGCTCCGCAAGGAGGACTCGCCGGGGGCTGCTCCCACACTCGAGCTCGTCGAGAACCCGGACGTGCTCGTGGGACTCGTGCGCGAGCGCCGTCCCGGTCAGGTAATCGTCGGCTTCGCGGCGGAGACGGTCGAGAGCGAGGAAGAGCTGCTCGAGCGCGGGCGGCGGAAGCTCGTTCGGAAGGGCGTCGATCTGCTTGCGGTGAACGCCGTCGGCTGGGACGAGGGATTCGAATCGGCGGAGAACGCGCTGCGTGTGCTCGACGCCGACGGCACGGTCGTCGCGTCGGTCGCGGGGACGAAGCGCGAGGCGGCGGAGCGCCTGCTCGACGCGGTGCGCGACGAGCTCGACGCGGCGGCCCGGGAGTAGCCCCGGAGCAACTCCGGGCGTCGGCCCCGGGCGTCGGCCCCGAAACACTGGTGCCCCGGGTGCATCGCAGCCTCCTGCGCAGGAGCTGCGACGCAGCCGGGGCACCGGTGCGTGCGGTGAGTGTTAGCTCACGAAGCCGATCTTGCGCCCGGCCTCGCCGCCCAGCTCGATGTAGGTGACCGCGTCCGCGTTGACGAGGAACTGGCGTCCCTTCGTGTCCTGCAGGGTGACGAAGTCAGAATCCTGCGCTGCGGCCGCCTCGAACAGGGCGCGAACCTCATCCGCGGTCGCGTCGGTCTCGAACGCGAGCTCACGGGGCGACTGCTTGATGCCGATGCGAACTTCCACGGGGCCTCCTCTGACGGGTGGCCGCTCGGCCACTCGATGTGCATGTGCTCCGAGTCTATGGCCGGCGGCTCGGCCGCGCCGGGGAACGGGGCGCGCGTTCGCCGTGAGCGCAGCCCCGATCCCCGGCGCAGTCCTCAGGACTCGGACGGGACGAGCCGCAGCTCGTCGGTGCTGCTCGCGTCCACGGCGCTCGCGGAGAAGCCCCAGGGCCCGGGCTCTCCGCTCGCCCACGCAGCGGACTGGTCCGTGTAGTTCGGGTGGAACGCGTGGCCGCTCGCGCCCGTGAGGTTCTGCCAAGTGGAGGCGTCCCAGTCTGCGAGGTCGAGCACCATGCGCATCGATGGGACGGTGCTCGTCGCGTAGCCCTCGTCCAGGTTCCAGCCCGTCGCGTTCACGACGCCAGAGCCGCCTCCCGTGGGCACCGGCCCGCGGTTGAAGAGCCACTCGATGGGCGCGATCCCGCTCGTGCCGAAGGTGCCGTGAGTCAGTGGGAGCGCGTGCAGCTCGCCCCAGTTCCATCGCTCGGGGCGGTTCCCCTGGAGCTCGTTCAGCTCGGCCACCGCGCGCTCGGCGCAGAGCGCCAGGAACTCCTGCTGCGTGGTCGCGAGCCCGCTCTCCGAGCTGCGCCACCACTCGGAGTCCGGCGCATCGAGCAGCTGCGCGAACACGAGCGCGAGCCGCGACTGGTCGTCGCGCGCGATCGGCACGGCCTGCTCGTCGGTGAGCTGCGCGGTCACCTCGCGCCAGAGCACGTTCGCGAATGCGGCCGCGGCTGAATCCGGATCATTCTGCCCATCCCAGTCGGCGAGCAGTTCGAGCGCGGCGTCCACTTCGGGCTGCCCGGTCGACAGCCCAGTGAACGCCCGCTGCAGCGAATCGGCCGCGGGGAAACGGTTGTCCATGTGAATCGCGGTCATGTCCGCCGCCGTGAGCGGGCCGTCCTCGATGCGCTCGTCGAGGAGCTCCTGAATCCGCGCGGCGCGGTAGCCGGTGTCCCAGTCCCGGCTGAGGAAGTAGCGGTAGTCGTCCGTGACGATCGCGTTGTTCGCCGTGACGATCACGCCGGACTCCGGGTTGTACGCCGTGGGGAGCTCCTCGAAGGGGATCGCCCCCTGCCAGTCGAACGCGCTGTCCCAGCCGGGCTGCGGGAGCCAGCCGTCGCCTGCGCCGCGGATGGGGAGCTTGCCCGGCGCCTGGTAGCCGATGTTGCCCTCCCGGTCCGCGTACACGAGGTTCTGGGCGGGCACATCGAACTGCTTCGCAGCGAGGCGGAAGTCCGAGAAGTCCTGCGCCAGGTTGAGCGTGAAGATCGCCTGCGCGGTCGTGCTGACCTCGAGGGCCGTCCACTGCAGGCTCAGCGCGAACTCGCCGGGCGGCAGTTCCTCCGTCGCCGGGTCGGAGAACGAGGTCACGTGCGGCAGCTCCGCGTGCCCCGCCGCCGGGCGGAGTGCGCTCACCCGTGGATCCTCGCTGATCGCGGTGAAGTCGGATTCGAGCCCGGACACGATCGGTCCGTGCCCCGTTGCGCGGATCTCGAGGTCGACGGGGTCGCCCCCGGCGACCTTGATCGTCTCCGTTCGGGTCTCGAAGGGGTGCTTCTCCCCGTCCTGCCAGTACCCATCGGCCTCGATGCGCTCGACGTAGAGGTCGGCGACGTCCGTCGTGAGGTTCGTGAGCCCCCACGCGATGTCCTGATTGTGGCCGATCACGATGCCGGGCAGGCCTGCGAAGCTGAAGCCAGCCACCTCGAATGGGCACTCCGGGCCGACGGTCGCGCAGCGCAGCTGCATCTGAGTCCACACGGAGGGGAGGGCCGCTCCCAGGTGCGGATCGTTCGCGAGCAGCGGCTTGCCGCTCTCGGTGTGTTCCCCGGAGACGACCCAGGAGTTTGAGCCGATTCCCTCGCCCTGCTCGCTGATCATGGCGTTCACCTGCGAGACCCGGGTGCCGAGCTCCGCGAGCGCGGGGACCGCCGCGCTCGCTGCAGCCGCCTGGCCAGCCGACACAACGCTGCTGATCGCCCCTGCGCCACTCGCTCCGGCATTGCTTGCCTCGGCGTTACTTGCTTCCGTGCTGCCGGATGCGGCCGTGCCGGCTTCCGCGGTGCTCGCGCCGGTGCCCGTGCCCGTGCCGCCGGAGGCCCCGCCGCGCGGTGCCGGGATCGCGGGATCGTCGACGTGCGCCCCCGCAGGGTCGTCCGCCAGGATCACGGGGTGCTCCGCGAACGGATAGTCGGGATACAGCGTCGCGAGCGTCTCCTCGTCGAGGCCCTGCGCGAGCAACGCGCGCGCCGTCTCGTCCTCGATGTTGGTGCGAAGATCCCAAGCCATCGCCTTGAACCACGCGACGGAGTCCGCTGGGGTCCAGGGCTCGGGTGCGTAGTCGGCGTTCTGGAGCCCGAGCACGGCGTACTCGAGTGAGAGGTCCGCGCCGGAGCGCTCCGCGAGATACGCGTTCACCCCGGCGGCGTAGGCCTCGTAGTAGGCGAGGGTCTCGGGCGGCAGCTGGGCGACCTCCTGCTCTGCGAGGTCGCGCCAGCCGAGTGTACGCAGGAACGAGTCGGTGCCCACCTGGGACTCGCCGAACAGCTCCGAGAGCCGCGCACTCGTGAGGTGGCGCCGGAAGTCCATCTCCCAGAAGCGATCCTGAGCATGGACGAAGCCCTGGGCGAAGAACAGATCGTCCGAGGTCTCCGCCGTGATGGTGGGGATACCGAGCGCGTCCCGCTGCACGCTCACGGGCTGCGCGAGGCCGCTCACCGCGAGTTCGCCGTTCGCCTGCGGGAACGAGCGCGCCACGGTCCACGCACCGAAGCCGGTCGCGGCGAGCGCGAGCACCACGATGATCGCGAGGATCCAGAGGATGATCCGGCCTGGCCTGCGGCGCTTCGCGCCGGGAACGGGCGCGCCCGGTGCGGCGGGCGGAGCGCCGCCTGCCGGAGGTGCGGGCGGCGCGGGTGCGGTCAACGTCATGGGGATCCTCCACTCTGAGGGGCTGGTGCGGCCGAGCTTGGCTCTGCCGCTCCGTGCGCCGCGGGGCGGTGCCGGGAATTCCTCCGAGTCTGGCACGGACCGCCGACATTGTCGCCATCCCGGTCCGCGCGGGGGCGGTCGGAATGGAATGTCCGAGGTCCTCAGTAGGCTTGCCGCATGATCCCCCTCGACACGTCCCAGGCCCGAGTGCTCGCACTCGACCCGGCCAGGCACGCCCGCGTGCTCGGCGCCCCGGGAACGGGGAAGACGCGCGCGCTCGTCGCGGCGTTCGCGGCTCTCGGCGAGCGGGAGGGGTGGGCCGAGGGCGACGTGCTCGTACTCGCGGCGAACCGCCTGGTCGCGGCGTCGCTCCGCGCCATGCTCGCGGAGGAGCTCGGACGCGCCTTCGGAGGGACGCCCGTGCGCACGGGGGCGTCGCTCGCCTTCGCGCTGCTGGGCCGGGCTGCGGCCCTGCGCGGTGAGGAACCGCCTCGGCTCCTCACGGGAACGGTGCAGGATGAAGCGATCGCGCGCGTGATCGGCGAGCGGCTCGGCGCGCCGGGCGCGGAGATCTCGGGAGTGCCGCCCGAAGTGCTCCAGAGCCCCGCCTTCCGGGCCGAGTTGCGCGAGCTCTGGCGCGTCGCGGACGACTTTGGCTGGGCGCCCGAGTCGCTCGCCGGCGCGCTGCGCGAGGCGGCGGCGGGGCGGGCGCAAGAAGCGCACTCGGAGCTGCCGGATCCCGAGCTGGCCGCGCGCTGGGGTGACGGCCTCGACCTCATCTCCGCGGTGGCCGCGCGACTTCGGAGCGAGCGCCCGGGCGAGGTCAGCTCGAGCGGGCTGCTCAGGGCCGCGGCCGAGGTCGTGCGGGCGGACGGGCAGATCCGGCCTCCTGGCACCCCGAGCGGTTCCGCTGGTCCGGCCGGCGGGGCGCCTGCCGCGCCCCTACCGCGGCTCATCCTCGTCGACGACGCGCAGGAGCTCGGCGAGGGCGAGCTCGCGCTCCTCGCGGCCTGCGCCGACCGGGGGAGCCGGGTCTGGGTGTTCGGGGATCCGGACACCGCGACCGGCGCATTCCACGGTGAGCGAGCGCGCGTGCTCGGCGCGCTCGACGACGAACTCGCGCGCCGCTCCGCAGGTTCCGCGCCGCTCCGCCCTGAGGCACCGGCGCAGCTCGTCGTGCTCGAGACCGCGCATCGGCACGGACCGACGCTCCGCGGAGCGGTCTCGGGGCTCGCGGAGCGAATCGGGGCGGCGGGTGCCGGGGCGCAGCGCGCCGCTGGGCCCGGCCGCGGCGAGGACGTGCGGGCGATGGATCCGGCGGAAGCTCTCACACAGCCGACCGTGCTCGAGAGCGTACCACCCGCCGGGCTCGTGGCCGCGCCCGTGCAGTTCGCGGCGCTCGCGTCTCCGGCGGAGCAGCTCGGCGCGATCGCGCACCGCTTCCGGGCCCGCCGCCTCGGACTGGGCGGCGCTCCCGCGGTGCCCTGGAATGAGATGGCGGTGCTCTGCCGCAGCCGCGGTGAGGCCGTGCGCGTGGCCCGCGCGCTCGCCGCGCACCAGGTGCCAACGGGCGTTGCCGCGGGGGGCCTCGTGCTGCGCGAGTACGAGATCGTACGTGAGCTGATCCGGCTGCTCCAGCACGCGCTGGGTCTCCGCCCGCTCGAGCCGGGCGAACTGCTCCCGCTCGTCGGCGGCACGATCGGCGGCCTCGACCCGGTGGCGCTTCGCAGATTGCGCGGTGCGCTGCTTCTGCTGGAGCGCCGCGAGGCGCGCGAGGAGGGGCGCGAGCCGGCCCCGATCGAGGAACTCGTTGCGGAGGCGTTCGCATTTCCCGGCGCCGAACCCGTCGTCGACTCCGCCGGAGGCCGCGCGCTGCGCCGGCTCGGCCTCGTCGCGGCCGCGGGGGTGCGCGTGCGGGAGGCCGGCGGCACCGCGCGCGAGACGCTCTGGGCGCTCTGGGACGGGACTCGGCTCGCCGGGGACTGGCAGGCCGAGGCACTCGACGGCCGCGGCGCTCGAGCCGACGAGGCGCACCGCTCGCTCGATGCCGTGATGGGGTTGTTCTTCGCACTGCAGCGGCACGAGGAGCAGGACAGCGAGCAGCCCATCGCCGATCTGCTCGACGAGCTGCTGCTGAGCGCGGTTCCCGAGGACTCGCTCGCGCAGCGCAGCGAACGCGCAGCGGTGACCGTGACCACGCCGCAGGGCGCCATCGGTCGCGAGTTCTCGCTCGTCGCGATCGTCGGCGTGCAGGACGGAGCCTGGCCCAACCTCCGCGCGCGCGGCTCTCTGCTGGGCACTGCGGCGCTCGAGCGGTGGCTGCGCGGCGGCGCCGCGATCGCACCCTCGCGCAAGGACACCATTCACGATGAGCTGCGCCTTTTCGTGCACGCGTGCGCCCGAGCGCGCGACGAGCTGCTCGTCGCGGTCGTCGCGGACGAGGATCAGCACCCGAGCGCCTTCTTCGGGCTCTGCCGGGAGTTCCGAGACGATGCCCTGCCGACCTCGCGGCTCACGCTGCGCGGCGTCACCGCGGCCATGCGCCGCCGTCTCACCTCCGATCCCGCGGACCGCACCGCGCTCGACGCGCTCACGGCACTCGCGCGGGCCGGGGTGCCCGGCGCGCACCCGGACGAGTGGTACGGCATCCTCGCCCCGAGCACGGCGGCCCCGCTCGTCGACCTCGCGGGAGACCCGGAAGCGGCCGTGCCGGTCAGCCCCTCGCAGCTCGAACGGGCGGAGAACTGCCCGCTCGACTGGGCGATCGCGCACTTGGGCGGGAGCAGCGGCAGCGTGCAAGCGGACATCGGCACGCTCGTGCACCACGCGCTGGAAACTGCCGAGGAGCCGAACGCGGACGCGCTGCTCGCCGCGGTGCTGAGCGAGTGGCGCAAGCTCGACTTCGACGCCGAGTGGGAATCGGTGCGCGCGGAGCGGCTGGCCACCGCGATGACGGCGGGGCTCGCCGCGTACCTCCGAGACTTCGCTGCCTCCGAGCGCGAGCTCGTGGGCCGGGAGGCGCTCTTCTCCGCGCCGATCGGGCGTGCGCTGCTCCGCGGTATCGCCGACCGGCTGGAGCGCCGCGTGCTCGCGAGCGGCGCCTCCGAGGTGACCGTCCTCGACCTGAAAACCGGGCGCACGCCGCCGAGCAAAGTGCAGGCCGAAACGCACGCCCAGCTGCGGGCCTACCAACTCGGCGTGACCCTCGGCGCGTTCGAAGCGCTCGCACCCGCGAGCGAGACCGGCAGCCCCGAGCCCGGCAGCCCTGAGCCCGGCGGCGCCGAGCCCGATCCGCCGACGAGCGGCGGAGCCCGCCTGCTCTACGTCCATCCGGACGCCACGGGCAAGCAGGAGTTCATCGAGCGGGTGCAGGAACCCATCACGGAGGAGGCAGCGGCGGAGATGATGACGCGCGTGGAGAGCATCGCCGAGGTGATGGCCGCGGGCGAGTTCACCGCGCGCATCGAGCACCACTGCTCCGACCCCCACCAGCCCGGCTCCTGCCGGCTCCACATCATCCCGGCGGTGAGCCGCGCATGACCGAGCCCAGCACCGCGCACGGCGCGGTCATTTTCTCCGCGGAGCGCATCGCCGAATTGCTTGCGGTGCCGCCCGCCACCCCCCTCACGCCGACCCCCGAGCAGCGCGCCGTGATCGAGCACCCCCTCGGCGGCAGTACCCTCGTCGTCGCGGGCGCGGGCAGCGGAAAGACCGAGACGATGGCCAACCGCGTCGTCTGGCTCGTCGCCAACGAGCTCGTTGCGCCGGACGCCGTGCTCGGCCTCACCTTCACCCGGAAGGCCGCGGGCGAGCTGCGCGAACGGATCAGCGGCCGGCTCGCGGTGTTCGTCGAACGGCTCCGGGACGCGGGGGAGCGCGGCGCACTCAGCGCTGACGAATCCGCCGCCGCGGAACGACTCGACGCGCTCCTCTCCGACGGCCTCGATACCCCCGAGGTCAGCACCTACAACGCCTTCGCCGCGGGCGTGCTCCAGGAGTTCGGGATCGCGGTCGGCGTCGCGCCCGGCGCCGCCGTGATCGATGAGGCAACCGCCTGGCGGGTGGCCCGCGAGGTCGTCGTCGCGAGCGCCGACCCGGAGCTGGCGACGAGCGAGCTGCGCACCCCCGAACTGATCCGGCACATTCTCGCGCTCGATCACGCCGTCGCCGACAATCTCACCTCGCTCGACCGGGTCGACCAAGTCGTCGCGGAGTTCTCCCGCGTCGTGCAGCTGCCCTACTCCGAAAAGGAGATCGGCACCGCACCGAGCGGGAAGGTGTACGCGCCCGTGCGCGATGCCGTCGCAGCGCTCGCGGAGACGCCGATGATCACCCGGCTCGCGCGCGAGTACGCCGCGGAGAAGGAACGCCGCGGCGTCATCGAGTTCCCCGACCAGCTCGCCCTCGCGACCGGCGCGCTCGAGCGCTCGACGGATGCGATCGCGACCCTCCGCAGACGCCACCGCGTGGTGCTCCTCGACGAGGTGCAAGACACCTCCGTCGGCCAGACCCGGTTCCTCTCCCTCATCTTCGCGGGTGGATCCGTCATGGCCGTGGGCGACCCGCACCAGTCGATCTACGGCTGGCGCGGCGCCTCCGCCGAGGGCCTGCGCTCCTTCCACGCCGACTTCGCGGCACGCGACCGGCGCGCCCCGCTCGTGCCGCCCGCCACGCTGACGCTCTCGACGAGCTGGCGCAACCCCGGCTCGGTCCTCGACGCGGCGAACACGATCGCCGCGCCTCTCGCTGCCGCCTCGGAGATCCAGGTGCCCCGCCTCGCGCCCCGGCCGGGCGCGGGCTCCGGTCGGGTCGAGTGGTGCTTCCCCGAGACCGTCCACGAGGAGCGTGCCGCACTCGCAGCCTGGATCCGGGACGCGCGCGCTGAGCACCTCGCGGAGCACGGCGAACTGCCGAGCGCCGCCGTCATCTTCCGCACCCGCAGCCACATGGCGGCGTTCTCCGCGGCGCTCAGCGAGGCCGGCGTGCCGAACCGGATCGTCGGGCTCGGTGGCCTCCTCACGACCCCCGAGATCACCGACGTCGTGTGCGTGCTGCGCTGCCTCTGGTACGCCGATGCGGGAGGCGAGCTCATCAGGATCCTGAGCGGGCCGCGCTTCCGCATCGGGGTCGCCGACCTCGCGGGGCTCCGCGACGCCGCACGCTGGTTCGGGGATCGCGACCTGCGCCAGCAGCGGCTGAGCGAGGAGGACCGGGCCGCCGACCGCGTGCTCCCGGACCCCGACCGACGCTTTACCCTCCTCGATGCGCTGGACCAGATCGCCGGGATGCGCGACCTCGACCACACCGCGCTGCGCGGCGTCAGCCCCATCGGACGCGAGCGCCTCCGCGACGCCGGACGGATGCTCGCGCAGCTGCGGCAGCTCGTGGGCGGCGATATCAGCGAGCTGATCAGCGCAACCGTGCAGGCGCTCCGCCTCGACATCGAACTCGACGCGAATGAGGCGCGCGAGCACGCGGGCACCTCCGCAGCGCAGGCGAACCTCGACCTCTTCGGCGACCTGGTCACGAACTACCTCGCGGTGGACACCCGCGGCACCCTCGCGTCGGTGCTGGAGTGGATCGAGCGCGCCGTGCTCGCCGACGAAGCGGCGGAGCACGTGGCGGCGCCCGCGCCGGGCACGGTGCACCTCATCACCGCGCACGGGTCGAAGGGCCTCGAGTGGGATCTCGTCGCGGTGCCGCGGATGGTCGCGGGGGAGTTCCCCGGCTCGGCGCGCAGCGGCGCGGGCTGGCTCCGCACGGGGCAGCTGCCCGACGAGCTCCGCGGTGACGCCGCGGCGCGGCCCGAACTGAACTGGCGCATCTCGACGACGCAGCAGGAACTCCGCGACCGGATCGCGGAGTACCGCACGGCGCTTCAGGAACGGCACGCGGAGGAGGAGCGCCGCCTCGCCTATGTGGCGGTCACGCGGTCCGCAGATCGGCTCCTCCTGAGCGGATCGTTCTGGGGCGGCCAGACGCGTGCGCGCGTCCCCTCGGCGTTTCTCACCGAGCTCGCCGAGGCGGGGCTGATCAGCGGGCTCCCCGAGGTGAGCGCGCACGAGAGCGACCCCAGCGAGCGCGACGAACTCACCGAGCAGTGGCCGCTCGACCCGCTCGGCTCACGCGGCCCCGCGCTGCGCCGCGCCGAGACGGCACTTCGGGTCGCGCTCGCGGAGCCCGTGCCCGCGCACACGGACGCACCGGAGCCCGGGGGCGCCCCGCCCACGACCCAGGCCCCGCTCGCGACCCCCAGCCCGGCCTCGACCCCAGCCTCGGGCGGTGCCGCGGCGCCCGCCCTGGACCCGACCGTCGCGCTGCTCCTCGCCGAGCGTGCCGCCGCAGCAGCGGCCGCGGGTCCGCGGCGCACTGAGGAGCTCCCCGACCGGATCACGGCCTCGACGTTCCACGAGTTCATTCACGACCCGGAGCAGGCCGAGCGGCTCAGGCTCCGCCCGATCCCGCAACGCCCCTACCGTCGCACGCGCGTGGGCAACCGCTTCCACGAGTGGGTGGAGCGGCGCGCCACCACGGCGATTGGCAGCGCGCTCCCGCTCGCGGGGCTCGACGGCGCCCTCGACTTCGGTGACCCCGAGCGCGGCGGGGATATCGATGCCGCGAGCGATGGCGCCGCCCCGGAGTTCTCCGATGCGGCGGAGCTCGCACCGCTCATCGAGCAGTTCGAGCGCTCGCGGTGGGCAGAGCTCGCCCCCATCGCCGTCGAGATCGAGGTGACGTTGCCGTTCGCGGGCCGCACCCTCGTCTGCAAGCTCGACGCGGTGTACCGGCAGCCCGACCCCGAGGGCGGCGCCGAGCGCATCGAGATCGTCGACTGGAAGTCCGGGCGCCCGCCGCGCACGGACGCGGAGCGGGAGGCCCGCTTCTTCCAGATCGATCTCTACCGGCACGCCTACGCCCAGTGGGCCGGCATCGAGCCGGAACGCATCGACGTGTCGCTGTTCTACGTCGCGGAGGGCATCGAACTGCGCAGCGACGCCGTGCGCACCCTGCCGGAGCTCGAAGCGCTCTGGCAGGACGCCGCCGCGACGCTCAACGCGCCGAAGCCGGGGGCAACTCGTCCGGGTCGAGCGGCTCAGTGAGCTGATCGGAGAGCGGCTCGGTGAGCTGCTCCCCGGTGCCGTCAGCGGCATCCGGCTCCGCCGAGCCGTCCGCGCCAGACGCAGCGGCCGCCGCCGCCTCCGCAACGGGATCCGCGCCGGCATCCACGGCTGCGGCGCTCAGCGGCTCGACGAAGTCGGTGTCCCCGCCGAACATCCGGTCCTCATCGAGCGCCTCGACCGCGGCCGTGTCCGAGAGGTGCGCGTGCACCTCGGGCGTCTCGTCGAGCAGCGCCGCAACCTCGGCCTCGCCGAGCGGGGACCGGGACCGGGTCGCCGCGAACGCGGTCGCGAGCGGCCCGCCCACCCCGACCATCCGATCGAGCATCGCGACGGCGTCCTCGGTCACCTCCTGATCGTGCGCGTCCGTGCCGTGCAGCAACCAGCGCGCGACCTCGAGCTCGTGATAGAGCGCGGCCCGAGTGCGGAGATGTGCGATCGACCCCGCGTTGCGGAGTGTTGAATAGCGCGCGAGCACGGCATCGCAGATGTCGCTGCCGGGGGCGAGCAGCCACGACAGATCCTGCGCGGGATCGCCGACCGCGAGCTCGCCCCACCCCACGACGCCCGTGATCCGCCCGTCGGAGAGCCGCAGCTGATCCGCGTCGAGCGAGCCGTGCACCGTCGTCGGTGCGAAATCCCACAGCTCGGCAGCCTCGACCGTGCGCTGCCAGCGCTGCAGCACCGTCTCGGGCAGCAGCCGAGTCGCCTCGGCTCGATCGATGAGCCGAGTCGCGATGAGGCGCAGATCCTGCGCCGTGTGCACCGGCAACCCGCCGTTCTGGGCCACGCTGAGCGGCAGCTCGTGGATCGCGGCGATCGTCTCGGCGATGGGCAGCAGCAGGAGCGCATCGTCCGCGAGATCCTCCGCTGCGAACCGCTCCCCGTCGATGAGCGTGGACACCACGGCGCGGGTCTCGCCCGCACGGGTCATCCCGAGCGTCTCGGGGATGGAGAAGGGCAGCCGGCCGCGGGGCCCCTCCGTGAGCGCCGCGCGCCCGAGCACCTCAGCGGACTGGAGCACCTCGGCGGCCTGCGTGCGCGGCACGCGCACGAGCAGCTCGGCGTCCTCCGTGACGATCACAGCGGCGGCATAGCGGGGATCCTCGGTGTGCTCGCGAGCGCCGAACACGGTCAAGCCCGGCACGGCGGAGGTCGCGAGCGCGGCTAGAGTGAAAGGGATGCTGGCCATGCACCTTAGGGTATGCAGGCCGAGCGCGGCTGCGGCCGCGCCACGCGCACCGCACCGCACACTGACAGCCCGGATCGGGGCTTCGTGCACGGCGCGACGACCCGGCGGTGCGCGAGCCGAGAAATGAAGGAGACGCCATGACCGCTCAGGACCGTCCGCCGCTCGCCAGCGGCACGCTCGACCGCGACGCCGCGACGCGCGACTCGGTCGACCTCCTGCGCGCCGCGTGGGGCGAGACCGGGGCGACCGTGCTCCGCATGCGCGGCATCGAGATTCCGCTCCACGGGACCGATGAGGCGCCCCGGCTCGCGCTCGAACCGGCGACGGGGGAGCCGCGCTTTGCGGGCCGCACCGTCGGCCACGTCTACCTCGGACGCCGGAACGGGGCGCCCGTGTTCGCCTGCCCGGAGCCGGACGCCACCGCGAACGCGCCGAGCGGAGCGCGCTGGGCGCACCCCTTCTCCGCGACCGCCGCGCTGGAGGAGACCGAGCGGGAGATCGTCGCGGTCGCATCGGCGCTCCTCCGCTGGCACGACGCCGCCGAGTTCTCCCCGCGCGACGGCGCCGGCACCGAGGTCGTGCTGGGCGGGTGGGGGCGGCGCGACGCGCACGGCGGCGAGCTCTTCCCGCGCACGGATCCGGCAGTGATCGTCCTGATCGAGCACGAGGATCGCGTGCTCCTCGGGTCGAACGCGCTCTGGGAAGCCGGCCGCTTCTCGCTCCTGGCAGGCTTCGTCGAAGCGGGCGAGTCGCTCGAGCAGACCGTGGCGCGCGAGGTCTTCGAGGAGGCGGGCGTGCGGGTCGCGGAGATCGAGTACGTCGCGTCGCAGCCCTGGCCGTTCCCGCGCTCGCTCATGCTCGGCTTCCGCGCCCGGCTCGCGCCCGGCTCGGATCCGGAAGCGCTCGCACCGGACCCCGCGGAGATCTCGGAGCTCCGCTGGTTCAGCCGCGAGCAGCTGCGCACCCCCGAGCCCGGGATCACGCTCCCGCAGTCCGTGTCGATCGCGCGCTGGCTGATCGACCGCTGGGTCGCCGAGGGCGACGTCGCGGGGAACGTTGAGGGCGACGCCGCGGCGAACGAGTCGGCTCCGGAGCCCGATGGGAGTGCCCGTGGCCGGTGACGCTGAGTCGGTGCTCGACGGGCTCGACCCCGAGCAGCGGGAGATCGCCGAGCACTTGCGCGGTCCGGTCTCGGTGCTCGCGGGCGCCGGAACAGGAAAGACCCGCGCGATCACCCACCGGATCGCCTACGGGGTGCGCAGCGGTGTGTACGCGCCCGAGCGGGTGCTGGCCGTCACGTTCACGCGCAAGGCCGCGGGCGAGCTGCAGGGGCGCCTCCGCGCGCTGGGTGCGGACGGCGTGCGCGCCCAGACCTTCCACGGGGCCGCGCTCTCGCAGCTCGGCCACTTCTGGCCCGATGTCGTCGGCGGAACCGCCCCGCAGATCCTCTCGGGGAAGGTCGCGGCGCTCTCGCAGCTCGTCGAGTCGAACGGGATGCGGCTCGGGGGAGAGGCCCTCCGCGACCTGGCCGCCGAGATCGAGTGGCGCAAGACGACGATGCTGAGCATCGACCGCTACGCGGAGCACGTCGAGGAGCGCCCGCTCCCCACGGGGGTCACCGCCGAGCAACTCATCGAGTTGCACCGCGGCTACGCGGCGCTCCTCGAGGAGCGCCGGCAGATCGACTTCGAGGACGTGCTCGTGCTCCTCACCGGCATGCTCGAGAGCGAGCCGCGGGTCGCGCTCCAGGTCCGTGAACGCTACCGCTTCTTCACGGTGGACGAGTACCAGGACGTCTCGCCGCTGCAGCACGCGCTGCTCCGCGTCTGGCTCGGCGATCGGGATGACGTCTGCGTCGTCGGCGACGCGAGCCAGACGATCTACTCGTTCGCGGGGGCATCGAGCTCGTACCTCCTGCGCTTCGGCGTTGAGCACCCCAACGCCCGCCAGGTGCGACTCGAACGGAACTACCGCTCCCGGGAACCGATCGTGCGCATGGCCAACCGGCTGATGCGGGATCAGCCCGGCGCACTCACCCTGAGCGCGATGCGCGGCAGCGGCGAGGAGGAGACGCCGGCACCGGTCGCAGGGGCCGCCCCGGCGCAGCCGCCCGCGGCCGCGACCGCTCCCACGTTCGAGTGGTTCGCCTCGGAGGCGGACGAGGCCCAGGCGGTGGCCGGGTCGATCGCCGCGGCCATTCAGGCGGGAACGCCGGCGTCCGAGATCGCCGTGCTCTACCGCACGAACGCGCAGTCGGCTCGCTTCGAGGAGGCGATCCGACGGAACGGCATGAGCGTCCGCGTGCACGGCGCGCAGCGGTTCTTCGACCGCGCCGACGTGCGGCAGGCCGTGATGCTGATCCGCGGCGAGGCGAAGGTGGCCCACGACCGCCCGCTCTTCCAGATCGTGAGCGACGCGCTGCGCGCCGGCGGCTGGTCCGCCCGGCCGCCCGAGGGTGCCGCGCAGCGCGAGAAGTGGGAGGCGCTCAGCGCGCTGCTCTCGCTCGTGGACGAGATGCCGCCCGGCTCGGGGATCGTCGAGTTCAGCGAGGAGCTGCTGGCCCGCCAGCGCACCCAGCACGAACCAACGCTCGACGCGGTGACGCTCAGCGCGGTGCACGCCGCGAAGGGTCTCGAATGGTCGCTCGTGCACGTCGCGGGTCTGAGCGAGGGCCAGTTCCCGATCGTGCACGCGGTCGACGAGGCCAGCATCGACGAGGAGCGCAGGCTCGCCTATGTGGCGTTCACACGCGCGCGCGACACGCTGCGGCTCTCCGGAGTCGCCGGGGGTGCGCGAGCGCCGCGGCAGCCGTCCCGGTTCATCGCGGAGGCCGGCCTGGCCTGAGCGCCCCGCACGCGCACTCGGGGTGCGGGCGCACCTCGGCCCGCTCGACCGTCCCGGCGACGCGGCCGCCCGCGACCTCGACACGGGAGCACGTGCGCCCCACGTGGGGTTCGCCCCGCCGCCACGCGCCGATCAGCTGCACCGCGAGCGCCGCCGCGAGCACGCCGACCTCGGCGGTCTCGCTCGCGGGGACGGTCTCGACGAGCTGCGCGGCGAGCACCGCCGCCGCGGGGTCGTCCTGCAGCACGGGGAGGACGGCGCAGGTGTGGCACGGGGCGCCCTGCGGCGCCACGATCGGACCCACGAGGACGCAGGTGTCCGTGAAGCGCACGAGCAGGTGCGGCGTCCCCGCGATGAGCCAGCGCTGCGCGCGCTCCAGGGGCTCCAGGAAGCGTTCGATGCCGACGATGAGCTCGCCGTGCGCGTCCGGGGCATCAGACGACTCGGCCTGCGGCGCCCACACCGCCGAGTCGCCGAGCCCGTGCGCGAGCGCGGCGGCGAAGCCGGGAACCGGGCGCCCCGCATCGAGCACGCGGATGCGCGTGGCCGGTGGTGGCCGACCGCCCGGGCCTCCTGCGCCTCCCGGCCCGCGCGGGGGCTGCGGGAGGCACGCGGGTGCGACGGCGGCGAGGAGCTCGCGCGCCTCGCGCGGAGTGGCTCCCGCGCGGCGCGCGGCGTTCGGGAGCTCGGACTCCGCGATGCCCGTGCGGAGCACCCCGAGCAGGCGCTGCTGGCCGGCGGTGGGTGCGACGACGCGGGCGTGGGCGCGCTCGAAGCCGATGCGGAGCGTGTCCGGCGACTCCCAGCAGACGGGCAGGTCGGGGCGGAGGCGGAGGCGCGCGGTCATGCGCTCCAGTGTGCGGGATCCGCGCCCCGCGCGGTGAGTTCTCCACAGAGCGGGCCGCCCCACGGACGCCGAGCGGCCGCCCCACGGACGGCGAGCGGCAGCCCCGGGGACGCCGAGCGGCCCGCTCCGGAACGCCGAGCGCTCCGGAGCGGGCCGCCGGTCTCCGGTCGGACTAGGCGAGCTTCCAGAGCGAGGGCGCGTTGATCCAGTTGGGATCGCCGTACCCGCGGTAGGTCTGCACCGCCACGTAGGCGCGACCGTTGTGAATCACCCGGTCGCCCGTCGCGTAGCTGCCGCGGGGATCCCAGGCGGCCCCGCCGACCGCGGCCTTCGTCGTGACGGTGAAGGTCTCGCTCACCGCGGTGTTGCCGGCCGCATCGTTCGCGACGACCTGGTAGCGGTAGCTCGTCGCGGGACGCAGCCCGGAGTCGACATAGCGGGCCGCGGTCGTGGTCGCGACGGCCGTGCCGTCACGGAGCACGGTGTAGCCCGTCACACCGACGTTGTCCGTCGAGGGGGTCCACATCAGGTCGACGCTCGTCGCGGTCGTCGCCATCGAGTGGAGGTGCTCCGGGGCGCTCGGCGCCTCGGTGTCGGCGGGCTCCGATCCCGCGCCGGGCTCCGATCCGGTCTCGGTCCCGGATCCGGTCCCGGTCTCCGGCTCCGGCTGCGGCTCCGGCTCCGGCTGCGGCTGCGCGGCAGCGGTCGTCACGGTCGTGGTCCCGGAGAGCGGCGAGACCTTGCCCGAACCGTCGAGCGCGCGCACGGCGTACACGTAGCTCGTCGCCGGGGCGAGCCCGGTATCCGTGTAGCTCAGCGCGCTCGTGCGGCCGATCACCGCGCCGTCGCGCAGGATCTCGTAGCCGTTCACGCCGATGTCGTCCGTCGACGCGGCCCAGCTCAGGGTCGCCGAGTGCTCCGTGACGCTCCCGGCCTGCGGGGCTCCGGGCGCCGAGGGCGCCTCGACGTCTTCCACGGGATCGCCCGAGATGTTCACGTCGATCACGTTGTAGAACGCGTTGCTCGTGTCGGCGATATCCCACACCGCGTAGATCACGTGGTAGCCGGTGCGGTCGGCGGGGATATCCACGATGTGCGTCGGGTTCGTCGACGCCGCGGAGCCGTCGTGCGCCACCGTGGAGATGAGCTCGAAGTCGCCGCGGTCGAGCGGAGCGTTCGGATCCCAGCCGCTCTTGGTGATGTAGTACGACCACTGCGCCGTCTTGTGGGGTGCGGTGAACCGCCACCCGATTGCGTTGGCGCCCGGCTGGATCTCGTTCTTCACCCAGCGCGTGGCGCTCTGCTCGTCGAGCGCGCCGCCGAACAGGCCGCCCGCCGAGGCGAGCTTGCCGTCCGCGGGGCCGCCCGCGGGGAAGCCCTTCGGTGCTTCGAGGCTCTGCGGTTCGTATCGCACCGAGCCGAGCCCGGTGTTCGCCTTCAGTGCGGCGCGGCTGACGAGGTCGGACGAATCGGATCCGACGTATCCGTGAGCGAGCGCCGGGGTGGCCGCGGCCAGGCCCATTGCGGTGACCGCTCCGGTCGCGATCAGGGTCGCGGAAGCGGCTGCAATGAGTCGTTGTCGAGTACGCACGTGTGTCTCCGTTGTTCAGGGAAATTGGGGTGCCGGCGAATTGCCGACACCCCATCTCACTGGGCGGATCGCACACCGCCGCACACACTCACGCCAGAATCGCTGATCACTGAGTATGTGCGCTGAGTGGGCGGGTGCGGCGGCCGGATCGCCGCCGCGGCACTCAGGCGGCCGCGTCGATGGCCGCGGCGAGCTCCGCCGGCCGGCTCCACATTGGCCAGTGCCCCGTAGGCAGATCGACGAACTCGGCGCGGGTGAGCGCCGCGACCTCAGCGAACATCGGGTGCCCGCCCGCCGCGAGCTCGCGCACCTGGACGGAGGAGATCGAGCAGCACACGAGCGTGGTGGGGACGTCGCGACGTGCGGGGTTCGCGAGCGAGACCGCTTCGCGCAGCACCGGTCCGGGCTCGGGCACCGCCCGCTCGCGGAAGCGGTCCTGCGCGGCGATACTCATGCCTTCGAGGCTCGCCTGCTGAGTAAGTTCATCGAACGGGGGGAGCGGGAGGGCGGTGACGTCGTCCGGGAGCCCCGGCGCGAAGACGGCGCCGGGGGATACCGGGCCCGAGTCGACCCAGATCACGCGGTCGACGAGCTCGGGGTGCCGGTCGAGCACGAGGCTCACGGGAGCGTTCGCCCCGCTGTGGGCGACGATCGCGACGCGTCGCGCGGATCCCGGCTGGGTGCGCTGCGCGAGGACCGCGTCGAGGATCGCCGCCGCCTGCTCGGCGAGGGTGCGCTCGGCCCGCAGGGGATCCCGCGCGTCGAGGCCGGGGAGGGTGAGCGCGATCGAATCGCGGTTCGCGGCCGTCAGGTGCGCGCGCACCTCGTCCCAGGCCCAGGCTCCCAGCCAGTGGCCGGGAATGAGGATGAGGGCGCTCGCGCGCTCGGTAGTCGGAAGGCTCGGATCATGTGTGTGCTGGGTCATGCCTCGACTCTCGCAGCGCCCCCGGACAGGAGTGTGTCACTATTTATGGCATGAATTTCTGCTGCGCACCGCACGGGACGTCGCGGTGAAGCGCGCCGAGCGGCTGCACGCCCTCTCAGAGCTGCTGCGCCGCAGCGGGACCCGCGGCTGTTCAGCCGATCGTCTCGCGCGCGAGTTCGACGTCTCGGTGCGCACGATCAAGCGCGACCTTGCTGCACTCGAGCGCAGCGGCGCCCCGCTCTGGTCCCGCCCCGGGCCGGGCGGAGGCTACGGGCTCGCCGCGGGAGCGACGCTTCCGCCCGTCACCCTCTCGCCGGAGCAAGCGGTCGCCCTCCTCTCCGCCGTCTCGGCGGCGCAGGACGCGCCGTACGCCGATCTGGCCGTCGCCGGTGTGCAGAAGATCCTCGACGTGCTCGACCCGCGCACCCGCGCTCGCGCTGAGGAGCTGGCGGGCCGCGTGTGGGTCGCCGGTCCCGATCCGGCCTCGCGGGCGGTCCGCTCCGCGATCGAGGAGGCCATGGCCGAGCAGCGGGTCGTGCGCATTCGCTACACCGCGGCATCCGGCGCGACGAGCACCCGCGACGTGGAGCCCGTGCTCTTCGCCGCAGCGCGCGGCAGCTGGTACCTCGTGGGCTGGTGCCGCTTGCGCGACGCGATGCGGTGGTTCAGTGTGTCCCGCATCGAGCGCGCCAGCGTGACGCAGCTGGCCTGCTCGGGCCACAGCGTCGCCGAGGTAGGGGAGCCGCCGGAGAACGCGCGCCCCGTGCACCGCAGGATGGACTGACGCCATCCGGGCGGACGCGCCGGGCGCGCGATCCCGGGATCAGGCGTCCGAGCGCGGACCCTCCGGATCACGGTCCGGCGATCCGGCATCGTCCGCAGCGCCGTCGTCCGCGGGTCCGCCGCGACCGTCCTCGCCGCCGGCGTGGGGCGGAAGCTCGCCGTCGAGGAGCTGTGCGAGCGCCGCGTCGAAGTCGTCCTCCGGGGTCTCGGCCGTCGCGCCGCTCAGCCCCAGCCGCTCGAGCAGCCGGGCCGGATGATCGAGCTCCTCCGAGGTGGGGAGCAGATCGGGGTGCGCCCACAGGCCGTCGCGGGTCGCGACATCGCTGCGATCGGCGACGAGACGCCAGAGCGCCGCGGCCTCGCGGAGCCGGCGCGGGCGCAGCTCCAGACCGGCGAGGGCGGCGAACGCGTGCTCCGCCGGGCCGCCCGTCGCGCGGCGGCGGCGCACCATCTCGGCGATCGCGTCGGCTCCGGGGATCCGCTTCGCGGCGTCGGCCGTGACCACGTCCACCCAGCCCTCGATGAGCGCGAGCATCGTCTCGAGTCGGGCGTGCGCGGCCTCCTGCTCCTCAGTCTTCGGCGGGATCAGTGCGCCGTTCGTGATGAGCTGCTGAATCTGCTCGGGCTGGGCCGGGTCGATCTCGTGCGCGAGGTCCTGGATCCGGTCCGTGTCGATGCGGATTCCGCGCGAGTAATCAGTGATCGCCGTGAGCAGGTGCAGGCGGAGCCACTTCGCGTGGCGGAAGAGCCGGGCGTGCGCCAGCTCGCGCACCGCGAGGTAGAGCGTCACCGCCTCGGGGTCCTGGTCGAGTCCCTCGGCGAACGCCGCGACGCCGCCGGGGAGCAGCGCGCCGCCCTCGCGGCCCGGGCCGGAGAAGAGGGGGATCCCGATGTCGCCGGCCGAGACGACCTCGCCCGACAGCTTGCCGATGATCGTGCCGAGCTGCACCGCGAAGAGTGCGCCGCCGACGCTGCGGAGCATGGGGGCCGCGCCCTGCAGCGCGCCGCTCAGCTCCTCGGGCATCTGGTTCTGGAGCGCGCCCATGAGCGCGCCCGTGATCGACTCGGCGACCGGCTGCGCGAGGCCGACCCAGGTGTCGACGCTCTGCTGCACCCACTCGATGCGGCCGAGCGTGCGCGGCGCGTCCGGCGTCGCCCCGATATCGGTCACCTCGTCGAGCCACAGCGTCGCTACGGGGAAGGCGCGGAGCGCGGGCGCCGGATCCGCCGGGGCGCTCCCGTCGCCGGCGACCTCGATCGCCGTGCGTCGCGTCGCGGACCAGTCGATCTCGTCCGAGGGATTGTGCATCGCGCCCTGGAGCGTCGCGAACAGGCCCTGCAGCGTCTGCGGATCGACGGGGATCCCGGCCGCCTTTGCGAACTGCTCGGGATCGAGCGCGGCGCCCTCGCCGCCGGCCCCGGACAGCATCTCGCCGAGGATCCGCTGCAGGTCCTCGAAGTTGTTCCGGTCCTCCGGATCGGGGCCGTCGTGGTCGTTCGCGCTCATCGCCGCTCCCTCGCTCGTGGTGGTGATTCCACGCTACGGCACGGCGGTCAGATCTTCCTGCTAGATTGACCCGCGCTCGGCGTTTTCCTTTGCGCCGAGTGCGAACAGGCGCGGGGATCCTGGCACCGAGGAGCGAGTTGGGCGAGTACGGAACAGTCGGAGCACTGCGGGATCCGGCTCGGGAACGGCGGCGCTCTCGGATCATGCTCGCGATCGCGGTCGCGGCCTGCGCGGTGCTGCTCGCCGCGGTCATCCCGTCCCCCTTCACGATCGAGCGGCCCGGCCCCGTCGTGAACACGCTCGGCGAGGCCAGGATCGACGGCGAAGCGCGGCCCGTGATCTCGATCCCGGGAGCCGAGACCTACCCCACGACGGGGGAGCTGAACCTGCTCACGGTCTCGCTCGTCGGCAGCCCGGAGCATCCGGCCAGCTGGCTCGCCCTCGTGCCCGGTCTCGTCGATCCCTCGCAGCGGATCGCCCCGCGCAGCGACTTCTTCCCCGAGGGCACCACCCTCGAAGACCGCGAGGCGCAGGGCACGGTGCAGATGCAGTCGTCGCAGGCGCAGGCCGCGGCCGCCGCATTCCGCGCGCTGGGGGAAGAAGTGCCGGTCGAGCTCACGGTCGCCGCGGTGTCCGACGGCGGCCCCGCCGTCGGCGTGCTCCAGGAGGGCGACGTGATCGTCGGGGCCGCTGGCGCCCCCGTTGCCGACTTCGCCGCGCTCCGGGCCGCGATCATCGGCACCGGGGCGGGATCCGAGCTGCGGCTCACGGTGCGCCGCGATGGCGCCGAGCAGGACCTCGTGCTCACGCCCGCGGTTCCGGAGGGCGGGGAGGATCCGCTCATCGGGGCCGTGATCTCCTCGGTGTACGAGCTGCCGTATGAGGTGGACATCAGCCTGTCCGAGATCGGCGGGCCGAGCGCCGGCATGATTTTCGCGCTCGGGATCATGGACCAGCTCACCCCCGGCGACCTGCTGCAGGGGCGCGCGGTCAGCGGCACCGGCACCGTGAACGACCAGGGCCAGGTGGGGCCGATCGGCGGGCTTGAGCAGAAGATGTGGGCCGCGGCGCGTGCCGACAGCGATCTGTTCCTCATGCCGATCGGCAACTGCGCCGACCTGCCGCAGCGCGTGCCCGAGGGGCTCGAGGTCGCGCCCGTCGCCACGCTCGACGAGGCCCGCGCCGCAATCGAGGACAGCGCCGCCGGGAAGCCCGTCGCCGGCATCGAACGCTGCGACGCGGCCGGATAGCCGCGCGCTGCGGCGCGGCCGAGTCGGCGCGCTGCTCGGGATCGCGGACGCTCCGCGCGCCGGGGCGTCCGCCCGGATCGGAGGCTCACCGGGGGATTGTCAGCGCCGGGCGATAGGGTGGGACGCGGAACCCGCTCAGCGCCGCCAGGTGCCATCCGGACAGGAAAGTACTCAGAGACGTGACCGACCAGACCATGGGAGCGCCCGCCGCTCCCCAGCGCCGACTCTCGCCGCTCGCCGCCACCATCATCCTGGTGGTGATCCTGATCCTCGGCTTCCTCGCAGTCGCCGCGGTGATGGCCGAGGTGCTGTGGTACAAGCAAACGGGGTACCTGCCGGTGCTCACGACCCAGTGGATCGCGGCGGCGGTGATGTTCGTCGTCGGCTTCCTCGGCATGGCGGTCCCCATCTTCTTCGCGATCGACATCGCGTACCGCAAGCGCCCCGTCTACGCCCGCCTCACGGCCCAGCTCGACCGCTACCAGGAGCTGTTCGAACCGCTCCGCCGCCTCGTGAAGTGGGGGCTCCCCGCACTCCTCGGCCTGTTCGCCGGTGTGAGCACGGCCGCGCAGTGGCAGACGGCGCTGCTCTGGCTGAACAGTGAGCCGACGGGGGAGAAGGATCCCCAGTTCGGCTTCGACATCTCGTTCTACCTCTTCGACCTGCCGATGTTCCAGGGCATCGTGGGCTTCGCCTCCGCCGTCACGCTCATCGCGCTGATCGCGGGCGTGGCGACCAGCTACCTCTACGGCGGGATCGCGTTCTCGGGCCGCGACGTGCGCGTCTCGAAGGCGACCCGGATCCAGGCGGCCGTGCTCGCCACGGTGTACCTCCTGCTGCAGGCGGTGAGCCTCTGGCTCGATCAGTACCGCTCGCTCACCTCGAGCGGCGGCATCCGCACGGGCGCGCTCTTCCAGGACGTGCACGCCGTGATCCCCGGCAAGCAGATCCTCGCGGGCATCGCGATCATCGTGGCGATCCTGTTCCTCGTGACGGCGTTCACGGGCAAGTGGCGGCTCCCCGTCGTGGGCACCGTGCTCTTCCTCGTGTCGAGCATCGTGCTCGGCATCGGCTACCCGTGGGGTGTGCAGCAGTTCCAGGTGCGCCCGGACGAGAAGAGCCTCGAGTCCGAGTACATCCAGCGGAACATCGACGCCACGCGTGCGGCGTACGGGCTCGACAAGGTTGAGGTGGAGCGCTATGACGCCGTGACCGACGCCGAGCCGGGCGCCCTGCGCGACGACGCGGCGGCGACGGCGAACATCCGCATCATCGACCCCGAGGTCGTCTCGCCGACGTTCTCGCAGCTCGAGCAGATCCGTCAGTACTACCAGTTCCCCACCTCGCTGAGCGTCGATCGCTACGAGATCGACGGCGAGATCGAGGACACCGTCACGGCGGTCCGCGACATCAACATCGAGGATCAGAACGGCTGGTACAACCGCACCCTCGTCTACACCCACGGCTACGGCATGGTCGCCGCGTACGGCAACCAGCGCTCGCCGGGCGGTGAGCCCGTGTTCCTCGAGAACGGCATCCCCACGAGCGGCAAGCTCGGCAAGTTCGAGCCCCGCGTCTACTTCGGCCTCGAATCGCCCGAGTACTCGATCGTGGGCGGCGAGCGCTCGAAGCCCATCGAGCTCGACTTCCCGGCCGACGCCGAGAGCGTCGCCGAGGCGACGGCCGACGACGCCGCTCCCGCTGACGCCGCCGACACTGAGACCGCCGACACCGAGGCCACGCAGGCCCCGAGTGATGAGCAGATCGCCGACGAGCAGTCCGCCGGCGACGAGGTGGAGAGCTCCGCCGAGGGCGGCCGTCAGAACATGACGACCTTCTCGGGCGACGGCGGCCCCGAGCTGAGCAACATCTTCACGAAGCTCATCTACGCGCTCAAGTTCCAGGACATGGAGGTGCTGCTCTCCGGCGCCGTCGTCGACGGCTCGCAGATCCTCTACGACCGGAACCCGGTCGACCGTGTCCAGAAGGTCGCCCCGTACCTCACGATCGACGGTTCGCCGTACGCCTCCGTGGTCGACGGCCGGATCGTCTGGATCATCGACGGCTACACGACCTCCTCGGACTACCCGTACTCGGAGGTCTCGGACATGAACGCGCTCATGGTCGACTCGGTCGACTCGCGCCGCGACCCGATGCCAAAGCCGGTGAACTACATCCGCAACTCCGTGAAGGCCACGGTCGATGCCTACGACGGCACGGTCTCGCTCTACGCGTGGGACACCGAGGATCCGCTGCTGAAGTCCTGGGGCAAGATCTTCCCGGGCACGCTGAAGGACGTCTCGGAGATGAGCGGCGGGCTCATGAGCCACGTGCGCTACCCGACCGACCTCTTCAAGGTGCAGCGCGCGGTGCTCGGCGAGTACCACGTCACCGATCCCGACGCGTTCTACTCAGCCGAGGATCGCTGGCGCACCCCGAACGACCCTGTGACGAGCAGCACGGCGAACGCCGAGAAGCTCGCGCAGCCGCCCTACTACCTCACGATGGCGGCGGGTGCGAACGCGGATCCGAACTACTCGATCTACTCGACCTACATCCCCGATGCTCGGGGCGAGGGTCAGCGCGACATCCTCACGGGGTACCTCGCGGCGAACTCGAACGCGGGCTCCGAGGACGGGAAGATCTCGGAGGACTACGGCACGCTGAAGCTGCTGACCCTCCCGAAGAGCAACTCGATCCCCGGCCCGGGCCAGGTGCAGAACAGCTTCACGACCGATTCGAAGGTCTCGAACCTGCTCAACATCCTGCGCCAGGGCGAGAGCAAGGTGATCAGCGGGAACCTGCTGACCCTGCCGGTGGGTGGCGGCCTGCTCTACGTGCAGCCGGTCTACGTGAAAGCCTCGTCCGGTACGAGCTTCCCGATCCTGCAGAAGGTGCTCGTCTCCTTCGGCGACGACATCGCCTTCGAGGACACGCTCGACGCCGCGCTCGACGAGCTCTTCGGCGGGAACTCGGGTGCGAACGCCGGTGACGGCGGCACGCAGGTCGATCCCGGAACGACGCCCGATGCGGGGGAGACCGACGGAGACACCGGTTCCTCGAACGGGTCCTCGGGCTCCGGCTCGAACTCGACGGATCCCGCGCTGCAGGAGATGCAGCAGGCGCTGAAGGATCGCGACAAGGCGATGAAGGACGGCGACTGGGCCGCCTACGGCGAGGCCGATGAGCGGCTCCGCAAGGCGATCGAGACCGCCCTGCAGGGGTAGCCTCCGGCGGACGGTCCGCGGGCCCGGCACTCAGCGCATGCGCTGGGCGCCGGGCCCGCGGCGTTTCCGGGGGAGCGGGCTGGGCTCGTCGGGGGTTCGGGATCGCGTTCGTGCGGGCGAACGCCGGGCCGTGTGGGTGTCGGGCCGTTCGCGTCGGCTCGCTGAGGCGCTCACCCTCCGCTCACAGGGCGGCCCGCGTCACCGCGGATCCGCGGGAATCCGAGCGGTCTGTGCGGGATCCGCGGCCGGGACTCTCGGCGCGAGCACGGGCGTGGAGCCCGGCCAGATCAGGCCGATCGGAGCGTTCGCAAGGCTCGGTGTCCGAGGGAGCCGCGCTTCAGGAACCGAGCCCGAAAAAGGCGGAAGGCCCTGATCTGGATTTCTCCTGATCAGGGCCTTCCTCATGGTTGCGGGGGCAGGATTTGAACCTACGACCTCCGGGTTATGAGCCCGGCGAGCTACCGAACTGCTCCACCCCGCGGCACATGTATTACTGTAGCACGGCCCTGCGCGCGCACCGAATCGAGCCCCGTTTCCGGGTGTGGACGGCGTGTCGCGGGTCGCCCGTTCCTCCGGCACCATCGTCGCACCACCCGCCCTTCGCGGGCGGTGCCGGGCTTCCCGGCCGACAGGAAGGGGCTTCCATGCCGCTGTTCTCCCGGTGCCGCCGCCGTGCTCGTCCCCATCGGCCGCGCTTCGACTCCAGCGGCTCTCGCGGCCGCAGGCTGAGAAGCGCGCTGCTCGCCCTGGCGCTCGCGTGCGGGCTGCTGGTCTGGGCGCCACTGTCTGCGCAGGCGCTGCCGCGCGGGGAGAGTCTCGTGTTCCCCGGCGGGCTGATCCTCTCGAACTTCGTCATGCCGAACGGCACACGGGCGTACTGCATCGAGATCCAGTACGGCGAGCCGACGGGGCACCTGTTCCCCGGGAACCGCTCCGGGATGCTCCCCGGCCGTGCGGGGCAGCTGCACTCGTGGGACGATCCGCGGGGCATGCGGCAGCTGAACTACCTTATCGAGACCCGGGGGCAGACCCGCGACGCGTGGCAGGCCGCTGCCGTGCAGCTCACGGTGTGGCGCATGCGGGAGAACTTCCTCGCGGCGAACCCCTACCTGAACTCGCGCATCGCGATCCTCGAGGGCTCCGCGCGGGGCCGCGCCCTCATCGCGACCTCGGACGCGCTCGTCAGCGAGGCACGCGCGAACGCGCGCCCGCCGGTTCCCGCGCCGTCGGTGAGCGGAGCCCTGCGGCTCAGCGCCGTGCCCGAGGGGACCGCGGCCGCGCCGGGGGCAGCCTCCGGCGCGGCCTCCCCGGGCGCGGGACGCCGAGTGCGCGTCAGCTATCCGGCGGGGACGACTGAGCTCTCCGTCACCGGGGGCACCTTCGTGCGGGGCGGGGGATCGCGGCTCAGCGTCACCGGCGGCGAAACGTCCCAGCTCATCGACGTCGCCCGAGGGACGAAGCAGCTCAGCGTCTCGGGGCGCTGGGAAACGCGCGGTGCCCGCGGGTGGGAACCGTTGCTCGTGGTGCACGACACCCGGACGGCACTGGGGGAGAGCGCACAGCGCATTGCGGTCGCGACCGGGGCGTCCGATGTGCCGAAGCGCGCCGGTCGCCTCGCGGCGGTCTCGATCGACGCACCGGTCCCGCTCGCGCCGCCGCAGGCGGCCTCGCTCGCCCAGCCGGCGGCGGAACTCGGCGGCACGCTGGCGGACGAACTGCTCCTCACCGAGGCACCGGGCACGCGCGCGCAGCTCTGGCCCGGCGCCACAGCGGAGTTCGTCGCGTACCTGCTGCCGGAGCCCGGCGCGCCCAAGTACGACGAGCGGTGGGAGCCGCGCGTCGCGCCGCTCGGCGCCCGGCCCGGAGCCGAATCCGGCTCGGGTGATGGCGCCGGATCACCCACCGAGGCGTCCTCGCCAGCGGCGGGGGCTTCCGTCTCGGATGGGGCGCCTCCGGGAGATGGGGCGGAGCCGCCGGCGGAGGGGACTCGCGCGGCCGCCGCAGCTGCGGCTTCGGGGCCGGAGGGTGGCGCGGCGGCGGAACCGGGTGCGGCGCCGGGAGTCAACGAGGCGGAACAGGCTGAAGCAGACAGCGTGCGCGATCCCGGCGCGGTGCCACCCGGTGCCCCTGAGCCCGGTGCTCCTGAGCCCAGCGCCCCTGAGCCCAGCGCTCCTGAGCCCCGCGCCACTGCGCAGGGTTCCGGCGTGCCGAGCACCGCCGGTTCCCCCGACACCGACGCCGAAGCCGATTCCCCTCCCCGCGGACCCGGTGTCGAGGAGGACGGTCCGAGCCCGCTTGTCTGGAGCGCCGAGGAGATCGCGGCCATGACGCCTGCGGAGCGGTGCACCGCGCAGCCCGTGTCTCGCCAAGCAGGGATTCCGATCCGGGGGCTCGGCAGTACCCGGAGCGCCCCGATCGAGGCTCGCTCCGAGGGCACCATCCACTGGGTGGAGCGTGTCGTCGTCGGCGGTCGCGCCGTGCACACGGGGAAGTGCGGCATCGCGAACGAGCGCACCCGGATCGGCCGGCCGGGCGTCGCGACGCGAGCGCTCCCGTCGGTGCCCGTCGGGGGAACAGTCACGGACACCGCGATCGTGAGCGGCGAGTTCGCGCCGGGCGCTCGCTACCGGGTGCGCTTCGACGCGTTCCGCGCGCTCACCGACGCGGCAGGCACGCCGCTCTGCCGCGCAGACCAGCGGATCTACCGCTCCGAAGCACTCCCGGTCACGGGGCCGGGGGAAGTGTCGGCCCCCGGATTCGCGGTGCGGTGGGCGCACGGCACGCAGATCTGGTGGGTCGAGTCGCTCTTCCTGGAGCGGCCGGACGGCCTGCAGCTCGTGCACACGGGACGCTGCGGCGTGGCGAACGAGACGAGCATCGTGGAGCGGCCGACGCTGCGGACCACCGCTCCCGAGCAGGCTGCACTGGGCGAGCCGATCCGCGACGTCGCGCACGTGACTGGGGCGGTCGCCGCCGGGGAGACGAGTTGGGAACTGACCTTCGCCGGGTACGCGGGGGAGGATCCGGCGCACGGCGACGATGCCGACGGCGATCCCGACGGCGGCGGCGAAGCGGGAACCGGGGAAGCGGTCGCTCCGCCGAGCTGCATCCCGGAACGACAGCTCTTCGCCACCGAGCCGGTGCCCGTGGACGGCGCGGGCGAATACGCTTCGCCCGCCGTGCGGGTATCGCCGGAGTGGTCCGGCAGGATCTGGTGGATCGCGACGCTCTGGCTGCGGGAGGGGGCGGAGCGCACCGCGGTGCTGCACGGCGCCTGCGGCGACCTCAGCGAGAGCACTCGAATCGTGCCGCCCGTGCTCTCCACCCAGGCGAGCGATATCGCCGCGGTGGGGGATCTCATCGAGGACCGCGCGGAGCTGGCCGGTGCGCTCACGGGAGATGCGGGGCTCGTGCACGAGCTCGTCTTCGAGGGATACCGCGGCGACGCGCAGGCGACGGGGAGCGGGGACGCGCGCTGCGACCCCACGAATCTCCTGTTCGCCACCGAAGCGATTCCCGTCGCCGAACTCGGAGAGGTGCGCTCGCCGCAGCTCACCGCGCG
The DNA here is from genome assembly GCF_000633415.1 of Leucobacter sp. PH1c. Lineage (GTDB taxonomy): Bacteria > Actinomycetota > Actinomycetes > Actinomycetales > Microbacteriaceae > Leucobacter. Next base: position 90,694 of record NZ_AYMV01000020.1, on the reverse strand, counting down.
CCCCGAGTACGGAGACACCGTGTGGTGGGTCGCCGTGCTCCGGCAACGCGCGGCCGACGCGCCGCCCGGGAGCGGCGCCGTGCTCGCGCAGGGAGTGTGCGGCCAACGCGAGGAGACCACCACGCTGCTCACGCCGCGCGTGCGCACGGAAGCCATGGGTGAGGTGCAGGTCGGGGAGGACGTGTACGACACCGCAATCGTCACGGGGCGCCTGGCGCAGCGCCCGGACGCAGAGTTCCGACTGCGATTCGACGCCTACGCAGCAGGAGACGACGGGGTGCTCCGCTGCGAGCCGGAGCGACGGATCGCGGAGTACTCGGACCCAGAGGGGGTGCGCGTCGACGGTCCGGGGAGCTACGAGTCGTTCCGGGTCCCTGCGCGCGCCGAGCATCTCGGTGCGGGTGGCTTCGTCGAAACACTCGTGCTCATCGCCGACGGCGTCGAATCCGTCGTGCACCGAGGCGAGTGCGGAGCGCCGGGCGAGCGCTTCGCGGTGCAGCCCCCAGGCACGCCGAAACCTCAGGACGTGCCGCCCGTGCCCACGGCGGGGCGACCGGACGCACCTTCCGCGGTCCCCGGCACGCGCGACGAGCTGAGCGACACCGGCGGCGAACACGGCCCGCTGCTCAGTCTCGCGGGCGCGCTGCTCCTCGCCTCGCTCGGCGCTGCGCTCGCCGCAGGCCGCGCCGGGCGGCGCCGCACCCGCCCCGCGCGGGGCACGAATCGATCATCGAAACACTGATCTGCAGGTCTTGTGCAGTTCGCCCTAATCGAATTCATAGATAAGGAGGCCAAGGTGGAGAGTAACGAAGGGAGCTCACATGACTACCACCCCCGAGAGCCAGGGCGCCAACCGCGAGGACGCGGTGACCCCCACCACGCCCGCAGCGCCGACCGAGGGCGCTGTGCCGCCCCAGGCGCCCGAGCACCACGCGCCGGCTGCCCCCGCGCCGGCCGCGACGCCCGGGGCTCCGGGACCCGCGCCCGCGCAGCAGTGGCAGCAGCCCGCACAGGCCCCCGTCGCGCACCCGCAGGCAGCGCATCCGCAGGCGGCGCATCCGCAGCAGCCCGTCGCACACGCGCAGTCCGCCGCACCGCAGCTGCCCGTGCACCACGGTGCGCAGGAGACCGCTCACCCCCAGCTCACGCAGCCCACCGTCCCGCTCACCGAGGCGGGCGTTCCCGCTGGGCTCGGAGTCGCGGCGCCGCAGCCGAGCCACGCGGGCGTCGCGCCCGCGGCAGCCGGGGGCGGCTCCGGTGACGGCGGGGCGTTCGGCGCTGCGGCAGCCCCGGCGAGCGGCTCTGCGCAGCCCAAGTCCCGCACCGGCGCGCTCCTTGCGGGGCTCGCGGTCGGGGCGCTCCTCGGCGGCCTCGTCGGCGGCGGCGTCGCGGCGCTCGTCTCCTCGAACAACGCGCCGCAGAACCAGGCGCAGAGCGGCACGATCACGCTGAAGAACGCCGACAACGCCACCGCGATCTCCGGTGTCGCCGCTGTCGCGACGCCGAGCGTCGTCACGCTCGAGGTCTCGGGCGGCAACGCGAGCGGCTCCGGCTCGGGCGTCATCTACAGCGAGGACGGCTACATCATCACGAATGCGCACGTCGTCACGCTCGACGGCGCCGCGATGGAGGACGCCAACGTCCGTGTGAAGTTCAGCGACGGCCGGATCATGAGCGGCTCGGTCGTCGGCGTTGACCCCTACGCCGATCTCGCTGTGGTGAAGGTCGACGCGACCGGGCTCCCCGCCATCAAGGTCGCAGACTCCGACAAGCTCGACGTGGGCGACCTCACTGTCGCGATCGGCGCCCCGCTGAACCTGGCGAACACGGTGACGAGCGGCGTCGTCAGCGCGCTGAACCGAGGCATCTCGGTGGGCAGCCCGCTGATCCCGCAGGATCCCACGCCGCAGCAGGACGACGAGCAGCAGAGCCCCGGGTTCCCCTGGGACTTCCGATTCGGGCTCCCGGACAGCGGGCAGCAGCAGGAGCAGCAGCAACAGCAGCAGTCGGGCGGCGGGGCGGTCACCCTTCCCGTGATCCAGACCGACGCGTCGATCAACCCGGGCAACTCGGGCGGCGCGCTGCTGAACGGACAGGGCGAGCTGATCGGCATCAACGTGGCGATCGCCTCCGCGGCGGCCTCCAACGGTGCCGCGGGCAGCGACGGCCTCGGCTTCGCGATCCCCGCAAACCTCGCGACGCGCGTCGCCGACGCGATCATCGCGGGGGAGCAGCCCTCCCACGGTCTGCTCGGCGCCTCGGTCGCCGACTCCACGCAGGACACGGATGAGGACGCGAGCCACGCAGGTGGCCTGCTCGTCGACGTGACGCGCGACGGCGCGGCCGCGAAGGCCGGGCTCAAGGCGGGCGACGTGATCACCGCTGTGGACGGCGTCTCCGCGGTGAACGGCACCTCGGTGTCGGCGCTCATCCGCATGCACGAGGGCGGCAGCACGGTCACGATCGACTACACCCGCGGCGGCAAGCCCGGCCAGGTCGAGGCCACGCTCGGCAAGCTGGAATGGTAGCCGCGATCCCGAGCTGAGCTGCGGCGGAACCGCACCGCTTCCCCTCGCGAGAGCGCCGCGGGCCACCCCATCCGGGTGCCCCGCGGCGCTCTGCTGCGTGCGGCACGGAGCGCCGGGCTCCTCAGCCGGATCCTCTACAGTGGGGAACGATGAGTACCGCAGGATTCACCTTCGCGCAGGGCAACCTCTCCAAGCTGCTCGCGCTGCCCAAGTACCTCCTCTCGGTGATCGTCTCGTGGTTCGTACCGCGTGCCGCCCGCCAGTGGGCATTCGGCAGCGGCGCGGGCGTCGGCGAGGGGGCGCTCGCCATTGCGCGCGCGCTGCGCGCCGAGGATCCGGCCGCTCGAATCGTCTGGCTCACGGGGTCCGATGCCGAGGCCGACGCGGCCCGCGCCGAGGGCTTCGAACCCGTGCCCCGCCAGGGCTGGGCCGGGTACTGGGCCACACTCCGCGCCGGTCAGATCGTCGTGACCCACGGGCTCGGCGACGTCAATCGCTTCGGGATCATGGGCGGCCGCATCACGCAGCTCTGGCACGGCGCCCCGCTCAAGCGGCTCCACCTCGACTCGCCCGTCACGACGACCGTGCGCGGCCCGGCGCCCCTGCGAGCGCTCCTCCGCCGCATGTACCTCGCGGGATCCCGCGAGATCGACCTCTTCGTCGCGGGCTCGCCGCTCGCGGCCGACCGGCTGCGCTCCGCCTTCCGGGTCGCCCCGGGCGCGGTGCAGGTGCTGGGCGATCCTCGCGACGACGCGCTCGCCGCGCAGGCGCGCGATCCCCGGCGTGCCGCGGCCGCCCGCGCCGAGCTGATCGCGCTGCTCGGCGCACCGGCAGGGCTCGGCCCCGCGTCCTCGGTGCTGCTCTACGCCCCGACCTGGCGCGACGGAGCACCGGACCCCGGCGTGCCGAGCGCCGAGGAGGCCGCGCAGATCGCGGAGACCCTCGACCGCCTCGACGCGCACCTCGTGGTGCGCCCCCACCCGCTCGGCCACGGCGCGTACAGCGCCCTCGCCGGACCGCGCGTGCACCTGCTCGGGGGCGACACGGTGCGCGACATCACGCCCCTGCTCGGCGGCGTCGATGTCGTGATCACCGACTACTCGTCGATCGCGCTCGACTTCTCGCTCCTCGGGCGCCCGATCGTGTGGTTCGCTCCCGACCTCGCCGAGTACGGCGCGACGCGCGGCCTGTACGAGCCGCTCGAGGTCACGAGCGGCGGGCGGATCGCGCGCGATTGGGACGCGACGCTCGCCCGGATCACGGAGCTCGCCCCCGGCGGGGCGGCGAGCCGGGCAGCCGAAGCCGAGACCCGCGCCCTCGCGGCCCGCTTCCATCGCTTCCCCGAGGGCGGGGCCGCCGCGCGCGTGCTCGCCGAGATCCGGCGTCTGGCGCTGCCTGCGGCGCAGCTCGTCGCCCCGGGCGGGGTCTTCTTCGAGAGCTTCTACGGCCGGCAGGTGAGCTGCAACCCCCTCGCGCTCGACGCTGAGATCGCGCGCATCGCCCCGGAGCTGCCCCGGTACTGGAGCGTGACGAGCGAGCGCCAGCGCGTGCCGGAGGGGGCGACGCCGCTCCTCGTCGGCGGCCGCGCCTGGCACGCCGCGCGGCGGACCGCGCGACTCCTCGTCGTGAACGACTGGCTGCGGTTCCGCTTCCGCAGGCGACGCGGGCAGACGGTGCTGCAGACCTGGCACGGCACGATGCTGAAGCACCTGGCGCTCGGGCGCCCGAACGTCGGGCTCCGCACGCGCATCGCGATCCGGCGCGAGAGCCGGCGCTGGAGCCTCATGCTCTCGCAGAATCCGCACTCGACGGAGCAGTTCCGCAGCAGCTACGCCTTCCGCGGCGAAATCCTCGAGCTCGGCTATCCGCGCGCCGACCGCCTTGCGCGTGCGGTGATCGGCGACGAGCGCAACCCGATCGCGGTGCGCACGGCGCGCGCCGAGCTCGGGATCCCGGCCGGGGCGCACGTGCTCGCCTACGCCCCGACCTGGCGCGACGGGGGAGTGTCGGTCGTCGACGACCTCGACGTGCGGCGACTCGCGGACGAACTCGGCGAGGACTGGGTGGTGCTTGCCCGCGGGCACACTCGCACGCACGGCCTCGGCGGCTACGGCGGCGGCGCGCGGATCATCGACGCGTCGGCGCACCCCGACGTGAACGACGTGATCCTCGCGGCCGACCTGCTCGTCACCGACTACTCGTCGATCATGTTCGACGCCGCGGTGGCGCGCGTGCCCACGCTGTTCTTCGTCCCGGATCTCGCGGCGTACCGGGACCGCGAGCGCGGCTTCACCTTCGACTTCGAGCGGGAGGCGCCGGGCCCGCTGCTCACGGCGCGCGCCGAGGTCGTGGCCTGCGCGCAGGAGTGGGCGAGCGCCGTGGCGGCCGGACCGGCTGGGCCCGGGGTGTCCTGGCTTCTGCCGGACCGGGCGGAGGCCTGGCGCGCGCGCTTCGCGCCGCACGACGACGGCTTCGCCTCCGAGCGAGTGGTCGCGGCGCTGCGCGAGCGCGGTGCGCTCCCCGCAGCGGGCGATTCGGTGGGCTGAGGCGGTCTTTTCTCGGCTTTTGTGCGAGTTTGATCCGGAATAGCGGGGTCTTAGCGGATCAAACTCGCGCGAAGTTCGGGCGGGGGCCGGTGCCCCGTGGGTTCGCCGGGGCACCCCCGCACAAAGTTCGAGTCTGATCCGGAATTGCCCCGCTGAACCGGATCAGAGTCGAACTAATTTGCGGGAGCATTGCGAGCCGAGCACCCGAGCACCCGAGCACCCGAGCACCCGCGGCGCCCCAGCATCAGACCCGCGACGGCGCGAGCTCCGCCAGCTGGCCGAGCAGCGACTCGGGCACCAGCGTCTCGTCGGCGCGGCCCTCGCGCACGATCGCGGCGATGCGTGCGCCCACCTCGCTCGTGCTCATGCCCATCTCGGCCCCCGCGAGGGCGGGCAGCTCGCCGAGCACCTGCACGGTCGCGGCCTCGATCGCGCGCGCCGCAGCGCCCTCGCCGAGGTGGCCGAGCAGCAGGGCCAGCGACAGGATCGCGCCCGAGGGGTTCGCCCAGCCCTTGCCCGCGATGTCGGGGGCCGAGCCGTGGATGGCCTCGAACATGCTGGGCGCCGAGCCGTCCAGGTTGAGGTTCGCGCTGGTCGCGACGCCGAGCCCGCCCTGGATCACGGCGCCGAGATCCGTGATGATGTCGCCGAAGAGGTTGTCGGTCACGATCACGTCGAAGCGCTCCGGGGAGAGCGGCAGGTGGAAGCACATCGCGTCGACGTGCACGTAGTCGGTTTCCACCTCGGGGTACTTCGCGGCGAGATCGGAGACGACCTCCTGCCAGAGCTGCCCCGCGGCGACGAGGATGTTCGTCTTGTGGCAGAGCGTCAGCTTCTTCCGGCGGCCGAGTGCGAGGCGGAACGCGAAGTCGACGACGCGCTCGATGCCGGCGCGCGTGTTCAGCGACTCCTGCATCGCGACCGCGTTGGGGGTGCCCGCGTGCACGGTGGAGCCCTGGCCCACGTAGGCGCCCTCCGTGTTCTCGCGCACGATCACCATCTCGCAGCGCTCGGGCGTGAGCTCCGCGATGGGGGTGGGGACGCCGGGGTAGAGGCGCACGGGGCGCACATTCGCGGCCTGCTGGAAGCGCTGACGCATCTCGAGGATGAAGCCGCGCTCGAGGATCCCCGGGGTGACGGCCGGATCGCCCATCGAGCCGAAGAGGATCGCGTCGTGGCCGCGGAGCGTGTCCTCGACCTCGGCGAAGAGCTCGCCGGTCGCGAGGTAGTGCTGGGCGCCCGCGGTGATCTCGGTGCGCGCGGTCGTGAAGCCGTAGCGCGCCTCGGCGGCGTCGAGCACGTCGAGCGCGCACCCGACGACCTCGGGGCCGATGCCGTCGCCGGGGAGGACTGCGAGGGAGTAGCGGTGCGTCATGGGGTTCCTTCCGGTGGGATCGCGCCCGGCGGCGGCGCCGGGCGGATCGCGCGGCGTTGCGTTGGCGATCGGACGATGTTGAACTATATTAACTGGTAAGGCCACTCGTTGGGTGGCCGTTGTACCAGGTCATCCGTTGCACCGCGGCACGCGATCCTCGCCGCGGCGTCAGCCCGCACGCAAGGACTCCACGATGCGCGACACGCTCTCCCTGCTCGCCCCCGCCGGGCAGCTCCCCATCGGCGCCGGCTGGCGCACCGTTCCGGGCGCCCAGGACATCGTCTTCCCGTTCGACGGCAGCGTGATCGCACAGGCGCCGGTCAGCGAGGTCGCCGACTCGCGCGACGCCCTCGACGCCGCCGAGGCGGCCCGCCCCGCGATCGCGGCGCTCACCACCGCGCAGCGGAAGTCCGTCCTCACCGCCGTGCACGATCGCCTCGCCGAAGAGGCCGAGCGTCTCGTCGAGCTCCTCGTCCTCGAGACCGGCAAGCCCCGGGTTGACTGCCAGACCGAGGTCTCGCGCACGATCGTCACGCTCCAGGCGACCGCCGAGGAAGCCTCCCGCGTGCACGGCGAGACCGTGCCCCTCGACCTCCAGGAACTCGGCCGGGGCATGATCGGCTACTACACCCGGAAGCCCGCGGGCGTCGTGATCGGCATCGCCGGCTTCAACTACCCGCTGCTCCTCGCGAGCCACAAGCTCGCCCCGGCGATCGCCGCGGGCTGCCCCGTCATCATCAAGCCCGCGCCCAACACGCCGCTCGCCACCCTCGAACTCGTGGCGATCGTGCGCGAGGTGCTCGTGGCGCACGGGATCACCCCCGCCGCCGTGCAGCTCGTGAACGGCGCCCCCGAGGTGGGCGAGACCCTCGTGCGGGATCCGCGCGCCCAGGTCGTCTCCTTCACCGGCTCCGCGAAGATCGGTCACCTCATCGCGCAGCAGGCGGCCCCCCGCAAGGCGCTCCTCGAGCTCGGCTCGAACACGGGCTTCATCGTCGCGGCCGATGCCGACGTCGACGCGGCGGTCGACGCCGTGCTGCGCGGCGGCTTCTACGCCAACGGCCAGGCCTGCATCTCGGTGCAGCGGATCGTGCTCGAGCGCCCCATCGCCGAGGCGTTCACGGAGCGGCTCGTCGCCCGCATGGGCGAGCTCGTGGTGGGGGATCCGCGCGATCCCGCGACCAACGTCGCCCCGGTGATCAACGCGGCATCGGGCGAGCGGATCCGGGCCATGGTGGATCGCGCCGTCGCCGCGGGTGCCGAGCTACTCTCCGGCGGAGAGGCCCCCGCCGCGGGTGAGCAGGCCGCTCTCGTGCGCCCCACCGTGCTCGGCAGCGTCCCCGCCGACGTCGACGTCTGGGCCGAAGAGGTTTTCGGCCCCGTCGTCTGCCTCACCACCGTCGACTCGATCGACGCCGCCATCGATCTCGTCAACGCCTCGCGGTACGGGCTCCAGGCCGCGATCTACACGGCGTCGCTCGAGAGCGCGTTCGCGGCGATCGAGCGCCTCGAGGTCGGCGGCGTCGTCGTCAACGAGATCCCGGGCTTCCGCTCCGACATCATGCCGTACGGCGGCGTGAAGGACTCGGGCATCGGCCGCGAGGGCCCGCGCTACGCGATCGAGGAGTTCACCGTCACCCGCATGGCGATGATCCGACCCCGCGCCCGCGGCTAAGCCGCGCCCCTCCTCATTCCTCCCCACCCGCACACCCCGCAAAGGACTCCCGCATGACGCACGTCGCCCCTGACTACAGCCGCCTCTTCCGCCTCGACGACCGCACGGTCGTGGTGATCGGAGCGGGATCGGGGATCGGCCGCGAGTCGGCGCAGGCCCTCGCCGCACAGGGCGCGCACGTGGTCGTCGCCGACTGGGCGCTCGACGCCGCGGAGGCCACCACGGCGCTCATCCAGGAGCAGGGCGGATCCGCCGAGGCGTTCCGCCTCAACGTGCTCGACGACGCCGAGGTCGAGGCCGCAGCCGAGCGCTTCGGCACGGCGTCGGCGCTCGTGTTCACGGCCGCCACGAACGTGCGCAAGCGCATGGACGATTACACGATGGACGAGTTCGACCGCGTCGTGAACCTGAACCTTCGTGCGTCGTTCCAGCTGATCCGCCACTTCGCCGCGCGCTTCGCCGCGAACGGCGGCGGCTCGATCATCGGCTTCGCATCGATCCGCGCCCAGGTCGTCGAGCCCGGGCAGGGCGTGTACGCTGCGACCAAGGCCGGGCTCGTGCAGCTCGCGAAGACCGCCGCCGCCGAGTACGGCGCCCAGGGCGTGCGCATCAACGTCGTCGCGCCGGGCGTCGTCGAGACGCCGCTCACCGCGCAGATCAAGGCGAACGAGGAGTGGTACAACGCGTACGCGCAGAAGAGCGCGCTGGGCCGCTGGTCGCGCCCCGACGAGCTCGCCGGCGCGGTCGTCTACCTGGCGTCCGACGCCTCGACGTTCGTCACCGGTTCGACGCTGAGCGTCGACGGCGGCTGGACGGCGATCGACGGCCGCTTCACGCCCCCGGCCTCCTAGCCGCCGGAGCCGCTGGCCGCGGGAGGGCCTCGGCAGAGCCTCGGTATTGCCGGAATGGCAACTTCCGTCGAGGGCTGCCGAGTGCGGCCGATAGGGTCGAAGGCCACCCGATCCCCGCCGCGCACGATGCGGCGCACAGCCGCAGGAGATGCCGATGACCCGCTTCGCGGAAGCCGTGACCGAGTACTGGCGGGCCGCACTCGCCGGCGAGGAGCACGAACAGAACTCCGAGTTGAGTATCGTCGTCGCGGACGCGCTGGACGCGGACGAGCGCGTGACCGTGCTCCGCACCGAGGAGGACGCGCACACGACGGTCGCCCTGAGCCCGGCGGTGGCCCGTCGACTCGCGGCCGCGGGCGCCCTCTCGGCCGCGTCCGGTGAGGGCGCCCTCCGCGCGGCGATCGCTTCCGCGGGCATCGCGCTGCACGGCGCGGACTCCCTCTTCTACGTGCCGCGGGAATCCTCCCGGGCGCTGCGGGCCGAGCGCGATCCGGGGCACGTGCGCCGGCTCGATCCCGAGGCCGCGGCCGATGCGGAGTCGTTCGCCGAGTTCGAGGCCGCGGCGAGTCCGGAGGACCTCGACGCCGGGCAGGTGGACCTCGACGACTGGGCCGTGTACGGGGCGTTCGACGAGAACGGGAAGCTCGTGAGCGTCGCGAGCGCCTACCCGTGGGGCGAATCCGTGCTCGCCGACTTCGGTGTGATCACGCTCGAGGACGCGCGGGGTGCGGGGCACGCCCGCGCCCTCACCCGCGCGCTCGCGCGCTGCGCTGCCGCCGAGGGGCTCGAACTCCAGTACCGCTGCCAGACCGACAACCCCGCCTCGGCCGCGGTTGCCGCCTCGGCGGGGCTCGCGCTCTTCGGGCGCTGGGAGATCCCCACCCCCGACGACGCGGACGCCGCGTGAGCGCCCACGCGTGGCGCATCCGCCGCGCGAGCGCGGCCGATGCGCCCGCCGTGCTCGCGATCTTCGACAGCGTCATCGAGTGGTTCGTCGAGATCGGCAACACCGAGCAGTGGGGCACCGAGCCCTGGTCCGCCTCCGAACGGCAGGTCCGCCGCGTCGCCGAGGAGTGCGCGCTTCCCGGAGCCTGGCTCGCGGAGCACCCGGAGGCCGGCGTCGTCGGCGCACTCGTACTCGGCGATCCGGTGGCCTACGCGCCGCCCGCCGCGGGCCCCGAGCGCTACGTGCGCCTGCTCATCGCCTCCCGGGATCCGCGGGCGCGCGGCGTGGGGCGGCACCTCCTCGACTTCGCCGCTGCCGAGGCGCGTGCCGCGGGGGCCGAGCGCCTCAGGGTGGACTGCTACGGCGGCGGGGACCAGGCGCTCGTGCGCTTCTACGAATCCTGCGGGTATGTGCGCGGCGAGGCGTTCGACGAGAACGGCTGGCCCGGCAGGTTCCTCAGCCGGACCCTGGGGGCTCCGCAGGCCGAGGGGAGCGGGGCTCCGCGAGACTAGGCCACGAAGACCTGCGCGGCCTGTGCGTGATCGAGCTCGACGCCCGCGGCATCCGCGCGCTCGGCGGCGCCCTGGGCGCGCTCGATCCGCACCCCGGTGCCGTGCCGCTCCACGCGCACGCACGTTCCGGGGCGGATCCCGGCCCGCCCGAAGGCGACGAGCAGCTCCCGGTCCGACTGCGCGGTCTCGCTCAGAGCGACGAGCTCGGCCGGGTCCGCGGGGTCGGCGTCGAAGGTGCGGCGCAGCGCGTTCATCGCGTGCGGGTCGTGCGGCGGCAGCGCGGCCCCGCGCTCCGCCTCGGCGAGCGACGGGATCGGGTTGCCGTAGGGGGAGCGCTCGGGGTGCTGGAGCAGCGCGGCGATCCGCTCGGCGGTGGTGTCGCCGATCGCGTGCTCCCAGCGGGACGCCTCGTCGTGCGCCCACTCCCACTCGAGCCCGATCGTGTCGACGAGCAGGCACTCGGCGAGGCGGTGCTTGCGCATCACGCGGAGCGCGATCCGGCGCCCCTCCACCGTGAGATGGAGCCGGCGATCGCCCGGCACCGTGTAGAACAGGCCGTTGCGGATCAGGCGGTTCGCCGTCTGCGTGACGGTCGAGGGCGCGTGGCCCACGCGCTCGGCGATGCGGGCGCGGAGCGGATCGGTGCCGGCCTCCTCGCACTCGAGCACCGCGGTGAGATACGCCTCGGTGGGGTTGAGGAGGGCGTCCAATCGGGCCCCCTTCCGGAACACTCTGCCGATGCGACGCTCGTCAGCCTATCGCTCCGCGGGGGCCGGATCGGGGAGGCACACCCGGCACGGCGGAGGCGCCGCAGAGCTGCGCGACAGGGCAGGCGCCGTAGGGGCTACGCGACGGCGCGGGCGAACACCACGATGTTGTCGGGGGCGAGATCCCGATCCGCTTGGAACAGGCAGGTGATGATGACGAGCCGGCCGGGCACGTTCTCCCACACGCTCGCGAGCTCGGCGAGCGCGGTCTTGTCGTGCCGCTCGGTCGCGACGATCTCGTAAGCGACGGTGCCGCCCGCCGTCTCCACGAGCACCTCGTCGCCCGGCAGCGCGGTCGTCGTTCCCGCCGCCCGGTCGACGAGCGGGTCGAACACGGCCCGGCCGTCGGCGGAGGTGTGGCCGATGAGGAACACCGTGTTGTCGCTCCCGGCGCCCGGCGCGCCGAAGTCGGTGAGCCAGAAGACGTCCTCCGCGGTCGGCGGGTCGAGCACGCTCGCCGCGCCGATCGCGAGCGGGGCGACGGGCGCCGCGAAGCCGATGGCGGGGATCGAGAGCTCGGACGGGGGAGCGGCCGGCACCTCGGGGAGCTCGGCGCCCACGTGCTCGACCGCGACGCGCTCGGCCGTCGCGTGCGCCGGGGGCGCGGCGAGCCGCCACGCCCCGAGCCCGACGAGCGCGACCCCGCCGGCGACGGCGAGCGCCGTCACTCCGGCGAGGACGCCCACGAGGGCCCGGCGGCCCGGGGCGCTCACGCGTCGCCGCCCGAGCCCGCGCCGCTCGACGGTTCCTGGCCGGCCCCCGCGGGCGTGCGGAGCCCGAGCAGGACGACTCCGGCCGCGGCGAGGAGGAGCAGCGCGGCGCCGAGGAGCATGAGCTGCTCGGTGGGGGTGAGGCGGAAGCCCGGGTCGACGACCGCCGCCGGGATCGGGGTGGCCACGTCCGTGAGCGCGCGCTCGGCCGTGGGCGCCGAGTTCCCCGTGCCGATCCGCACCTCGGTCCACCCGGCGAGCCGGCGTTCGACGTCGGTGAGCGCGAAGCGGTAGCTCCCGTCCCGGAGGCTCGTCACGTCGATGCGGAGTTCGCCCGAGTCGTTCACGCGGATCCAGTCGACCGCGGTCTTGCTGGGGTAGACGTGCAGGTAGAACCAGTCGCCGGGCGCGCTCTCCGGCACGGTGAGGTGCGCGATCCCGTCGGCGACGCGCACGGTGACGCCGCCCGCGTTCGCGGAGGTGAGGAGGTTCTGCGTCGCGACGGGCGCCTTCGGCGTGAACTCGGGCTTCGGCGTGGCCTGAGCGGACGGGGCGCGGAGGCTGCCGGATCCCGATCCGGATCCCGAGCCTGCCGGCGCGGCCGCGGGGAGCGAGCCCAGTACGGTCGGCTGCTCGGGATCGGTGGTGCCCGGGGACGGCTTCGGTAGCTCGCCGCCGGGCGTGACGGGGGGCTTCGTGCCGGGGTTCACGGGCTTCGTCGGGGTGACGGGCGGCTTGGGCTCCGGCTGCTCGGGCTCCTCGGGGAGCTGCGCGGCTGATCCGGCGACCCAGTTCGCTGCGTTGACGAGGATCTGCTGACCCGCGGCGGACCAGGTGCGCGCGTCGGAGGCCGCGTGGCTGCCGTGCAGGGCGAGGTAGGCGTGGCGAGCGCCCTCGCGCTCGTCGACCGCGATGCCCGGGCCGTGATCGTCGACCCGCACCTCGGCGCCGTCCTGCTCGCGGGTGATCGTGTGCGCGAGGACGCGCGCCGTTCCGCTCGTCAGCCCGTCGAAGGAGGAGACGAACTTCTCCGCGTCGCGGCGGGTGTCCTGGAGCACCATGCTGCCCTGAATCAGTTCGCCCGTCGCGATGTTGCCGGGGGCGAACAGCGGGTGATCCGCTTCGGCCCAGATCCGGTATCCCGTGGCGAGTGCCGTCGCGTCGACGCCGCCCGTGCGCTGCTTCGGGGAGCCCGTGCGCGCCTGCAGCGACGCGATGCCGGAGGTCTCGGTGGCGCCGAGATCGAGCCAGACGATGCCGGTTCCCGCGGCGTCGGCCGCCTGGATCGCGGCCGTGAGGCGAGGCGCGTCGACGGCGCCGGGGTCGTCCCAGACGACGGCGTCGTAGGCGCCGAGGGCGCGGGGGTCGGCCGGGAGCTCGTCCATGCCCGTGGCCACGAGATCCTGTCCGTTCAGCAGCTCGACCGTTCGCCCGGTCTGGTCGCCGAGCACGAGCACGGTCGGCAACGGCGAGAGGCGGAAATCGACGACGGTGTCGGCGTCGGCGACGGGCAGCACCTCGGCCGAGGGCGAGGTGGCGGTCGCGTGGGCGTCGAGCGCGGCGCGGAAGCGGTGCGCGCCCACGGGGACGCCCGTGATCCGGTAGGCGCCGGAGGCGTCGGTCGTCGCGCTGAGCCCCGCCCCCGCGAGGGAGACGAGCACGCCGGGGAGGGGCGCGCCGGATCCCGCCGAGACGACGGTGCCCGAGACCGAGCCCGTCGTGAGGGGATCGAGCGCGAGCTCGAGGGAACCGAATCCTGCGTCGGAGACCTCGATCTCGCGCGTCGCGCCGGCGTAGCCGAACGCCGAGAAGCCGAGCGTGTAAGCGCCCGCCGGCAGCGAGGCGCGAACCTGGCCGTTCCCGTCGCTCAGCCAGGTCTCGCCGCGCTCGCCGTAGTCGACGGTCACGTCGGGGAGCGGCTCGCCACTCGTCGCGTCGGTGATTGTCACCGTGATCCCGGTGTCGCCCCGCACCGCGGCTACGGCCGCCGCGAGGTCGATGATGCCCGCGCCGTACCGGGTGTCGCCGCTCGCGGGCGAACCGTTCGGGTGCCAGGCGGTCGACTCGAGCGCGTCCTCCATCTGCGCGACCGTGAGGCCGGGCTGCGCCGAGCGCAGCGCCGCGACCGCGCCGGCGACGTGCGGGGTCGCCATCGAGGTGCCGGAGGAGCGGCCCCAACCGCCGCCCGGCACGGAGGAGACGATGTCGACGCCGGGGGCGGACGCGTCGGGCTTCGTGAACTCCCCGCTCGGCCAGCCGAAGCGCTCGGCGACGCCGGAGCTCCACCGCGTGGTCCCGCCGCAGGAGCGCGGATCGACCGTGCGCTCGGCGTTCGTCATGCCGACCGCGAAGACATCGGCCGAGGAGCTCGGGTTCGAGATGCAGCCCGGCATCTTGTCGCCGTCGTTGCCCACGGCGACCGCGGCGAACACGCCGGCCTGCCGCACCCGGTGCAGCACCTCGAGGAGGAAGTCGTTGTACGAGTTGCTGACGCCGAGCGACATGTTGATCACGTCGGCGGCTCGGCCCGCGGGGGCCCCGCTCGCGTCGTACGGCGCGAGTGTCCACTCGATCGCCGCGAGGATCTTCGCGTCGCTGCTGCCGTCGCTGATCGCGTTGACCGCCATGAGCTCCGCGTCGGGGGCAACGCCGATACGGGTGCCCGAAGCGTCGCCGCCGAGCACGGTGCCCGCGACGTGCGTGCCGTGGGTGGCCGGGTCCGCGGGACGCTTCGCGCGCGCCGTTCCCGTGCGGTCGAGGTGGATCCATCCGCCGGGGAAGAGCGGATCGTGCGGGTCGACGGTCGCGATGCGGTCGCGGAGGTCGGGATGCGTGGGGTCGATGCCCGTATCGAGCACGGCGACGCGGACCCCGCGGCCCGTTGCGCCGTACTGCGCCCAGGCCTCGGGCGCGTGGATCCCGGCCAGGCCGTAGGTGACGGGCACGCCGTCACCGTCGACGGTGCGTGAGAGCGCACTCGGATCGGCCACCGGCTCGGGAGCCTCGGGGGTGTCGAGCGGGGTGACCTCGCCGTTCGGGGCGACGGTCTCCGCGCCCGGGAGCGCCGCGAGCGCGGCGAGCGTCTCGGGCGTGGGCTCGGCGGAGACGAGCACGGCAGCCGCGATCCAGAACCGATTGAGCACACGGATCGCGCCGCGCTCCTCCAGCGCGGCGAGGCCCGGCTCCGCGAGGCTGAGCGCCGCGTCGGCGCCGCGCTGCAGGGAAGCGGCCGCGGTGGCGGGATCGCCCTCGGCGCCGGGCTCGATGCCGGCGTCGGCGAAGCGGATCAGGATCTCGGCCGCGCCCGTCTCGGGGTCGAGCCACGGGGCGGCGTCGCCGCTCGCATCCGGGCCGCCGCTCGCATCGGGCGCCGCGGGGCCGTCCGCGCTCGGGCCCGCAGTGTCCCGATCGGCAGCGTCTCCATCGGTAGCGCCCCCACTGGCAGCGTCCCGGTCCGCCTCGTCTCCGGCGCCGGGAGTCGTTCGCTCCGGATCCGTCTGCTTCCGATCCGTGCCCTCGGGATCCTTGCCGTCCCGTTCGGCGCCCGTGAACGCCGCCGCGAGCTCGGGCGCGATCTCCGCAGGTCCGGAGTCAGCGCCGAGCGGAGCGGTGCCCGCGGCGCTCGGGCTTCCCGCGGGGGCGAACTGCGCGAAGCCGACGGCGCCGCTCAGGGCGACGGCGACGGCGAGTGCGCCTGCCGCTGCTGCGGCGAGGGGGCGGCGGTGGCGGGTGAAGCGGAGGCGGGGGAGGAAGGGCAAGATCGGCTCTCGGAATCTACGCGCGTGCACGGGAGGGTCGCCGGAGCGTCCGCATCCGCGCTAACATCTGATGGAGGTTAGGTAATGCGAAAGATTGAACATCTGACCTAAGTAATGTTAGCCTAACCTTCGTGTTTTTCGTCAACGGCGGGCGCTCAGCCCGCACCCTTCGATTTGGCGTGGCCGCACTCGCCGCGCTTCTCGCCGCGAACCTCGCGGGCTGCGCCCTCGTCTTCGGTGACTCGCCGAAGATCGCGGACCGCGCGCTCGCAGCGGCCGAGAGCCCCCGCTTCCTGGAGGGCCCCGAGACCGCGCTGCTCGACAGCCCGGACATCGAGGCCATCACCGACGACCCGCGGCCCGAGCTGCCCGTCACCTTCACGGGGCTCGACGACGTCGCCGTGGAGATCACCGACACGAGCCGGATCCTCGCGCTCGACGGCACGGGGAGCCTCGCGTCCGTGGTCTGGGCACTCGGCTTCGGCCCCAACGTGGTGGGCCGCGACCTCACCACCGGGTGGGAGTCCGCGAAGCACCTGCCGCTCGTGATGGACAACCACACGCTCAACGCCGAGTCGATCCTCGACCTCAACCCGACACTGATCCTCACGGACTACTCCGTCGGCCCCTACGATGTGCAGCTGCAGATGCGCAACGCCGGGATCCCGGTCGTGTTCTTCGACGGCGCGAAAGACATCGATGATATTCCCCGGCTGATCGGCGACGTCGCGGGGGCGCTGGGCGTGCCCGAGCTCGGCGAGCGCTACGTTGCCGACTTCACGCAGCGGCTCGACGACACGATCGCGCGGATCGCGGCGGTCGCGCCGAGCGCCGAGGCGGATCGTGTGCGCACCGTCTTCCTCTACATGCGCGGCCGCGCCGGGGTGTACTACATGTACGGCAACAACCCCGACGGGTCCACGGGGATCGCGGGCGTGCTCATCGAGCAGCTCGGGGCGATCGACGTCGCCGGCCAGGAGAACTGGACGAGCGGCAACCTCACCGCCGAGGGGCTCATGAATCTCGAGCCGGATCTGATCCTCATGCTCACGCTGGGGCTCGAATCGGTCGGCGGGATCGACGGCCTGCTCGCCGTCCCGGGCGTCGCGCAGACACCCGCGGGCGAGCGGCGCCGCGTGGTCGACATGAGCGACTACGAGATGTTCACCTGGGGTCCCCGCACGCCCGACGTGCTCACGGCGCTCGCCGAGGCGATCTACCACGTCGACCTCGACACGGTCGAGCTCCCCGAGGAGGCGGGCGCATGAGCCGCGTCGAGACCGGCCCCGTCGCGCTGCCCGAGCTGCCGCGGGTGCTCGACTACGGGGAGACCGCGCTCCCGCGACCGAAGCGCGGCCGGGTCACCCTGCTCTTCCTCGTGCTCGGGATCGGCCTCGTCGTCGCCACGCTCCTCGCGGCCGCGCTCGGGCAGATGCAGATCCCCGTGGTCGAGGTGATCGGCTCGCTCTGCCGCAAGGCGGGGCTCGCCTGCGGCGCTGAGGCCGCGCACCCGAACGCGGACGCCGCACTGTGGGAGGTGCGCTTCCCGCGCGTCGCGCTCGCCGTCCTCGTCGGCATGGCGCTCTCGTCCTCCGGCGCGATCATGCAGGGCGTGTTCGGCAACCCGCTCGCCGATCCCGGCATCATCGGCGTCTCCTCGGGCGCAGCCGTCGGCGCGAGCCTCATGATCGTCACGGGACTCGCCGCGGGCTCGAGCCTCGCGATCCCCGTCGGCGCCTTCGTCACGGGCGTGGCCACCTCGCTCCTCATCTACTCGATCTCCCGCTCCGGCGGGAAGACGCGGGTGATCACCCTGATCCTCGTCGGCGTCGCCGTCAACGCCTTCGGCGGCGCGGCCCTCGCCCTCATGACCTTCGCGGCCGACATGAACCAGCGCGAGCAGATCGTGTTCTGGCAGATGGGCAGCCTCGCCGGCTCGCTCTGGCCGCAGGTCGCGACGGTGCTCCCGCTCGTCCTCCTGGGCCTCGCCCTTGCGCTCGGGATCGCGGGCAAGCTCGACCTGCTGAGCCTCGGCGACGACGCGGCCAGGCACCTTGGCCTCAACATCGAGCGGTTGCGCATCGGCGCGATCATGATCGTCTCAGTGCTCACCGCTGCGGCCGTGGCGTTCGCCGGCATCATCGGCTTCGTCGGGCTCGTCGTGCCCCACGTCATCCGCATGATCGTCGGACCGGGGCACCGCGTGCTCATCCCGGCGAGCGCCCTCGGCGGTGCGCTCCTGCTCGTCGTCGCGGACACCTTCGCCCGAACGGCCGTGCCCTACGCGGAGCTGCCGCTCGGCATGCTCACCGCGATCATCGGCGGACCGTTCTTCTTCTTCCTCATCCGCGCGACCTCGCGGAAGAACGGAGGCTGGCTGTGAGCCCCCTGTCCCGCCGCGCCCCGCGGCTGCCCGCCCCGGTTCCGCGCGGTGAGATCGTGCTCCGCGCCGCGGGGGTGTCGGTGACCCTCGGCGGAACCCGGATCGTCTCCGGCGTCGACTTCGACGTGCGCGCCGGCGAGGTACTCGCGATCCTCGGCCCGAACGGTGCAGGGAAATCGACGCTCCTCGGCGCGCTCGCGGGGGATCACGCCTACGGCGGGTCCGTCGAGCTCGTCGGGCGCGAGGTGCACGACTGGCCGAGCCGCGAGCTCGCGCTCCGCCGCGCCGTGCTCCGGCAGAACAACTCCGTGAGCTTCCCGTTCCCGGTGGTCGACATCGTGAAGATGGGGCGCGCGCCCTGGCGCGCGATCACCTCCGTCGAGGAGGACGACCGGATCATCGCGGAGGAGCTCCTCCGCTCGGACACGTTCCGCTTCGCCGAGCGCACCTACACCTCCCTGTCGGGCGGCGAGCGCGCCCGGGTCGCGCTCGCTCGCGCGATGACGCAGCGCACGGGGCTCCTCCTCCTCGACGAGCCGACCGCGGCGCTCGACATCAACTATCAGGAGCAGGTGCTCGCCATCGCGCGGCGCACGGCGCGGCAGGGGAGCGCGGTCGTGGTCGTGCTCCACGACCTCGCGGCCGCCGCGGCCTACAGCGACCGGGTGCTGCTCCTCGCCGACGGCGCCATGCGCGCGTGGGGCGCACCCGCTGAGGTGCTCACCCCCGAGCTGCTGAGCGAGGTGTATCGCCACCCGGTGCGGGTGGCGCGAGACGCCGACGGTGCGCTCGCGATCACCCCCGTCCGATTCCCCGACGACGACGCCGCGCCGCCCGCGGCGCACGACCCCCGATCCAGTGAGAGGACCACTCCATGACCGCGCTCCCATCCCCGCACGGCGCCGTGCCCTCCCGCGCCGGAGCCCCGAGCGCCGCGGTGCCCCGAGCGCCACGGTCGCGGCCGGGCCGCCGCCTCGCCGCGGCGCTGCTCCTGCCGTTCCTCGCGGTCGCTCCGCTGGCGCTCGGCACGGCCCCGGCGCAGGCGGCCTCCCGCGTGGACGTCGCCCCGGCGCCCGCAGCGGACGGGCCGACCACCGTGACGCTCAGCGGCAGCGGATTCCAGTACCAGCCGAACGCGCCAGGCGGCGTTTACGTGTTCTTCGGCGCGGTCGCGGACCCGACGACGAACGCCTGGGCACCGAGCCAGGGCGGCCGCTCGGGGGAGAGTTTCGCGTACGCGGGCACCGACGGATCCCGCCTCCTTGTCGCATTCCAGGGCGGCAGCTCCGCGAGCGAGGCGAACGGGCAGATCGACGCGAACGGTGCGTGGAGCACCCAGATGACGATCCCGGGTTCGAAGTTCACGGCGAGCTTCGGGAACCCGCACGAGGGGGCGCAGGGCGCCGGCCAGGAGATCGACTGCCTCCAGGTGCAGTGCGGCATCATCACGATCGGCGCGCACGGCCTCATCAACGCGAACAACGAGTCCTTCACCCCCGTGAGCTTCGCCGCAGCCGATGGCCAGCTGCAGGCCGGCTCGGGCACCATGAGCGATTTCGGGGGCGGCGGATCCGCCGGAACCGGGGCAGCGGGAACGAACGACGCCGCGACGCGGATCGAGGTCCCCGGTGCGGCCGAGGCGGGGGAGACCGCCGCAGCCGCTCCCGCCGAGGGGGAGGTCCGCGCAGCGGACGCCGCCACGGCGGCCGCCCCGGCCGAAGCCGAGAACTCGGCGCTCACCTGGGCCGTGATCGGGGTGCTCGGCGCGGCGGTGCTCGCGCTCGGCGTCGCGATCGTGCTCGTCGCGGTGAAGCGGGGCCGCGCGCGGCGCGGAGCCGCTCCGGCACCGGCCGAGGGCACCATCACGGGCGGCGCGAGCGCCGCACTCCGCGCGGGGGCCGAGCGATGAGCCGCGGCGCACCCGCGCGGCTCGCGCTCGGCATCGCGACGGCGCTCCTCGCCCCGCTGGCGCTCTTCGCGCCCGCGAGCGCGGCCTCCGCGCTCGACGCCGCCGCGCCGAAGCCGACCGCGGTGACGGACGCCCCGGCCCAGAGCATCCCGGCCGGAGCGACTGCGGTCACGGGTGGCGAACTCGAGTGGGGCGTGCGCACCTCGATCCGCAACTACCTCGAGAACTTCGGTCACACCGAGGGCTACGTCGCCGCCTATGATGGCGCGCGCTACCGGAAGGGCCAGCCGGCCGCCGCGTTCCCCGTGGCCTCCGGATGGGTCGATGCGGCGACGGATACCGCGAGCCTGAGCTTCTCCGGGCGACTCCACATGCACGGCTTCTCCCAGGCCTGGCTGCACTTCGAAGCGCTCCGCCTCGACATCGCAGGTGGCGTGGCGACGCTCACGGTCGACATGCGCGAGAGCTTCGGCACTCCGGGCCGCACCGACGACCTCGTGCTCGCCACCTTCCCGCTCGAGGGCAGCGACCCCGTGCGCGTCGTCGACGGCGCGGCGGAGATCACGAGCGGTGAGGGCGCCTTCCCCGAGGAGATCGGCGCGAATCACCTGCCCCGGATGGACGGGCAGGCGACCTACGGCGGCGACAACGCCTACACGGATCCCTTCGCGCTCGCCCTGACCGTCGCGCAGCCCGGCACCCCGGACCCCGAGCCGGGAACGCCCGGGCCGGGCACCGAGCCCGGAACCGATCCGGGCCCCACGCCGAAGCCCACCCCGGTCGGCCCCGGCGCCGGCGGCACGGGCGCCCCGCACGGGAGCAACTCCGCGCGGAACGCGTTCGGCGCCGAGCTCACGGTGAGCCCCGCCTACGGGCTGGGCGACCGGGACCAGCGGGTCACGCTCCGCGGCACCGGGTTCCCGACGCTCGGTGCCGATGGCACGAACTTCGGCGGCCTCTACGTGCTCTTCGGCTGGGTCGATCCCGCCGCGGGGGCCAACTGGGGCCCGGGAAGCGGTGGCGTCTCGGGACGCACCTTCACCTACTCGCAGGACATCGAGCCGCAGGGCACCTACCAGAGCATGGTGAGCTACCCGGGCAACACGACCGTCCCCGGCTTCCCCACGCTCGCCGCGGACGGCTCCTTCGAGATGGAACTGCCGATCCTCGCATCGCGCTTCGAGAGCCAGCAGGGCATGGACGTCGACTGCTACACGATGCAGTGCGGTGTGCTCCTGATCGGTGCTCACGGGAAGACGAACGCGCAGGGCGAGATCTTCGTACCCGTGTACTTCACGGACACCGCCGAGGAGACGGGCGGCGCGAAGCCCGAGCTCCCCGCAACCGCACCCGTGAGCGCGAACCCGAACGCCGTCCCCGCTGGCGGTGGCGCCGGCGGCGGACTCGGCGTGAACGGCGGGCTGCTCGCAGCGGGGGATCCCGAACTCGCACGGCTCGCCCTCTTCGGCGGCGCGCTCCTGCTCAGCGCGGGCGCGCTCGGCGGCGCCCTCATCTTCCGCACCTCACGCCGCGCCGCCGCGCGGCCCGCACCCGCTCAGAACGGAGCCTCCGCATGACGACGTCACTCCTCACTCCGCCCCGGCCCGGCGCCCGGACCGCGCTCCGGGCCGCCGCCGGGATCGTGCTCGCGGGGATCCTGACCGCCGGCGGCGCCGGGATCGCCTCGGCCGCGCCCGTCGCGCCGAGCGGATCCTCCTCCGGGCTCGGCGTGAACCAGAAGGCCGGGCAGCCCCAGCCGCGGCTCACGGTGACCCCCGCGGTCGACCTCGATCCCGATGCCCCGAGCACGGTGAGCCTCACGGGCGAGCACTACGCCACGACCTCCGGCTCCGGCGGGACGGTGGGCGGCGCCTACACGCTCTTCGGTGCGATCACGCTGAAGGATCCGGGCGATCCCGGCAGCTGGGCGCCGACGAAGCGCGGCGTGAGCGGCACGCACTACGACTACGCCGGCGAGGCCGGGCTCTACCAGCTCATGGTGAACTACCCGGGCAATACCACCGAGCCCGGCATGCCCTACATGGACGCCGCGGGGAACTGGACGCTCCCGGAGCACGCGATCCCGGGCGCGAGGTTCACCTCGCAGGCGGGGCACCCGATCGACTGCCTCGCCGAGGGCACGCAGTGCGGCTTCATGACGATCGGCGCGCACGGCCAGCGCTCCGGCGGTGTCGAGGTGTTCACGCCCGTGTACTTCGCCGGCCAGACCCCCGATCCCGGAACCGGCCCGGGGACGGAGCCCGGGACCGACCCCGGCACCGATCCGGGCACGGAGCCCGGGACCGACCCCGGTACTGACCCTGGCACGGATCCGGGAACCGACCCGGGTACGGGGCCGGGAACGAGCGACCCCTGCCTCGTCACCGAGGCGCCCGCCGGTGCGGAGCGCACCGTGACGGGCACCGCGCTCTCCGGCACCTCCGCTGTGCTGAGTGTCTCGCCCGGGCGATACCTGCCCTGCGCCGACGCGAGCGAGATCGTCATCTCGGGCACGGGGTACGATCCGGCGAAGCCGATCTACGTCGGCGTCGGGGCGCTCGCCAACCACGGCGCCCCCGAGGAGTGGCGCCGCAGCACGGGCGGCCAAAGCGGGCCGGACGCCGACTACGACTACGGCGTGCCGCGTCTCGTCGTGGCGAACGGCTCCGCCGACGCGGACGTCGCCGACGCGGAGATCGGCGCCGACGGCACCTGGCGGCTGACCGTCACGATTCCCGGCAAGGACATCACGAGCTTCTTCGGCGGCACGATCGACTGCGCCACGGCGTACTGCGGCATCTTCTCGTTCGGAGCCCACGGCAAGGTCGCGGCGGCGAACGAGGCCTACGTGCCGATCTTCTTCGGCGGGCAGGACGCCGCGGGCACGCCGCCTACCGGACCCGGCACCCCCGGAACGGGCGGACCGGGCACCACCCCGCCCGTCGTCCCCGGAACGGCCACGCCGACCCCGCCCCGCGCGACCGGCACCCCGGCCCCCGCGGCGAACGCCCAGCGCGCCGCCGGACTCGGCGTGAACGGCGGCCTCGCGGCGACCGGCGCGGACGACACGGCGCGGACGGCGCTGATCGGCGGCGTGCTGCTGCTGAGCATCGGCCTGTTCGGCGGCGCGCTCCTCCTGCGCACCCGCCGCGGCGACGGACCGTCGCGCATCTAGCTCGGTCCCGGAGCCCCGGGACCGCCTCCGGGCCGGGAACGCACCCCGACCCCTGATCCGGCGCCACGCGCCACCACCCACGGAGAGGAACACCACACCATGAGAGACACGCGGATGAGAGCCCCGGGCTCTCGGCGCGCCGGCGCCACGGGAGTCGTGCTCAGCGCGACCGCCGCACTGGTGCTGTCGAGCTTCGGCGTGACGCCGGCGCTCGCAGCGCCCGGCGAGCCCGTCACCGGCACCCCGTACTCGGACACCTCGGCCTACATGACCGTGACGCCCGGCACCGAGCTCGACCCGAGCGGTGCGAGCACCGTCACGGTGCGCGGCTTCAACTACGACCCCACGAAGCCGATCTACGTCGGCCTGGGGGAGAACCTCTCGCCCGAGACGCCCGAGCAGTGGCGTCGCAGCCAGGGCGGCCTCAGCGGCCACGACGGCGACTACGTCTACGGCGTGCCCCGCCTCGTCGTGGCGAACGGCTCGGCCGACGGCGACGTCGCGGACTCCGAGATGGACGCCTCGGGGAACTGGACGATGTCCGTCTCCGTGCCCGGCTCGCAGTTCCCGAGCTTCTTCGGCGGCACCGTCGACTGCCTTGCGGGCAACGGCTGCGGCTTCTTCTCCTTCGGCGCGCACGGCCGTGTGAACGCCGGCAGCGAGGCCTACGTCGGGATCGGCTTCGCCGAGCCCGTCGCGACGGTCGCCCCCGCCATCACGGCGCAGCCCACGGACGTCGCCGTGACGGCCGGTGCGGAGGCCCGCTTCTCGGTCACCGCGAGCGGCACGCCCGCGCCGACCGTGCAGTGGCAGCGCGCAGCCGCCGGCTCCGACGCCTTCGCCGACATCGCGGACGCGACCGACTCGACCCTCGTCATCGCCGAGACCGCGGTCGCGGACTCGGGCGCGCGCTTCCGCGCGGTCGTGACGAACTCCGCGGGCGAGGCGACCTCCTCCGCGGCTGCGCTCACGGTCACGGCGGACTCCGGCGGCGAGAACCCCGGCACGCCGGGCACTCCCGGTGCGACGACCGGCTACGGCGTCAACCAGGCCGCCGGGCAGCCGCAGCCGAGCCTCACGGTGACCCCGGGCCAGGGCCTCGCGGCCGACGGCTCGCAGACGGTCACCCTCACGGGCAAGAACTACGCGACCACCTCGGACGCCGGCGCGAGCTTCGGCGGCGCGTACACGCTCTTCGGTGCGATCACGCTGAAGGACGCGACGGACCCGGGCAGCTGGGCGCCGACGAAGCGCGGCGTGAGCGGTGTGAACTACGACTACGCCGGCGAGGCCGGGGTGTACCAGCTCATGGTGAACTACCCGGGCAGCACCACCGAGCCCGGCATGCCGTTCATGGACGCCGACGGCAACTGGACGCTGACGGAGCACGCGATCCCCGGGGCGAAGTTCACCTCGCAGGCGGGACGCACGATCGACTGCCTCGCCGAGGGCACGCAGTGCGGCTTCATGACGATTGGCGCGCACGGCCAGCGCTCGGGCGGCGTCGAGGTGTTCACCCCGGTGCAGTTCGCCGAGCAGACCGCGGGCATCGCGCCCGTGTTCGCCGGGCAGCCGGAGAGCGTGACGGTCGACGAGGGCGCTGAGGCGCGCTTCACGGCCACGGTCTCGGGGACCCCCGAGCCCGAGCTCCAGTGGCAGCGCGCCGCGGCGGGCAGCGAGGACTTCGCCGACATCGCCGGCGCGACCTCCGCAACCCTCACGGTCGCCGACGCCACGGCCGCACAGAGCGGCGACCGCTTCCGGCTCGTCGCGACGAACACCGCGGGCACTGCGACCTCCTCGGTCGCCACGCTGACGGTGACCGTCGCCGCGGCGACCGCGACCGTGACGGCCGTTGACGCGCAGCCCGCGGCCGACTACCCGCGCCACTTCGCCGGTGAGGACGTCGCGCTGCGCGCGACCGTCGTTCCCGCGGCCGCGGGAACGATCGAGTTCTTCGCCGATGGCGCCTCGCTCGGCTCCGCCACCGTCACCGACGGCGCCGCGGAGCTCGTGACGCAGACCCTCGCGGGCGGCGCGCGCAGCATCACCGCGGGCTTCACGCCCGCGGACGCCGCCGAGTTCGCACCGTCCATCTCGGGCGCTCGCGTCTTCCGGATCGTCGACCTCGCCCCCGCGGTGAGCGAGATCGCGGTGGGCGACACGGCCCGTGAGATCTCCGGCGCCGAGCTGCGCTGGTCGGTCGCGAACTACGTGAGCTTCGGCTCCGGTCCCGGCAAGGAGGTGCTCGAGGGCGACGTCGAGCTCGCCCCCGTCGACGACGCGGCCACGGCTATCGAGCGTGCCAAGCGCGCGTTCGTGTTCTCGAACGGCACGGGCCGCGAGGATGCCGCGGGCAACCGCGTCATCGACTTCGACGGTGCGGTGCGCCTCACCTCGGGCTCGCTGCCACAGTGGAACTTCCGCGATCCGCAGCTCGTGATGAACGCCGCGGGCAACGGCTACCTCACCGCGACCGTGGACGGCATGTGGTTCGGCAGCGCCTTCGACGGCGAGGACGAGCCCTACGGCCCCGAGCGCATCGTCGTGCAGACGTTCGTCGGCGCCGAGCCCGTCGAGACCGACGGAGTGACCGGCTTCTCGGTCGCGCCGCTCTTCGAGGGCCAGGTCGCCGCGGGCACGTGGAACGGCGCCTACACGGGCACCACGCTCACGAACCAGTTCCTGCGCTTCGTGAACACGAACGTGCGCTCCTACTTCGTGCAGTCGGGCAGCTCGTCCGACAGCACGAAGGCGGGCGCGCCGATCGGCGTGAGCTACGTCTCGGCCGCGATCCCCGCGACCGAGACTGCGATCGCGGTCGACGCCCAGCCGACGGCATCGCTCCCCGTGCACTTCGCCGGTGAGGACGTCGGGCTCCGCGCCGCGGTGACCCCCGCGGCTGCGGGCACGGTCGAGTTCTTCGCCGACGGTGCCTCCCTCGGGACCGCGACCGTCGCCGATGGCGCGGCCGAGCTCACCACCCGTGCGCTCGCAGGCGGCGCGCGCAGCATCACGGCGAGCTTCACGCCCGCTGACGATGCGGCGTTCACGCCCTCGACCTCGGCGGCGCGGACCTTCCGCATCGTAGACCTCGCTCCCGCCGTCGACGAGATCGCGGTGGGCGAGACCGCCCGCACGATCGCCGGCGCCGAGCTGCGCTGGTCGGTCGCGAACTACGTGAGCTTCGGCTCGGGCCCGGGCAAGGAGGTGCTCGAGGGCGACGTCGAGCTCGCGCCGCTGCCCGAGCAGCCGAGCGCGACCGATCGCGCGAACCGCGCGTTCGTGTTCTCGAACGGCACGGGCCACGAGGATGCCGCGGGCAACCGCGTCATCGACTTCACCGGCTCGGTGCGTCTCACCTCGGGCACGCTGCCGCAGTGGAACTTCCGCGATCCGCAGCTCGTGATGAACGCTGCGGGCGACGGATACCTCACGGCGACCGTGGACGGCATGTGGTTCGGCAGCGCCTTCGACGGCGTGGACGAGCCCTACGGTCCCGAGCGGGTGGTCGTGCAGACCTTCCGCGGCGCGCAGCCGAGCACCTCGGGGGCCGCGACGGAGTTCGCCGTCGCGCCGCTCTTCGAGGGCCAGGTCGCCGCGGGCACCTGGAACGGCACGTACACGGGGGCGACGCTCACGAACCAGTTCCTGCGTTTCGTGAACAGCAACGTCCGCGCGTACTTCCTGCAGTCGGGCAGCTCGTCCGACAGCACGAAGGCGGGCGCCCCGATCGGCGTCAGCTTCGTCTCGGGCGTCGCCCCCACCGTCGAGGTGGGCGCCGGATCCCGCGTGATCGAGGGCGAGGACGTCGTGCTGAACGCCGCCGCCGCCGGCGATCCCGCGCCCGCGCTCCAGTGGCAGCGACTCGTCGACGGCGAGTGGACCGCGATCCCCGGCCAGACCGGTGCGACGCTCACCATTCCCGCCGCGCACCCCGCCGCCTCCGGCAGCTACCGCGCCGTCGCCACGAACGAGCTCGGCTCCGCCGAGTCCGAGCCGGTCGAGGTCGAGGTGCGCGCGAAGCGCGCCGCCCAGGTGGACGCGGCGCCGACCGCTCAGCGCGTGGTCGAGGGCGCGGACGCGACCTTCACCGTCACCGCGAGCGGTACGCCCGAGCCCACCTTCCAGTGGCAGACGCGCGTGCCCGTCGCGGCCGTGCCGGAGCAGGTCACCGCGCAGGACGGTGCCGCGCAGCGCGCAGCGCTGCTCGCGGCACCCGCTGACGCCGCCGACGGCTGGGTCGACGTGCCGGGCGCGACTGGTGCGAGCTTCGTGCTCGCACAGGTCTCGCTCGCGCAGAGCGGCACCGAGGTGCGCGTCGTCGTCTCGAACGGCGTGGGCGACCCCGTCGTCACCGAGCCGGTCGCGCTCACGGTGACCGAGCGCACCCCGACCGAGCCCGGAACCGAGCCCGGAACCGAGCCCGGAACCGAGCCCGGAACCGAGCCCGGTACGGACGGCCCGGGCACGACGCCCGGAACGGGGACGGAGACCGTCGGCGGCTCCGTCCAGCCCGGCGCGAAGCCCGCGAACGGGCTCGCCACCACCGGTGCGGCGCTGCCCTTCGCGGCGACCGCCGGCGCCGTGCTGCTGATCGCTGCGGGGGCGACGCTCGTCGTCCGCCGACGTCGATCCGCGCACGCCGAGTAACACCCCAGGGGTGGGGCGCCGCACCGGCGCCCCACCCCGCACGGACCACACGCCCCGCTCGGGGCCCGAAGAGAAGAGCACCCATGAACCAGCTCGTGGACAGCCCCGTCGACGCCGTGATCTCCGAGACGGAGGGGCAGCCCCTCTCCGTCCGACTCCGCGCGCTCTCCCGCATCGGCCACATCGAGGGCGAGAGCGAGCCGCGCTTCGCGATCGCGTTCCTCCGCGGTGGGCTCACCCGCGACGGCATCGCCGCCCAGGCCGCCCAGCACTACCTCATGTACGAGGCGCTCGAACGGGCTGCGGCCGCGCAGCGCGCGCGTCTCGGTGACGACTTCGCGTTCTGGCTCCCCGAGCTTCACCGTCTGCCCTCCCTCGCCGCGGACCTCGAGCACTGGCTCGGCGCCGACTGGCAGAACCAGGTGTACGACCGCTTCGCGACCACCGGCATCATGAGCTACGCCGCTCGCATCGCCGAGGTCGCGGGAGACTCCCTCCCGCACTTCGTCGCGCACCACTACACGCGCTACCTCGCCGATCTGTCAGGCGGGCAGATGATCGCGCGCATGTTCCGCGACAGCTACGCCACGGACGGCGACCTCGGCTCGACGTTCTACTCCTTCGCGGAGATCCCGGATCCCGCCGCGTACAAGGAGGGGTACCGTGCGCTCGTCGACGGCGCCGGCTTCTCGGCCGACGAGGAGCGCGTCGTGCTGCGCGAGGTAGCCTCCGCGTACTGGCTGAACGGCGTCGCCGGGCAGGACCTCGAGGATCGCTTCGCCGAGTACTCCGAGGCTGCGGCGTGAGCGCCGCAGCGAGCGGGGCGGGTCGCGCCCGCGTCCAGCGGGTCGCGCGCGGCGGCGCATTCGCCGCCGTGATCCTCACGATCTGCCTCGGGGCGAGCGGCTGCGCTGGCCCCGCGTCCGACTCAGGGAACGGCGCAGCCGGCTCAGCCCAGGGCGCCGCGTCGGGCGACGCCGCGGTGGTCGCGACGGTCCCCGTCAGCGAACTCTCGGGCGTCGACGGTGCGCTCGAGCCCGGCGAGGAGATCCGCGTGCTCATCGACACCCCCGGCGTCGACTGGGAGGTCGCGAGCGCCGCCGAGCAGGTCGCCCGCGTCGTCGAGGACGACCCCGAGGCGAACCCCAGGATCGTGCGCGTGGTCGCCGAGCAGGCGGGCGCGGCACTCGTCACCTTCACACCGCAGGCCGGATCCGGCGCAGACGCGCCGAGCGATCCCGAGCAGCTCGCGGTCACCGTGAGTGCGGAGCCCGAAGCGTGAGCCCCCGGCTCACCGCGGCTCCGGCTGCGGCGCTCGCTTGCGCGCTCGGCGCCGGGCTGCTCCTCGCACCGAGTCCGGCGCTCGCTGCCCCGGACGCGGCGCCCGCGGTGCCGGCGGCCCCCGCCGCGCCCACTGCGGCCCCCGCCGCCGCCGACTCCGCTGCTGCTCCGGCAGCCGCTGCCCCCACGGTCTCTCCGGCGGAGGCGCTCGCCCCGACCGTGGTGACCGTCGCGGTCCCCGAGGTCTCGGACCGCGCGCGCTACGTGCTCGGGCAGCCTGGCCCGATCAGCGCGACCGTTCGGGTCACCGAGGCGGGCTCCGCCGAACTGCGCGGCTCCGTCGCGTTCTTCGACGGCGACGTGCTCCTCGGAACGGCGCCCGTGGTCCCGGACGCCTCGGCTGCCGCAGCTGGCTCCGTCACGGTCCGGATCGACACCGACCGCTGGCCCGCGGGCGGAGCGCGCGAGGTCGTCGCGGTCTTTACTCCCGAGGAGGGCTCGGGCAGCGCCCCCGCGCGGAGCGCCTCGCGCACGTACCGCGTGGTGGACACCCGCCGCACCGTGCCCGATATCGCGCTCTCCGGAGCCCCCGCCGCGAGCATCGCCGACGCGGAGCTCGACTGGACCATCGGCAACATCTGGTTCAGCAACTTCCGCGTCGGGTTCGAGCGCGAGATCCTGGGCGGCGACGTCACGCTGCCCGCGCTCACGAACCCGGGCCCTGCGGCGAGCGACGCCGAGCTCCAGGCCTACTTCTTCCGCCCCTTCACGTTCGCGGGCGGGAGCGGCGCGCGCGACGCCACGGGCGCCCGGGTCCTCGACTTCGACGGCGCGGTGCGCCTCACCTCGGGGAGCGGTAATCGCTGGGACTTCTCGGCGCCCCGCGTGCACCTCGGCGCCGACGGGGCCGGGTACATCACCGCCTCGTTCAGCGGCTTCTATGCAGCGGGCGCAAGCCGCCAGGATTACCCCGAGGCTCGCGTGACGATCGCGACGTTCACGGGTGCCGAGCTGTCTGAGCCCGGTCCCGACGGCATCGTCTCTGCCACGATCCCGCTCGCGTGGGCGGGGCAGGCGGCCGGCGCGGGCACCTGGTTCTACGACTACGAGGACTCGTTCCCGAATGAGTTCGTCGCCCTGCTGAACCCGCTTGTCGCGCCGTTCTTCGCGCGGAGCGCGGTGGCGACCGACGACTCGAAGATCCCGCACCCGATCACGCTGCGCTTCGTCGAGACGGTCGTCGACGCGGGAACGGACCCCGGCACTGATCCGGGAATCGACCCCGGCAGCGATCCGGGAACCGAACCGGGAACGGATCCGGGAACCGAACCGGGAACGGATCCGGGAACCGACCCTGGCACGGGGCCCGGTTCTGAGCCGGAGACCGATCCGGGAACCGATCCGGAGACGAACCCCGGGACCGATCCTGGGCCCGGCACCGGGCCTGGGGAACGCCCCGGCCCGGGCACGGATCCGGCTCCGGGAACCGCCGCCGGGGCACCCGCGCCGGGCGCCCACGCGCTCGCCCACACAGGTGCGGATCGCGGTCTCGGCGCGGCGCTCGGCGCGGTGCTCGCGGCGCTCGGTGGCACCGCGATCGCGCTGCTCGGAGCACGCCGTGCGCGACGGCGCTGAGCGCAGCGCCCGCCGCGAACGGGTGAGCGCCGAGCCCCCGGCGAGCGGGGACTCGGCGCTCGCCTGGTTGCTCGACACGATCGACCGCGCGGAGGACGAGGATCAGGCCCGCACAGAGGAGACCGCGGGCCCGATCCCGAGCGGCACGAGCTTCCGGGGCCTGAGCGCTCAGCGCGCGCGCTGCCGGAGCGCGGACCGCCGCGCGTCGGGGCGCTCGGGCCGCGCACTCGCGGTCGGCCTCGGGGGGATCGCCCTCGCCGCGCTCGGAATCCTCGGGCTCGGCGCGGCGGTCCTCTCGGGCGGCCCGTCCTCGCCGCCCGCCGAGGCTGCGGCGCCGGAGGCCGGCGCCGCGCAACGCGGGGAAGCGCGGGGGAGCGACGCCGCCGATTCAGACCCCGCCGGATCAGACCCCGCCGAAACCGGCGCCGGCCGATCCGGAACCGGCGGTGCCGTGGGCTCCGGCGCAGTCCCCTCCCGAGCCTCCGCTTCGGGCTCCGCGCGCGGCTCCGAGGCGCGCTCGCGCGTGGACCCGATCTGGGTCTCCGAGGTCGCGGCCTCTTCCGGAATCCCCGAACCGGCCCTCCGCGCGTACGCGGGGGCGGCGCTCACGCTGGGGCGCGAGCAGCCGGGCTGCGGAATCGGGTGGAACACGCTCGCCGCGATCGGCCAGGTCGAGACGCACCACGGCACGATCGGCGGGGCCCGGCTCAGCACCGACGGGCGTGCGCTGCCGCGAATCTTCGGGGTGGCGCTCGACGGCGTCGCATTCGCGGCGATCCCGGACACCGATGGCGGGCGTCTCGACGGTGACGCGGTGTGGGACCGCGCGGTGGGGCCGATGCAGTTCATCCCGCAGACGTGGGCGGAGTACGGCAGGAGCGCGAGAGGCGGTGCCCCGGACATCGATCGGATCGACGACGCCGCGCTCTCCGCCGCGACCATGCTGTGCACGATCGGCGGTGATCTGCGGGTCGCGGAGAACTGGATCGCCGCGGTGAACGCCTACAACCCGAGCGTCGCGTACAACAATGATGTCGCGGACGCTGCCGATCACTACGCGTCGCTCGGGTGAGCTCAGGGGAGGTGGCGGTCCTGCGCGCGACGAGCCAGCACCCCCGGCATACATCCGATGTTCATTGTCTGGTCATGCTGAGCTGATACGTTCCAAACCCCACGCCCAGATCCGGGAGTGAACGAGGCCTCGCCGAGACCGCGGGCGGGCCGCAGCAAGAAAGGGCCCACGTGCTCCGCACCGCCGTACCCACCGCTCCACGTCGTATGAGTCGGGGGATCGCCGCCGCGCTCCTCGCCGTCGCCCTGGTCGCAGCGGGCGGTGGGCCCGCGCTCGCGCTCGACGCGGGGCTCGCTGCGCCGGAGGCCGCTCCGAAAACCGCTCCGGAAACCGCGCCGGAGGCCTCCCCGGAGGCCGCATCGGAGGCGCCGGCGGCGCCCGCCGCCGGCGAAAGCATGGGCCCCTGGGAGGAGGAGGTGTTCTCCCTCGACAGCGTGGGCTGGCGCGGGATCGCGACAATCGGGATCCCGGAGCGCACCTCCTTCACGCTCACCGCCAAGCAGGACCTGGTGATGAGCTTCCCGGGGTTCACGCTGGAGGGCGAGCACCTGTCGCGCAGCGTGGCCGGAAGCTGCCCCACGCCGAGCAGTCAGTTCTCGAGCCGCATCCTGCGCGCCGGTGAGAGCTGCACCGTGAGCTTCGTGATCCGGCCGACCGCATTCGTCAGCTACGTGGGCAACACGAACTTCGGCGTGCGCGCGCTGTCGGGAGGAGAGACGGCGAACCGCAGCTTCGTGGTCGACTTCACGCCCCGCGTCCTCGAGATTCAGAACCTCGACTTCGGCGAGGTGCGCCTGGGTACCTCGCGCACGCTCCCGATGACAGTGGCGAACGTCTCGGGCGTCTCGGTGCGCCTCGACTCCTTCGAGGTGAGCGAACCGTACGCCATTCAGGCCGCCCCGAGCGGCGGGATCACGCTGCGCCCGGGCGAACGCGTCACCGTGCCCGTGAGCTACGCGCCCGAGTGGCTCGGCCGCTTCGAGACGTTCCTCGCAGGCCGCGGCACCGTGCTGGCGTCGCCGCCCGAGATCCCGGAGTTCAGCTTCGGGCTGTTCGCGCGGCACCGGGCGATCGGGGTCGCGGCCGTCGGATCGAGCTCCGCGGCTCCGCTCGAATTCGGGAACGTCACGGCGGGCCGCGCGGGCACGGCGGCGACCACCGTCACGAACACGGGCGACGGCCCCGCCAGCTACGCGATCGACCCGGAGGAGGTGCGCGCGCTCGGTCTCACGGGCGACGGCCCCGATTCGTTCGAGCTCGCGGCCGGTGAATCGCGAGAGCTGGTATACCGGTGGACTCCGGAACGCGCGGGCGACGAGCTCGCCGCGGAGCTCGGGATCGCCTGGCAGGCGATGGACGCCGAGCCCGGGACCGGGAGGCTCGCGGTCCCCGTCAGCGGTCACGCGACCGAGGAGCCCGTCGAGCCGCCCGTGCCGCCCACCGTCGTGCCGCCGACCACGGGTCCGCCGACGACGGTACCGCCGGGGCCGGACGGCGCGGGCACCGAGACCCTGCCGCGCACGGGCGCGGCCGACGGCGCCCTCTGGACCGGGATGAGTGCCGGGATCGGCGCGCTGCTCCTCGCGCTGGGCGCCGCCTGCATCGTCGGTCAGCGCGCACGCGCGCGCCAGCGGACCCGGTAAGCGGGTCCGCTGCGCGGCGGTGCGTGAAGTGCTGCGCGGCGGTGCGCTGAGGCCGGAACGCTCAGCCCACCGCCGCGTCACGCGGACTCAGGCGAGCCGCGACCAGTCGACCTCGGCATCGGCACCGCGCACGGTCTCGAACCACGCGGCGACCCGCAGGAGCCGATCGTCCGAGCCGATGGGTCCGGCAATCTGGAGGCCCACGGTGCGGCCGTCGGGCTGCACGCCCGCGCCGACGGAGAGCGCGGGCTGGCCCGACATGTTGTAGGGCACCGTGAAGGAGATGTGCCCCATCGTCTCGCGGGGATCCGTGATGGGCATGGGATCCTCCGCCGGGAACGCCGCAACGGGGGAGACGGGCGAGAGGACGAGGTCGAACGGTTCGGTCGCCGCGCGGGTGAGCCGGGCCATCTCGTCGATCTGGTTGCGGTTGCGCACGGTCTGCGCGGCGGAGATGTCCGCGCCCGCGGCGCACCACTCGGCGATGAAGGGGAGCACGGCGGCGCGCTCGGACTCGGAGAGCAGTTCGTAGTCCGCGTAGGAGCGGCTGCGCCAGAAGTCGACGAGGCCGTCGAGCACCTCGGGGCCGACGAACGGCGCGAGCTCCACGATCTCGGCACCCGCCGCGGCGAAGCGCTCGGCGGCGGCCTCGATGATCGCGCGGGTCTCGGGCTCGACCGGCAGGCCGGAGCCGGCGTCGAGCTGCAGCGCGACGCGCATGCCGCGCGGCTCGAGCGGCTCGGTCGACCAGTCCATCTCGGGGTAGGCGCGCGTGAGGTAGTCGCGGGCATCGGGGCGCGCCACGATCGACATGAGGCGCACGCTGTCGGCCACGGTGCGGGTGAGGGGGCCGGCGGCGCGGCCGTCGTAAGGCACGTCGAGCGGGATGAGGCCCTCGCTCGGCTTCAGCGCCGTGAGGCCCTGCCACGTCCCGGGGAGGCGGATCGAGCCGCCGATGTCGGTGCCGACGTGCAGCGGGCCGTAGCCCGCGGCAGCGGCGGTCCCGGCGCCCGCGGACGAGCCGCCAGAGGTGAGGCGAGGATCCACGCCGTTCCGGGTGATCCCGTGCAGGCTGGACACGCCGGAGGAGAGCATGCCCCAATCGGGCATCGTGGTCGAGCCGAGGATCACCACGCCCGCCTCGACGAGCCGGTCCGTCGTCGGCGCGTTGGCGGCCGAGACCGGCGGGTTCGGGATCGCGGTTCCCGAGGGCTTCGGCTGCCCGGCGCGGGCGATGTTCTCCTTCACCGTCGCCGGCACGCCGTCGAAGGCGCTGAGCGGCGCACCCGCGGCCCAGCGGGCGGTCGAGGCCGCCGCATCCGCGCGCACCTGCTCGGGATCGTGCAGGTAGAGGGCGTTGAGCTGCGGCTCGCGCTCCGCGATCCGGGCCAGCACGTCTTCCGCGACCTCGCTCGGGGTGAGCGTCCCGGCAGCGTACGCCGCGGCGAGCGCGCCGGCGTCGAGGTCTGCGAGTCGGGGGGAGACGGGGGAGGTGCCGGAGGCGGTCACGGGGTGTCCTTTCGAGCGGAGGAGGGGGAGCGGCCGCCCGAGCCGGGCGGCCGCCCGGGTATCAGAACGCGTGCTGCAGCTCCTGGCGCAGCGTGAGCGACGAATCGATGAGGCGCTGCGTGTAGGGGTGCTGCGGTGCGCGGTACACGGTCTCGGTGGGGCCGGCCTCGACGATCTCGCCCGACTGCATCACGATCACGGAGTCGCAGAGGTGCCGCACCACGTTCAGGTCGTGCGAGACGAACACGAGCGTGAGGCCGTACTCGTCGACCAGGTCGGCGAGCAGGTTGAGCACCTGCGCGCGCACGGACACGTCGAGCGCGCTCACGGGCTCGTCGGCGACGACCACCTGCGGGCGGCAGATCAGCGCGCGGGCGATCGAGATGCGCTGGCGCTGCCCGCCCGAGAACTGGTGGGGGTAGCGCTCCGCGGCCGACGCGGGGAGGCCGACGGCCTCGAGCATCTCCGCAACCATCCGCGAGCGCTCGGCCGCGGTCTCGGAGCGGCCGCGCACGAGCAGCGGCTCCGAGATGATCTGCTCGACCGTCATGCGGGGATCGAGCGACCCCATGGGGTCCTGGAACACGATCTGGAGCTGCTGGCGGAGCTCGCGCAGCTGCGCTTCCTTGGCCCCGGCGACCTCGTTGCCCGCGACGATCGCGCTGCCCGAAGTCGGCTGGTCGAGCCCGGCGAGGATGCGCAGGAGCGTCGACTTGCCGGATCCGGACTCGCCGACCACGCCGAGGCGGCCGCCGCGCGGTACCTCGAACGAGATTCCCTTGAGCGCACGGACCTCGGGCGCCGGCTTGAAGAGGCTCGTCTTCCCGCGCGTGTACGTGCGCACCAGATCGGTGACGCGCATCACGGGCTCGGCGGCCGGAGCCGCGGCATCGACGGCGTGCGCGGCGGCGGCCGGCTCGGCGGAGGCCTGCTCCGTGGCAGTCTGCTCGGCGGCTGCGCGCTCCGCCTCGGCGGCGAGCTCCTCGCGCGTCGGGGGCACGTACTCCTTCGCGCTCGCGACCGTGAAGAGGCGCCCATCGGCGTCGGTCGCGTCGAGGTCGCTCGCGGCGAGGAGGCCGCGCGTGTAGGGGTGCTGGGGGCGCAGGAACACGTCCTCGGTCGCCCCCTCCTCGACGACGACGCCCTGGTTCATCACGAGCACGCGCGTGCACATGTTCGCCACGACGGCGAGGTCGTGCGTGATGAAGAGGAGCCCGGTGTTGCGCTTCTTGACGAGCTCGAGGATGAGGTCGAGCACCTGGCGCTGCACGGTGACGTCGAGCGCCGTGGTGGGCTCGTCGCAGAGGAGCAGCGCGGGATCGTTCGCGAGCGCCATGGCGAGCATGACGCGCTGGCGCTGCCCGCCCGAGAGCTGGTGCGGGTAGGCCCGCGCGGCCTGCGCCGGATCGGGGAGGTGCACGGCGTCGAGCATCTCGACGGCGCGACGATTCGCCTCGGCCTTCGACGGGGCGAGCTTGTGGAGCAACATGATCTCGGCGACCTGCGCGCCCACGCGCATGAGCGGGTTGAGCGCCGTGAGCGGTTCCTGAAACACCATGGCCATGTCGCGGCCGCGGATCTTCATGAGCTCGGACTCGGAAGCCTCGAGGAGGTTCCGCTCGGCGCTGCCGGGGCGCTCGGCGATGTCGAGGTGCACCGAGCCGTCGGCGGTGACTCCCGCGGGGAGGAGGCCGAGGAGCGCGGTCGTCGTCATCGACTTGCCCGAGCCGGACTCGCCGATGAGGCCGATGCGCTCGCCGTGGGCCATGTGCAGCGAGAAGTCGTGCACGAGGGTGCGGTCGGGGGTGCGCACGTTCAGCGCGTCGACGGCG
The DNA here is from genome assembly GCF_000633415.1 of Leucobacter sp. PH1c. Classification (GTDB taxonomy): domain Bacteria; phylum Actinomycetota; class Actinomycetes; order Actinomycetales; family Microbacteriaceae; genus Leucobacter. The sequence continues at coordinate 53,934 of NZ_AYMV01000020.1, read as the reverse complement.
AGGAGCGGGCCGCGGCCCTGCGATGCGGTTGCGGTCGAAGAGGTCATTAGCCGCGGCTCCCATTCAGCTTCGGGTCGAATCGGTCACGGAGTCCATCGCCCAGCAGGTTGAAGCCCATGACGGCGATCGCGATCGCGATGCCCGGGATGATGGCGAGGAGCGGGTGGGTGCCGAGGAACTGCTGGGACTCCTGCAGCATGCGGCCCCAGGACGGGGTGGGTGGCGGCGTGCCGAGCCCGAGGAAGCTCAGCCCGGCCTCGGCGAGGACGGCGAGCGCGAACGACACCGAGCACTGCACGACGACGATGCCCACGATGTTCGGGAGCACGTGGCGGAGCGCGATACGGAAGCGGGACTGGCTCGCGGCCCGCGCGGCCAGCACGTACTCCGTGCTCATCACCTGTAGGGTGCCCGAGCGGGCGACGCGGGCGAAGCCGGGGATCGTCGCGATGCCGATCGCGATCATCGCCGTGAGCGTCGAGGCGCCGAACACGGCGCTGAACATGATCGCGAGGAGCAGTGCGGGGAAGGCGAGGGCGATGTCGGAGGTACGCATGATGACCTCCTCGATCCAGCCCCCGCGGATGCCCGCGAGGATGCCGAGCGGGGTGCCGACGAGGAGCGCGATCCCGACCGAGATGATTCCGACGAACAGCGTGATGCGCGCGCCGTAGAGCATGGCGGAGAAGACGTCGCGGCCGTACTTGTCGGTGCCGAACCAGTGCGCGCCGCTCGGGCCCTGGAGCCGGTCGGCGGCGATCGCCTGCACGGGGTCGTACGGGGTCCAGACGAACGAGATGAGCGCGGCGATCGTGACGATCGCGACGAGCGCGAGGCCCACGACGAGCGTGGGGGAGAGACGGCTCCGCTTCTTCGGCGCGCGGGGGGCCGAGATGGCGGTGGTGCGCGGCGCCTGGACCGGGGGCGTGGGGAGATTCTGCGTCGTCATGGTTATGCGCTCTTTCGCATGCGGGGGTCGACGATCGTGTAGAGCACGTCGACGACGAGGTTCAGGACGAGCGTGATCGCGACGAGGACCATCACGACCGACTGCACGGTGAGGAGGTCGCGGTTGCCGACGGCGTCGAGGAGCATCGAGCCGAGACCGGGGATCACGAAGACGCGCTCGATCACGACCGCGCCGATGATGAGGGCGGCGATCTGCACGCCCGTGACGGTGATGACGGGGATCGCCGCGTTGCGGAGCCCGTGCTTCACGAGCGCGCCCATCTTGCTCAGGCCCTTCGCGCGCGCCGTGCGGAGGTAGTCCTCGCTCATGATCTCGAGCACGGCGGAGCGCACGTAGCGGGTGAGGATCGCGCCCTGCACGGAGGCGAGGGCGAGGACCGGGAGGATCAGCCGCCGGAGGAAGTCGCCGAAGTCCTCGTTCGGTGGTGTCCAGCCACTCGCGGGGAGCCAGCCGAGGCCGACGGCGAAGACGAGCACGAGGAGGATCGCGGCGAGGAAGCCGGGGACGGCGACGCCGAGCTGCGAGCCCGCGCCGATCACGACGCCCGAGAGGTTGCGGTGCTTGACCGCGGCCCAGGTGCCGAGCGGGATGGCGATCGCGAGGGCGACGACCATGGCCGTGAGCACGAGGATGAGGCTGACCTGGAGGCGATCGGCCACGAGCGGGCTGATGTCGGTTCGGGTGACGTAGGAGACACCGAAGTCGCCGCGCAGGAGGCCGCCGGCCCAGTCGAAGTACTGGACGATGAGCGGTCGGTCGGTGCCGAACTCCTTGCGCGTCTGCTCGAGCAGCTCGGGGGTCGCGTTCACGCCGAGGGCGATCTGCGCGGGATCCCCGGGGATCAGCCGCATGAAGAGGAACACGACGACCGTCGCGACGAGATAGGTCACCGCAAATCGGGCGAGGTTGATCAGAATCCGTATGGCCATGCGCGGTCCTCGGGTGGTGGTGGTGAGTGCGGGCGCGGACCGAGCGGTCCGCGCCCGCGGGATGTGTGGGGCGGAGCCCCGTTACTTCCAGCTGAGGTCGGTCAGATCGAGCGCCTCGATGATGGCGTTCTCGGGGAGACCCTGCAGCTCGGCCTTCGCGACCGTGATGTTCGGGAACAGGAAGAGCACGCCGGAGGCGGCGTCGTCGACGATCTGCTCGGCGACCTGCTTCATTCCGGACACGTAGCCGGCCTCGTCGGCCTCATCGGCCGCGGCGGCGATCGGCGCGATCTTCGAGTTGTCGTAACCGATGTAGTAGTTCGGGTCGTTGAATACCGTGAGGATGTCGCGCGCCTCGGTCGCGAGGACCGTGGTCATCTGGTAGTCGTGCTTCGTGAAGACCTCGTCGAGCCAGACGGCGGGGAACTCCGAGCTCTCGATCGTCGCGGTGATGCCGACGTCCTTCAGCTGCGAGACGACGATCTCGGAGACGGCCTGCGCGTAGGGGCGGGTGGGCACCGTGTACGTGATGCTCAGGTTCTCCTGGCCGGCCTCCGCGAGGAGCTCCTTGGCCTTCTCGGGGTCGTACGGGTAGCGGTCGTTCAGATCCTCGTAGTACGGATCGGTCGGCGTCGCGTACGTCGCGACGAGCGAGCCGTAGCCGTTCCACGCGGTGTCGAGGATCGCCTGCTTGTCCAGTGCGTAGAGGACGGCCTGGCGCACGCGCACATCGTCGAAGGGCGCGGCCTGGTTGTTGAGCGAGAGCGAGATCTCGCCGCTCGAGGTGCCGGTGGTGACGGTGAACTTGTCGTCGCTCTCGAAGGTGTCGAGGAGCTCGGGCGCCTGGAGGTTCACGATGGCGTCGATGTCGCCCGTGCGGAGCGCGTTCGTCGTCGCGGTCGCGTCCGCGAAGTACTTGAGCGTGACGGAGTCGAGCTCGGGGGCGTCGCCCCAGTAGTCGTCGCGGGTGTCGAGCACGATCTTGTCGTTCGCGGTGAAGGTCTCGACCGTGTAGGGGCCGGTGCCGACGGGGGCGTTCGCGAGATCCGCGACGCCGTCGGGGGAGAAAATCGCGCCGACGGGGGTCGCGAGGCTGAAGAGCCAGGCGTTCGACGGCTTCGAGAGGTGCACGGCGACCTCGGTGTCGGAGAGGACCTCGACGCTCTCGACGACATCCATCTTCGCCTTGAGGCTCGACACCCAGTCGCTCTTCACGCGGTCGAAGCTGAACTTCACGTCGTCGGCGGTGAACGCGTCGCCGTTCGAGAAGGTCACGCCCTCTTCGAGCGTGAAGGTGTAGGTCTTGCGGTCGTCGCTGATCTCCCACGACTTCGCGAGGAGCGGCTGGATCTCGCCGGCCTGGTCGAGCTGCACGAGGCCCTCGTACACGTTCGACATCATGGCCTGCGGGATCGCGGAGCCGGCGGTCGTCGTGAAGTCGAGGTTCACGGGGGCGCCGGTGAGCGCGATCGTCGCGGTGGTCGGCGTGTCGCCGGATCCGGATCCGCCGGAGCCGGCGGATCCTGCCGAGCAGCCGGCGAGCGCGAGCGCGCCTGCGGTGATCAGCGTTGCGGTGAGAGCCAGGGAGTTCCTGCGTCGCATCGTTGCTTCCTATCGAAAAGGGTGGGGCTGCGGCGTCGGCCGCAGCGCATCTCAGTGGGGGACGAGCGGGGTGTGCTCGTCTTCGTGGCCGGGGTGGTGCGGTGGCACCGTGCGTTCACTCCCAATCATCCTTGATTTCCGGGTACTGGCCACGAGGTTCGAACCAGGATACATGGTAAGGCCACTGAGTGGGGACTAGACTGGGCGCAATTTCGTATCAGCGCGAGTCGACGCAGCGCAGCGCGGCGCGAGCGCGATCCCCAGCTACCGGAAAGACCCGCCGTTGATGACGACCCACAGCTTTTCTCCCGCGGTGCCCGTGCACACGTACCAGCGCATCGTCGAGCAGATCGAGGAGGCGATCCTCTCCGGCGAGATCCCGATCGGATCCCAGCTGGCGAGCGAGCGCGATCTCATGGTGCAGTTCAGCGTGAGCCGCCCCACCGTACGCGAGGCGCTCCGCGTGCTCCAGTCGATGGGGCTCATCGAGTCCCGGCCGGGCACGCGCGGCGGCCCGCAGGTGCTCGCGCCGTCCGGCCAGACGCTCGGGCGCTCGTTCCGCACCATGATCGGCACGGACGCCCTGAGCGTCTCCGAGCTCGTGCAGTTCCGCGTGATCCTCGAGGGCTCCGCCTCGAAGCTCGCCGCGCAGCGGCACACGCCCGCCCAGCTCGAGCGCATGCGCGCCGCGGTGGGGCGGATGCAGGCCGCCGCCGACACGAACGATGCCGACTTCGCCTCGGCCGACCTCGAGTTCCACGAGGCCGTGTGGGCGGCGAGCGGCAACCAGATCCTCGAGATGAGCGGCCAGGCCGTCTCCGGTGTGCTGCGGGGCATGATGGCACGCGACGCCGAGGGCGAGCACCACGACAACCGCGTGAAGCTCGCCTCCGCCGCCATCGACCGCGGGCTGTTCGACGCGATCGAGCGGCGCGACGCGCAGGCCGCCGGCCGGATCGCGCGCGGCGCCGTCGCCGAGCGCTTCGGGCCGCTCCTCGACGCGGACGACCGCGCCGCGCTCGATCTCCTCGCGGAGTAGCTCAGGGGCGGGCCGCCCCGCCCCGCGTCGTGCGCGTGGCGCTCACGCCCGTTCGGGCCGCCGGAGCGCCGCCGCCCCGAGCGCCGCGCAGGCGACGGCCGTCGCGATCGCGAACACCGTCACCCCGAGCCCGAGGCCGAGGCGCTCGGCGAGCAGGCCGAGGCCGATCACGGGAAGGGCGCTCCCGAGGTACGTGACGGTGTAGATCGCGCTCACGGTGGAGGCATGGTGCCGCGGGTCGACCGCCGCCGTCGCCGCTGTGAACGCCGCCTGGAAAGCGATGCCCTGGCCCACGCCGGCGAGGAGCGCCGAGCTCACGAGCAGCCCGGGGCTCGCGAGCGGCCCCGCCGCTGCGAGCCCGAGGAGCGCGAGCGCGAGCGCCCCGAGGCCGAGCGGCAGGCGCCAGGCTCCGCGCAGCGGGGCGAGCTGGGTGAGCGCCGAAGCGCCGAGCGTGAGCGCGGCGAGGAGGCCGATCGCGGGGCGAGAGTCGGTGCCCACGATGCCCGCGAAGTGCGACGGGGCGAGGGAGAGGCAGAAGCCGAACACCGTGAAGCTCAGGAAGCCCGTCGCCGCCGCGAGCCGGAACGCGCGGAGCGCTGCGGGGGACTGCCGGCCGGCTCGCCGCTCGCTGCGCGCCACCCGGGGCGGCGCGTCGGCGAGCGCGATCGTCACGGGCCCCGTGTCCGGGCGGCAGAGCTCGTGCGGGGCGGTGAGGAGGATCGCCGGGATGAGCGCCGCGAGCGCGAGCGCGAGCGTGAGGAACGGGGTCATGAGCGGGGCAGCGCTCTGCGAGAGGAGCCCGCCGATGATCGGGCCACAGGCGACGCCGCCCGAGCTCGCGAGCAGCGTGAGGCGGCCCACGAGCGCGGCTCGGCCGGGCAGCAGGACGCGCAGTGCACCGGATGCCGTGCCCGTCGCGCAGGCGATGGCGACGCCCTGCGCGGCGCGGGCGACGCAGAACCAGCCGAGGTTCGGCGCGACCGCGAGGGCGGCCGTGCCGAGCGCCGTGAGGGCGAGCGCCGAGACGAGCACGGTGCGGCGATTCGCCGTGTCCGCGAAGCGACGGAACACGAGGAGCCCCACGATGAGGCTGAGCACGTAGCTCGAGAACGCGAGCGTGGTGCCGAGCGGGCCGAAATCGAGCGTCCGCTCGAGGAGGGGGAACAGCGGCGTCGTGAGGTTCGCGCTCACGAGCAGCGTGAAGAGCGTCAGGGCGGTCAGCGCGGCCCGCGCCCGGGGGCGGACCTGGGGCAGGGTGGGGCCGGTCGCGGGGGAGGCGGGGCGTACGGGGGTGGGTGTCGCGCTCATGGCGTGCTCCTCGGTGGGCGTGCCCTTGTGGGGCGTGTCCGGCCGCGGCCGCCGGGTGTGGCGAGCGCGGGTGGGGTGAAGCGGGGGACGCGCTGACCGCGCCCTGCGCTCTAGTAGAGCGAGAAGTGCTCGTTCCGCGCAAGCGAATCATCTATCATTGATCAAACTGATCAATGGCTCGGTGTTCAATCGAGCGGGAAGCGAGCAAAATGAGCGATCTCGACGCGACCGACCGCCGGATCCTGCGCGAACTCGACCGCGACGCCCGGATGCCGACGGCCATGATCGCGCAGCGGCTCGAACTTGCCCGCGGCACCGTGCAGGCCCGGCTCGAGAAGCTCGCGAGTGCGGGGGCCCTGCGCCCGCACAGCGCCCGGATCTCGCCCGCGGCCCTCGGCCGCCCCGTCGGCGCGAGCCTCCAGGTCGAGCTCGATCAGCACTTCATCGCGGAGGCCATCGCCGCGCTCGCGAACATCCCCGAGGTGCTCGAGTGCTTCGCCCCGGCAGGCAACACCGACCTGCTGCTCCGCGTCGTCGCGAAGAGCCCGGACGACCTCTACCGGGTGAGCGAGGAGATCCGGCTGTGCCCCGGCATCAAGCGCACGTCCACGAGTCTGTTCCTGCGGGAGGTGATCCCGTACCGCGTCACGGGCCTGCTCGCGGAGGACGCCGGCCGGTCCGCCGTGCGGCGCTAGGGGCTGGCGCAGCTAGGACCGGGGCGCCGAGATCCGGGAGCGGTCGACCACGCGGCCGCCGCCGAGCAGGATCCCGCGGAGGAAGCCGCTGCCCCAGCTCAGGTGCATCGTGACGAGCGTGCGCACCGTGAGCCACCGATCGCGCGCACCGCGCTGCTCGGGGATCCGGAACGCCGCGAAGGCGATCCCGAGCAGGTACACGGCGAGCGGCGCGAGCAGCACCGGCCACGCCGAGGACCAGGGGAGCACCCCGGCGATGAGCAGCGCGAGCGCGACGACGCTCACCGCGAGCCCGAGCACGAGCGCGCCGGGGGCGAAGAAGCGCCACGGGTTCGCGCGGCCGTAGCGACGCACGAGCACGGCGCGCCAGGCTCCCGTCGCGAAGAACTGGCGCGCCAGGTCGGCGAAGCTCGCGCGGGGCCAGTAGGTCACCTCGAGCGAGGGATCGAACCACACCGTGAAGCCGGCGCGGCGCATCCGGAGGTTCAGCTCCCAGTCCTCGCCGCGCAGGATCCCGGGATCGTAGCCGCCGACGGCGTCGACCGCCTCCCTGCGGAAGATCCCGAGGTATGCAGACTCGGCGGGGCCGGGCGTGCCATCGCCGTGATACGCACCGCCCCCGAGGCCGAACGGACTGTTGTAGGCGCGCGCGATCGCGCGCTGCACGTCGCCGCGCCCGGCCGCCCGCATGATCCCGCCCACGTTCGCCACCCCGTCGGCGGCGTGCGCGCGAAGCGCCGCGACACCCCGGCTCGTGTAGTCGGGGGTGAGCTCCGAGTGCGCATCGACCCGCACGATCACGGGGTGCGCCGAGGCGGCGATTGCACGGTTCAGCCCGGCCGGGATGTCCCGCTCGGGGTTCGCGACGAGGCGCACGCGGGGATCCTCCCCGGCGAGCCGCTGCGCGATGGCATCGCTCGCGTCCGTGGACGGCCCGAGCGCGAGCACGATCTCCTTCGCCCCCGGGTACTCCTGGGCGAGGATCGTGCGCACCGCAGACTCGAGGAAGTCCTCCTCGTTCAGCACGGGCATGACGAAGCTCACCGCGGGGTGCTCGGGGAGCGCCGTGAGCGCGGGAGTTGCCGGAGGCTCGGGGGACGGGGGCGACTGCACCCGTCGATCCTCCCACACGGGGGTCGCGGGCGCCTGAGCACCCGGGGAGCCGGGCTATCCTGGAACGATGCAGCTGGCGAAGGATATGAAGCGCGCGGTCCGACTGGCCAAGCGGGTGCTCACGGGACGCCGGGCCTACTTCGATGTGCGGGAGATGATCGCGCAGCGCGGTCCGCTCCCCGAAGACCACTTCCGCGTCGCCGTATACTTCGCCGACAGCGACGTGAACATCTACCAGATGCGCCAGTGGTACGCGCCCCTCCACGAGCTCTCGAAGGAGTGGCCCGTGCTCGTCCTTGCGCGGAACGCGGCCGGGGCGCGCCAGCTCATGCGCGAGAGCGGCCTCGATGTCGCGTTCGTGCAGAAGGTCACGGACCTCGAGCGTGCGATCGAGCGCCAGCGCCTCGACGTCGTGCTCTACGTGAACCAGAACACCCGCAACTTCCAGATGATGCGCTACGGCCACCGCTGGCACGTGTTCGTGAACCACGGCGAGAGCGACAAGATGTACATGACGAGCAACCAGCACAAGGCGTACGACTACGCGCTCGTCGCGGGCGACGCCGCGCGTGCCCGGCTCTCGGCCGCGCTCTGGGACTACGACGTCGAGACCCGCACGATCCCGATCGGGCGGCCGCAGACCGACCACCTGAGCGGCGAGCCGCCGTTCACCCCCGACGAGCGCACCGTCGTGCTCTACGCCCCCACCTGGGAGGGCGACCGCCCGGCCGCGTGCTACGGCTCCGTCGCCTCGCACGGCGAGAAGCTCGTCTCCGCGCTCCTCGCCACCGGCCGGCACCGCGTCGTCTACCGCCCGCACCCGCGCAGCGGCGTGATCGATGCGGCGTTCGGCGCAGCGAACGAGCGAATCATCGCGATGATCGCCGCGGCCAACCAGGCGGATCCGTCGGCGCAGCACGTCTACGACCAGGCGCCCGTGCTCGGCTGGCAGCTCAGCCTCCCGGACCTCGCGATCTGCGACATCTCGGCGATGGTCTACGATCGCCTCGCCACGGGCAAGCCGCTCATGGTGACCCGGCCCGTCGCACCCGACGCCGTGGTCGACGAGGGCGGCTACCTGAGCGTGTGCGAGTGGCTCGACGAGTCGGCGCTCGACCGCGCCGTCGAGGTGACCGATCGCGTGATCCACGACGAAGCGGCGATCGAGCGCCTCGGCACCTGGTCGCAGCGCTACTTCGGGGACACCTCGCCCGGAGCGCCCACGCGACGCTTTCACGCGGCGATCGCGGAGCTCTTCGCGCGGGCCGACGCGTGGCGGGAGCGCTCGACCGAGCGCTAGCCGAGGCGCCGGATCAGCCGGCCGGGTGATCCGCGTTGTAGCGGTCGATCACGTCGTCGATCGGGCCGTCGAGCACGAGCCGGCCGCCGTTCAGATACAGCCCGCGCGAGCAGAAGCGCCGCAGGTCGCGCTCGTTGTGCGACACCAGGAACAGCGTCTTCCCCTCGGCGAGGAGCTCCTCGATCCGGCGGTAGCACTTCGCTCGGAAGGCCTTGTCGCCCACGGCGAGCACCTCGTCGACGAGGAGCACGGGCTCGTCGAGCTGCGAGACCACGGCGAAGGCGACGCGCACCTTCATGCCGCTCGACAGGTGCTTGAACGGGGTGTCGATCACGTCGGCTGCGCCCGCGAACTCGATGATCGAGTCGAAGCGCGCGGCGATCTCGCGCTTGCTCAGCCCGTGCAGCCCGCCCGTGAGCTGCACGTTGTCGCGCACCGTCAGGTCGCCGACGAATCCGCCCGTGATCTCGATCAGCGGGGCGACGCCGCCATGCACGGTGACGCGCCCCTCATCGGGGAAAAGGACGCGGGCGACGAGCTTCAGGAGCGTCGACTTGCCCTGGCCGTTGCGGCCGACGACACCGATCGCCTCCCCCCGGGTCACGGAGAAGGAGACATCGCGGAGCGCCCAGAACTCGCCCGCGCGACTGCGGCGCGCGCGGCCCGCGAACAGGTCCTTGAAACTGCGCCGCGCACCGCGGTTGCGCCGGAAGCGCACCCCGAGCCCGTCGGCGGTGATGATCGTCTCCGCGGCGCGCGCCGCGGGTTCCGTGCTGGCCTCGGTCACGTCACAACTCCTTCAGCACGCCGCCGATGGTGCGGCGGAACACGAGCACGCCGACGAGGAGCAGCAGCACGCTGATCCCCGCGGAGGCCGCCACGAGCGACCAGTTCAACTGATCGGGGAAGAACCCCGCGCGGAACAGCCCGAAGATCCCGGAGAGCGGGTTCAGCCAGGCGAGCGGCTGCGCGAACGCGGGGAGATCCGCCGCGCCGTAGATGATCGGCGAAGCGTAGAACATCACGCGGAGGATGAGCTTCGCCGCGCGCTCGAGGTCGCGGAAGAACACGACGAGCGGGGCGATGATGAGCCCGAGCCCGAGCGTCAGGATCGCGAGCAGCACGATCGCGAGCGGCATGAGCAGCAGCTCCCAGCCGACCCGCGCGCCCGAGAAGATCGCGAAGAGCGCCAGCACCGGCAGGCTGAGGAGGAACTCGATGCCCTTCGAGCAGACGATGCGTCCCACCCAGATCCAGTGGGGGAGCGCGATCGAGCGGACGAGCTTCACGTCGCGGAGGAACGCGCGGGTCGAGTCCGAGATCACGCCGTTGAACCACATCCACGGCAGCAGTGCCGTGAGAAGGAACACGATGTAGGGCGCCTCGCCGACCGAGCGAGAGAACACCTGCGTGAAGATGAACCAGTAGATGAGGCTCATGAGCAGGGGATCGAGGATCGACCAGAAGTACCCGAGGAGCGACGTCGAGTAGCGCACCTTCAGGTCGCGTCTGGTCAGGAGCCAGAGGGAGGACCAGGCGGTTGCGCGCGGTGGTCGAGGGGCAGAGTTCACAGGACTATTCTGCCGCTTTTCGCAATTCCCGGCGCGCATGCTCGGCGCGGCCGCGGATTTGATAAATTGGATCCGTGCCGTCCGTAACTCCATCACAACCGTCCTCACCCGAGCCCGCAGAGAACTCGGCGTCGAGCGCTCCGGTTTTCGAAGGAGACTCGACGGCAGCGCCCAGCGGCGCCGCCCGGGTCCGTCCGAGCCGCGCAGCGGGAACGCCCGTGGCGCCGCCCGAGGCTGCCGTGCAGCCCGAGGCTGCGGTGCAGCCCGAGATTGCCGTGCAGCCCGAGCCGGTTGCCGCGCCGGTGCCCGCTGCTGCTGTTCCTGCTGCGGCTCCTGCGGATCCCGCCCCTGCTGCGGCTCCCGTCCCTGCGGTCGCCCCCGCAGCTGCGGCCGCTCCCGCCTCGCACGTCGCTCATGACGATGCGGCGGCCGAGCCCTCGGAGGCCTCGCCGCGCACGGGCCGGATCCAGGTCCCCGTCCCCTCCGTGGTGCGCGCCCGCGAGCGCGGCCGCATCGCCGAGCAGAACCCCGTCGTGCTGCGCACGGAGATGCTCACGAAGACGTACGGCTCGGTGGTCGCGGCGAACGAGGTCTCGATCGCGGTGCACGCCGGCTCCTTCACGGGTGTCGTCGGCCCGAACGGCGCGGGCAAGACGACCACGCTCTCCATGATCAGTGGCCTCCTGCGCCCCACCTCCGGCCGCGTGACGGTCGGCGGCGTCGACGTCTGGACCGATGGTCCCGCGGCGAAGCGCCTCATCGGCTCGCTGCCCGATCGCCTCCGCCTGTTCGACCGGCTCACGGGCGCGCAGCTGCTCTACTACTCGGGTGTGCTCGCCGGCGTCGATGAGGCGGCCGTCGCGAAGCGCTCCGCCGAGCTGGCCGCCGCGTTCGGCCTCGAGTCGGCGCTCGGCCGTCTCGTCTCCGACTACTCGGCGGGCATGCAGAAGAAGATCGCGCTCGCCTGCGCGATGATCCACGCCCCCGAGGTGCTCGTGCTCGACGAGCCGTTCGAGACGATCGACCCCGTGTCGGCCGCGAACGTGACCGAGATCCTCGAGAAGTACGTCGCCGGTGGCGGCAGCGTCGTGATGTCGAGCCACAGCCTGGATCTCATCCAGCGCGTCTGCGACCACGTCTCGATCATCGTCGACGGCAGCGTGATCGCGCAGGGCACGGTCGATGCGGTCCGCGACGGCCTCAGCCTCGAGGAGCGCTTCACGAAGCTCACCGGCATGAGCGACACGCAGAAGGGGCTCGAATGGCTGCACGGCTCTTCCGACTCCGTCTAGCCCTCCTGGGCGGGACGTTCCGCGGGTCGTTCGGGCGTGCGCTCCGCACGGGGCTCGGCTTCCTCGCGCTCGCGGCGATCGCGGTGCTCGCGGCCGCCGCGCCGCTGTGGTGGATCCCGCGCACGGCAGACCGTGCCGTCGTGGACACCGCGTTCGGCGCCGTCGTGCTGCTGGCGGTGCTCGTCGTCCCGTTCTTCGCGAACCGTGGGCACCTGGAGCCCCGCCAGTTCGCGAGTCTCCCCGTGAGCTCCGGCTCGATCGGGGGAGCGCTGCTCGCCACGACCGTGGTGAGCTGGCCGTTCTTCCTCCTCGCGGTCTGGCTCGTCGCGCTCGGCGTGCTGCGCCCGGAGTGGCGCGAGCCGAGCTGGCTCGCCCCCGTCGCCCTCGTGCTCGCGGCTCTCTTCACGCTCGTGAGCGCCCGCGTCGGTTCGGCGCTCGGCAAGCTGCTGGTAGGTGACCGCTACGAGGGCATCGTGCGCACGATCGGTGCGGTGCTGCTCGTCGCGCTCCTGCCGCTCGCGGTGTTCGCCGGCGCATCGACGGCGCGCATCGGCGGCTTCGAGACCGCAGGCGATCTCGCTGACGTGCTCGGCTGGACCCCCTTCGGCGCGCCCTTCGCGGCGCTCGCGCTCGGCGGCGACCCCGCTGCGGCGCTGCTCCGGCTCGCGATCACCGGCGCCGCGATCCTCGTGCTCGGGCTGCTCTGGTTCGGCATCGTGCGCGCCTCGCTCACGCGCATCGAGCGTCCGCTCGATCCCGACGTCGCGCGCAGCGGCCTCGGCTGGTTCGAGCGCTTCCCAGCCCGTCCGGCCCCCGCCATCGCCGCGCGGCTGCTGACGTACTGGGCGCGGGATCCGCGCTACCGCGTCGCGCTGTTCGCGATCCCGATCGCCCCGGTCTTCATGCTCCTCGCGTTCTGGGTGGCCGGTTCGCCGCTCGAGGTGCTCGCTCTGATCCCGCTTCCCGTGATCCTGCTGCTGCTCGGCTGGTCGCAGCACAACGACGTCGCGATGGACTCCACCGCGATCTGGGAGCACGTGGCGAGCGGCACCCGCGGTGCGGCCGACCGCGCCGGACGCCTCGCCCCGGTGCTGCTGCTCGGAGTGCCGCTCGCGCTCATCGGCTCGAGCATCACGGTCACCGTGATCGGCGACTGGCGGGTGCTCCCCGCGGTCGTCGGCCTGAACCTCGGCGTGCTCTTCGTCTCCGCGGGAGTCTCGAGCGTCTTCTCCGTGATGATGCCGTACCCCACCACGCGCCCGGGCGACAGCCCCTTCGTGCAGCCGCAGTGGTCGGGCTCGGGATCGGGGCTCGCGCAGACCCTCTCGATGGCCGTCGCGATCCTGCTGTCGGTGCCCCCGGCCTGGTTCGCGATCACCGCGATCGCGGACGTGGCGCTCGGGGAGAACCTGTGGGCGGCGCTCTTCGGCGCGGGCTACGGGCTGCTCGTCCTGCTGCTCGGCGTGTTCATCGGCGGCCGGATCTTCGACCGGAGCGGCCCCGAGCTGATCGGCGTCACGCAGGTCTACGACTAGGCCGACCCGGAGTTCGCCACGAGCGCTGCGCGCTCCCTGCCTCGCGGGTTTACAATCGAGGCATGGGTTTCTTTACGCGCCGTGATTCCGACTCCTCCGGTGGCCCCGCGGGCGGCACCGACGTGCTCGATCGCGAGCTCGAGCAGCTGCTCGAGGACTCGCAGGTCGAGGACGGCGATCACGAGCGCTTCTCGCACTACGTGCCGAAGGACAAGATCCTCGAGTCCGCGGTGACCGGCAAGCCGGTCCGCGCGCTCTGCGGGAAGAAGTGGACCCCCTCGCGGGATCCCGAGAAGTTCCCCGTCTGCCCCGACTGCAAGCGCGTCTACGAGCGCATGCGCAAGTAGCGCCGCGAGCGCGACGACGAAGGGCCGCGATCCGATGGATCGCGGCCCTTCGTCGTGTCCGCGGTGAGCCCGCCGTGCGCTAGCGGTACTCGGTGGGGATCGCGGGGTCGCCGCGGGTGAGGCTCATCGCCACGGGCGGTAGCTCCTGCACGCGCTGGGTATGGCGCGCGCGGGCGGCGGCGATGCCCTCGCCGCCCGTGTGCCCGGGCTGCAGCTCGCCGTTCAGCACGAGCGGGGCGAGCACCTCGCGGCCGTCCTCGCTCGTGCCCTCGGCGGCACCCGCGGGGCCGTCTCCGAGGAAGATGAGCTCGGCGCGGGCCACGCCGCGCGGAGTAAAGCTGCGGCGCACGCTCTTCCGTCCGCCCACGGACGCCTTGTCGGCGGACTTCTTCGCGACCGAGATCCACTCGCCCGCGTCGTTCTGGTGCGCCACGAGCTTGTAGACCATGCCCATGGTGGGGGTTCCCGAGCCGACGACGACCGAGGTGCCGACGCCGAAGCTGTCGACGGGGGAAGCGGCGAGCGCGGCGACGGTGTACTCGTCGAGGTCGTTCGTCACGGTGATCCGGGTCTGCGTGGCGCCGAGCTCGTCGAGGAGTTCCCGGACGCGCGCGACGACGACGGGCAGATCGCCCGAGTCGATGCGGACGGCGCCGAGCCCCGTGCCCGCGACCTCGATTGCCGTGCGCACGCCCTGCTCGATGTCGTAGGTATCCACGAGCAGGGTGGTGTCGGTGCCGAGCGTGGCGACCTGGGCCTCGAAAGCCTCGCGTTCGCTGTCGTGGAGCAGTGTGAAGCTGTGGGCCGCGGTGCCCATGGTGGGGATCCCGTGGCTGCGGCCCGCTTCGAGGTTCGAGGTTGCGCTGAAGCCCGCGATGTACGCGGCGCGTGCGGCGGCGACGGCGCTGTACTCGCCCGTGCGGCGCGAGCCCATCTCGGCGAGCGGCTTGCCTGCCGCGGCGTGGCGCATGCGCGAGGCGGCGGTGGCGACGGCGGAGTCGGCGTTCAGGATGCTGAGCGCGAGCGTTTCGAGCAGCACGCCCTCCGCGAAGCTCGCCTCGACCGTGAGGATGGGGGAGCCGGGGAAGAACACCTCGCCCTCGGGGTAGCCCCAGATGTCGCCGCTGAAGCGGTAGTCGGCGAGCCAGTCGAGCGTGCGGTCGGTGACGACGCGGCCGGCGCGCAGGAACTCGAGCTCCTCGTCGCCGAAGCGGAACGCCTGGATGGCTTCGAGCAGTCGGCCGGTCCCCGCGACGACGCCGTAGCGGCGTGCGCCGGAGAGGCGACGGGCGAAGAGCTCGAACATGCTGCGGCGCTCGGCGGTGCCGGCGTGGAGCGCCGCGTCCACCATGGTGAGCTCGTAGTGATCGGTGAGCAGAGCCGTTGAGGGATTCACGACGCCAGCATAGCCCGAACGAGGCCTCGGATCGGGGTGTCAGTGGAAGTCTCGCGAGCGGACGTTCGCGGGCGCCGCGAGCGGTTCGAAGCGCTCGGCGATGACGTTGACCACCCCCTCGGGGGAGCGCTCGAGCAGGCCGTGCACGATCAGCGCGGGTGCGGAGCGGGCGACGAGGCGGTTGCGCTGCCAGACCTGCGCGAAGGTGACGATGTTCACGGTGCCCACTTCATCCTCCACCGTGAGAAACGTGATCCCGCCCGCGGTGCCGGGGCGTTGCCGGTGCGTGACGAGTCCGGCGACGCTCACACGGGTGCCCGGGGGCGTGCGGCGGGTGCGGTCGGATCGGGTGATGCCGCGGGCGTCGAGCTCCTCGCGGAGGAGCGCGAGCGGGTGGTCGCCCGTGGCGATGCCGGTGCTCCAGAGGTCGAGCGTGGTCTGCTCCTCCCGGCTGAGCACGGGGAGGAGGGGCGGCTGCACGTGCACCGCGATGCCGGGGAGGAATCGCTCGCGGTTCTCCGCGGCGGGCCCCGCGGACCAGAGCGCCTCGCGGCGGCTGAGGCCGAGGCTGTCGCAGGCGCCCGCCGCGGCGAGCGCCTCGATGCGGGTGCGGTCGAGGTCCGCGCGGCGGGCGAGATCGGCGAGGTCGAGGAAGGGACCGGCGGCACGTGCGCGAACGATCCGCTCCGCGGTGGCGGGTTCGATGCCGCGGATCTCGGAGAGGCCGAGGCGCACGGCGAAGGCCCCGTCCCGGCGGTGGGCGCCGCTCGTGTCGGGCGTGCCGGGCTCGAAGGGCGGCACCTGCGCTTCGGCCTCGTGTGGGGCGAGCGCGCGGACGGGCTCGTCGGCGGTGCATCCCGCATGGGCGGCGGTGCGCGTGGATCCTGAGGGTCCTGAGGGTCCTGCGGGTCCTGAGGGTCCTGAGGGTCCAGCGGGGCTTGCGGGTTCTGCGGGTCCCGTGGCTGTTTCTGGCGCTGATCCGTGCCCGGGCTCGGGCTCGGGCCCGGGCCCGGGCTCCGCGGCCGTTCGTGCTTCGAGCCCGGAGAGCGCGCCCGAGCGTTGCACGTCGACGGGGCGGATCTCGACGCCGTGGCGGCGCGCGTCGGCGACGAGCGTGCGCGGCGCGTAGAAGCCCATGGGCTGCGAGCGCAGGAGGCCCGCGAGGAAGGCCGCGGGGTAGTGCAGTTTGAACCAGGAGCTGATGTAGACGAGCAGCGCGAAGCTGATCGAGTGGCTCTCGGCGAAACCGAAGCTCGCGAAGGCCTGGATCTGCTCGTAGAGGTGCTGCGCGTCCTCATCGGTGATCCCGTTGCGTGCCATCCCGGCGAAGAGAGTGTCGCGGAGGGCGTCGATGCGCTCCTCGCCGCGCTTGGAGCCCATTGCGCGGCGGAGGAGGTCGGCGTCCTCGGCGGAGCAGTCGCCCACGGCCATGGCCATCTGCATGAGTTGCTCCTGGAACAGCGGCACTCCGAGTGTGCGCCGCAGCACGGGCTCCAGCTTCGGGTGCGGGTAGGTGACCTCCTCGGTGCCGTTCCTGCGCCTGAGGTACGGGTGTACCGCGCCGCCCTGGATGGGGCCGGGCCGGATGAGGGCGATCTCGATGACGAGGTCGTAGAAGCTGCGCGGCCGGAGTCTCGGGAGTGTGTTGAGCTGCGCGCGGCTCTCGAGCTGGAACACGCCGATCGCGTCGGCGCGGCACAGCATGTCGTAGACGCCGGGCTCTTCCTTGGGGACGGTTTCGAGGGTCCATCGCTCGCCCGTCGCGTCGGCGATCAGGTCCATGGTCTTCTGGAGGGCGCTCAGCATGCCGAGCCCGAGGAGGTCGAACTTGACGAGCCCCATGCTCGCGCAGGATTCCTTGTCCCACTGCAGCACGGTGCGGCGTTCCATGCGCGCGTGCTCGATGGGGCAGACCTCCCCGACGGGGCGCTCGGTGAGGACCATGCCCCCGGAGTGGATCCCGAGGTGGCGCGGCGCGCTGAGGAACTGCTGCGCGAGCCGCTGCACGGGGAGGGGGATCGGGCTCGCGGGGTCCTCCTCGATCGCGCGCCACCGCTCCATCGCCTTCGTCCAGGCGCGCTGCTGCCCCGGGCCGTAGCCGAGCGCTTTCGCGGCGTCGCGGATGGCGGCTTTCGGGCGGTAGCTGATGATGTTGGCCACCTGCGCGGCGTTGCGGCGCCCGTAGCTGTCGTACACGTACTGGATGATCTCCTCGCGCCGTTCCGAATCGAAGTCGACGTCGATGTCGGGCTCCTCGTCGCGCATGCTCGAGAGGAAGCGCTCGAAGGGGAGGTCGTAGCGGATCGAGTCGACCGCGGTGATGCCGAGCACGAAGCATACGGCGGAGTTGGCCGCGGAGCCCCGCCCCTGGCAGAGGATTCCGCGGCGGCGCGCCTCCTGCACGAGGTCGTGGACGATGAGGAAGTAGCCGGGGAAGTCTTTCTGCTCGATGACTTCGAGCTCGCGCTCCAGCCGTTCGCGCACCGCGCGGCCGAAGGTGCCGTAGCGGCGCTCGGCGCCCTCCCAGACGAGGCGGCGTAGCCAGCTCATCTGCGACTCTCCCGCGGGGAGCGGGAGCTGGGGGAGGCGCGGGCGGGCGGCGCGCAATGGGAACGCGAGGGTGCGCGCGAGGGGCGCGGTGCGGGTGACGGCGTCGGGGGTGCGGGGGAAGCGGCGGAGCTGTGCGGCGCCCGAGCGGAGGCGTGCGACCCCGGACGCGGGGAGGTGCGCGTCGAGCTCGTCGAGGCTGCGCCGGGCGCGCACCGCGGCCATCGCCTCGGCGAGCGGTGCCTGCGCAGCGCTGGCGTAGTGCACGTTGCCGGTGACGATGGTGGGCAGCCCCTGCTCCGCGGCAAGGGCCGCGAGCCGCTCGTTCGCGACGTCGTCGCCGGGGTGCCCGTGGCTGGTGAGCTCGACGAACACCTGGTCCTGACCGAACAGTTCGGTGAGGCGGCGCAGTTCGGCGCGTGCGCGGTCCGCGCCCTGGGCCCGGGTGCTCGCCCCGGCGAGCGCCTGCCGCACCGCACCCTTGCGGCACCCGGTGAGCACGGCCCACTCGCCGTTCGCCTGCGCCGCGAGCTCCTCGAGGCGATAGCTCGGTCGGCCCTTCGCACCGCCCGTGAGCTGGCCCTCGGTGATCGCCGCGGCAAGGCGGTGGTATCCGCTCGCGCCGTTGGCGAGCACGAGGAGGTGCGTGCCCTGCGGGTCGGCGACGCCGAGCTGCGGGACGTCGAGCCCGAGCGACAGCTCCGCACCGTAGACGGTGAGCGGGGGATCGGGCGGGCGCGGGGCGTCGGTGATGTGGGCGGGGTCGGTGATGTGCGCGGGGTCGGTGACGTGGGGCGCAGAGGTGCGGCGCCGGGCGACGAGCTCTGCCGCCTCGGCGAACACGGCGGCGCCGTAGAGCCCGTCGTGGTCGGTCAGCGCGATCCCCGCGAGGCGGAGCCGGGCGGCCTCGGCGACGAGCTCCTCGGGAGCGGAGGCCCCGTCGAGGAAGCTGAAGTGCGAGTGGGCGTGCAGTTCGGCGTACGGCACGGCCTCCTCTGCCGGCGCTGCGCCGGCCCCCGGTGCTGCGGTGTGCGGGGCCGTCGGAGGCGGCTCGGCCGCGTCTGTACCTCCGCCGCCTGCCCCGTCGCCCGCCGTGCTCGCGCCACCCGCCGTTCCGGGCGCGCGGGAGCGGCCCGAGAGCCGGCGTTCGAGCTCGGACCAGGGCAGCGGCGGGTTGTTCCAGCCCATGCTGCGGCTCCTCTCCGTTCCGTTCCGTTCCGTGTTCCTCATCGCGCGTGGTTAGTCATAGCGGCCCTCCGCGAACCACTCCCCGGCCTCGGTGTAGAGCAGCCAGGCGTCGCCGTTCTCGAGCTGCACCTGAAGCCTCGTGCGTGCGGGGGCTCCCGCCCACCAGTGCTCCCGGACGGGCCACGGGGGAGACCAGCCCTGCACCGCGGCGGGCAGCGTCGACCGCTCGACGCTGAGCCGTGAGGGCGGGGCGGTGAGGAGGTCCTCGTCGTCGATCCCGATGCGTTCCCCGGAGGCGTCGGTGAGCTCCGCGGAGAGCGGGACGGGGAAGACGAGGGTCGGTGTCGCGCCCCCGATGGCGCCGGGCCAGGGGCCGGCCGCGGCCGCACGCGCGCCTGCGCCCCGCTGCTGGGTGCCCCAGGGGATCTGCCGCTGCCGGTCGCGGAGCAGCCGGCCGCCGCGCAACTGCATGGTGCCCACGGCGGTGTGCCCGAGTCTGCTCTGCGCACGGCTGAGCTGGTGATGCACCCGTTCGTCCGGTTCGGTGTTCCAGAGCCCCGGTTCGTGCGCCGCGATCCGGTCGGTGTGGGTGGGGACGAGTCGCACCCGCGTGATCCCGGCGCCGCCGCGTTCGGAATCCGAGGAGAGCCCCGCCGCCTGCCAGCGGATCCGCCCGAGTGCATCGGCCGCGGTGAAGTGCCGGGGGTGCGCCCACTCGCGTTCGTGGTGCAGGCCGATGTCATCGGTGAGCTCGACGCGCAGCGCGGTGCAGACAAGCCCGGCTTCGGTGAACCCCGCGATGTACTCCTCCGTGAGCGTTGCGCAGGCGAATGCCAGCTGCTCCGCAGTGCTCACGGGTGGCTCGAAAGCGAGTTCGACGGCGAACTCTCGGACGGGAGCGCGCGGGCGCACCTCGGCGCCGTGGCCGGGGCCCGCGGCGGTCGCACGTCGGTGCACCGCGATCCCGCCCGCACCGAAGCGCTGGCGCACGGCGTCCTCGGGGAGCGCGGCGAAGGCGCCCAACGTGCGGATGCCGAGCCCGTGAAGCACCTCAGCGAAGTCGCTCGGGGCCGCGCGTGAGACGGGCAGCGGGCTGAGAAACGCGGCTGAACCACCGGGCGGCACGATCCGCACCCCGGGGCACGGCGTGGTCAGCCCCGAAGCGTCCTCCGACGAGCGTGCGGCCTGTTCAGCGGCGAACACTCCGTCCGCGATGCCGACGCGGGCGTCGGCGAAGCCGAGCTCGGCAGCGAGCTCGAGAAGCGCTCGCGCGGCGGGCTCCTCGCCCCCGTAATAGCGTGCGGGGCCGCGCACCCGCATGGCGCAGAGCCCCGGGCGCCGGGGCTCCACGCCCGGGACGAGCTGCTCGATCGCGGTCAGGACGGGTGCGAACTGGCGCGCGTCCGCCTCGGGCGCATGCGCGTGGATCTCAATGCTCGGGCAGCGCGCCTGGGCCTCGCGCTCGCGGAGCCCGGCCCGCACTCCTTCGGCCCGTGCCGCGGGGGAGCACGCAACGACCCGGTGCTGTGCGAGGAGTGCGATCGCGGGCCAGAGCGCAGGAGCGTCGGCAGGGGCGCCCGTGCGTGTCCCCGCGTGCGCACCGGAGGGGGGCCGCTCGCCGTTCGCGGCCGCGCTGCGGGCCTGTGCCTCGCGCTCGCGCAGCATCGCGTGGATCGGCCAGTCCGGGATCCAGAGCATGAGCACTCGTTCAGCGGCCGGCATGGTGGCCCTCCTGAAGGTGCGCCGCCGGGGCGGGAGGAACCGCGCGAAGCATCGGGGAAGCGGATGCGGTGCCGCTCGCCGCGTCCGTCGCGAGTTCGGCGAGCGCGCCGTCGGCGAAGCGGACCCGGTGCTGACGCACCCCGCGGCGGTCCTGCGACTGCACCGCGATCTCGCGCTCGGCGAGCACGCCCGTGCCGTGGCCGAGGCCGGTCCAGCGGGACGCGGTGACGCGCAGCGCGCTCTCCGGGTGCGGCCACTCGCCGGAAACGAGCAGCGCAGAGCCGTGCTCGCGCATTCGGGCGGCGATGCGCTCGGCGTCTCCCGCGCGGGGCCGCTGCGGCTGATGGACGAGGACCACGGTGAGCGCCTCGCTCAGCGCACCCGCCAGGCTGATCGCCTCACTGCCCGGTTCGGGAATGAGGATGCAGCGGTCGAGCGCGATCCCGAGCGCCGCTGCGGCCTCGGCCCCGAACGCGGGGAGGCCGATGACCCCGCACCAGGCCCCTGCGGCGGAAGCGGCGGCGAGGAAAGCGAGAGCCAGCTGCGCGGAGCCGCGGACGGTGTAGCTGCTGCCCGCGTGCAGCGCCCCGCCCGGGAGCAAACCCCGGAGGCCCGGAGGGGTGGGGAGCGCGCGCTCGTCCAAGCGCACCGGCTGCATCTGGGAGATGCGCTGCTGGAGCGAGTGGACAGTGGCGGTCGAATTCATGGAGCAATATTCGAACATACGTTCGAATAAGTCAATCCCGCGTGCACCCCGTGTGTTGCGGGCGAGTGGGGGTCCTCCGCATCGCTCCGGGACGGCGTAGGATGGACGGGATGAACGAGGACGAGCTGGACGATTACGAGCGCGAAGCTGAGCTGTCGCTGTTTCGCGAGTACCGCGACATCGCGAGCCAGTTCCGCTATGTCGTCGAAACCGAGCGCCGCTTCTACCTGGCGAACGAGGTCGACCTGAAGCGGCAGGACGCGGGGAGCGACTTCTACTTCGAGCTGACGATGAGTGACGTGTGGGTGTGGGATGTGTACCGCGCCGACCGTTTCGTGAAGTCAGTTCGCGTGCTCACGTTCAAGGACGTCAACGTCGAGGAGCTGTCGGCCCGCGAGTTCTCGCTGCCGCAGGAGCTTGCGCTCGACGAGTAACCACCTCGCGCGGTGCTGCCGCATTGTGCGGCCCGGTCAGGGTGGTTGTTCGAAGGCCGCCCACAGCCCGCTTCCCGTGCCGTGCCCGTGCGGGTTCTCCACATATTGAGGATCCCGCTGCGCGCCGGGCGCCCCGCTGCCGAAAATGATCGGCAGGAGGTGCCCCATGAACCCCGCACTGCACGCCCATCCGGAGCGTTCCGCCCAGCGCCGTACCGTCGGCGCGCA
This sequence comes from Leucobacter sp. PH1c, assembly GCF_000633415.1. Classification (GTDB taxonomy): domain Bacteria; phylum Actinomycetota; class Actinomycetes; order Actinomycetales; family Microbacteriaceae; genus Leucobacter. The sequence goes on along the minus strand of NZ_AYMV01000020.1, from coordinate 32,012 downwards.
CGGCGAAGCGCTCGCCGCAGCGTACCTCGCGGAGCACGGCTATGAGATCCTCGACCGCAACTGGCGGTGCCGTCTCGGAGAACTCGACCTCGTGGTGGAGACGGGGCGCACGCTCGTCGCGGTCGAGGTGAAGACCCGACGCGGTACGGGGTACGGTACCCCGCTCTCTGCCGTCACTCCGCAGAAGGCGGCGCGTCTGCGCCTCCTCGTCGGCGAGTGGCTCGGCGCGCACCGCGATGGGGGCGGGCTGAGCGACCGCTTCGAGGCGATCCGCATCGACGCGATCGGGATCCTGCTCTCGGCGGGATCGGTGCCCCGGATCGATCACCTGCGGGGGATTGTATGAGCGACGTGCGCCGCGTCTCCTCCGTCGCCCTCACCGGTATGCAGGGGGCCGTGATCACGGTCGAGGCCGCCGTGTCGCGGCAGCTCCCCGGCATGGCGATCATCGGCCTTCCGGACACGGCGCTCGCCGAGGCGAAGCTGCGCGTTCGCGCCGCGACCGCGCAGGCGGGGCTCCCGCTCGCCGACCGCTTTCTCACGGTCAACCTCCGCCCCGCCTCGCTTCCGAAGCACGGCTCTGCCTTCGACCTCGCGATCGCTCTCGCGGTGCTCGCTGTGTCCGGGCACCTCCCGGAGGATCGCCTCGCGGAGACCGCGCATCTCGGCGAGCTCGGGCTGGGAGGCGACCTGCGGCGGCCGGCCGGGCTGCTATCCCTGACCATTGCGGCGCAGGCGCTCGGCTTTGCACGAGTGATGGTCCCCGACGAGGGGGCGTGCGAGGCCGAGCTCGTGCCGGGGATCGAGGTGATCGGGGTGCGTGATCTGCGCGAAGCCGTCGGCTGGCACCGGGGCGAGCGCGACTCCGAGCGTCCGGTCGTCGGCGCCCGCGGTGGCGTGCCGGGGAGACGGCCCGCCGGTGCACAGGGAGCACTGTGCGACGAAACCCGAGGCGAGTCGCGTGCCGGATCGAGCGGAGGTGCGAGCGCGGCATCGGGTCTCGACATCCGAGAGATCGTCGGACAGGGTGAGGCGGTCACCGCGCTCGCGGTTGCCGCAGCGGGGCGCCATCACGTGTCCCTGCTCGGCCCGCCCGGCGCGGGAAAGACGCTCCTCGCGTCCCGTCTGCCCACGATCCTGCCCGAGCTCGGCGATGACGAGGCGCTTGAGGTGAGCAGCATCGCCTCGCTCGGTAGCGAAACCGCGTTGACGCGCCTCATCCGCAGACCGCCGTTCGAGAGCCCGCACCACACGGCGTCGGCCGCGGCGGTCATCGGAAGCGGCGCCGGCGCGGCGGTGCGCCCCGGCGCCCTCACCCGGGCCCATCGGGGCGTGCTCTTCCTCGATGAGGCCCCGGAGTTCTCGCGCACGGTACTCGAATCGCTCAGACAGCCTCTCGAATCGGGGCGGGTCGAGATCCACCGCGCCCAGGTCCGGGCCACCATGCCGGCGCGTATACAGCTTGTCCTCGCGGCCAACCCCTGCCCCTGCGGCAACGCGCACTCGACGGACCCTGCGCTGCAGTGCCAGTGCACGCCGAGCGCGCGCCTCCGATACCAGCAGCGCATCTCGGGCCCGCTCGCCGATCGGCTCGACCTCCAGCTGGAACTGCGGCGCGTCTCGCTCGCGCATCGGAACGAACCGAGCGGTGGCCCGCGCACGAGCGCCGAGTTGCGCGCCCGTGTCGCCGAAGCCCGGGCGTGCGCAGGGGCCAGGCTCCACGGCACGGGATGGCGCGTCAACGCCGAGGTCCCCGGAGCTTGGCTGCGGGGGCCCGCGCTCCGGCTCCCCGCCACGGACACCGCGGTGCTCGACCGCGCCCTCAGCCGCGGGGCGCTCACCCTCCGCGGGTACGACCGCGTCCTGCGTGTGGCCTGGAGCATCGCCGACCTCGCGGGAACCGGGCGGCCGCGCCGGAACGAGATCGCCCAGGCGCTCGTCCTGAGGAGTGGGGGAGCCCAGTGACCGGCCAGGCCAGTCGTCGGCCCGCCCCGCTCGTCCCCGACTCGGAGACCCGAGCGCGGCTGCGCGCACTGTGGGCCCTGGGTGCTCCCGGGGAACACACCGCTCCGGCGGCGCTCGACCACATCGCCGAGCTCTTCGCGCGAATCGTCTGGTCCCGACTCACGGAACCGGGGGACGCGGTCGCGGGCGCACTCATCGCGCGGCTGGGCGCCGCTGGGGCGCTCGCGCCGCTCGTGCGAGGCTCGAGCACCCGAGAACTCGCGGCCCTCCTGCGCGACGGGGGCGGCGAACACGGGGACCCGGGCCCGGATGCCGGTGACGAATCGCTCAGCGGCCCCGTGCTTGCGGCCGCGCTGCGACGGTGGCGCCCCCGCCTCGCCGAGTCCGAGACTGCCGGCGACATCGAGCGGGCGCTCGCGCTGGGCATGCGCGTCGTGACACCGTCCCACGACGCCTGGCCGCAGCAGCTCAACGACCTCGGGCCTCACGCGCCGCACCTGCTCTGGGTTCGCGGAGATCCGCGCACGCTCAGCATGCCCGCGCTCGCGGTCGTAGGGGCTCGCGCCTGCACGGGCTACGGCACCCACGTCACTGCCGATCTCGCAGGCGCTGCGGCGTCCGCCGGCCGAGTGATCGTCTCCGGCGCCGCGTACGGCGTCGACGCGGTGGCCCACCGCACTGCGCTCGCCGCAGGGCGTCGCACAGTCGCGGTGCTCGCAGGAGGAGCCGATCGCGTGTATCCGGCCGCGCACGACGCCCTGCTCGCCCGGATCCGGGAGCAGGGCGCGGTGTGCGCCGAACTCGTGCCGGGAACCGCGCCGACGCGGTGGCGCTTCCTCCAGCGCAACCGGCTCATCGCGGCCCTGTCGGGGGCCACGCTCGTCACCGAGGCTGGGGTTCGCTCCGGTTCGCTCAACACCGCCGGCCACGCGGCGACGCTCGGTCGCCCGATCGGCGCGGTCCCCGGGCCCATGACCAGCGCGGCGTCCTCGGGGTGCCACCGACTCATTCGCGAGTACGGGGCCGCGCTTATCTCGAGCGAGCACGACCTCGCGGAGCTCCTCGAAGACGCGCACGACGCCTGGCCCGGGCCGGGCGCGGGCACGGGCGCGGGCACGGGTGGGGCTTCCGCGGGCGTGGCTTCCGCGGGCGAGGCCCCTGCGGGCGAGGGCTCCGTGGGCGAGGCTCCTGCGGGCGAGGGTTCCGTGGGCGAGGCTCCCGCGGGAATCGCCAGCGGGGGAGCCGCTGCCGCTGCGGAGCGAACCAGAGCCGCAGCCCCGGAGGGAGCCGACGACCGGCAGCCGGTGCTGCACCGCCGGGTGATCGACGCGCTCCCGCTTCGCGGCTCCCGCTCCGTCGATGAGGTTGCGCGTCACGCCGGCGTGGAACCCGGGGACGCGCAGCGCGCGCTTGCGGAGCTGCACCTCTTGGGCGAGGTCACCCGCCGGGACGCGCCGGGCCCGGAACCGTATCGTTGGGCGCTGCGGCGGGGGTAGGGGAACGACTGCGCTCGTTCACTGGGAGCGCTCAGCGGAGTCGACGTCGATGCCCTCGGCGTGCGATCGAGAGGCGGGCGGCAGCGATGCAGGCCGCTGGGCGCACCGCGGAGTACGGCTGCGTGTGAACGGGGGAGGTGGCGGGTGCTGTGCGCCCCCCCCGGGGCAAGATTGGGACCGCTTTGATCCGGTATGGAGTGGCTATAACGGATCAAAGTCGCTGCAAACTTGGGGAAACGGGGCGAGCGACGAGGCAGAGCAGGGGAGAATGTGAGGCATGGACCTCACGACCGCCACCGCAGCGTTTCTCGCCGCGGTCCAGTCTGAGTACGGCTACTCCGAGCACACCGTGCGCGCGTATCGTCGGGACCTTCAGGACTTCACCGAGTTCGCCGCCGACGCCGGGTCGACGCAGCTCCCCGAGTGCGACCTCGAACTGATGCGCGCGTGGCTCTGGGATCGGCAGCAGCGCGGGCTCGCGGCGAGCACGCTCGCCCGGAACGTTGCCACACTGAAGTCGTTCGGCACCTGGCTCGAAACACGGCAACTCGTGCCGGGCAACCCCGCCGGGCGGCTGCGCACCCCGAAGGCTCCGCAGTCGCTGCCCCGCGTGCTCGGGGACGAACAGATCGCCCGCATCCTCGACCGAGCCGCGGCGCGCGCCGCGAGCGGGGACCCGGACGCGCTGCGCGACCACGCGGTACTCGAACTGCTGTACGCCACCGCGCTCCGGGTGTCTGAGTTGTGCGGCCTGAGCTCCAGCGGCTTGGATCGGCGGCAGCGCACCGTGCGCGTGCTCGGCAAGGGCGGCAAGGAGCGCGTGGTCCCCTTCGGCGCCCCGGCTGCGAAAGCGCTCGCCGCCTACGAGGAACACGGACGCCCGGCGCTCCTCGCCCGCGCGGCCGACCGAGGACCCGCGCGTGATGAGCGTGCGCCCGCAAGCTCCGGGCGCACCCCTGGGGGAGCGGAGCTGTTTCTCGGGACCTCGGGATCCCCGCTGACCCCGAGTGCCGTGTACCGGCTCGTCTCCCGAGAGCTCGAGCAGGAGCCGGGCGGTGGCCCGAGCGGACCGCACACCCTGCGCCACACGGCGGCGACCCACCTGCTCAACGGCGGAGCCGACCTGCGCGTGGTGCAGGAAATGCTGGGGCATTCCAGCCTCGCGAGCACACAGGTATACACGCATGTCTCCACGGAGCGGCTCGCCGAGCGTTATCGTCAGGCGCACCCCCGCGCCTGACCCCTGGCCGGAGTCCTGGCTCGGGCAGCCCGCTCAGTATCAGTCCCCGTCCCAGGGGAGCAGCTCGGGGCGTCCGAGCAGAAAACGGAGCGGCGAGACGTACCGCTCGTCGACCCGCACGCCGAGGTGCACGCACTCATCCCCGCAGTGCCCGCCGGCTGCGGCGAGGCCGATCGCGTCGCCCGCGCGAACGGCCGTGCCCGCCGGGGGAGCCGCGGTCACCGGCTCCAGCGCATAGACGGTCGTGGCATCGACGCGCACCGAGACCACAGAACGATCCGCGACTGCTCCGGCAAAGACGACCTCGCCGCCCGCTGGGGCGCGCACGGCCGCTCCCGGGTGTGCGGGCAGATCGATTCCCCGGTGCCCGGAGGTGTATGGGGTCTCGGGTGCGCGGAACGGTCCGACCACGTTGAGCGGGCCGGGGAGCGGCGACAGCCAGCGGTCGACGTACGGGTGGGAGCGCGCCGAGCGCTCGGCGCCGACCGGCGACGCCGAGCGCGGCACCGGGAAAACTGCGGAGTACCGCGGGGGAGCGTGCATCGGCGTGGGCGCGAGACCGCGCATCGGTGCGAGCGCGGACTCACACACGGGGGCCAGCGCCGGGATGAGTGCTCCGCCTGTGGCTTCGCGCTCGAACGCCGTGCCCGAGGTGTCCCGCCACTCGAGCGCGCGGAGCGTCCAGAGTGCCCCGAACGCACCGAGCAGGCTCAGTACGACGACCATGAGGAGCGCGCCCAGCGCGCGGGTTGCTCGGAAACTGAGGGTCGCTCGGGAATCGAGGGGTGCTCGGGATGCGCGTGCTGCTCGGGATGCGCGCGCTGCTTGGAATGCGCGCGATGCCCGAGGCGCGCGCGCTCGAGAGGGGAACCAACGGGAGAGAGTCATGTGGGGAGCATGCCGGGGCAGCGCGCTTCGGGGAGTGAAAGACGCGGGGTGTGGAAACGGATCCCGCTGAGGGCCTGGGGGCGGTGAGTGTGAGCGGAGCGCGGTACCGGAACGCGATGCATTTCGGCACCGGAACGCACCGCGATGCACCGCGACACCGCGCTGCACCGCGAACCCGGACACTCGAAACCCCGGAAACCCCGGAAACCCCGGCCGCCGGAAGCCCCGAAGCCCCGGCTGCCGGCCCTCCCGAAATCCCCGCCGCCGCGACACGCGAAACCGCGCGCCCGCGTGCGGTGCGCGGGGGACGCGGATGCTACACTGGTCGACGCGCCTCGAAAGAGGTGACTTCGCGTGCCCACTCATCGGCGCACCGCCACCGGTCTTCGGTTCTCTGATCGAAGCGGCGGGGCTCGAGGGCACCAGGATCTGATCGCATCCGCGATCGAATACAACCGCAAGCGCGCCATTCGTGGTGCGCAGAACAGGAGAACGGCAATGGCCGTCGTTACCATGCGCCAGCTGCTCGACAGCGGCGTCCACTTCGGACACCAGACCCGCCGCTGGAACCCGAAGATGAAGCGCTTCATCTTCACCGAGCGCTCGGGCATCTACATCATCGACCTGCAGCAGTCGCTCGGCTACATCGATGCCGCGTACGACTTCGTGAAGAACACCGTTGCCCGTGGCGGCAACATCCTCTTCGTCGGCACGAAGAAGCAGGCCCAGGAGGCCATCGCCGAGCAGGCGACCCGCGTGAACCAGCCCTACGTGAACCAGCGCTGGCTCGGCGGCCTCCTCACGAACTTCCAGACCGTCACCGGTCGCCTCGAGCGCATGAAGGAGCTCGAGCAGCTCGACTTCGAGGGCACCACGAGCGGCTTCACCAAGAAGGAGCTCCTCCTCAAGAAGCGCGAGCTCGAGAAGCTGCAGAAGTCGCTCGGCGGCATCCGCAACATGGGCAAGACGCCCTCGGCTCTCTGGGTGGTCGACACCAAGAAGGAGCACCTCGCGATCGACGAGGCGAAGAAGCTCGGTATCCCCGTGATCGCCATCCTCGACACGAACTGCGACCCCGACGAGGTCACCTACCCGATCCCGGGCAACGACGACGCGATCCGCTCGGTCGCGCTGCTCACCCGCGTGATCGCCGACGCCGTTGCTGAGGGCCTCATGGAGCGCCACCAGAAGCCCGAGGCTGGCGAGGCCGCTGCTGAGCCCCTCGCCGAGTGGGAGGTCGAGCTCCTCGGTGCCGAGACCCCCGCCGCCGAGGCTGCTGAGGCGCCCGCCGCTGAGGCACCCGCTGCAGAGGCCACCGAGGCCGCTGCTCCCGCTGCCGAGTAATTCGGTTCCCCGTACACGTTCAGAACCACTCAGAAGGAGTCACACATGGCTGCAGTAAGCATGGCCGCTGTGAAGGAGCTGCGCGAGCGTCTCGGCGCCGGCATGCTCGACAGCAAGAACGCACTCGTCGAGGCTGAGGGCGACATCGAGAAGGCGATTGAGATCCTGCGTCTCAAGGGCCTGAAGGGCGTCGCGAAGCGCGGCGACCGCGAGGCGAGCGAGGGTCTCGTCGCGGTCCGCCAGACCGAGGGTGCTGCAACGATGATCGAGCTCGTCTGCGAGACCGACTTCGTCGCGAAGAACGAGAAGTTCATCGCTCTGGCAGATCGCGTCCTCGACGCGATCACCGCCGCGAACGCGACGAACGCCGAGGAGGCCCTCGCGGCCCCCGCCGACGGCAAGACCGTTGCCGACGTGATCGCTGACGAGTCGGCGATCATCGGCGAGCGCATCGTGCTCCGCAAGGTCACGCGCGTCGAGGCTCCCGCGACGGCTGTCTACCTCCACCAGACCTCGAAGGATCTGCCCCCGCAGATCGGCGTGGTCGTGGGCTACGAGGGCGACGGGGCAGAGGCTGCACTCAGCATCGCTCGTCACATCTCGTTCGCCGATCCGCTCTACGTCACGCGCGACGAGGTTCCCGCGGCCGACGTCGAGAAGGAGCGCGAGATCGTCACCGAGATCTCGAAGAACGAGGGCAAGCCCGAGGCTGCGCTCCCGAAGATCGTTGAGGGGCGTCTGAACGCGTTCTTCAAGCAGGTCGTGCTCGGCGAGCAGGTCCACGCGCTGGATGACGAGAAGCGCGACGTGAAGAAGGTCGCTGAGGCGGCCGGCATCACGGTCACCAGCTTCGCTCGCAGCAAGGTCGGCGCCTAACTGGTAGTCACGGGACCCGGGCCAATTTGGTCCGGGTCCCGTGCTATGCCCGCACTATCATGGGCCTGAGTCGCAGGCCCCACACCATCCACCACCCGTGCCCCGCGAAGGAGACCCCACATGACTGAGACCGCAGACCGCAAGCGTCGAGTACTGCTGAAGCTTTCCGGCGAGGCGTTCGGTGGCGGCACCCTCGGGGTGAACCCCGACGTGGTGAGCCAGATCGCTCGCGAGATCGCCGCTGCAATGGAGCACGCCGAGGTCGCGGTCGTCGTCGGCGGCGGCAACTTCTTCCGCGGCGCCGAGCTCTCGCAGCGCGGCATGGACCGCGAGCGCGCCGACTACATGGGCATGCTGGGCACCGTGATGAACGCCCTCGCCCTTCAGGACTTCCTCGAGCAGGCGGGTGTCGAGACCCGCGTGCAGTCGGCGATCACGATGACGCAGGTCGCCGAGACCTACATCCCGCTCCGCGCGATCCGCCACCTCGAGAAGGGGCGCGTCGTGATCTTCGGCGCAGGCGCCGGCCTGCCCTACTTCTCCACGGACACGGTCTCCGCGCAGCGCGCGCTCGAGATCCACGCCGAAGAGGTCCTCGTGGCCAAGAACGGCGTCGATGGCGTCTACACGGCCGATCCCGCGAAGGATCCCGAGGCGACCCTCATCCGCGACATCAGCTACGGCGAGGCGCTCGTCCAGGGCCTCAAGGTCGTCGACTCGACCGCCTTCAGCCTCTGCATGGACAACGGCATGCCGATGCGCGTGTTCGGCATGGAGCCGGCGGGCAATGTCACCGCCGCGATCCGTGGCGAGAAGCTCGGCACGCTCGTTCACCGCTAAGCTTGATCCAGTTCGGCAACACATAAGGAGAGCACCGTGATCGAAGAGGTCTTCGTCGATATTAAGGACCGCATGAACGGCGCGGTCGAGTCCGCGAAGGAGGGCTTCGCCTCGGTGCGCACCGGTCGGGCCAACCCCGCGCTGCTGCAGAACCTGCAGGTCGACTACTACGGCACCCCGACGCCGCTGCCGCAGCTCGCCTCGGTGCAGAACCAGGACGCGCGCAGCCTCATCATCACCCCCTACGACAAGGGTGCGATGAAGGACATCGAGCAGGCGATCCGCGACATGCCGAACCTCGGGGCGAACCCCTCGAACGACGGCTCCGTGATCCGCGTCGCGCTGCCCGAGCTCACCGAGGAGCGCCGCAAGGAGTTCGTGAAGATCGTCAAGGGCCGTGCCGAGGACGCGCGCGTTGCGATCCGTAACGTGCGTCGCCAGGGCAAGGACGACCTCGAGGCGCTCAAGAGCGAGATCGGTGAGGACGAGGTGACGCGCGCCGAGAAGGAGCTCGAGCTCGTGACCAAGCAGTTCATCGAGCAGATCGATGATGCGCTGAAGCGCAAAGAAGCCGAGCTGCTGGAGGTCTGAGCCGCATGACCGGCTCGGAGCGTCGCGACGAGCTGCGCAGCGCCTTCGAATCGAAGCGCGCGCAGCTCGAAGCGACGAACGCCCGCATTGAGGCCCGCGCGGGCCGCAACCTGTTCTTCGCGATCCTCTCGGGGCTCGTGTTCGGCGGAGTGTTCCTCGCGAGCCTGTTCCTCATGCGCGAGGTGTTCGTCGCGCTCGTCGCGATCATCGTGTCGATCGCGCTCGTCGAGCTCGCATCGGCCTTCCGCGTGGCGGGGCGCCGCGTGCCCCGGGTGGGGGTCGTGCTCGGCGGCCTCGTCGTCGTGGGTGGCGCGTTCCTCTGGGGCGCCGAGGGCATGCTGCTCGGTCTCTTCGCCGGTTCGGCGCTCCTCACGGTCTGGCGTCTCGTCGAGGGGCTCTTCCCCGCGTGGGAGACGCCGCCGCGCACGCTCGTCCGCGACGTGTTCTCCGGGCTCTTCACGCTCGTCTACGTCGCCTTCCTCGCCTCCTTCGCGGTGCTGCTCGTCGATGCCGACCGCGGGGAGTGGTGGGTCTTCTCGCTCGTCGCGATCGTCGTGTCCGTCGATGTCGGGGCCTACGCCGCCGGCGTGACGCTCGGCCGCACCAAGATGACCCCGCGGATCAGCCCCAACAAGACCTGGGAGGGCTTCTTCGGCGCGGCGATCGTCGCGACCGCGGTCGGCGTCTCTGTCGCCATCTTCGCGCTCGACCAGCCCTGGTGGGTCGGTGTCGTGCTCGGCGTCGTCGTGCTGTTCACCGCAACCGGGGGAGACCTCACCGAGTCGCTCATCAAACGGAACCTCGGCGTCAAGGACATGAGTTCCTGGATCCCGGGCCACGGCGGCTTCCTGGATCGGCTCGACTCGCTGCTCCCCTCCGCCGTCGGCGTCTACGGCGTCGCGCTCGCGCTCGGGGTCGTGTGATGTCCGCACATTCCCAGCAAGGGCGGCGAGGCTCCGGGCAGAATGGATCGGTGCACACCTCGTTCCCGCTCGCGACCGGATCCCAGCTCGGCTACGCCCAGGAGCCCGTCGACGCCTTCCTGGCGCGCGCTCGCGGCGCCTACGAGGGGGCGGCCTCCGAAGGGACGCCGCTCACCGCCGAGGAGATCCGCCAGACAGCCTTCCCCGTGAAGCGCGCGGGCTACTCGACGCGCTACGTCGATGCCGCACTGGATCGCCTGGAAGAGGTGTTCTTCGAGCGCGAGCGGCGCGCCAAGGTCCGCGCCGCGGGCGAGGATGCGTGGTGGGACGAGACTCGCGCGCTCCTGTCCGAGGTGCGCGGTCGGATCCAGCGCCCGCGCGGTCGCCGGTTCCGGCGCCGGGGGATCTTCGCGACCGGCTACCGCCGCTCGCAGGTCGACGCCTTCCTCGACCGGGTCTCCGAGATGTTCGAGCGCCGCGAGCTCGAGATGCCGCCCGCCGAGGTGCGCGACGTCGTGTTCCACTCGCAGTGGCGCGGCTACGACGAGGATCAGGTCGACGCCCTGCTCGACGGCGTCGTGGAGATCATCCTTTCCACGCGCTAGTGCCGCCGCGCGGTGCGCTTCTGCCCGCCACATCTCGTGCTCCGCATGCGGTCACTCGGTTCGCCCTGACTGCGCGGTCGGTGCAGCCGCTACCGTCGGAGCGTTCCTTGCTCGACACACATGCACTCGGGTGTCGTCGGGGCCGGAACACCCTCGTGGAGCGTACTCGAGATACTCATTTGGCCGCGGCCTCCTGCGCCCGATCGATGGCAGTCCGTTCTGTGGTCTGCGACGACCGATGGACATGGGAGCTCTTTCCCTGTGAGCGCGCAGGGGGAAGATCGTGTCGGGAGTGAGCTCCTCAAGCGCTCGGTAGCCTGACCATGGAAAGCCTACGTTCACCAGACAAGGTCGAATTGCGGCAACTGGCGACACGGAAGTCCTGATGCGGTCACGCCTCGATGCTGGCGGCGGCTACTCTGCGACCTATTCTGTGGCCTCGAACGGGCCGGCTCCGCTCGACCCAAGCCAGAGGCGCGCCCGCAGATCCCCTTCAGATACAGGAGCCGTTTGGATATTTGGCGGCTTCGGCACGCGGGCCTCCCCATGGAAACGTGGCAAGAATAGGTACCCCGCGAGAGCTTTCTGTGCATGTTAGCTTGCTCCACACCCTGATGGCTTTCGTTGATTGGAGGATCGATGTTCGCACGCCTGTTCCTCTCGCTCTTAGATCTGACCGCCGACTCAGGGAAGTTGAGAGCCTCGCAGTCGCTGCGTGCGGGACATCACTCAAGCCTCAGGAAACGTACCGTTGCGATTGCCGCTGCTGTGGGGCTCGCGGGGGCACTTGCTGGCGTCTCGCTCGTTGCTGAAGAACCCACAACAGCAGAGGCCATTTCCTTCTGTAACGCGAACGAACCCACATCGATTCGCGGCTGGAACTCCTACTGCAATCGTGGGGCGTATGCAGTGTATGCGCTCAATAGCTGGTCTCGACACGGCAACTGGGCCGGGCACCGAACGTGGGCTTACAGCTCTGACGGGTTGTCATATGCGAACAGAGGGGTAATGAAGGGCTAGCGGATGATCTTCGCGGCGAATGAGAAAAAACTCATCCCTGTTGTGATGTTGGCACTGGTTCTCAGCGGGTGCGCCGATGGGGAATACACGGCTCCCGACGGCCCACGGTCCATTACCGGCCCTTGGGCTCAAGAAATCGCATCCTTGCTGAGAGACTATCCTTCGAGCTTTGCGCGAGAAGTATTTGCAGACAGCAAGGTTACGGAGCAGGAACTCTCGGAAGCAATAAACCTCGTTGAAGACTGCTTCACTCTGCACAATCTTGAAGTGACGTGGGATAAGTATGGCCGAGAGACTGTTACCGGCGAAACACTGTCCAGTGACCAACCGCCTGACATCTTGGGAGAGTGCGCGTTCTCGGACGGTGGGGTCATGGTCATGTATTACCGCATGCGACTGAATCCCGAAAAGGTTGATGACATGGAGCTGTGGGCCGCGTGCCTCGTTCAGGAGGGAGTGGTGGAGCCTGGATTCACCAAGCATGACCTCCTCGGGCAATTCGACGCCGGAAGCAAGCCCTGGGACGACAACGATCCGAGAGGTCCAGGGTGCATGACAGACCCGCTGGGACTCATGCCATAGTGCAGTCTGACACTGTGCTCGCCGGGAGAGCAGGTTGATTGGATGAGACCCTCCGGGGTGCCGAGTGAGCCCAGGCTCACTGGGCTGGCCCGCTCCGCCGGACAAAGAACTGAGTGAGCGACGCAAGACGACGCTCTTCCATTCCCTGCCGAGCAAGCTCATAGTGGGGTTTCCTGCTTCGACATTGCAGCCCTCCACCCGTACACGCAGCACACACCCAAACCCTCGTTCACGACAACACCGGCGAGGACAGACCTGATTGAGGAAGATGCCTGCACTCGCGCTCCGACGATGAAGCTACATCTCTATGAGACAGAGTGAAGCGCAGGAATATCGAGCATTGTCCTTCCGTACTCGAGGGCGATGTGTGGCTCATGGTTCCCTGTGCGCAGGGCGCATGAACTTCGCATCGTGTGCGGACCGTCGTTGATCTGAAAGCACACCCTGGGAACGCCTGTGGGGTGCCGTACGTGATGAGCGGCGTTCCTGGCGCACGCCTACTGTGCATCTTCCCGGTTGGCGCGCTGATCAAAGCGGTACGTACTGCTCACTACACGTGAGAGCGAGGATCGCTCATGTCGCACTTCATCTCGTAGTGCTGCCATTCTCGTCAGGGGAATGCGGGAATTTGCGGAGGACTTGCTCCGTCAAGTCAGGGCAGTCCGCACGGCTCCGTCCCGGCGGTGCTGGGAGAATTCCCGGCCGCGTTGTCCCCGAGCCGTTGCTGAGATAGAATCGTTACATTGTGGCTTCTCTGAACTCTTCCTCCGCCTCCCGTCGCTTCCGGCTGCGTGGCCCCATCGCGGGGCTCGCCGTCGTGGGCTTCCTCGGCGCTGCCGTCATCGCGCCCTTCGCGCTGCCGAGCGCGCAGGCGGACGACGAGGCGCTCGCCTACCAGGCGTTCCAGGAGCGGATCCACCAGGAGTTCACGCCCAACGTGTCGCCCGAGGCTGACCTGGTCTACGCCGAGGTTCCCGTCGTCCAGCTTCCCGATCCCGAGGAGGAGCGGAAGAAGAAGGAGGCCGAGGAGAAGGCGAAGAAGGAGGCCGAGGAGGCCAAGCTCGCCGCGGAACGCGAGGCCGGCGGATCGAGCGCCGGGCTCGGCGCGCCGCCGAAGTACTCCGGGGGCGGCTCGCCCGCCGAGTGGATGGGCGCCGCCGGCATCGCCGAGGGCGACTGGGGCTACGTCGACTTCATCGCTTCCAAGGAGAGCGGCTGGAACCCGAACGCGACGAACGCGAGCTCGGGCGCCTGCGGGCTGATCCAGGCGTACCCCTGCAGCAAGGTTCCCGGCAACGGCTACGACCCGATCGACAACCTGCGGTGGGCGAGCGGCTACGCGACCGACCGGTACGGGAGCTGGGCGCAGGCGTACGCCTTCTGGACCGCCAACCACTGGTGGTAGGGGATCCCCGGAATGCCGCGCAAGCACCGTCGCGCGCAGCCATCTGAGCTGCGCGATGTCACCCGCCTCGCGAACGGTGGTGCGCAGCGCGTGAGCCGCCGCGGACGCGAGTGGTTCGTCCGGGAGATTTCGGCGTCGCGCGCCGAGAAGGAGTACCGCTGCCCGGACTGCGGGTCCGGGATCCCGATCGGGCAAGCGCACGTCGTCGCCTGGTCCGCCGAACACCTGTTCGGGGACTCCGCAGCCGTGCAGGATCGGCGGCACTACCACGCGCACTGCTGGCGGCTCTCCTAGCTACCGCCCTGCGCGAGGAGCAGTTCGCCCGGAGGCTCCGAGGCTCCGAGCTCCGAGCGGGATGACCCTGACCGGGCGGTGCGCCCGGGATCCGCTCGCCCGGCTCAGAAGAGCGTCGGCGCCGACGGCGCAGCGGGCTCCACGTCCACCGCGGGCGCGGTACGGGCGGGAGCGCCGGCGAGACCGGGGCCTGCGTCGGGTGCCCGGCCCGCCTTGAACGCGGTCGCCGCAGCGCGCGCGCGATCGTCGGCCGCCTCGTTCAGGGGGTGCCCCACGTGGCCCTTCACCCACTCGAAGCGCACCGTGCGGCCGATGAGAGCCTCATCGATCCGCTCGAGCAGATCGCGGTTGAGCACGGGCTTGCCGTCGGCCTTGCGCCAGCCGCGTCGCTTCCAGCCCGGCATCCACTGCGTCACCGAGTTGATGACGTACTGGCTGTCGCACAGGATGAGGAGCGGCTCCTCGGCGCGCTCCGCAGTCGCGAGGAGCAGATCGAGCACCGCCATCAGCTCGCCCTGGTTGTTCGTGGCCTTGGGCCACCCGCCGGCGCGCCACTGCTGCTCGTCGATCACCCAGGCCCACCCGGCCGGTCCGGGATTGCCGAGTGCCGATCCGTCTGCTGCCGCGGTAAGAGTCATGGGTCCAGTCTGTCAGAGCGAGTGCGGTGGGGGAGTACAAAGCCCCGGCCGGGCGCGCGGGCCGCAGCCCGAGTGCGCGCCCTACCGGGGCCGGTGGTGGATCAGGACGCCGAGGCGTCCGTCGGCTGCGTGCCGGGCGCGGCGGAAGCATCGGCCTGCGCGCCGGAGCCCTGCGCATCGTCGCTCGTGAGCGCGTCGGCGACGGGCGCGTCGACGAGACGCCCGGCGACCGTGCTCATCTTCTGCGCGTTCGTGATGACCTCCCCGAGGCTCTCGAAGTAGCGCGCGACGGCGCCGCGCTCGACCTTGAGCTGGGTCATGCGGTCCTCCGCGGCCGCGAGCACCTTGGAGGCGCGGTCCTCGGCAGCGGCGAACGTCGCCTGCGCGCGGCGCTCCGCCTCGAGCACGATCTCCGCGGCCTGCCGCTCGGCTGCGGCGCGCGTGGTGCGCGCCTCCTGCGCGGCGTCACGGGTGATGACCTCGTACTCGGCCCGCGCGGCCTCGAGCTGGCCGCGGAGCTCGGTGAGCTCGGCCGCGACGGCCGAGGTCTCCTGCGCGGCGGTCTCGGCAGCGGTGCGCTGGCGCTCGGCGAGATCCTGCTCGAGGGCCTCGCGCTGCTGCGTCGAGCTCAGGCCGAACTCGCGGCTCTCGGTCTCGATGCGCTCCTGCAGCTCGCGGAGGCGGTCCTCGGTCTCGGCGCGCTGCGCGGCGAGCTGCGCCTCCTCCGTGCCGCGGTACTCGGCGAGCTCGGCGACCGTGTCCGCGCGGAGCAGATCGGTCTCCTCGGTTACGGCGGCGCGCTGAGCGGCCACCTCGCGAGCGATCGCGGCCTCATGCGCCTCGCGCTCGGTGCGGATTCGCTCCTCGTGCTGGGCGAGCTCGGTCGCGATGGTGCGATCGTGCTCGTCGCGCTCACGGGCGAGGTCGGCCGCGAGCTTCGCGCGCTCGCGCTCCATGCGGAGCTCCAGCTCCTCGCGCTCCAGGCCGAGTGCTTCCGCAGCCTCCTCGCGCAGGATCCGGGCCCGCTCGGTCTCCGCTGCGAGCTCGTCCGCGATGCGCTGCTCGTGCGCGATCAGCTGCGCGCTGAGGCGCTCGTCCTGCACCGTGGCCGCGTCGGCCAGGCTCGACTCGTGCGCGGCGCGCTCCCGCTCGGCGAGCTGCGCGGCGCGTTCGCGGGCGGTCGCGACCTCGTCGGCGTGCGTGCGCTGCTCCGCCTCGATCTGCTCGCGGTGCGCGGCCCACTCGGTGATCACGCGATCCTGGTGGGTGACGAGCTCCGAGCCGATGCGCTCCTCGTGAGCGCTGCGCTCCTCGCTGATGCGGGTCTCGTGCGCGGCGAGCTCGGCCGCGAGCGCGGACTCCTGCGCGTCGCGCGTCGCCGCGAGCTCCTGGGCCTGCCCCGCACGCTCGGTGGCGAGCGCCTCGTCGTGGCTCGCTCGCTCGGCGGCGATGCGCTCGGCGTGCTCGGCCTGCTCAGCGGCGATGCCCTCCTCGTGCGCGGCCCGCTCCGTCGCGATCCGCTCCTCGTGCGCGGCGCGCTCGCTCGCGATGGCGGCCTCGTGGGCCTCCCGCTCGCTCGCGATGCGGGCGTCGTGCGCCTCGCTTTCGCTCGCGATTCGGGTCTCGTGCGTCTCGCTCTCGGCGGCGATGCGGGCGTCGTGCGCCTCCCGCTCGGCGGCGAGCGTGGCGTCGTGCGCCTCTCGCTCGCTGTCGAGCTCCGTGCGCTGCTGCGTGCGCTCGGTGTCGATCCGCGACTCGTGCGCCTCCTGCTCATCGCGGAGACGTGCCTCGTGCGCGACGATCGCGGCGCGGAGCGACTCATCGTGCTGTGCGCGCTCGCGCGCGAGTTCCGCGTCGTGGGTCTCGCGCTCGGAGGCGATGCGCTCGCGATGCGCCGCGAACTCGCCGCTCAGCAGCTGCTCCTGCGCGTCGCGGGCAGCGGCCAGTTCGGCTTCCTGCGCGCTCTGCTCGTCGGCGCGCTCCTGGGAAGCGAGCGCGGTGAGGCGCTCCTGCTCGCGGTTCGTCTGCGCCGTGAGTGTCTCGAGCTCGGCGCGGTGCGCCTCGAGCTCGCGCGCGATCGCCGCCTCGTGCTCGGCCCGCTCCTGCGCCGCCCGGTCCTGGTGCGTCTGCTGCTCGAACGCGATGCGACGGTCGTGCTGTTCGCGCTCGCTCGCGAGGGCGGCGTCGTGCTCCTCGCGCTCCTGCGCGATGCGGCCGCGAAGCGTGTCCATCTCGGTGGTGAGCGCGCGGCGCTGCGCGTCGGCGTCGGCTTCGAGCTGGCGCGAGCGCTCCGTGAAGCGCTCCTCCTGCTCCGCCTCCTCCCGCTGCCGGGCTGCCTCGAACTCCGCGCGGGCGCGCTCGCCCTCGCGCACGAGCCGGGCGCGCTCGAGCTCGGCTTCCCGCTCGCTCTCCTCTTGCTGGCGCGACAGCGTGACTGCGCGGTGCTCGGTCTCGCCCCGGAGCTCCTCGGCCGCGGCGCGTGCCGCAGCCGTGACCCGCTCCGCCTCCGCCTGCGCCGTCGCGAGCTCGGCCTGCGCCGCGCGGTGCGCGCCCTCGCGCTCCGCCTGCGCTTCGCGCTCCGCGGTGCTGCGCGTCAGCTCGGCCGCGCGACGCGCCTCGTCAATCAGTCGCTCGCGCTCAGCGTTCGCCGCAGCGTCCTGCTCCGCGGTGTCGGTGCGCGCCCCCGTGATGAGCACCTCCGCCTGCTCGGACGCGGAGCGGACGAGCTCGTCGGCGCGGGCCTGCGCCGCGGCGAGCACGCGGGCGCTCTCCTCCTCGGAGCTGCGGCGCAGCTTCTCCGCGTCGAGATCGGCCTGGGCCATGAGTCGCTGGGCGTGATCCTCGGCGACCTGCAGGCTCTTCTCCACGCGGAGGCCGAGTCCCGAGTAGCCGCTCGCCCCGAGCTCCGCGACCTGCTCCTGCAGCTCGGCGATCAGCTGGCGCTGCTCCTGCCCGAGCGTGGACGCCTGCTGGTGCGCGGACTGCACCGCCTCGAGGTGCGACTGCAGCGTGGCGATGTGCCCCGTCAGTGCTCCGAGCCGTTCGTCGACCTCCTCGCGGTTGTAGCCGCGGAAGGCGGGGGAGAAGGGCTGGGCTGCTTCGGACACGTGCTCTCCGGGATCTGAAACGGGGTGTTCCCGCGCGTGACGCACCCGGGGGTGGCGGCGCAGGCATGTAAGGGTTCATGATAGTTCACATCCGGGTGTCCCGCGCGGGGATCTGAGTGCGCGCGAGGCGAAATCAGGGGCCTCCGCATGTGCCACACGGAAAGCTCCGGTAGCGTTGAACGCTGAGGGATCCGGAGCACGCACCGGGGGCCACCGTCGCCGGCGCAGGATCCCGACAACGAAATGTGAGGAGCTCACGTGCGATACGTGCTTGCGATTGCGACGCTCGCGCTCTCCGGCGTGCTGCTGATCCTCGGTCTCGGCCAGCGAACCTTCCTGGCCGGTCCCGCGGAGATCAGCTTCCCGGTCGACACGAAGTCCGAGACCGCCTACGCCGTGATCGACGGCGCCGACTTCGCGAAGGTCCCGGGTCAGGCGAACGTCGTCGTGAAGGGCGAGAACGCCTTCGTCGCGACGGGCGCCACCCGTGATGTGCGCGGCTGGCTCGAGCCGTTCTCGCACGCCGAGCTCTCCGTGGACACGCGTGGTGAGAAGCTGCTGAGCGCGCTCATCGCGCCCGCGATCACCGATGCGCCCGCGAGCGACGCCGCAGCGAGCGACGCCGTCGCCGCCGAGGAGGCCGCGTCCGACACCGGGCTCGACCCGCGCGGCTCGGACCTCTGGCTTGAGGAGCGGGTGATCGACGAGGCCGGCACCGGCACCGAGACCGAGACGCTCCGCGTGCCCGTCTCGCTGGCGGCGGATCAGTCCGTGCTCATCGCCTCCGACGGCACGCAGCCCGTGCCGAAGGACGTCTCGCTCGTCTGGGCCCAGGACCGCAACACCCCGTGGGCCGGTCCGCTCCTCGTTGGCGGCGCTGTGCTCGCCCTCGTCGGCGGTGTGCTGTACCTCCTCGCGGTCGATCACGACCGGCGCGGGCTCGGCCCGCGCCGTGGGCGGAAGGGGCCGCTGCAGGGCATTCGCAATGCGTTCTCGCGCACCCCGAAGGGGACCGCGGCTCCCACGACCGAGACCGCGGCAAGTGCGGCGGCGGGAGCGGGATCCGCGGCAGGAGCCGGTGCTCCGGCGAGCGGCGCGAGCTCAGCTGAGGGCGCGAGCCCCGCGGCCGGCGGAGACGCGGCCCAGCGGCGAGCGGAGCCGCGCCGTCGCGGCCTGCGCCGCGCTGCCCTCCCCGCGCTCGGACTCACGGCCGTCTTCGCGCTCACCGGCTGCTCCGCCGGCTACTGGCCGCAGCTCGAGCAGCCCAGCCCGACCGCGGAGGCGCCCGCGCCCACCGCGTCGGCGGTCGCCCCCGTCCCCGTGACCGAGGGGCAGCTCGACCGCATCGTCGAGCGCGTCGCAGACACGGCAGCCCAGGGCGATGATGAGCTCGACGCGACCGTGCTCGCCGAGCGCTTCACGGGCGACGCGCTCGCGCAGCGCACCGCCAACTACACGATTCGCGCCGCGCAGCCCGACTACGCGGTTGTGCCGCCGCGCCTCACGGATCAGGCGCTCGACTACCAGCTGGTGCAGAGCACTGAGGGCTGGCCGCGCACGCTGTTCGTCACCGTCGCATCGACCGCGGGCGGCGCGGCCCCCGCGGAGACCGCGGACGGCGCCGACGCGAGCGCCGAGACGGCTGCTTCGCCGTCGCTCGCGCTGCTCCTCACGCAGGAGGATCCGCACCAGAACTACCTCGTCTCCCGAGTGATCGCGCTTCGCGGCGGCATCTCGATGCCGCAGGCCGCGCCCGCGGAGGACGGGACGGCGCTCCTCTCGAACGATATCGAGACGCTCGTGCTCGCCCCGGGCAAGGTCGGCGAGGCCTACGCCGCGCTGCTGCAGAACGGGAAGGACGCCGAGCAGGCGGCACTCTTCGACCTCGACACCGACACGCTGCTCGACAGCTACGGCAAGGCCCGCGCTGAGGAGGCGCAGGCCTCCTCCGACGCCAAGGGGCAGACGATGAAGTTCTCCGTCGCCGCGCGGCAGGGCGACGCGAAGCCCGTCGCGCTCTCCACGGGCGCGGGCGGTGCGCTCGTCGCCACCACGGTGATCGAGGAGCAGATCGTCGATGCGGACGGCGGCCGGTACAAGCCGCAGGCGAAGGACGCCGTGACCGCGCTCTCCGGGCTCACCGGCGAGCAGGACCGACTCGTGCAGGAAGTCGCGCACCAGATGCTCTTCTTCGTGCCCAGCAAGACCGCCGGAACCCAGATCGAGCTGCTCGGCGTGACGAGCGAGCTCGTGGGAGTGAGGAACTGACCATGGCCCAGCAGATGCCCGAACGGATCCCCGGAGGCGGGGTCGACCTGAGCCACCTCGCCGCGCGCGGCCAGGCCGGTGCAGCAGGCGCCCCGGGCGCCCCGGCTGCCGGAGGCCCGTCCGCCGCAGCCGGTGGGGCCGGCGCAGACTCCCGCGTCGTGGACGTGCCCTCGCTCGTGATGGACGTCACCGACGCCGCCTTCGAGTCGGTCGCGCAGCTCTCGAGCATCGTGCCCGTCGTCTTCGTGCTGGGTGCGTCGTGGAGCGAGCCCGCGCAGGCGCTCACCCCCGTGCTCGAAGAGATCACGCGCGAGCTCGATGGGCGCGCGATGCTCGCCCGCGTGGACGTCGACGCGAGCCCCGGGCTCGCGCAGGCGTTCCAGGCCGAGACCGTGCCGAGCGTCGTCGCCCTCGTCGGCGGCCGCCCGGTGCCGCTGTTCCAGGGCGTGCAGCCCGAGCCGCAGGTGCGCGAGCTCTTCGTGCAGTTGCTCCAGCTCGCCGAACAGCACGGCGTGGTCGGCCGCGTCTCCGCGCCCGACGCGGGCGACGAACCCGCCGTGCCCGCCGAGCCCCAGATCCCCGAGGCGCACCTCGCCGCGGTCGAGGCGGGGGAGCGCGGCGACTTCGCCGGCGCCATCGCCGAGTGGGAGGCCGTGCTCGCGAAGGCCCCGGCCGACGCCGCAGCCCGCGCAGCGCTCGTGCAGATGCGCCTGCTCCACCGCCTGAGCGGCCACTCCGCGGACGACATCCGCTCCGCAGCGGCCGCGGCCCCCACGGGGGTGCCCGAGCAGCTCGCCGTCGCCGACCTCGACGTCTCCGGCGGGCACATTGAGGACGCGTTCCTCCGCCTGCTCGAGCTGTTCGCCGCGAGCGACGCCGAGGATCGCGCCGTGATCCGCGAGCGCCTCCTCGAGCTCTTCGAGGTCGTCGGCGTCGCCGATCCGCGCGTCATCGCCGCGCGCGGCCGCCTCGCGAACCTCCTGTACTGAGCCGACGCGTCGCTCCGCCGTGCGCGCCTATCTCGACCACGCCGCCACCTCGCCCATGCCGGACGAGGTGGCGGCGGCGTACCTGGACGCGCTCCGCACCGTGGGCAACCCGGCGTCGACGCACGCGCATGGACAGGAGGCCGCAGATCGGCTCGAATCCGCCCGCGCCGAGATCGCCGCGGCGCTCGGCTGCGATCACGCCGAGCTGATCCTCACGGGCGGCGGAACCGAATCCGTGAACCTCGCGCTCAAGGGCCTCTTCTGGGGGCGGCGGCGGGCGGGATCCGGATCGACGATCCTCGTCGCCGACGGGGAGCACCACGCGACGCTCGAATCCGCCGAGTGGCTGCGCGACACGCAGGGGGCGACGCTCGTGTGGCTGCCGCTCGACGCGGACGGGCGCCTCCTGCCGGACACGCTCCGCACCGCGATCGCGGACGCGGGCCCCGGCGAGGTCGCGCTCGTCTCCTTCCTCGCCGCGAACAACGAGGTCGGCACGATCCAACCCGTTGCTGAGCTCTGCGCGGTCGCCGAGGAGGGCGGGATCCCCGTGCACGTCGACGCCGTCGCGGCGCTCGGCCAGGTCCCGATCGACTTCGCGCGCTCCGGGGCGACGGCGCTCAGCGTCTCCGCCCACAAGATCGGCGGCCCGGTCGGCGTGGGCGCGCTCCTGCTGTCGCGGCGCGCGGCGATCGAGCCGCTGCTCCACGGCGGCACGCAGCAGCGCGGCCGATCCGGCACCCAGGACGTCGCGGGCGCCGTCGCCTTCGCGGCCGCGCTCTGGGCGGTCCTCGGCCCGGATGGCGCGCCGCGCCCCGCCGCGCTCGCCCGTCTCGCGCAGCTCCGCGACGAGCTCATCGGCGGTATCCGCGCGATCGATCCGAGCGCCGAGCTCCGCGGACCGCAGCCCGGAGCCGAACGGCTCGCCGGGAACGCGCACTTCACCTTCCCCGGCTGCCAGGGCGACTCGCTCGTGCTCCTGCTCGACGCAGCTGGGGTCTCCGTCTCCGTGGGATCCGCCTGCCAGGCCGGCGTGGCCGAACCCTCCCACGTGCTCCGCGCGCTGGGCCTCCCCGAAGCGGTCGCCGCGGGCGCGCTCCGCTTCAGCCTCGCCACGAGCACCGAGCCCGCCGAGATCGAACGACTCCTCGCGGCGCTCCCCGACGCGCTGCTGCGGGCACGATCCGCCGGGCTGGCCTAGAATACTCGGGTGAAAGTTCTGGCAGCAATGAGCGGAGGCGTCGACTCCGCGGTCGCTGCGGCGCGCGCGGTCGAGGCCGGCCACGAGGTCGTCGGGGTGCACCTGGCGCTCAGTCGCATGCCGGGAACGGTGCGCACGGGCTCCCGCGGCTGCTGCACGATCGAGGACGCGATGGACGCCCGGCGGGCCGCGAATCTGCTCGGGATCCCGTTCTACGTCTGGGATCTCTCGGAGCGCTTCAAGGAAGACGTGGTCGACGACTTCATCGCCGAGTACGCGGCGGGCCGCACGCCGAACCCGTGCATGCGCTGCAACGAGAAGATCAAGTTCGCCGCGCTCCTCGACAAGGCGATCGCGCTCGGCTTCGACGCCGTCGCGACGGGGCACTACGCGAGCCTCGTTGACGGCGACACCGGCCGCGAGCTGCACCGCGCGAGCGCGTGGTCGAAGGACCAGTCGTACGTGCTCGGCGTGCTCACCGAGCGCCAGCTCGCCCACTGCTATTTCCCGCTCGGGGACACGCCGTCGAAGGACCTGATCCGCGCCGAGGCCGCCGAGCGCGGCCTGCAGGTCGCGCAGAAGCCCGACAGCCACGACATCTGCTTCATCCCCGACGGTGACACGCGCGGCTGGCTCTCCGATCACGTCGCCCGCACGCCGGGCGAGATCCTCGACGAGACCGGCGAAGTGGTCGGCACGCACGACGGCGCCCACGGGTACACGGTCGGGCAGCGGCGCGGCCTGCAGCTCGGGCGCCCCGCCGCCGACGGGAAGCCGCGCTACGTGCTGTCGATCCGGCCCGTCTCGAACCAGGTGGTCGTCGGACCGAAGGAGCAGCTCGAGATCTCCCGCATCGCGGGCGGGCGCTTCAGCTGGGCGGGGGAGCCCGGCTTCGACCCCGAGACGCCCTTCGTGTGTGAGGTGCAGATCCGCGCCCACGCCGAGCCCGTGCCCGCGACCGCGCGCCTGCGCGCGATCGACGAGGCCGAGCGCACCGAGCAGCACCGCGCCGACGCCACACACGAGATCATCGTCGACATCGACCTGGAGCACGCGGAGCCCCTGCTGGGCGTCGCGCCCGGGCAGACCGCCGTGCTTTACATCGGCACCCGGGTGCTCGGCCAGTTCACGATTGACCGGGCGCTGCCGCTCGAACAGGTTGTACTCGGTGCGGGTGCGAGCGCGGGTGCGGCCGGTGTTGCTGTGGCGGCTGGCGACGGCGCGTAGGCCGGTACGTTCGCGGGCTGGTGCGCTGCGGCGTGCCCACGCGCACCCGATTCCACAGGAGAAATCCGCAATCTCGGACCGGTTCCCCGAAAAAGCTCCGAGATTCCAGATTTCTCCTGTGGAAAGGGGCGGTGAACGGCGCTGCGGCGGTGGATCAGGATCGTCCGGCGGGCGGCCACGCGCGGACCCGCTGCACTGGGCCACTGTCAGGGGTCGGCTTTAGAATTGTGGCGTGAACACGAACTCCGACCGCTCCGTCGCGCAGCCGGCCCTCGAGCCTGCGCTGCCCACCGACTTCGCCGCTGCGCGGGCCGAAGCCGAGCGCCTCACCACCGAGATCGAGCGCCTGCGCCGCGCCTACTACTCGGAGGGGGCGAGCCTCGTCTCCGATGCGGAGTACGACGCGCAGTTCCACCGGCTCGAAGCGCTCGAGCGCGCCTTCCCGGAGCTCGCGGGCCAGGACAGCCCCACGCGCGAGGTGGGCGCGGCAGTTGTGTCCGCGGGCTTCCCCGAGCACGAGCACGCCGAGCGGCTCCTGAGCCTCGACAACGTGTTCTCCCTCGACGAGTTCCGTGAGTGGGCCGAGAAGACTCGCGCCGCGGCCGGGCGACCGGTGCGGTGGCTGTCCGAGCTCAAGATCGACGGACTCGCGATCAGCCTCGCCTATCGCAACGGCGAGCTCGAGACCGCAACGACGCGTGGCGATGGCCGGGTCGGCGAGGACATCACCGAGAACGTCGACCTCATCCCCGCGATCCCTCGGCGCCTCACCGGCGAGGGGATCCCGGAGTTCTTCGAGGCGCGCGGCGAGGTGTTCCTCCGCGGATCGGACTTCACCTGGTTGAACGAGCGCCAGCACGATCTGCAGGCGGCCTACGTTGCCGAGCAGCTGGCGCGGGGGCGTGCTGAGGATCAGATCCCCGTCCGCTTCCCGGAGTTCGCCAATGCGCGGAACACCGCAGCGGGCAGCCTGCGGCAGCGCACCGAGAAGAAGACGCCCGCGGAACTCGAGCTGATGCGGGAGCGGCTCGGCCGGCTCTCGCTCTACGTGCACGGGATCGGGGCCTGGGCGCACCCCGACTTCGAGAACCAATCGGACGCGTACCGCCTGCTCGGCGAGTGGGGGCTCCCGGTCTCGCCGCACTCGCGCGTGTTCGAGACGGTCGAGGAGGTCGTCGCGTTCATCGAGGATCGCGGCGAGCACCGGCACGACGTCGAGCATGAGATCGACGGCATCGTCGTGAAGGTCGACGAGCTCGCGCTGCACGCCGAGCTGGGGGAGACGAGCCGGGCCCCGCGTTGGGCGATCGCTTACAAGTACCCGCCCGAGGAGGTCCACACGAAGCTCCTCGACATTCGGGTGGGTGTGGGGCGCACGGGCCGCGCGACGCCCTACGCGGTGATGGCGCCCGTGAAAGTGGCCGGATCGACCGTGAGCCAGGCCACGCTGCACAACCAGCAGGTGGTGAAGGCGAAGGGCGTGCTGATCGGCGACACCGTCGTGCTGCGCAAGGCCGGCGACGTGATCCCCGAGGTCCTGGGCGCGGTGCTCGAACTGCGCGACGGGAGCGAGACCGAGTGGCGCATGCCCGAGGGCTGCCCCGAGTGCGGCACCACGCTCCGGGCGATGAAGGAGGGCGACATCGACCTCCGCTGCCCGAACGCGCGCGACTGTCCGGCGCAGGTGCGTGGCCGCGTGGAGCACATCGGCTCCCGCGGCGCGCTTGATGTCGAGGTGCTCGGCGAGATCACGGCGGCGGCGCTCACCCAGCCCGAGGTGCCCGAGGTTCCGCCGCTCACCACCGAGGCCGGGCTGTTCGACCTCACCCTCGAGCAGCTCGTGCCCATCGAGGTGATCGTGCGCGACGCCGAGACGGGCGAGCAGCGCATCGACGAGGAGACGGGCGAGCCCGTGCGGCGCGCTCCGTTCCAGCGGCTCAGCGCGGCGAGCTACCCGCCCGGCTGGGAGGACAAGACCCCGGCCGAGCGGCGCGCGGCGGGGATCCGGAAGAGCCACCGCGAGGTGCTGCCGTCGAAGACCGCCGAGACGTTCCTTGCCGAACTGGAGCGGGCCAAGACAAAGCCGCTCTGGCGCCTCCTCGTCTCGCTGAACATCCGACACGTCGGCCCCGTTGCGGCACGCGCGCTCGCCGAGTGGTTCGGATCGCTCGACGCGATCCGCGCGGCGACGGTCGAGGAACTGGCCGAGGTCGACGGGGTGGGCGGGATCATCGCCGAGTCGCTGCTCGACTGGTTCACGGTCGATTGGCACGTCGAGATCGTCGACCGCTGGACGGCCGCCGGCGTGCAGTGGGCCACGCCGGGCCACCCCGGGCCCGGGGCCGCGGTTGCCGAGGGCGGCGTGCTCGCCGGGCTCACCGTGGTCGCGACGGGCAGCCTCGACGGGTTCACCCGGGACGGCGCCAAGGAAGCGATCATCCAGGCCGGCGGGAAGGCCGCCTCGAGCGTCTCGAAGAAGACGGACTTCGTCGCAGCCGGCCCCGGAGCGGGATCGAAGCTCGCGAAGGCCGAAGAGCTGGGGATCCCGGTGCTCGACGCCGAACAGTTCGCCGTGCTTGTGACCGAGGGCCCCGCGGCGCTCGGACTCGGCGGCGACAGCGAGACGGACGCTGCGGCAGACGAGGACGGTGCGCCGGAGGCGAGCCCCGAGGAGGCGTAGCCCGTACCCCAGGCCCGGCGCCCGCGCGCCGGGGTGCGGCGTCGGGATTCCGCGTCGGCGACGAGTTATCCACAGTTTCGAGATACGACGTCCGCGGGCCTGCCAGCTGGCTACGCTGAGGGCACCCCGAGGACACTCGAGGGTCCGGAATGCACTCGAGCGGGGCCACGCGCGCGGCAACGGCGATCCGCAATCCGTCACCTGTCACTCCCGAATCGCCAACCGTCACCCGCCAACCGTCACCCGCCATCCGTCACCCGCCAACCGTGAATCGTGAACCGAAGGAGTTGCCGTGACTGAACACGCCGCCGCCCCGCAGCGCGCCGCCTGGGCCGAGCAGGATCCACTGCTCACCGAGTACTACGACACCGAGTGGGGCATGCCCGTCACGGACGACCCCGGCGTCTTTGAACGGCTCAGCCTCGAAGCGTTCCAGTCCGGCCTGTCCTGGCTCACGATTCTGAAGAAGCGTGAGGCCTTCCGTGACGCGTTCGCGGACTTCGAGCCGCAGCGGGTTGCGGCGTTCGGCGAACGGGATGTCGCCCGGCTCCTCGCCGACCCCGGGATCGTGCGGAACACCCGCAAGATCGAGGCGACCATCAGCAACGCTCGCGCCACCCTGGCGCTCGCCGAAGCGGGGGAGACCACGCTCGCGGAACTCGTCTGGGCGGCGATGCCCGAGCGCTCGCCCGCACCCGTGACGGACGCCGAGGTGCCGACCACCTCTCGCGAATCCCAGGCGCTCGCGAAGGAGCTGAAGCGCCGTGGCTTCAGCTTCGTCGGCCCCACGACCATGTACGCCCTCATGAGCGCGATCGGTATCGTCGACATCCACCTGGTCTCGAGCCACCGCCGCGGCTGCTCGGGGCTCTGGGCACCCGACGGGAGCCGTCGTGGACACCCGTTCGCGGAGGGGTGACGCCGCCGGCCCCCTGGCGCTATGGTGAAGCTATGTGCACACGATTCCTGTGGTCCTCGCTCGGTGAGCCCGGCTCCGGCAACGTTCTGGTGGGCCGCAGCATGGACTGGTTCGAGGACACGGCGACGGTGCTCGCCGTGCGGCCGCGCGGCGTCGAGCGCGAGAGCGCCCCGGGGGATCTCGGCTCGTTCACGTGGCGCTCGGAGTACGGCAGCGTCGTGTGCCTCATGTACGGCGCGATCGCCGTCGACGGGCTGAACGAGGTCGGCCTCCAGGTCAGCGGCCTCTATCTTGCGGAGTCGAACTACGGCGAGCGGGATACGAGCCGCCCCGGCCTGGCGCTCGCACAGGCGATCCAGTGCCTGCTCGACCGCTTTGACACGGTCGCAGCCGCCGTGGCCTGGCTCGAGTCGAGTGACGTGCAGATCATCCCGCTCGACATCGGCGGGAAGCCCGGCACCGGCCACATCGCGCTGGGCGATGTGAGCGGCGACTCGGCGATCATCGAGTTCGTCGACGGCGCGCTCACCGTGCACCACGGCACCGAGTACACCGTCATGGCAAACTCGCCCGTCTACGCGGAGCAGCTCGAGCTCGAGCAGCGCTACGCCG
The DNA here is from genome assembly GCF_000633415.1 of Leucobacter sp. PH1c. GTDB lineage: Bacteria > Actinomycetota > Actinomycetes > Actinomycetales > Microbacteriaceae > Leucobacter. The sequence continues at coordinate 4,302 of NZ_AYMV01000020.1, read as the reverse complement.
GCCTCGGCGGTGAAGCGCCGCTGCCCGGCGGCACGGATTCGCCCGACCGCTTCGCGCGCGCCGCGTTCTACTCGGCCCGCCTGCCGGAGACCGCAGACGCCCGCGCCGCTGCGGCTTACGCATTCAGCGTGATCCGCAACGCATCCGCGCCGTTCGGTACCGCGGACCCGGTGCGGCCCAACGTGTCGACCACGCGCTGGCGCATCGTCGCCGACCTCACCGACCGGCGCTACTTCTTCGAGTCAACGAGCAACCCGAACGTGGTCTGGGTGGAGCTCAGCCAGCTCGACTTCGGCGCCACCAGCGAACTGCGCTTCGCGCCGGAGGAGACCACGAGCGTGAGCGGCAAGGTGAACGGAGCCTTCGCGGCCGTCTGACGGCCCCGTGTCGGTGGCGCTCGCTAGGATGGTGGGGTTGACACACAACCCGAAGCCATGATGGAGCAGCATGCCTGAAACTTCTGCGGCCGAGCGCGCCGCATCGAGCGGGGAGATCACGGCCGCGACCGTGCAGCACCTCGCCGGTCTCTCCCGGATCGCCCTCACCGACGCCGAGATCGATTCGCTGACGACCGAGCTGGGCTCGATCCTCACGAACATCGCGAAGGTGAGCGAGGTCGCGGGCGCCGATGTTCCCGCGACGAGCCACCCGCTCCCGCTGAACAACGTCACCCGCCCCGACGAGATCGCCGACGTGCTCACGCGCGAGCAGGCGCTCGAGAACGCACCCGAGACCGCGGACGGCATGTTCCGGGTCTCCTCGATCCTGGGGGAGGAGCAGTAGTGTCCGATCTGATTCAGCTGACCGCGGCCGAGCTGTCCGCGAAGCTCACCGCGGGCGAGGTCTCCGCCGTCGAGGCGGCGCAGGCCCACCTCGATCGCATCACCGCCGTCGACGGCGAGCTCCACGCGTTCCTCGCGACCGACGCGGAAGCCTCGCTCGCCGCGGCCCGCGCGATCGACGAGCGTCGCGCCGCGGGCGAGGAGCTCGGCGAGCTCGCAGGCGTCCCGCTCGCGATCAAGGACGTGCTCGTCACGACCGATATGCCCTCAACGAGCGGCTCGAAGATCCTCGAGGGCTACCGCTCGCCGTTCGACGCCACGGCCGTCGCGAAGGCGCGCGCCGCGGGCCTCGTGAACATCGGCAAGACGAACATGGACGAGTTCGCGATGGGCTCGGCCACCGAGAACTCCGCGTACGGCCCCACGCACAACCAGTGGGATCGGTCCCGCGTTCCGGGCGGCTCGGGCGGCGGTTCCGCCGTCGCCGTCGGCGCCTTCGAGGCACCGCTCGCGCTCGGTTCCGACACGGGCGGTTCGATCCGCCAGCCTGCGGCCCTCACGGGAACCGTCGGTGCAAAGCCCACCTACGGCGGCGTGAGCCGCTACGGTGCGATCGCGCTCGCCTCCTCGCTCGACCAGATCGGCCCGTGCGCGCGCACCGTGCTCGACACGGCGCTGCTCCACGACGTGGTCGCGGGACACGACGCCCACGACTCCACCTCGCTCGATCACGCGTGGCCCTCGATGGCCGCTGCGGCGCGCTCGGGCGCGGACCCCACGAGCCTCCGCGGGCTCCGGGTCGGCGTCGTGAAGCAGCTCATGATCGACGGCGTGCAGCCGGGCGTGAAGGCCCGCTTCGACGAGTCGCTCGCGCTGCTCGCCGCGCAGGGCGCCGAGATCGTCGAGATCGACGCTCCCCACTTCGAGTACGCGGTCGCCGCGTACTACCTGATCCTGCCCGCCGAGGCATCGAGCAACCTGGCCAAGTACGACTCGGTGCGCTTCGGCCTCCGCGTCACCCCGCAGGGCGGCGGCACCGTCGAGAGCGTCATGAGCGAGACCCGCGCCGCCGGCTTCGGCGCCGAGGTAAAGCGACGCATCATCCTCGGGACGTACGCGCTCTCGGCCGGCTACTACGACGCCTACTACGGCAGCGCGCAGAAGGTCCGCACGCTGATCCAGCGCGATTTCGCCGCGGCGTTCTCGCAGGTCGACGTCATCGCCTCGCCCACCGCGCCGACGACCGCCTGGGCGCTCGGCACCCACGGCGGCGACCCCATGCAGGACTACCTGAACGACGCCACGACGATCCCCGCGAACCTCGCCGGGATCCCGGGGCTCAGCCTGCCCATCGGCACCGCGAGCGAGGACGGGCTCCCCGTCGGCCTCCAGCTGATGGCCCCCGCGTTCGAGGACGCGCGCCTGTACCGCGCGGGCGCCGCGATCGAGTCGCTCATCACGGCGCGCGACGGCGCTCCGTTCTGGGCGCAGGCCCCCTCCCTTGCAGGCGCACCGACCGGGAAGGCGAACGCGTAATGGCAAAGACCAAGCTCATGGACTACTCGGAGGCGCTCGAGCGCTTCGAGCCCGTGATCGGCCTCGAGGTGCACGTCGAGCTGAACACGAAGACCAAGATGTTCTCCTCGGCCCCGAACACCTTCGGCGCCGATCCGAACACGAACCTCACGCCGGTGTGCCTCGGCCTGCCCGGCGCGCTGCCCGTGGTGAACGACCAGGCGGTGCGCTACTCGATCAGCCTCGGGCTCGCGCTCGGCTGCGAGATCGCCGAGGTCTCGGGCTTCGCCCGGAAGAACTACTTCTACCCGGACATGGCGAAGAACTACCAGATCTCGCAGTTCGACGATCCCATCGCACACGACGGGTCCGTGGAGATCGAGCTCGCCTCGGGCCGCGTGGTGCACGTGCCGATCGAGCGCGCCCACATGGAGGAGGACGCCGGCAAGCTGAACCACGTGGGTGGATCGACCGGCCGCATCCAGGGCGCCGAGTACTCGCTCGTCGATTACAACCGCGCAGGCGTGCCGCTCGTCGAGATCGTCACCCGCCCCATCTTCGGCGGCGAGGCCGATACGCCCGAGATCGCTGCGGCCTACGTCGCGACGATCCGCGAGCTCGTGCTCTCGCTCGGCATCTCGGATGCGCGCATGGAGCGGGGCAACCTCCGCTGCGACGCGAACGTGTCCCTCCGCCCGCGCGGAAACGAGGACGCCGGGATGAGCGTGCTCGGCACGCGCACCGAGACGAAGAACGTGAACTCGCTGCGCTCGATCGAACGCGCCGTCCGCTTCGAGATCCAGCGCCAGGCGCAGATCCTCTCCGAGGGTGGAAGCATCACCCAGGAGACCCGCCACTGGCACGAGGACACGGGGGAGACCTCGCCCGGTCGCCCGAAGAGCGATGCCGACGACTACCGGTACTTCCCGGAGCCGGACCTCGCTCCGCTCACGCCCTCGCGCGAGCTGGTGGAGGAGCTGCGCGCGCAGCTTCCCGAGCACCCGACCCTTCGCACCCGTCGTCTGAAGCAGGAGTGGCAGTTCTCTGCGCTCGAGTTCCAGGACGTCGTGAACGCCGGGCTCGTCTCCTCGATCGAGGCCACGGTCGCCGCCGGCGTCCCCGCGCAGGCGGCACGCAAGTGGTGGACCGGTGAGATCGCCCGCATCGCCAACGAGCGCTCGGCGGCACCCGCCGACCTCATCACCCCGGAGCAGATCGCCTCGGTGGTCGCGCTCGTCGACGCGGGAACGCTGAACGACAAGCTCGCGCGCCAGGTGATCGCGGGCATCATCGACGGGGAAGGCACCGCGCAGGAGATCGTCGACGCCCGAGGTCTCGCCATCGTCTCGGACGACGGGGCGCTCATCGCCGCCGTCGACGCGGCGCTCGCCGAGCAGCCGGACGTTCTCGCGAAGATCCGCGACGGCAAGGTGCAGGCGGCCGGCGCGATCATCGGCTCCGTGATGAAGGCGATGCGCGGACAGGCCGACGCTGCGCGAGTGCGCGAGCTCGTGCTCGAGCGAGCAGAAGCCTAAGCTCAGGGCACGACACGCCAGGCGGGCGCGGATTCCACACGGGATTCGCGCCCGTTTCGCGTTTTCGGGGCGCTGCAGCGGGGGAGGGCCGCTTGGTGGGGGTGTGGCAACTTTGGCGGTCTCACGCGGGGACACGCCCGAGAACGGGGCGTGGTTTGCCGTCGGGTGCCGATCGGCGTAGTGTATTCCCTTGTCAGCGCAACGCAGCCGGTCAGCGAGGCAGAAGCCAAGCGGTCCGGTTCATACGAATGCGCAGCGAGCACGTGATGTGCTAGCATAGACAGGTTGCTGTTCGGAAGGGTTCCTTCGGGGGTTCTACGGGTGGTGTCTGGTCTTTGAGAACTCAATAGTGTGCACTTGATTGTCAAATGCCAATTATTTATCCCGTCGCCAGGCTTTTGGGTCTGGTTGATGGCGATTCCTTTTGGACAAATTATTGAACGTCAGTAATGATGTTCGCTTTTGTCAGG
>NZ_AYMV01000019.1 GCF_000633415.1 Leucobacter sp. PH1c | reverse complement strand
GGGGTCACTCCGGCAGGGTGGTGCGTGCCGCGGCTGCGCGACACCCTGCCGGAGTGACCCCGATTCGCGAGGGGTGAGGAGCGAGGGGCTCCGGGGCTGCGGCCTAGAGCGCCGCGAACGCCTCGCGGAGGAGCTCGGCCGTCTCGGTCGGCGTCTTGCCGACCTTGACGCCCGCGGCCTCGAGGGCTTCCTTCTTCGCCTGCGCGGTGCCCGCCGAGCCGGAGACGATCGCGCCGGCGTGGCCCATCGTCTTGCCCTCGGGCGCCGTGAAGCCCGCGACGTAGCCGACGACCGGCTTCGTCACGTTGGCCTTGATGTACTCGGCTGCGCGCTCCTCGGCGTCGCCGCCGATCTCGCCGATCATCACGATCGCCTTCGTCTCGGGATCCGCCTCGAACGCCGCGAGGGCGTCGATGTGCGTCGTGCCGATGACGGGGTCGCCGCCGATCCCGATCGCGGTCGAGAAACCGAGATCGCGCAGCTCGTACATCATCTGGTACGTCAGCGTGCCCGACTTCGAGACGAGGCCGATCGGCCCCTTGCCCGTGATCGTCGCGGGAGTGATGCCCGCGAGCGCCTCGCCGGGCGTGATGATGCCGGGGCAGTTCGGGCCGATGATGCGGGTCTTGTTGCCCGTCGCCTTGGCGTGCGCCCAGAGCTCGGCCGAGTCCTTGACCGGCACGCCCTCCGTGATGATCACGAGCAGGCCGATGCCCGCGTCGATGGCCTCGACCGCGGCGTCCTTCGTGAAGGCCGGGGGCACGAACGCGACGGAGACGTCGGCGCCCGTCGCAGCCATCGCCTCGGCGACGGAGGCGAAGACGGGCAGCTCGACCGTGGCGCCCGAGGCGTCGACGTGCGAGACGGTGGTGCCGGCCTTGCGGGCGTTCACGCCGCCCACGACCTGGGTGCCCGCGGCGAGCATGCGCGCCGTGTGCTTCGTGCCCTCGCCGCCGGTGATGCCCTGGACGATGACCTTGGAATCCTTGTTCAGGAAGATCGACATTCTGTTGCTTCTTTCCGTGAGTCTCGGCGTCGGGTTATCGCGCGTTGGCGAGTTCGGCGGCCTTGTCGGCGCCCTCGTCCATCGTGGCGGCCTGGGTGACGAGCGGGTGCGCCGCCTCGTTCAGGATCCGGCGCCCCTCCTCGACGTTGTTGCCGTCGAGGCGCACCACGAGCGGCTTGTTCGCCGCGTCGCCGAGCTTCGCGAGCGCGCCGACGATGCCGTTGGCCACGGCGTCGCACGCGGTGATCCCGCCGAAGACGTTCACGAACACCGACTTGACCTGCGGATCGCCGAGGATCACGTCGAGGCCTGCTGCCATGACCTCGGCCGAGGCGCCGCCGCCGATGTCGAGGAAGTTGGCGGGCTTCACGCCGCCGTGGTTCTCGCCGGCGTAGGCAACGACGTCGAGCGTCGACATCACGAGGCCCGCACCGTTGCCGATCACACCGACCTCGCCGTCGAGCTTCACGTAGTTGAGATCCTGCGCCTTGGCCTTCGCCTCGAGCGGATCCTCGGCGCCCTTGTCGGCGAGTGCCTCGTGCTCCGGCTGGCGGAACTCGGCGTTCTCGTCGAGCGAGACCTTGCCGTCGAGTGCGATCACGTCGCCGGCGCCGGTGAGCACGAGCGGGTTCACCTCGACGAGCGTTGCGTCCTCGCCGACGTACACCTGGTACAGCTTCTCGAACACTGCGGCGACCTTGCCGACGAGCTCCTCCGGGAACTTCGCCGCGCGGGCGATCTCCTCGGCCTTCGCGGCGTCGATGCCGGTCAGCGGATCGACCTCGATGCGCGCGAGCGCCTCGGGCTTCTCCACGGCCAGCACCTCGATCTCCATGCCGCCCTCGACGGAGCAGAGGGAGAGGTAGGAGCGGTTCGCCCGGTCGAGCAGCACGGAGAAGTAGAACTCCTGCGCGATGTCGGCGCCCGCGGCGACCATCACGCGCTTGACCACGTGCCCCTTGATATCCAGCCCCAGGATCGCCTCGGCCGCGGCGTACGCCTCGTCCGGGTTCTTGGCGACCTTCACGCCGCCGGCCTTCCCTCGGCCGCCGGTCTTCACCTGCGCCTTGACGACCACGACGCCGCCCAGCTTCTCGGCCGCGGCTCGCGCCTCGTCCGGGGTATCGGCGACGATGCCGGCAAGCACCGGCACTCCGTATTCTTCGAAGAGGTCTCGTGCCTGGTACTCGTACAGATCCACGTACTGTCCTTTGTTTTTTCGTCAGAGGAAGCGAGGCAGAAAATGTCTCGATGTCGAGATAAGTCGACCAGGCCCGAGTCTAGCACTGCGCGCGGACCCGACACTCCGCGCGCACCCAGCTAGCGGAGCCCCTTCGCTCGGTACAGCGCGGCGTCGGCGCGCTCGATCGCGGCGTCGAGGTCCTCGGTCGCCCCGACCGCCACGAGGCCGTACGACCAGGAGTGCCCGGCGCCGCGCCGCAGCCCGCCGAGCTGCGCCGCGGCCTCCGCGTAGCTCGCCCGGAGCACGACCACGAACTCGTCGCCGCCGAGCCGCGCGACGAGCCCGCCCGAGCGGCCCGAGATCCCGCGCATGCCGACCGCGCGCATCCAGCGCTCGGCCCCGTCCCGCAGCGCGTCGTCCCCCGCGGTGTGCCCGCCGGACTCGTTCAGCTGCCGGAAGTCGTCGAAGTCGATGATCGCCACCGCGATCGGCTCGCCCGCCTGGCGGGCGCGCTGCCGCAGCTCGGTCGCGGCGATGAGGAGGCCGCGCCGGTTGAGCGCCCCCGTGAGCGGGTCGGTGCGCGACTGCACCTGCCCCTGCCGCCGCACGGCGCGCGCGCCCTCGAAGCAGAAGAGCGCGATGCAGACGGAGTACGCGACCATAATCGTCGGCGAGCCGAGCCCGTGACCGAGATCCGGGTTCCAGATGAGGGCGGATCCCACGCGGAGGATGCTGAGCCCCATGAACACCCGGGCGACCATGCCCGAGTAGAACCAGCCGACGTACAGCGCGATCACGGGCAGCTCGAGCAGGGCGTTGATCTCTGCGTGCGGGTGCTGCACCCGGAGCAGGAAGAACGACGACCAGGCCTCAATGAGCGCGACCATCGCGATGCCCGCCCAGCGCGGGTAGCGGTGCCCGAAGACGAGGGGCACGATCCCCGCCCCGAGGTACACGAGCAGCCAGATGAGCACGGAGCGCGCGTTGATGTCCGGGTGCGGGAACAGCAGATCGGAGAGGAAGACGAGCGCGAGGAGGAGCGGGATCAGCGCGCTCACGATCGAGAACGGCGTCTGCCACCGCGAGAAGCGCTCCAGCTGCACCTGGAGGAGCAGCCGGGCGCGCTCAATGCCGCCCGCGTCAGCGGGGATCGTGATCGGGATCCGGATCCTGCCGGATTCGGTCATCATGGCGACCCGCTCTCGCGGCCCGGGGGCCGGCCGTCGCGGGCGCGGCGCTCGTCGCGCGCGCGGCGCACGCGCTTCCACGCGAACAGCTTCGCATCGGCGCGGGCGAGCAGCTCGTCGGCGCTCTCCCCCGGCAGCGCCTGGGCGATCCCCCACGACCAGGGCTGCTCGGAGACCTCGCGGAGCCGGTCGACGATCACCTGCGCCTCGCGCGCGGTCGCCCGCGGGAGGATGAATGCGAACTCGTCGCCGCCGAGCCGGGTCACCGAGTCGCCCGAGCGGATCGCGTCCTTCCACGCGGTGACCGTGCGGCTCAGCACGAGGTCGCCCGCGGCGTGCCCGCGGGTGTCGTTCAGCTGCTTGAAGTTGTCGAAGTCGACGGCGACCACGCTGAGCGGCGCGCGCGAGAACGCGCGCTTGCGCAGCTGGTACTCCAGCCGGTCGGTGAGGCCCGTGCGGTTCTGCGCGCCCGTGAGCGGGTCCGTCGAGGCGATGCGCACCTGGCGGCGCCAGAGGTAGGTTCCCGAGGCGTAGCAGAAGAGCATCACGAGGAGGGCGTGCACGGCGACCGGCACCCCGATCGCACCGTCCGCGGAGAACAGGGGGTTGCGCAGCATGACCGCACCGAACGACACGAGGCTCACGGCGACGAGCGTCATCGCGAAACGCGGTCGCACGAACCAGCCGAGGTAGAAGGCCACCACCGGGAGCTGCTGCACCGAGGCGATGACGGACGCGGAGTCGTTCGCGAGCCCGAGGAAGTAGACCTGGGCGATCATGAAGAGGAACACCGCAGCGGTGCCAACCCAGCGCGGCACGCGCCTGCCGAGGAGCAGCGTGGCGAACGAGCCCGAGAGACAGAGCACGAGCAGCACCCACACGAACCAGCGGTTCCCCATGGTGCGGTGGAAGGCCAGATCGGCGACGAGCGTGAGGCTCAGCAGCAGGGCCGCGAGCATGAGGTACGCCGAGTGCGCGTCCTGCCGACGCAGAAATGGTCGTATCCCGGCCATTCCCGCCCCCTTTCGCGCACCCCAAATGACACCCATCGACAATTACCCACAGGTAGCGTACACACTTCGCCCAGGATTCCCCAGAGCTTTTCGTGAGGTTCACGCCTCCGTGCTTTCTCAGCCGTCCTCGGTACACTCGTCGGAGCCGATGCCGTGCTCCCGAGGCGAGCGTTCCACCAACCCGGTGTCGGACGGAGATGAAGTCGACGTGATGAGCCCCGCAGCCCCCAAACCCGAAGGCCTCCGCGCACGGAAGCGCCGGGCCACCGAGAACGCGATCGAGCTGTCCGCGGTATCGCTCGCACTCGAGCACGGGGTCGAGAACGTCACCGTCGAGGCCATCTGCGAGGGCGCGGACATCTCGCGCAGCACCTTCTTCAACTACTTCGCGTCGCGCGACTACGCGATCGTGGGGCGCGCGGTGAGCCTGCCCGAGGGCACCGAGGCATTCACCATTCTCGACAGCTGCCCCGAGGATCTCACGCTCGGCACCTTCCGTCTGCTCTTCGCGGCGATCGGCCACAACTACGTGAACTCGGACGTCGCGCGCATGCGCACGCAGCTCATCATGGAACAGCCGCTCGTCTCCCGGATGGCGTCGGCGACGATCCTCGAGTCGGCGTCGGCGATGATCATCACGGCGGCGGCCTGGCTCGAGGCCAACCCCCAGCACGCGAAGCTCGATTCGCCGATCCGGGAGGCCTCCCTCGCCGTCACGCTCATGCACGGCGTGATCACGACGCAGATGTCGGAGTGGATGGCCTCGTCCGGAGACACGACGGCCGAGGAGTCCGACTTCGCCCGGGTGATGGACGAGTACCGGATCCTCCTCGGCGCGACCCCCGCCGCCTAGCGGGGCGCCGCGAGGCCCCGCGTCCGAGCGGGGGCCGCTGAGCGGGGCGCCGCGCCGAGCGGGCGCCCCGAGGCGCCGCAGCCGCGCCCGTCGGCTACTCGACCTTGCTGATGGGCGCCAGCTTGACGAGCAGCTTCCGCTCCCCCACGGAGTCGAACACGACGTGCGCGATGCGCTTCGTGCCGGATCCCGTGACCCCCGTGACGCGCCCCTCGCCGTAGTCGTCGTGACGGATGCGGTCGCCCGTGGCCAGTTCGAGGTCGCCGTTGTCGCGCGTTCCCGCCCCGATCGTGTTCGGGAAGCCGCCGCCCGCCGCCTGCGCGGCCTTCGCCGCACGCTTGCGCTCGCGCCACTGCTCGAGCGCGGACTGCATGTTGCCGCTCGCCGGCTCGGAGACGGCGGCCGCGCCGGATCCGCCGCGCCCGCTGCCGCTCCCGAAGGAGACTGACGAGTCGCTGCTGCGCCCCGACCACGACCGCGATCCGCTCGCCCCGGGGCGCGACGGCGCGTTGAGCGCGCGCGAGGCCGTGCCGCCGCGGCTCGTCACTTCGCCCGGCGACTGGCGCCAGTCGATGAGCCCCTCGGGAATCTCCTGCAGGAACCGCGAGGGCATCGCCACGGAGACGTCGCCGAACGTGGCACGGGTGGAGGCGAGCGTGAGGTACAGCCGCTCGCGCGCCCGCGTGATGCCGACGTACATGAGGCGCCGCTCCTCGTTAACGCCGCCGACCTCGTCGACCGACATCTGGTGCGGGATGAGCCCCTCCTCGACGCCCGTGATGAACACGGCGCGGTACTCGAGGCCCTTGGCCGTGTGCATCGTCATGAGCGAGACGGTGCCGCTCGTGTCGTCGAGATCGTCGGCCGCGGCGACCAGGCTCACCTCGGTGAGGAAGGCGAGGAGCCCCGCCCCCGGCTGCTTCGCATCGAACTCGCGAGCCACGGCCACGAGCTCCTCGAGGTTCTCGGCGCGCGCATCGTCCTGCGGGTCGCGGCGCGCGCGCAGCTTCTCGACCATCTCGGTCTCGTCGAGGATGAGCTTCAGCACGTCGCCGACCGGGGCCGGCTGCTTCTCCTCGGCGTCCTCGCCCGGCGCAGCGGCGACGTCGGTCGCGCCGCCGCCCGCGGCCATCTGCGCCGCGCGCGTGAGGAGCTCCGCGAGCCCGCGCACGGTTCCCCGCAGTTTCGGGCCGATCTGAGGCACCTCGTCGACGCGCAGCATCGCGTCGTGGAGGGAGATGCCCTGCGCCTCCTGGAAGTTCGCGAGGTGCGCCTCGGCCATGGGACCGATCCCCCGCTTCGGGGCGCCGAGCAGCCGCGACCACGCGATCGGATCGTACGGGTTCGCGATGCTCGTGAGGTACGCCATCGCGTCCTTCACCTCGGCGCGCTCGTAGAACTTCGTGCCGCCGAGCACGCGGTACGGGATCGCCGAGCGGATGAGCAGTTCTTCCAGGGCGCGCGTCTGCGAGTTCGTGCGGTAGAACACCGCCATGTCGTTGTAGTCGAGGCCCTCCCGGTGCAGATCCTCGATCTCCTCCGCGACGAAGCGCGCCTCGTCGTGCTGCGAGTAGCCCGTGAAGCCGACGATCTTCGCCCCGTCGCCCTCCGCCGTCCAGAGGTTCTTCTCCTGGCGGTCGAAGTTGTTGCCGATCACCGCGTTCGCCGCGGAGAGGATGTTCTGCGTTGAACGGTAGTTCTGCTCGAGCTTCACGACCTCGGCGCCCGTGAAGTCGCGCTCGAACTCGACGATGTTGCGGATATCCGCGCCGCGGAAGGCGTAGATCGACTGATCCGAATCGCCCACCACGGTGAGGCTCGCTGCGGGGATCTGCCCGTTCGCGTCGAGCTCGCGGGCCCGCACGGGCGGCACGAGCCGGTCGACCTGCTCGACGGCGATCGGTCGCGTGAGCTCGCGGATGAGCGAGTACTGCGCGTGGTTCGTGTCCTGGTACTCGTCGACGAGGATGTGCCGGAAGCGGCGCTGGTACACCGCCGCGACATCGGGATGCGCCCGGAAGAGGTGCACCGTCTGCCCGATCAGGTCGTCGAAGTCGAAAGCGTTGGCCCGGCGCAGCTCCTGCTCGTACATGCGGAAGATCTCGACGAAGAGCCGATCACGCGGATCGTTCTCGTTCATCGTCGCCGCGTAGCCGCTCGCGTCGGTGAGCTCGTTCTTCAGGCGGGAGATCTTCGAGCCCGAGTTCGCGGGAGTGAAGCCGTAGCTGTCGGCGTCGAGCTCCTTGATGATTCGCTTGAGCAGCGCGCGCGAATCCGCACTGTCGTAGATCGTGAAGCCCGAGACGTAGCCGAATCGCTCCGCCTCGCGCCGGAGGATGCGCACGCAGGCCGAGTGGAACGTCGAGATCCACATCCCGTCCGCAGTGTCGCCGAGGAGGCCGCCGATGCGCTCGCGCATCTCGGCCGCCGCCTTGTTCGTGAACGTGATGGCGAGGATCTGGCTGGGCCAGGCCTCCTTCTCGCGGATCAGGTGCGCGATGCGGTGCGTGAGCACCCGCGTCTTCCCCGAGCCGGCGCCCGCCACGATCAGCAGGGCGGGGCCGCGCGCGATCACCGCGCGTTCCTGCGCGGGGTTCAGCCCGTCCAGCAGCGGGTCGGTGCCGGCCGAGCCCGCGGTGAACGCGCCGCCCGCGGGGGCGCCGGGATCCAGAAGTTCGAAGTCGCTCATCGTGGCACCAGTCTAGGCGGCACCACTGACACGCGGGATGCGCAGGGGCGGCTCGACGCGCTCCGGCGCCGCCCGCCACGCGGACGGACCGGGACCCCGGCGCGATCCGGCCCGGACTGCCGCCCGATCGGACAGAATGGAGGGATGTCAGCTCTCCCCTCCGGTGCCCCGTCCGTGCTCGTCTTCGCGACGGGCGGCACGATCGGCATGCGCGAGACCGACCACGGCCTCGCGCCCGATCCCGATTTCCCCGAGGTGCTTGAGCAGCTCGTCGCGGGGATCTGCGGCCCGCTCGGAATCACCGCGCGCATCAACCACCTCCTCCCACCGATCGACAGCGCGAACGCCGACGCGGAGACCGCCCCGAAGATCGCGCGCGCGATCCGCGCCAGGGTCCGCACCCACCGGCCCCGCGGCGTCGTGATCACCCACGGCACCGACACGCTCGCCTTCACCGCCGCCCGCCTGGCCTTCGAGCTCGGCGACCTCGGGGTACCCGTCGTCGTGACCGGCAGCCAGCTCGCGCACGGCGCGACGGGAAGCGACGCGCGGGGCAACCTCTCCCTCGCGATCCGCGCCGCGGTGAAGGCCGCGCCAGGCTCCCCCGTCGCCGTCGCGTTCGGCGGCGCGCTCCTCCCCGCCGTGCGCACCACGAAGCACGACAGCCGCGCGCTCGCGGCATTCCGCGCCGAGGCGCCGCTCGCGCCGGCCGCGCACGGGCTCCCGCGCCTCGCCGCGGAGGATCATGCCGGCCTCGCCCGCGTGCTCACGCTCCGCTTCGTGCCGGGCATGACCGTCAGCGACGTCCGCGCGGCCGTGGGCGGCCGCCCCGACGCCGTCGTGCTCGAGTGCTACGGCAGCGGCAACGGCCCCATGGCCCGCCCCGGCATGACCGCGGCGCTGCGGGAGGTCTGCGCCGAGATCCCGATCGTCGCGATCTCGCAGTGCGCCACCGGCGGTGTCGACTTCTCCCGCTACGCCGTGGGTCAGGAGCTCGCAGCGTCCGGGGTGATCGACGGCACCGACCTGACGCTCGAGGCCGCGATCGCGAAGCTCGGCTACCTCCTCGACGGTGGGGTGCGCGGCGCCGAGCTGCGGGTGCTCATGGAACGAAACCTCGTCGGCGAGTGCGCGGGGACCGTCGCGCGCTAGCCCACGGACCCCGCTTCCGGATCGGACCCCGGCTCCGGATCGGACCCCGGCTCCGGATCGGACCCCGGCTCCGGGGCAATCCCCGTGCCCGATCCGTCGCGCAGTGCGACCCCGAGATCCGGGTGGTCCAGGAAGACCCCGTCGACGCCGGAATCGAAGATCAGCCCGAACTCGCTGCGCCAATCCCCCCACTCCGCGGGGCGGAGCGACGTCTGGTGCTTCACGTTCAGGAAGCGGTTCTCAGGCCGCAGCGTCCACGTGAACACCCGCAGGCCGCGCGCGTGCGCCCGGCTCACGAGGTCCGTGGGCCCCGTCGCGCGGCCAAGCCCGTTGATCCGGATCAGATTGCCCTTGGCCACGCTGATCCCGTCGACGCGCTCCGCGAGGAAGTCGAGCCCGGCGTCGCCCCGGTACCAGGCGTAGCTGCGCTCCGGGCGGCCGGGCAGCGGCTCGTCGGGCGGGGTGCCGAAGCGCTCGGTGAGGAAGACGAGCGAGGCGCGCACGCGATCCCGCGCGAGCTGCTCGAGCACGCCCAGCTCGAAGGACTCGATCACGAGCCGTTCGGGGCGCGCGTCCCACCCCGTCGCCGCGAGCTCCGCCAGGAGCAGCGCGCCGAGGTCGTGCCCCTCCCCCGCGAGGAACTTCGCGTGCTTCACTTCGACGACCACGCCGAGCGGCCGACCGCGCGCAGCGCTCTCCTCATCGATGATGCGGAGCACGTCGCGGAGGCGCAGGATCGGCTCCTCGCCGTCGAAGGCGCGGCTGTCCGGCCGCAGCTTCCCGAGCCGCTCACGGCAGCGCAGCGTGGCGAGCTCGGCCCACGTGAAGTCCTCCGCGAACCAGCCGGTGTGCTTCGCCCCGTCGACCACCTTCGTGGTGCGGCGGTCGGCGAACTCGGGGTGATCCGCGACATCGGTCGTGCCCGAGATCTCGTTCTCGTGGCGCACGACGAGCACGCCGTCCCGCGAGACCACGACGTCGGGCTCGACGGCGTCGGCGCCGAGCCCGAAGGCGAGCCGGTAGGCCGAGGCGCTGTGCTCGGGGCGGTAGCCGGGAGCCCCGCGATGGCCAATGATGAGCGGCCCGCCGGGCGCACGCGATGACATGCCTCCAGCGTAGGGCACCCTGCGGTCCCGCGGCGGGCGAGTTCCGGGCGCGCGGCGCGGGCCGCGGGCCGCGGGCCGCGGATCCCGAGCATCCGATCCCGAGCACCGGATCCAGAACCGGGCGCGCGCCGCAGGCCGCGGATCCCGAGCACCGGACCCCGAACCGGGCGCGCGCCGCAGGCCGCGGATCCCGCACGGCTCCTGGCCCGCCGGCGCCGGATCCGACCCGCGCCCGTACCATGTACGCCGTCCACGAACAGGGGCGAAGTCCCAGCCGCGACGCGCCCGCGCTCAGTAGGATTGAGCTACTCGCATACGCCTGGAAAGGAATCCCGACGCATGAGCAACCCGGCTCTCAGCAACAACCCGGCACTGAACGGCAAGACCCTCAGCGCTGATGAGCTGCGCCGCATCTACGATCAGCCCGCTGCGCAGACGCAGCGCCCGGGCATCGACACCCCCGCCGAGGCGGGCATCGGCGGCGAGCAGCCGCCCGTCATCACCCCGTCCGACAAGCCGATGACCTACGAGAACACCATCTCCAAGACGGTGCTCCTCTTCCTCATTGTGCTCGCCTTCGGCGCGGTCGGCTGGTTCATGCCGATCCTCGTGCTGCCCGGCGCGATCGCCGGCCTCGTGCTCGGCCTCGTGAACTCCTTCAAGAAGGAGCCGAGCGTTCCGCTCATCGTGGCCTACGCGGTGGCGCAGGGCCTGTTCCTCGGCGGTATCTCGGGCGTCTTCGAAGCGCAGTGGCCGGGGATCGTCTCGCAGGCCGTGATCGGCACGCTCGCCGTGTTCGGCGTGACCCTGCTGCTCTTCCGCAGCGGCAAGGTGCGCACCAGCCCGAAGATGACGAAGATCGTGCTGATCGCTATGGTCGGCTACCTCGCCTTCTCGGTGGTCAACATGATCCTCATGTGGACCGGCGTGAACAGCGACCCGTGGGGCCTCCGCGGCGTGCAGGTGTTCGGTATGCCCCTTGGCTTCGTGATCGGCCTGCTCGCGATCTTCCTCGCAGCGTACTCGCTCGTCATGGACTTCGAGCTGATCCAGAACGGCGTGCGCAACCGCGTGCCCGAGAAGTGGGCGTGGTCGGCGGCCTTCGGCCTGATGGTCACGCTGATCTGGCTCTACGTCGAGATCCTGCGCCTGCTCGCGATCCTGCGCGGCAACGACTAGTCGTCTCGGTGCGCCCGCCTCGGCGGCGCCTCTTGACTCCCCCAGCGGGGGCCCAGCTTCGGCTGGGCCCCCGCTGGGCGTTTCTGGGGTTGGTTCGGGGTGCGGGTGGTTCGGGGTGCGGGTTTTGGCGCCGGTCCCGCTGGCCCCGCCGGCCCCGCTTGCCCCGGTTCCGGTCCCGCGAGCCCCGCTTGCCCGGTCAAGATCCGGACCAGTTTGATCCAGTTAGACGGGGCCATACTCCACCAAACTCGAACCAAGTTCGAGTTTGCACCGGAACACCCGCCCAGCACAGCCCGTACCGCTCAGCCAGGCACAGCCCGTACCGCTCAGCCAGGCACAGCCCGACCCCAGAACCGCAAGATCCGGACCAGTTTGATCCACTTAGACGGGGCTATACTCCACCAAACTCGAACCAAGTTCGAGATTGCACCGGAACACCCGCCCAGCACAGCCCGTACCGCTCAGCCAGGCACAGCCCGACCCCAGAACCGCAAGATCCGGACCAGTTTGATCCGCTAAAGCAGCGCTATACCGGATCAATCTCAAACTTTGTGCGAGAAAACCCCGGATCACCCACGCACCCCACCCGCACACACCACCCCACACACCACAGCGCCGGGCCGCACCCGAAGGTGCGGCCCGGCGCTGTGCGGTCAGCCGAAGGGCGCGGGCGCCCGGAGGCCTACTCCCACTCGATGGTCCCCGGCGGCTTCGACGTGACGTCGAGCACCACGCGGTTCACCTCGGGCACCTGGTTCGTGATCTTGTTCGAGATGCGCGCGAGCACGTCGTACGGGACGCGAGTCCAGTCGGCGGTCATCGCGTCCTCCGAGGAGACGGGGCGCAGCACGATGGGGTGGCCGTAGGTGCGGCCGTCGCCCTGCACGCCCACCGAGCGCACGTCGGCGAGCAGCACCACGGGGCACTGCCAGATCTCCTGGTCGAGGCCCGCCGCCGTGAGCTCGGCGCGAGCGATCGCGTCGGCCTCGCGGAGCGTGTCGAGGCGCTCGCGGGTGACCTCGCCCACGATGCGGATGCCCAGGCCGGGGCCGGGGAACGGCTGGCGGCCGACGATCTCCTCGGGGATGCCGAGCTCGCGGCCGATCGCGCGGACCTCGTCCTTGAACAGGGCGCGGAGCGGCTCGATGAGCTCGAAGTCGAGATCCTCGGGGAGGCCGCCCACGTTGTGGTGCGACTTGATGTTCGCGGTGCCCGCGCCGCCGCCCGACTCGACGACGTCGGGGTACAGCGTGCCCTGCACGAGGAACTTGATCGGCTCGCCCTCGGCCTTGGCCTCGGCGACCAGGTCGAGCTGCACCTTCTCGAACGCGCGGATGAACTCGCGGCCGATGATCTTGCGCTTCTCCTCGGGATCGGTGACCCCGGCGAGGTGGCCGAGGAAGATGTCCTCGGCGTCGACGGTGATGAGGCGCACACCGGTCGAGGCGACGTAGTCGCGCTCGACCTGCTCGCGCTCGCCCTTGCGGAGCAGCCCGTGGTCGACGAAGACCGCGGTGAGCTGGTCGCCGATGGCCTTGTGCACGAGCGCCGTGGAGACGGCGGAGTCGACGCCGCCGGAGAGGGCCGAGATCACGCGGGCGTTGCCGACCTGGGCGCGGATGCGCTCGATCTGCTCGGCGATCACGTTGCCGGCGTTCCAGTCGGCGGGGATGCCCGCGACGTGGTGCAGGAAGTTCTCGAGGATGCGCTGGCCGTGGTCGGAGTGCTTCACCTCGGGGTGCCACTGCACGCCGTACATCTTGCGCTCGGCCGAGCCGAAGGCGGCGACGGGCGTCACGGCGGTCTGGGCGAGCACGTCGAAGCCGGCGGGGGCGGCCTGCACGGCGTCGCCGTGGCTCATCCACACGTTCTGCGTCTCGGGCTGGCCGCCGAGGATCGCGCCGCCGTCGCCGACGACGGTCGCCTCGGTGGCGCCGTACTCGCGGTCGCCGGTGTTGCCGACCGTGCCGCCGAGGGCCCGCGCCATGACCTGGAAGCCGTAGCAGATGCCGAGCACGGGGATCCCGAGATCGAAGATCGCGTCGTCGAAGGCGGGTGCGCCCTCCTCGTAGACAGAGGAGGGGCCGCCGGAGAGCACGATACCGAGGGGCTGCTTGGCCGCCACCTCAGCCGCGGTCACGGTGTGGGGAACGAGCTCGGAGTAGACCCCGGCCTCGCGCACGCGGCGGGCGATCAGCTGCGCGTACTGCGCACCGAAATCGACCACGAGGACGGGGCGGTGCCCGGTGTCCGTCTGTTCTTCCTGATTCGCCATATTCGGGTGCTTGGGCCTTTCAGCTGTGGGGAGGGAGATAAGGGAAGATTCTACCGCCTGAGCGGGGAGTGCGGGGCCAGCCGGGGATCGGGGCCCGGCGCGCTCGGCTCCGCGGCGGTGAGCGCGCCGGTGAGCGCGCCGGTGAGCGCGGCGGAGCGCGCGGTTAGGCCGAGGCCGATCCTGCCGTGCTGTCGGCCGCGGCGCCCGCCGATGCGGGAGCGCCGTCGACGCTCGCGAGGAAGCCGTTCACCTGGCGCACGATGCGCGCCTCGAGGAAGAACGACATGAACGGGATGACGCCGCCCAGCGCGATGAGCAGGAACTTCCCGAAGTGCCAGCGCATCGGGCTCCACAGCATGAAGTCGGAGACGAGGTAGACCACGTAGAACCAGCCGTGCGCGATCAGGATCGCCTTGAACAGGTCGAAACCCTGCGGCACGAAGTCGCTGTCGACGCCCTCGGGGGCGAGCGGCACGAACTCGGCGAACGCGTCCGGCGTGAAGAGGAAGAGCTGCACCTGGAAGGCGTACTTCATCACCATGACCGCGACGAGCAGCAGCAGCATGACGCCCGTGATCACCGAGGTGACCTTGTAGAAGCTCAGCGCCTTACGGATCCGCGGGTAGTCGGCGGGCTTGGGCTGCAGTTGCATGGTGTCCATTCTATTCGTGGCGGGATTCGGCGAGGTCTCGCTCGGGATCGGGCCCGGCGTCGGTCTCCGCCCCGGCTTCAGCGCGGAGCGCCTTGAGCTCGTGCTCCTTCTCCCAGGCGTCGCGGGTGAGGCGGAACCAGAAGAACACGGCGAAGCCGGCGAACACGACCCACTCGATCGCGTAGAACACGTTGAGCCAGTTCACCTGCTCGGGCGGCAGGGGCGGCACCGAGTCGACGGCGTCGAGGTCGGCCGCAGCGAGGAGCGCGGGCACCGGACCGTCGGGGTGGAGCACGAGGTAGCCGGAGTACACGGGAGCGTCGACGTCGGCCCAGACGTTCGCGAAGTGCGCCGGGATCATGGTCGTCATCGCCTGCGGGTCGTCACCCGGCTTCGGCACCTGCGGGCCCTCGGGGGGCATGTAGCGCCCCTCGGCCTCGAACGCCGCGGAGAAGCCCGCCGCGGATTCGAGCGCGGGGATCGCGGCCTCCGCAGCCTCGGCGCTCGGCGCCCAGCCGATCGCGACGGCGAGATGGGCGCGCTCCGGCTCCTCGGTGACGAGGTGACCGACCACCCATGCCCCCTCGGCGCCGTCGTTGTGGCGGGGTGCGACGACGCGCGAGTCACCGGGGACGAACGCGCCGGCGACCTCGACGACGACGCCGGCGGCCTCCTCCGTGACGCCCTTCGCGAGGTCGCTCACTTCCGAGAGCGCGCGCGGCGTCTCGGTGTCGACGAGCGCGGGATCATCACTGCGCACCGCCATGCTCATCTGCCACTGGCCGAGCCAGGCGAAGCCGCCGGCCACGGCGAGCGCGAGCAGGAGCGCCAGGATCCAGAGCGGCCGGCGCATCACCTGCCCGAGGGTGGGCTCCCCCAGGTACTCGGGCTTCGACGGGGTCGGCACGGGGATCCTCTCGTTTCTCGTTGCGTGGTGGAGTGGCCGCGCGCGGGATCACCGCGCGCGGTCCGGGCTTAGCGCTCGGCGTAGACGAGCCCGACCCGCTGGAACTCCTTCAGCTCCGAGTAGCCGGTCGTCGCCATCGCGCGGCGCAGCGCGCCAACGAGGTTGGAGCTGCCGTCGGCGACGTTCGCCGGGCCGTTCAGGATCTCGGTGAGCGGGGCGACCTGCTCGACCGCGACGCGGCGACCGCGCGGCAGGTCCTCGTGGTGCGCCTCCTGGCCCCAGTGCCAGCCGCGGCCGGGGGCGTCGGTCGCCTTCGCGAGCGCACCGCCGAGCATGACGGCGTCGGCGCCGCAGGCCACGGCCTTGATCATGTCGCCCGAGGTGCCGAGGCCGCCGTCGGCGATCACGTGCACGTAGCGTCCGCCCGACTCGTCGAGGTAGTCCATGCGCGCACCCGCGACATCCGCGATCGCGGAGGCCATGGGGGCGCGGATCCCGAGGGTCACGCGGGTCGTCGAGGATGCGCCGCCGCCGAAGCCGACGAGCACGCCCGCCGCGCCGGTGCGCATGAGGTGGAGCGCCGTCTGGTACGTCGCGGCGCCGCCGACGATCACGGGGACGTCGAGCTCGTAGATGAACTGCTTGAGGTTGAGCGGCTCGCGGCCCTCGCGCGCGACGTGCTCGGCGGAGACCGTGTTGCCGCGGATCACGAAGAGGTCGACGCCGGCCTTCACGACCGTGTCGGTGAACTCGGCGGTGCGGTGCGGCGAGAGCGCGCCGGCCACCGTGACGCCGGCCTCGCGGATCTGGCCGAGGCGGTCGCGGATCAGCTCGGGGAGGATGGGCGCGGAGTAGAGCTCGCGCATGCGGTGCACGGCCTCCGCGCTGTCCGTGATGGTCGCGAGCTCGGCGAGGAGCGGCTCGGGGTTCTCGTGCCGGGTCCAGAGGCCCTCGAGGTTCAGCACGCCGAGGCCGCCGAGCTTGCCGAGCGCGATCGCCGACTCGGGGGACATGACCGAGTCCATCGGGGCGCCGAGCACCGGGATGTCGAACTGGAAGGCGTCGATCGACCATGCGGTCGAGACGAGCTCGGGGTCGCGGGTGCGTCGCGTGGGCACCACCCCGATCTCATCGAAGGTGTACACGCGACGTGCGCGCTTGCCGCGGCCGATCTCGATCTCGTTGCTCACCCGCCCAGTCTATCGAACCCTGGCTGGGGGTGTCCCCGCACGGGAAACGCCGCGGGGCGCCGCCGACCGAAGTCCGCGGCGCCCCGGGGCGACCCGATGGTGGGAGTCCTAGCGCTTGTAGTTCGGCGCCTCGACGACCATCTGCACATCGTGCGGGTGCGACTCCTTGAGGCCCGCCGCGGTGATGCGCACGAAGTTGCCGCGCTCCTTGAGCTCGGGGACCGAGCGCGCGCCGACGTAGAACATCGACTGGCGGAGGCCGCCGATCATCTGGTGCGCGACCGCGCCGACGGGGCCGCGGTACGGGACCTGCCCCTCGATGCCCTCGGGGATGAGCTTCTCGTCGCTCGGCACGTCGGCCTGGAAGTAGCGATCCTTCGAGTAGGAGGTGCGCTCGCCGCGCGTCTGGAGCGCGCCGAGCGAGCCCATGCCGCGGTAGTTCTTGAACTGCTTGCCGCCCACGAACACGAGATCGCCGGGGCTCTCATCGGTGCCGGCGAGGAGCGAGCCCATCATGACGGACGATGCGCCGGCGACGAGCGCCTTCGCGATGTCGCCCGAGTACTGGAGGCCGCCGTCGGCGATCACCGGGACGCCTGCGGGCGTCGCGGCCTTCGCCGCCTCGTACACGGCCGTGACCTGGGGCACGCCGACACCGGCGATGACACGGGTGGTGCAGATCGAGCCGGGGCCGACGCCCACCTTCACGGCGTCCGCGCCCGCGTCGACGATCGCCTTCGCGCCCGCGTAGGTCGCCACGTTGCCGCCGATCACGTCGACGCCGGCGAAGGCCGGGTCGCCCTTGATCTTCGCGATGATGTCGAGCACGCCGCGGCTGTCGCCGTTCGCGGTGTCGACGACGAGCACGTCAACGCCCGCGTCGACAAGCTGGCCCGCGCGCTTCCAGGCATCGCCGAAGAAGCCGACCGCGGCTCCGACGCGGAGGCGACCTGCGTCGTCCTTCGTCGCGAGCGGGTACTGCTCCTCCTTGTCGAAGTCCTTCACGGTGATGAGGCCCGTGAGGCGCCCCTCGCCGTCGACGAGCGGGAGCTTCTCGATCTTGTGGGTGCGGAAGATCGCTGCAGCGTCCTCGCGGGAGATCCCGACGGGGCCGGTGATGAGCGGCATCCGGGTCATCGCGTCGGAGACGCGCACGGTGGCGCGATCCTTCGGGTCGATGAAGCGCATGTCGCGGTTCGTGATGATCCCGAGCAGCACGCCGCTCGAGTCGACGACGGGGAGCCCCGAGACGCGGTATTCGCCGCACAGGGCGTCGACCTCGGCCACGGTCGCGTCGACGGTCGTGGTCACGGGGTTCGTGATCATGCCGGCTTCGCTCCGCTTGACGCGGTCGACCATCTCGGCCTGGTCCTGGATCGACAGGTTGCGGTGGAGGATCCCGAGCCCGCCGTTGCGCGCCATCGCCACCGCCATGCGGGTCTCGGTGACGGTGTCCATCGCTGCGGAGATCAGGGGGATCTGCAGCTTGATCCGGCGCGTGAGCTGGGTCGAGGTGTCCGCCTCGCTGGGGATGACATCGGTGTGCGCAGGAAGCAGCAGCACGTCATCGTAGGTCAGGCCGGTGAAAGCGAAGGGATCGCGCTGTTCCATGGAACCTCTTTACTGGTATTGATGCGGACGTCCTCAGCAGGCCCGTTGGGTGGTGGGTCGCTTGTTCCATCGTAAACGACCCGGGCCCGGGCGATATTCCCGGGCCCGGGTCGCGGGCCGAGCGGCGGGCTCGACGATCGATCGCCGGGCGCCCGCCGGGCGGTTCAGACCTTTGCGGGGTCGAGCACGAAGGAGTCGGCCACGCGCCAGCTGAGGCGCGCGGGGCCGGCCGGCACGACGGCGCCGCGCTTGTCCGCGATGAGGCGGAGCCGCTGCTCGCCGTAGTCGACGACGTACTGCACTTCGGAACCACGGAACACGGGGGCCACGACGTCGACGGGGAGCACGGCGTCGTCGTCGGCGCCCGCGGCGAGCCGCAGGTCCTCCTGGCGGAGCCCCACGACGGCCTCGGATCCCGGGGCGAGCGCGTGCGCGGGAACGGGGATCTCGTGCCCGCCGGCGAGCTTGACGGTTCCCGCGTCAGTCACCGTGCCGCGGAGCAGGTTCGCGGCGCCGAGGAAGTCGGCAGCGAAGACCGTGCTCGGCGCGCCGTAGATCTCCTCCGGGCGGCCCTGCTGCTGCACGCGCCCGACGTTCATCAGCACGACGAGATCCGAGAGGCTCATGGCCTCATCCTGATCGTGCGTCACGAAGACGGTCGTGAGCCCGAGCTCGCGGTGCAGTTCGAGCAGCTCGATCTGCATGTCCTCGCGGAGGCGCGCGTCAAGGTTCGAGAGCGGCTCGTCGAGGAGCAGCACTCGCGGCTGCGACACGATCGCGCGGGCCAGGGCGACGCGCTGCTGCTGACCGCCCGAGAGCTGGCGGGGCTTGCGCGCAGCGAGGTGGCTCATCTGCACGCGCTCGAGCGCGTGGGCGGCGCGCTCCAGCTGCTCGGCCTTCGACCCCTCCCCCGCCATGCGCAGCGGGAAGCGCACGTTCTCGAGCACCGACATGTGCGGGAAGAGCGCGTACGACTGGAACATCATGCCGAGGCGGCGCTTCTCGGGCGGCAGCGCCGTGACGTTCTCCGCGCCGATGTGGATCGAGCCGCGCGTCACGGTCTCGAGCCCCGCGATGCAGCGCAACAGCGTGGACTTGCCGCACCCGGAGGGCCCGAGGAGCGACATGAACGTGCCGGAGGCGACGTCCAGTGAGATTTCCGACAGGGCGACGGAGGAGCCGAACTCCTTCCGCAGCCCGGAGATGACGAGATCAGCCATTAGGCCATTACCTTTCCAAGTCCGAGGGTGCGCTCGAAACCGATGAGCACGAGGACGGTGACGAGCACCATCAGGGTGGAGACCGCGGCGACGGAGGGGTCCGGGCTGAACTCGAGCCGGCCGTAGATCGCGAGCGGGAGGGTCTCGACGGAGGGGCTGCGCAGGAACAGCGCGACCACGGCGTCGTCGAAGGAGATGTTGAACGCGAAGAACGCCCCGGCGAAGATGCCGGACTTGCACATCGGCAGCAGCACGAGCAGGTAGCGCTGCCACCAGTTCGCGCCCATCGTGCGCGCGGCCTCCTCGGTGAAGCGGTCCTGCTGGAGCAGCACGCCCGACACGGTGCGCACGACGTACGGGATCGCGAGCACGATGTGGCCGATGATGATGCCGCCGAGCGAGGCGCCGCCCGCGTAGACCGAGAGGAACGCGAGGAGCGCGATGCCGAGGATGATGCTCGGCACAATGATCGGCGCCATCAGGAAGCTCAGGATCGCCTGCGAGCCGGGGATCTGGAATCGGGTCAGCGCGATCGATGCCGCGGTGCCGACGACGACGGCGACCGCCGTGACGAGCAGGCCGATCCAGAGGCTCGTGAGGAAGGGCTGGAGATACGTGTCGGTCGTGAGCACCATCTCGTACCACTGCAGACTGAAGCCCTTGGGCGGGAAGCTCAGGAAGCGCTCCGAGTTCACGGAGGAGATCGCCACGACGATGATCGGCAGGAGCATGTACGCGCCGATGGCGATGGCGAGGAGGACCGCGACCGCGCGGATCCAGCCGGGGACGGCTTTGACCATGGTTATTTCCTCGATCCGATGCGGGAGGTCGCAAAGATGAGCATCACGACCGCAAGGAAGAGCAGGGTCGACTGGGCCGCCGCGAAGGGCCAGTCGAGGTTCACCGTCGCGTCGTTGTAGATCGTGCCGGCGAGCACCGGCAGACGCGAGCCGCCGACGAGGCGGGGGGTGATGAACGAGCTCACGGAGAGCGCGAACACGAGCGTTGCGCCCGCGACGAGCCCCGGGAGGGAGAGCGGGAAGACGACCGTGCGGAGGGTGCGGAGGAATCCGGCGCCCATCGTGCGTGCGGCTTCCTCGAGCTTCGGATCGATCGACTGCATCACACCGTAGAGCGTGAGCACCGCGAACGGCAGGAGCACCTGCACCATCGAGATCACGATTCCCGCCTCGGTGCCGAGCAGGCCCTGCCCGTACGCGACGGGGTCGATGCTCTTCGCGAACTGTCCGAGCCAGCTGTTCGGCGCGAGCAGCACGACCCAGCCGAAGGTGCGCACCACGACGCTCGTCATGAGCGGGAGGATGATCACGGCCATGAGGATGCTCGAGACGCGACCGGAGACACGAGTCATGAGGTAGGACAGCGGGAGCGCGAGCACGAGGGTGATCGCGGTCTGGATGAGCGAGAGCCGGAGGGAGCGTCCCATCGCCGACAGGTAGTAGTCGCTCTGGAAGACCTCGGCGTAGTTCCCGAGGGAGAATCCCGCGACGCCCTGCACGCTCGTCACGGAGGAGAGGAGCATCTGCAGCACCGGCAGGAAGAAGCCGATGAGCATGAGCACGATCGCGGGAGCGAGCAGGAGCAGCGGCTCCAGCCACGGACGCTGGCGTCCGCGGCTGGAGCGCGATGCGAGATGGAGCGGCTGGGTCATGAGGCGACGAGCGCGTTCCAGGCCTTGACCCACTCGGCGCGCTTGGCGTCGATCTCGGTCGGGTCGAAGCGCACGAGGCCGGTGAGGTCCTCACCCGCGATGACCTCCTCGGAGAACTCCGAGGGGATCTCGACCGTCATGTTGGTCGGCGAGTAGCGGAGCGCCTCGGCCCAGGCGAGCTGCACCTCGGGGCGCAGCTGGTAGTTCACGAACGCGGTCGCGAGCTCCTCGTTGCCGGTGCCGGCGACGACGTTGGCCGTGATGTAGGAGGCGGGGCTGTTCTCGGGCACCGTGAAGCCCACGTTGAGGCCGGCCTTCGTGAGCGTGTACGCGTAGTCCTGCGCGTACGGCGCGAGCCAGATGTCGCGCTGCGTGAACGCCTGCTGGATCTCGGGGCTCGTCGCGGTGACGACGGCGTCGTTGTTCTCGAGCAGGCCGCCCACGGCGTCGAGGCCGGGCTGCACGTCGTCGGTGCTGCCGCCGAGCTTCGCGTTGAGCGCGAGGAACGTCAGCAGGCCGTACGAGTTCGAGAAGTCCGTGAGCGCGACGTGGCCCGCGAACTCGGGGTCCAGCACGGCGTCCCAGGAGCTGGGCGCCGTCGTGACCTGATCCTTCAGGTAGATGAGGCCCATCGGGGCGATCTGGATGACCGGGCCCTCGCCCGCACCGCGCGCAACGCCGTCGAGCGCGGTGGGGACGAGATCCTCGGCCCCCTCGATGTCCGACTCGGCGATCGGCGCGAGCAGCCCGTCAGCCGCCGCGACGACCTCCTGACCGCCGGAGAAGGTCACGACGTCCAGCTGCGGCTTGCCCTTCTGCGCCGTGAGCTGCGCGAGCGCGTCCGCGCTGTACGCCGTCACGACCGAGACCTTGGCACCGGTCTCCTCCTCGAACGGCGTGATCACCGCTTCCTGGAGCGTGGCCTCGTAGTCACCTCCGAAGGAGTTGACGACGATGGTCTGGCCAGCGAAGGGCTGATCCTTCGAACCGCTCTCGGGGGCCGACCCCGAGGAGCAGCCCGTGAGGGCCAGGGCGACGGCACCGGCCATCGCGATAAGCGACACTGCTTTTTTCATGACTGACTTCTTTCGAACGGAGGGGTGGGGTGGTGCGTTAGTTCACGCGAGCGATCGTGATGGTCTTGGCGCCGTCGATGCGGGTGTTCGCGCACGCGGCGGCGAACTCGTCGAGACCCTCGGTGATCGAGGCGAAGATGTTGCAGGGCGTCCAGCCCAGCGGGCCGAAGATGCGGCCGCCGTCGCCGTAGAACACGCCGATCTCCCAGAGATCCTCGGACATGTTCTTCATCTGGTTGGGCGCCTGATAGTACCAGAGCAGGTCGCCCGCGGCGGGGAAGCAGGTCTGGTTCTCGACGGGGATCGACTCGGGATCGAAGTTCTGCGCCGACTCGGGCAGACCGGTCATGATCTCGGGGCCAGCGAACGCGGCGTGCACGGCGAGCACCTCGACGGGCTGCTCGAGCGCGTCCCAGATGGTCTGGGCAGTGACCGGGGCGTTGTCGAGGTTCAGCTCGGCGATGGCCTTCGCGCCGCTGGGGAAGGTGAGGGAGATCTGCTTCGTCATTCTGTTCTTTCTCGTGGGTGGTGGGAGGGAAGTCTCGGGACCGGGGCTCAGCGGCGCGCGTCGGCGCCGCGGCCCGCGAACGCCGCGGCCGAGGCGACGAAACCGGAGAAGAGGCGCGCCTCGTCGGCGACCTCGTCGGGGGCGGTCAGCTTCTCGGGGTGCCACTGCACGCCGAGGAACGGCCACGCGGGATCCTGCGCTTC
Source organism: Leucobacter sp. PH1c (assembly GCF_000633415.1). Taxonomy (GTDB): domain Bacteria; phylum Actinomycetota; class Actinomycetes; order Actinomycetales; family Microbacteriaceae; genus Leucobacter. Next base: position 38,448 of record NZ_AYMV01000019.1, on the reverse strand, counting down.
CGCCGCCTCGGCGACGCCGTCCGCGGCGTGCGCGGTGACGGCGAGCCCCGGGGCCACGGCGTCGATCGCCTGGTGGTGGATCGTGTTCACGCTGCGCCGCGCGGCGCCGTAGACCGCGGCGAGGGCGCTGCCCTCGGCGAAGCTGACCTCGTGCCGGTCGCCGAGGAAGGCCTCGGGGGTGTCCTGCGCCGGGTGCGCCGCGCTGCGCGGCAGATCCTCGATGAGCGTGCCGCCGAGGACCACGTTCGTGAGCTGCAGGCCCCGGCAGATGCCGAGGACGGGAAGCCCGCGCTCGCGCGCCCCGAGCAGCAGCGCGCGCTCGAAGGCGTCGCGCTCCGGGTCGGTGTCGCCCGCCTCGGCGTCGCTCGGGCCGAGGCCGCGGAGCGCCCGGGTGAGGTCCTGTCCGCCCGAGAGCAGCAGACCGTCGACCCGGTCGAGGAGCGCGGCGACGTGCGCGTCGGCCACGGGGGCGAGGAGCAGCGGGACGCCGCCGCCCTCGGCCACGCGCGCCGCGTACTCGACGCCGAGCGTGAAGAGATCGGTGCGCTCGCCGAGGTAGGTGGGGAGCGTGCGGCGCCACACGGTGATGCCGATGATCGGGGCGCGCTCTGCGGTGAGGGCGGCCGGATCCCGGAACAGCGGGGCGTGCGAAGAAGTGGGCATTGTTGACCAATCGTTGACTGAGAGCATCCCATCACGACTGGCCGAGAATTGCAAATTATGAAATTACGATGTCGAACTTTTCGCTTTGTCGGAAATTGATTGGCGGACTATTTAATTTGTCAGGCTCAGCGGTCCGCGCCGCACGGGCGCAAGTACGAGCGAGAGATCGCCGATCCCGGCCCCCTCCACCTCGCTGAGCACGTCCGAGAGGAACTCGAGCAGCTCCCCCTCGCCGCGCGCTAGCACATCGACCATGATCTGGTGCTCCCCCGACACCGCCGAGCAGAACCGCACCTCCCCCGCCGCGGCGAGGCGACGCCCCAGCTCGTCGACCCGGCCGGGCGGCACCCGGAGCCAGACCATCGCCTCGACGCGCAGCCCGAAGACCCCGGGGCGCACCTCCGCGCGCACGCGCAGCGTGCCCGTCGCGATGAGCTGCTCGACGCGCCGGCGCACCACGCCCGTCTTCGCGCCGAGCCGCTCGGCGAGCCGCGTCGCCGGCATCCGCCCGTCCTCCGCGAGGAGCGCGATGAGCCGCTCGTCCTGCTCCGTCAGATCGGCCACCGGCTCGGCGTCCTCCTGCAGCGCCGCGAGCGTCTCCGCCTCCGCCTGCGCGCGCACCTCCGGCGGGATCGTGTTCGTCATCATCCAGTCGTAGCCCGAGCGGTACGGCCGGAGCACCGTCATCGCCTCAGACTCGAGCACGCCGGGGATCGCGGGGAGCTCGTCGAGGAGCACATCGGCGACACGCTCGGGCTCGGCGAGGATGAGGAGCGCAACGACCTGCCGCCCGCCCTCGAGCACCGAGACCGAGGACGCGTCGGCACGGCGGGCGATCGCGGCGGCGACGGCGCGGGCCTCCCCCGCCGCCGTGCGCAGGCGCACGACGACCGAGCGCGCCTGGTATACCGTCGTGGCGTCGAGGTAGGTCGACACCTTGATGACGCCGAGGTCGATGAGCCGCTGGCCGCGGCGGGCGACCGTGCGCTCCGGCAGTTCGAGCAGCCGCGCGACCGAGCCCCACGACGCGCGGCCCGAGATCTGCAGCACCGCGGCGATCTGACGGTCGGTCTCGTCCCAGGAATCTGGCAGCGGCGTCATCGGGCTCCTCAGCGCGTCGGCGGGGCCGGCTCCGCCCCGTTCGCCACCCACGTTAGCGGACGCGCGCAGCCCGGCCGCCGCTCTGCACCCTCGGTCGGGCGCGCCGCGGGGCCGGGCCCGGCTCGCACGCGGGGACCGGGCAGGCTCGCCCGCGGGTCCGGGCAGGCTAGCCCCCGGGGCCGGGCTCGCTCGCCGCGTCCCCGTCCGGTCCGCTGTGCCGGGAGCGCCGCGCGCCGCGCAGCGTTTCGACCGACAGCACGAGGAGCGCGGCCCAGACCACCGCGAAGCCGATCCACCGCGCCACGGGGATGTGCTCGCCGAGCACGAGCCACCCCAGGGCGAACATGATGCTGGGCGCGAGGTACTGCGTGAAGCCGAGCGCCGTGAGCGAGATGCGCCGGGCACTCGCCGCGAAGAGGAGGAGCGGGATGGCGGTCGCGATCCCCGCGCAGGCGAGCAGCGCGAGTTCCGCGGGCTCGGCGGTGAATGCGTCGAGCCCGCGCGTCGCACCGAGCACGCCGAGGATGCCGAGTGCGACCGGCGTGAGCACGAGCGTCTCGACGAACAGCCCGGGCAGCGCCGAGACCCGGCCGCCCACATCTTTCTTCACGAAACCGTAGTAGCCGAACGACAGGGCCAGCACGAGCGCCACCCAGGGGAACGTGCCGTAGCCGAACGCGATGATGCCGAACGCGACCACGGTCGCGCCGAGCGCGAGCCACTGCACGAGGCCCAGCCGCTCCCCCAGCAGGAGCACAGCGAGCAGGATCGTCACGACCGGGTTGATGAAGTACCCGAGCGAGGCGTCGAGCACGTGACCCGAGGTCGAGGCGACCACGTAGGTCTGCCAGTTGATGTAGATCACGACGCCGGCGAGCGCGAGGCGCCCGAGCAGCCTGCGGTCGCGGAGCACACGAGCCACCTCGTCCCACTGGCGCATCGCGGTGATGAGGATCGCGCAGAACACGAGCGTGAGCACGATCCGCCACGCGACGATCTCGAAGGGGTTGATGCCCGCGAGCAGCACGAAGTACAGCGGCAGGATCCCCCACAGCGTGTAGGCGGCGAGCGCGGCGAGCAGACCGCGGCGGGATTCACTGCGGGAGGGGACTACGGGCACGGGGTTCCTGTCGGCGTCGAGGCAAAAAAGAACTCCGGGGCCGACGCGCACAGCGTCGGCCCCGGAGCGCAGAGCGGGATCGCTTAGCGCGTGACGACCGCGAGGATGTCGCGTGCCGAGAGCACGAGGTAGTCGTCGCCCGAGACCTTGACCTCGGTGCCGCCGAACTTCGAGTAGATGACGACATCGCCCACGGCGACGTCGAGGGGGATGCGGGTGCCGTTGTCGGACACGCGGCCGGGGCCGACTGCGACGACCTCGCCCTCCTGGGGCTTCTCCTTGGCGCTGTCGGGGATCACGAGACCGGAGGCGGTGGTCTGCTCAGCCTCGACCTGCTTGATAACGATGCGATCCTCGAGCGGCTTGATGGCAACCGACACAGTTGACCTCTTTCCAGTGTGCGAAACGTTCTCGCGCCCGCCCAATGCGAGCGCGTCCTGCTATCAGAGTCTAGGCCGCTCGTTGGCACTCGTGCAAGGGGAGTGCCAATAGAGCGGATCGCTCGAAGCGAACGCGCGGCCGTGTGCGGCGCGTCTCTGCCCCGCCGCCCGCCCGGCCCTCGGCGTGCAGCCGTCCGATCCGCGCCGTCCGGCCGCGTGATCCGCGGATTCACGGCCCGAATCCATGTGCGCCCGGGGACTGCGGCGGTAGACTGGGTCCAGAGCACGGCGGGGGTCTGGACCCGGATCCCGCGCCTTGAACCGCGTCGCGAGGAGCACAGCATGTCCACCCCCAGCACCCCTGAGTCCGGCACCCCCGCAGCGCAGCCCACGGCCGCTCAGCCCACCGCAGCGCAGCCGACCGTCCCGCTCACCCACGTGGCGCAGCCCGCAGCTCCCGGCCACTCGGCCGCGCCCGGCCAGCCCGCCGCTCCTGCGCAGCCGGCCGCGCCGTACGGCCAGCAGTCGCCGGCGTACGGCCAGCAGGCCCCCGCGTACGCGCAGCAGCAGAGCTACCGGGCCGCCGCTCCCGTCCCCGCGGCGCCGCGCGGCACCACGCTCGCGCAGACGAACACGTACGCCGTGCTCGCGATCCTCCTCGCGTTCATCGCCCCGATCGCCGGCGTGGTGTTCGGCCACCTGGGCCTAAGCCAGATCAAGCGCACGGGTGACGCGGGCCGCGGCCTCGCCGTGACCGGCCTCGTGATCGGCTACGCCGCGATCGCGTTCCTCATCGTCTTCTTCGTGATGTACATCGGCTTCATCGCGCTCGCGATCGGCGCAATGAGCGACAGCTACTACGGGTACGGCTACTAAGAGGTCCCCATGAGCCAGCACGATCCCTCCGGCATTCCCGGGCAGGTGCCCCCGCCGGCGGCGCCGCAGCAGCCGGCACCCCAGTACTCGGCGCCGCAGTACGCGGCACCACAGTACGCCGCGCCCCAGTACGCCGCTCCGCAGTACTCGGCGCCCCAGTACTCGGAGCAGCAGCCCGGCACCGAGGCGCCGCAGCAGCCGGCCTACCCGGGCGCCGCGCAGCCCTACGCCGCGGCCGGTCAGCCGTATGCCGTGCCCACGTACGTCCCCGTGGCGACCACGGCCCCGCCGACGAACACCCTGTCGATCCTCGCGCTCGTCTCCGCGTTCGTCGCGCCGTTCGTGGTCCCGGTCGTGCTCGGTCACCTCGGCCTCTCGCAGATCCGCCGCACCGGCGAGGGCGGCCGCGGGCTCGCGGTCACCGCGCTCGTGCTCGGCTACATCCAGGTCGCGTTCTGGGCGATCCTGATCGCGTTCATCGTGTGGATCGGGGTCGTCGCAGCCGCCGGATCGAGCATGTAGCCGGTGCCTTCCGACAGTTCCTCTCCCCCGCCCGCAGCGCCCCGCACTCCCCCGGGCTGGGACGTCCTCTTCACGACGCCCGGCATCGACGCGCTCGGCCGCGCCGTCGGCGCGCTGTCGAGCGGCGTTGATGCCGCGCGCCTGAACGCGCAACTCCGCAAGGAGGGGCTGGCCGCCGATCACACCGCGGCCGTGCTGACGCAGGCGCAGCTCCGGATCAAGGCGCAGGCGAAGCTCGGCGAGATGGCCCGCTCGCTCCTGTTCACCCCTGCGGGGCTCGAGCAGGCCACGCGGCGCATCGTCGCACTGCGCCACGCGGCGCGCTTCCGGGACGCGGGCTGCACACGCGTCGCCGACCTCGGCTGCGGCATCGGCACCGAGTCGATGGCGCTGCTGAGCGCGGGCATCACGCCGCTCGCCGTGGAGCTCGATCCGTTCACCGCGCGCATCGCCGAGCACAATCTCGGCGTCGCCGCGGCGCACCATCGCCTGGCCCCGCCGCACGTGCGGGTGGGGGATGCCGAGCAGCTCGGCCCCGCCGACGCCGACGGGGTCTTCCTCGATCCCGCGCGCCGCACCGCGGGCCACTCGGACACCCGCCGCGTGGCCTCCCCCGACGACTACTCGCCGTCGCTCAACTTCGCGTTCGACCTCGCCGAGCGCCTGCCCACCGGGATCAAGCTGGGCCCCGGGCTCGACCGCGAGCTGATCCCCGACGGCGCGGAGGCGCAGTGGGTGTCCGTCGATGGGCAGCTCGTCGAGACGGGTCTGTGGTTCGGGCCGCTCGCCCGGCCGAAGGCGCTGCGCTCCGCCCTCGTGATCCGCGGGGAGCGCGTGTCCGAGCTCGCCGCCCCCGCCGATTCCCTCGACGTCGACGTTCGCCCACTCGGCGCTTACCTGTACGAACCGGACGGCGCCGTGATCCGGGCCCGGCTGATCGGGCTCCTCGCCCGCCAGCTCGGCGCCGGCATGCTGAGCCCCGGGATCGCCTACCTCACGTCTGACCGACTGGCCCCGACCCCGTTCGCGCAGGCGTTCCGCATCATCGCGGAACTGCCCGTCCGGGAGAAGGAGCTGCGCCGGGCGCTCGCCGAGCGCGGGATCGGCACGCTCGAGATCAAGAAGCGCGGCGCCGACGTCGATCCCGCGGCGCTCCGCACCCGCCTGAAGCTCCGCGGGCCGAACCGGGGAACGCTGTTCCTCACGCGCGCCGCGGGCGCGCACGTGGCACTTCTCGCCGAGCGCACGGAGACCTAGGGGCGCGCCGCGAGACGGTGCCCGCGGGTGAGCGCTCACTCCCGCGCAGAACTCTCGGAGAAATCAGAAATCTCGGAGCCTTTCACGGGAAAGGCTCCGAGATTTCTGATTTCTCCGAGGAAGCGTGCACGCGCGCGCCCGAGGAAGCGTGAGCGCACACTTCCGAGGAAGCGTGCACGCGCACCCCCGAGGAAGCGCGCGCACTCCCCCGAGGAGGTCGCTGCGGGCGAGCGCTAGTTCTGGCTCTGCTCCTCGAGCTGCTGCAGCTGCTGCTCCAGCTCCTGCTGGAACTGCGGGTCATCCGCGAGCTGCGCGAAGCCGGCGAGCAGGATGATCCACACGACGACGCCGACCACGATCGCGAGCGCGCCCGTGATGATGCCCGTGACCGCCATGGGCTTCGACTGGCGCTTCACGAGTGCGACGATGCTCAGCACGATGCCGACGACGCCGAGCAGCGGGCCGAAGCCGGGGAGGAAGAACAGCACGACCGAGAGCACGAGGCCCACGATGCCGAGCACGAGACCCGCGATCGCGAGGCCCTTCGACGGCGCGGGGGCGCCGTAGCCGCCCTGGGGCGCGCCCTGCGGGTAGCCCTGGGGAGCCTGCGGCGCCTGCGGCGCCTGCGTGTACGGGGGCACCGGAGCGGCAGCGGGCTGGGCCGGCGGCACGGGTGCGGCGGCGGGCGGCACCGGAGCTGCGGCGGGCGCCTCGGGCGCCTGCGGCGGGGCCTGGGGCGGCACGGGCGGCTGCTGGGGGTCGTTGCCGGGCAGGTTCTCAGACATGATGCTCCTTCAGTCGGTTGGCCGGGCGGCGGGCCGCCGGAATCCGTGTTCTCAGCCTAGACTCAGGATTCGCAAAAACAACGCCCCCGCACGAAAAACCGGCAGATTCTGCACAAATTGCGCCTACTGCACCTGAATCTGCTGCACCGGGAGCGTCGAGTCCGCCCCGAAATCGAGCGAGGAGGGCGCGTGACCCGCGGCGACGAGCTGCGCGCCGAGCGAGGCGATCATCGCGCCGTTGTCGGTGCAGAGCGAGAGCGGCGGCACGCGGAGCTCGATCCCGGCCCGCGCCGTGCGCTCAGCGGCGAGCTCACGGATCCGTGCGTTCGCCACCACGCCGCCGCCGAGGAGCAGGCGCGGCACGCCCAGGTCGTCGCATGCGGCGACGGCCTTCGTGAGCAGCACATCGGCGACGGCCTCGCGGAAGCTCGCCGCAACGTCCGCGACGGGGAGCGGCTCCCCCGTGGCCGCGTGCTTCTCCACCCAGCGCGCCACCGAGGTCTTGAGCCCGGAGAACGAGAAGTCGTAGCGGTGCTTCGCGAGGTCCTTCGGGTGGGTGAGCCCGCGGGGGAAACGGATCGCGGCGGGATCGCCCTCCGCCGCGACGCGGTCGATCTGCGGCCCGCCGGGGTAGGGCAGGCCGAGCAGCCGGGCTACCTTGTCGAAGGCCTCCCCCGCCGCGTCGTCGATCGTCTCGCCGAGCAGTTCGACATCGCCCACCAGATCGCGCACGAGGAGCAGCGAGGTGTGGCCGCCAGAGACGAGGAGCGCCACCGTGGGCAGCTCGAACTCCCCCACGGCGCCGACGACCGGGCGGAGCCCGTCGCCCTGCAGCAGGTCGGCGCCGACGTGGCCGACGAGGTGGTTCACCGCGTAGAGCGGCTTTCCGAGCGAGACCGCGAGGGCCTTCGCCGCGGCGACGCCGACCATGAGCGCTCCTGCGAGGCCCGGGCCGCTCGTCACGGCGATCGCGTCGAGCTCGTCGAGGCGCACGTCCGCCGTCGCGAGCGCCCGCTCGATTGTGGGCGTCATCGCTTCGAGGTGCGCGCGCGCCGCCACCTCGGGAACGACGCCGCCGAAGCGCGCGTGCTCGTCCATGGAGGAGGCGATCTCGTTCGCGAGCAGCGTGCGGCCGCGGACGATGCCCACGCCCGTCTCGTCGCAGCTCGTCTCGATGCCGAGGACGAGGGGTTCGCGGGAGCTCATCAGGTGTCCTTTAGTTCGTGCCGCATGACGATCGCGTCGACGCCGTCCGGCTGGTAGTAGCGGGGCCGCACGCCGATCTCGGCGAAGCCCAGGGAGTCGTAGAGGCCGCGGGCCACCGGATTGTCGGCGCGCACCTCGAGGAACACCTCGCGCGCACCGGCCTGGGCGGCCGTGGCGAGCAGCTGCCGCATGAGGCGCCGCCCCTGGCCGCGCCCCCGAAGTTCGGGGACGACGGCGATCGTCTGGATGTCCGCTTCGGTGCCGACCGTGAGCACGCCGGCGTAGCCGAGGACGGCCCCCGTCTCGGGATCCGCGAGCACGACGTAGCTGCGCAGCTCGCCCGTCAGTTCCTCGCGGAGCATCGAGCGGCTCCACGCGTCGCTCGCGAAGAGGCGCGTCTCAAGCGCGTGGAGCGCGTCGAGGTCGGCCGCGCTCGCGGCGCGGAGCTCGGGCTCGGCAGCTCCCGCAGGCAGCTCGGGATCGGCAGCTCCCGCCGGCAGCTCGGGATCGGCACTCACGTGCTCACCCGCTTCGGGGCGCCGGGCTGCGCGACGTCGGGCGCCCGCAGGTAGCGCGCGCGCTCGTCGGTGAAGGGCAGACCGGCCGCGAGGCGACGCGCGGCGACGCGGATGAGACCGGCGCCCGGGATCCGCTCGGGCCACACGTCGTTCGGCGCGGGCACGGCGTCGGCGCGGGCGACGAGGCCGGGGCCAGCGCTCCGCACGGGCACGCCCGCCCAGTCGAGCCCGGAGTACTCGGTGACGAACAGTTCGCGCCGCTTGGCGTCCTGAACGACGCGCACGCCCGCCGTCGCGCCGCGCTCGAGCTCGGTGAGCGCGACCGCCTCGTGCCCCTCGACGGGGAGCAGTGCGGCCCCGCGCCCGAGCGCGAACGCCTGGGCGGCGGCGATCCCCACGCGCAGGCCGGTGAACGGCCCGGGCCCGACGCCGGCGACGACGCCCGTGACGCGCTCGGGGGCCACCCCGCTCGTCTCGAACACCTCGCGCAGCAGCGCGCCGATCGCCTCGGCGTGGCCGCGTGGGTTCTCGCTCTCGGCGCTCCACACCCGGCCGTCCGCTCCGAGCGCGACGGTCGTGCCGATCGCGGTGTCGATGGCGAGCAGCACGTGCGCGCCCAGCTCGGGAACCTCGGTCGTGATCACAGCGTCTCCTCGGCCCAGCGCGGGCCCGTCCAGGTGATGGTCACAGTGCGCGCCTCGATGGGGGCCTCGGACCAGTCGGTCTCGGTGTCGTCGTCCTCGCCGACGGGGCGTTCGATGACGGCCTCCACCCAGGACTCGCGCGTGTCCACGAGGCCGGCGCCCCACTCGGCCACGACGACGGAGCCGTCGAAGTCGAGATCCAGATCGTCGAGCTCGTCGGCGTCCGCGAGCCGGTAGGCGTCGACGTGCACGAGCGGGGCACCCCCGACGAGCGAGGGGTGGGTGCGGGCGAGCACGAAAGTCGGGCTCTGCACGGGGCCGCGCACGCCGAGGCCCTCGCCGATCCCGCGCGTGAGCGTGGTCTTCCCCGCACCGAGCGGGCCGGTGAGGATCAGCAGGTCGCCGGCGCGCAGCAGCGCGCCGAGCCGGACCCCGAGCTCGTGCATCGACTCCGGGTCGGCGACGTGGTGCACCGTGACCTGCGCGGCCGGGCGCGCGCTCACGCGGCACCGCCCGGGCTGTCGAGATCCGGGCTGTCGAGATCCGGGCCGTCGACGGCCTCGCGGATGACGCGGGGGCCGATGCTCGCGATGATCTCGTAGTTGATCGTGCGCATGAGGCCGGACCAGATCTCCACGGGCGGGTAGCCGCGCTCGGGATCACCGAAGAGCACCACGGGGTCGCCGAGGCTCAGGCGGCCCGCGAGCGGCCCGACGTCGATGATGAACTGGTCCATGCCGATGCGGCCGACGATGGGGCGCGGCTCGCCCGCGACGGTGACCCACGCCCCCGAGCCGTTCAGCGCGCGGGGCATCCCGTCGGCGTAGCCCATCGGGACGAGCGCCAGCGTCGTCGCCGCCTCGCAGATGTGGTTGAAGCCGTACGAGACGCCGGTTCCCGCGGGGACGCCGCGCAGCGCGACGATCTCCGAGCGGAGCGTCATGGCCGGCACGAGGCCGAGCTGGGCGGAGGTCTTGTCGGCGAAGGGGCTGAGCCCGTAGGCGGCCACGCCCACGCGGACCGCGTTGTAGTGGAGGTGCGGCGAGGAGAGCGTCGCCGCGCTCGCGGCGAGGTGCATGAGCTCGGGCTCGACGCCGGCCGCGCGCAGCAGCGCGATCGCCTCGTCGAAGCGCGCGGCCTGCGCGCGGTCCTCGGCATCGCCCGCGTTCGCGAGGTGGCTGAATACGCCGCGGACGCGGAGGAGCCCCGCGGCCTCGAGCTCGGCCGCCCGGGCGAAGAGCCCGGCCCACTCGTCGGGAGCCGCGCCGTTCCGGCTCAGGCCGGTGTCGAGCTTCAGCTGCGCCGTGGCCCGAACGCCGCGCTCAGCGGCGGCCGCGGCGAGCCGCTCGAGCTGCTCCCCCGTGCTGACGCCGATCTCAATCCCCGCGTCGATCGCGGCCCCGAAGTCCGCGCGCACGCCGTGCAGCCAGCAGAGGATGGGGCCGTCGACGCCCGCCTCGCGGAGCGCGAGCGCTTCTTCGAGGTCCGCGGTTCCGATGAGGGCCGCTCCTCCGGCGAGCGCGGCGTTCGCCGCGATCGCGGCGCCGTGGCCATAGCCGCCCGCCTTCACGACGACGATGACGGCGCCGCCCGTGAGCTCCCGGATCCGTCCCACGTTGTGTCGGATCGCCGGGAGCGAGATCTCCGCGACGCGCATCGATCCGGATCTCATCTCTCCCTCATTCCCTCGGTGTGAGCCGGCGGGGCGGTGGCGCCCGGTGCCGGCGACGTGCTGCCCGCGCGCTCGACGATCACGAACGCGGTCGCGATGCCCGCGTCGTGGGTGAGCGAGAGGTGGCTGCGGTCCGCGCCCCGCGCGGCGAGCGCCGCGGTGAGGCCGGGGGTGGCCGCGAAGCCCGGGGCCCGGTCTTCGCCGCGCTGCACCTCGAGGTCCTGCCAGCTCACGCCGTCGGATCCCCCGAGCGCCTTGATCAGTGCTTCCTTGGCCGCGAAGCGCGCGGCGAGCGACGGGGTCGACAGCGCGCGCTCCGCCTCGGTGAAGAGGCGGGCGCGCAGCGCCGGGGTGCGCTCGAGCTGTCGCTCGAAGCGCGCGATGTCGACGGTGTCGACCCCGATGCCGATGATCACTCGACCGTGACCGACTTCGCCAGGTTGCGGGGCTGATCCACGTCGAGCCCCTTCGCGGTCGAGAGCTCGAGCGCGAACCACTGGAGCGGAACGACCTGCAGGATCGGGTCGAAGAGCGCGTCGGAGAGCGGGATCCGCACCACGTCGTCCGCGAAGGGCAGCACGGCGGTGTCACCGGTCTCCACGATCGCGATGACGCGGGCGCCGCGCGCGCGGATCTCCTGGATGTTGGAGACGACCTTCGCGTGCATGAGCGGGGAGGTGCGCGGGCTCGGCACGAGCACGAACACGGGCTGCCCGTGGTCGATGAGCGCGATCGGTCCGTGCTTCAGCTCGCCCGCGGCGAAGCCCTCGGCGTGGATGTACGCGATCTCCTTGAGCTTCAGCGCGCCCTCGAGCGCCGCGGGGTAGCCCACGTGGCGGCCGAGGAACAGCACCGAGCGGGTGTCGGCCATCCAGTGCGCGAGCTGCGCGATCTGCTCGTGCGTCGCGACGGCCTCGGCCATCTTCTCCGGGAGCGTCTCGAACTGCGCGACGGCGGAGGCCTCGGCCTCGGCCGAGAGCGTGCCGCGCACCTTCCCGAGGTGCAGGCCGATCAGGTAGAGCGCCGTGATCTGCGCGACGAACGCCTTCGTCGAGGCGACCGCCACCTCGGGGCCGGCGTGCGTGTACACGGCGGCGTCCGATTCCCGCGGGATCGTGGCCGACTGCGTGTTGCACACGGACACCGTGGTCACGCCGCGCTCGATCGCATACTTGACCGCCATGAGCGTGTCCATGGTCTCGCCCGACTGGCTCACCGAGATGACCATCGTGCGGTCGCTGAGCACGGGGTCCCGGTAGCGGAACTCGTGGCTGAGCTGCACCTCGACGGGCACGCGCGCCCACTGCTCGATCGCGTACGCGCCGATCATGCCGGCGTACGAGGCCGTGCCGCAGGCGATGATGATGATCCGGTCGACGTTCTGCAGACGCTCTGCGCCGAGCTCGGTGAGCTCGGGAACCTCGACGTGGCCGTCGACGATGCGGCCGCGGATCGTGTTCGCGATCGCCTCGGGCTGCTCGTTGATCTCCTTCGCCATGAAGGAGGACCAGCCGCCCTTGTCCGCGGCCTCGGCGTCCCACTGGACCTCGTACTCCTCGAACTCCACCTCGGTTCCGGCGAAGTCGGTGATGCGCACGCCCTCGGGGGTGATCACGGCGATGTTGTCCTCGTCGACCGCGACGGCGCGGCGGGTAGAGGAGACGAAGGCCGCGACGTCCGAGCCGAGGAAGTTCTCACCGTCGCCAAGCCCCACCACGAGCGGCGAGTGGTGGCGGGCCGCCACGATCTTGCCGGGCTCGTCGCGGTGCGTCGCGAGCAGGGTGAAGGTACCGTGCAGGCGGCCGACCACGGTGCGGAACGCCGCCTCCAGGTCGCCCTGCGCGGCGACCTCGCGGCCGAGGAGGCCCGCCACCACTTCAGTGTCGGTCTCGCTCAGCAGCTCGATGCCGTCGGCGAGGAGCTCCTCGCGGAGCTCGGCGAAGTTCTCGACGATGCCGTTGTGGATCACCGCGAGCTTGCCGCCGTCCCCGAGGTGGGGGTGGGCGTTCTCATCCGTCGGGCCGCCGTGCGTCGCCCAGCGGGTGTGTCCGATGCCCGTGTTCGAGGCCGACACGGGGCTGTCCGCGAGCAGTTCCTCGAGCCGCGCGAGCTTGCCCGAGCGCTTCCGGACGGTCAGATCCCCATCGTCGTCGACGACAGCGATCCCCGCCGAGTCGTAGCCGCGGTACTCCAGGCGCCGCAGTCCGTTGATAAGCACGTCGACCGTATCATTTGGGCCGACATATCCGACGATTCCACACATGCGCACCAGTTTAATGGCACGATGGGTGGATAATGGCCGAGTTCCACGCACCCCAGATGCCTCCCACGCGCCCGATCCCCGTCATCGCCGACGCGGGAGGCGGTCAGAGCCACCCGCAGGAGCCGAGTACGGAGACGCAGGCGCTGGTGCGGCCGGAGTTCACCTCCCCCTTCATCGAGATCGGCCGCGACGAGTGGGCCCGCCTCGCCGGGGAGACCCCGATGCCGCTCACCGAGGCGGAAGTCGAGGCGTTCCGCGGCCTCGGTGAGCCGCTCGACATGGCCGAGGTCTCCGAGGTGTACCGCCCGCTCAGCCGCCTCATCAACCAGTACGCGATCGCGGCGCGCGAAATGCATCAGCGCACCCGCGGCTTTCTGCAGCGCAACGGCGAGCGGCCCAGCCCCTTCGTGATCGGGATCGCCGGCTCGGTCGCCGTCGGCAAGTCGACCGTGGCGCGCATCCTCCGTGATCTCCTCGCGCGCTGGCCGGAGACCCCGAACGTAGAGCTCGTCACGACCGACGGCTTCCTGTACCCGAACGCGGAGCTCGAGCGGCGCGGGATCGCCCACCGCAAGGGCTTCCCCGAGTCGTACGACCGACGGGCCCTGCTGCGTTTCGTCTCGCAGGTGAAGGCGGGCGTCGCCGAGGTGCGCGTGCCGCACTACAGCCACCTGCTCTACGACATCGTGCCCGACGAGCACACGATCGTGCGGCAGCCCGACATCCTCATCGTCGAGGGCCTGAACGTGCTGCAGCCCGCGTCGATGGAGCACCCGCTCGCCGTGAGCGACCTGTTCGACTTCTCCGTGTACGTCGACGCGCGCACCTCCGACATCCACCAGTGGTACCGGAATCGCTTCCTGCGCCTCCGCGAAGCGGCCTTCTCGAACCCCGATTCGCACTTCCGCCGCTTCGCGGGCATCGACGACGAGGTCGCCTCGGCGCTCGCCGACGAGTACTGGAACAACATCAACGAGCCGAACCTCATCGAGAACATTCGGCCGACGCGCGCCCGGGCCACCCTCATGCTCCGGAAAGAGGCGAACCACCGGGTGCAGAAGGTGCTGCTCAGGAAGCTGTAGCCCGCGGCTCCGCGTTCCGGTCGCCGCGCCGCGAGGCCCGCGCGCCGAAGAGTGCGGCGGCGCCGAGCGTCGCGCAGAGCGGCCGGTACCAGCGGCAGTCGAGTTCCCGGAACCGCTCCCCCGCGGCGGGCAGCCCGAGCGCCGCGAGCGCGACGTCCCCGCCGAGCGCGGCGCGGCCGAGGAGCGCCGCCCCGATGAGGCGACGGCCGCGCACGACCGCGCGGGACTCGCCGAACGCGCCCGCCGCAGTCACCGCGGCGATCGCGGCGACTCCCGCCACGACGGCGGTCGCGCGCCGATCCGGCATTGCGTTCCGGTTGCCAACCACGGCCTCCGCGAGCTCCGCTCGGGAGCCTGCGGGCCAGGTCGATCCGGCCGCCCACGCCGTGTGCACGGCCGCGACGGCCCCGATCCCGATCCCGGCGACCGCGCGGGCGACACCCTGAAAAGCACTCATGCCCCCACCGTACTCCTCGCGGAGACGGTGGGGGCATGAGCTGCGGGAGCGAGGCCCGGGCGGCCTAGACGGCGAGCCGCTCCTTGACGATCGCTGCGAGGTCGTCGGCGAGCTTCTGCGCCTGGTCCTCGTGCGCGGCCTCGACCATCACGCGGACCACGGGCTCGGTACCCGAGGGGCGCAGCAGCACGCGGCCCTGGCCGCCGAGCACGAGCTCGGCCTGGTGCACGGCCTGCTGCAGCACGGAGTCGCCCGCAACGCCCGCGCGGTCGACGCCGCGCACGTTGACGAGCACCTGCGGGTACACGGTCATGCAGCTCGCCAGCTCGGCGAGGGTCTTGCCCGTGCGCTTCAGCTCTGCGGCGATGTGGAGCCCTGTGAGGATCCCGTCGCCCGTCGTCGCGTGCTCGCTCATGATCACGTGGCCGGACTGCTCGCCGCCGAGGGAGTAGCCGTGCGCATTGATCGCCTCGAGCACGTAGCGGTCGCCCACGCCGGTCTCGACGACGTCGATCCCGTTGTCGGCCATCGCGAGCTTGAGCCCGAGGTTCGACATCACGGTGGCCACGAGCGTGTTCTGCTCGAGCTTGCCGCGCGCCGACATCGAGAGCGCGAGGATCGCCATGATGCGATCCCCATCGACGACGTTGCCGTCGGCGTCCACCGCGAGGCAGCGATCCGCGTCGCCGTCGTGGGCGATGCCCAGGTCGGCGCCGTGCTCGCGCACCGCGGCGATGAGCGGCTCGAGGTGGGTCGAGCCGACGCCGTCGTTGATGTTGAAGCCGTCGGGATCGTTGCCGATCACGGTGACCTGCGCGCCCGCGTCCGAGAACACGTCGGGCGAGATGCCCGCGGCAGCGCCGTGCGCGCAGTCGAGCACGACGTGCAGGCCCTCGAGGCTCTGCCCCTCGAGCGTGCCGAGCAGGTGGACGAGGTAGCGGTCCTCGGCGTCCGCGAAGCGGCGGATCCGGCCCACCTCGCGGCCCGTGACCGCGATGCTCGGGCGGTCAAGCGCCGCCTCGATCTCGTCCTCGATGTCGTCGGCGAGCTTGCGCCCGCCCTCGGCGAAGAACTTGATGCCGTTGTCGGCGGCCGGGTTGTGCGAGGCCGAGACCATCACACCGAAGTCGGCGCCGGTATCCGCAACGAGATACGCGGCGGCCGGGGTCGGGATGACGCCCGCGTCGAGCACGTCAACGCCGGCGGAGGCGAGCCCCGCCGCGACGGCGGCGGAGATGAACTCTCCCGAGACCCGGGGATCGCGGGCAATGACCGCGATAGCACGACGGCTCTCGCCCCGGGCAGAACGCCCGAGAACGAGAGCCGCAGCGTCCGCGAGGTTCAGGGCCAGCTCGGCGGTCACATCGACCCCGGCCAGACCCCGAACCCCGTCGGTGCCAAAAAGGCGTCCCATCGGAAAAGAATCCCGACTTAGCGCTTCGAGTACTGGGGCGCCTTGCGGGCCTTCTTGAGACCAGCCTTCTTGCGCTCCTTGATCCGCGCGTCGCGGCTGAGGAAGCCGGCCTTCTTCAGCGTCGGACGGTTGTGCTCGGCGTCGATCTCGTTGAGCGCACGAGCGATCGCGAGGCGCAGCGCACCGGCCTGGCCCGAGGGGCCGCCGCCGACGATGCGGGCGATCACGTCGTACGAGCCACCGAGCTCGAGGACGGTGAAGGGATCCGTGATGAGCTGCTGGTGCAGCTTGTTCGGGAAGTACTCGGCGAGCTCACGACCGTTGACGGTCATGGTGCCCGAGCCGGGGATGAGGCGCACGCGGGCGATGGCCTGCTTGCGGCGGCCGACGGCTGCGCCGGGGACGGTGAGCGCGGGGCGGGGGGTCGCGGCGGTAGCCTGCGAAGCCGGCGTCTCGGTGGTGTAGCTCTCGGGGGCCACGGTCTGCTCTTCAGTCACTGTGAAGTCTCTCTTCTGAATTCTCGTTGGCGCCGCGGTTACTGCGCGACCTGGCCGAAGGTGTACGGGGTGGGCTGCTGCGCAGCGTGGGGGTGCTCGGCACCCTTGTAGACCTTCAGCTTGCGGAACTGGTCAGCGCCGAGGGAGTTCTTCGGGAGCATGCCGCGGATCGCCTTCTCGACAGCGCGCTCGGGGTTCTTCTCGAGGAGCTCGGTGTAGCTCATCGAGCGGAGGCCGCCCGGGTAGCCCGAGTGGCGGTACGCCTTCTTCTTCGCGGCCTTGTTCGCGGTCAGGACGACCTTGTCGGCGTTGATGACGATGACGTAGTCGCCCATGTCCATGTGGGGAGCGAACGTGGTCTTGTGCTTGCCGCGGAGCAGGGCTGCCGCGTGCGAGGCCAGGCGGCCGAGCACCACATCGGTGGCGTCGATGACGAGCCAGTCGTGCTTCTGCTCAGCGGCCTTCGGCGAATACGTGCGAGTCACTATCGTGCTGCTTTCTGTCGAATTGGAGGTGTTTCGTGAATCCCGCTCCGTTGCCCGGTCCCCGTGGGGTGCTCGAGCGATGGAGGGCTCAACAAATCGGGTGCTTGCGCACCAAGGATCAACTTTAGCACACCGGCGGTCAGTCCTCCGCGGCGAGCGGATCCCGGCGTGCGCGAGTCTGCTCGGCGCGGGCCGCCAGCGCGTCATCGGCGGGGTACGCGATCTCCTCCAGCGAGAGCCCGTGCGCGGGCATCACCGTGAAGCGGCTGCTCCGTTCCCGGGCGTCGCGGAGGGCGATGAGCTCCCCCTCCGTGATGCGGCCGCTGCCCACGGCAACGACGGCGCCGACGAGGGCGCGCACCATCGAGTGGCAGAACGCGTCGGCCTCGATCCGCGCCGCCAGCGCGCCATCCTCCGTGCGGCGCCACTCGAAGCACAGCAGATCGCGCACCGCGGTGGCCCCCTCCCGGGCTTTGCAGAAGGTCGTGAAGTCGTTCAGCCCGAGCAGCTCGTCGGCCGCGTGCTGCATCCGGTCGAGTTCGAGCGGAGACGCCACGTCCGCCGTGAAGCGCGCCGTGAGCGGATCGCGCCGGGCATCGGCGCCGCGGAGGCGGTACTCGTACCGGCGGCGCAGTGCGCCGAATCGCGCATCGAACGCGGCGGGGGCCACCCGAACGCTGTGCACGGCGATGTCCGGGGCGCTGCGCTTCAGCACGCCGTTGAGCTTCCGCGCGCGCAGCCGGGCCGCCTCGGGGCCGTCCGCTGCCGCATCGCCGCGTCCGCCCCACTTCTCGAGCTGCGCCGCCGTGACGTCGAGGTGGGCCACCTGCCCGCGGGCGTGCACGCCCGCGTCCGTGCGCCCGCCCACGGTGAGCCGCGGCTCCCCCGCGCGCAGCAGCACCGCGAGCGCTGCCTCGAGCTCGCCCTGCACCGTGCGCAGCCCCGGCTGCGCGGCCCACCCCGAGAAATCCGTGCCGTCGTAGGCAAGGTCGAGGCGGAGGCGGGTGCTCGGCTGAGCGGCGTCGGTTTTCACGCCATCGATCCTGCCAGATCCCGCTCCCCGCGAGCGCCTCCCCGCCGCGCCGCGTACACTGGACGGCATCCCGCGCGCCGCGACCGACGCCCCGCGCGCACGAAGGCTTTCCCCACGATGACACCAGTGCTCACTCGCTCCCCCGCTCAGCCCGGCCGGTTCGGCGGACTTGACGGACTCCGCGCGATCGCGGTGGGGCTCGTGCTCGTGTACCACCTCTTCCCCAGCGCGCTGCCCGGCGGCTTCCTCGGCGTCGACATCTTCTTCGCGATCAGCGGCTTCCTCATCACCTCGCTGCTCCTGCGTGAGGCGCAGCTGCGCGGCACGATCCGGCTCGGCTCGTTCTGGCGCCGAAGGGCGCGACGGCTCCTGCCTGCGCTCGGCTTGGTGCTCCTCGTCTGCTCGGCGCTCGCGCTGCTCGTCGGTGGGGATCTCCTCGTCGGCCTCGGCCGCCAGATCGCGGGCACAGCCTTCTTCGTGAGCAACTGGGTGTTCATCGCGAACGGCGCCGACTACTTCGCCCGCGACACCCCCGAGCTGTTCCGCAACACCTGGTCGCTGTCGATCGAGGAGCAGTTCTATATCCTGCTCCCGCTCCTCGTGCTGCTCCTCCTCCGCTTCCGCGGGCGCAGCAGCCGCGCCGTCTTCCTCGGTCTGCTCGGCGCCGTGTCGGCTGTCCTCATGGCCGTGCTCTCGCAACAGGGCGTCGAGCCCACGCGCATCTATTTCGGTTCGGACACGCACACCTTCGGCCTGTTCTGGGGCGCCGCCCTCGCCGCGCTCGTGCACCCGCAGCGCGGCTCCGCTCCCCCGGCAGCGCCCGGGGCGCTCCGGCAGGTGCTGCTCGGCGCCGTCGCGCTCGCGGGGCTCGGCACGATCGCGGCGCTCGCCGTGACGCTGCCGGAGGGCAGTCGGCAGAGCTTCGAGGGCGGCTTCCAGCTCGCGATCGTCGCGGCGCTCGCACTCGTGTGGGCCGTCACCCGGCCGGGCGCCTGGATCGGCCGCGCGCTTGACGTCGCGCCGATGCGCTGGATCGGCGAGCGCTCCTACGGCATCTACCTCTGGCACTGGCCGCTGCTCCTCATCGTGACGGGGGCGCTCGGCTCGGCCGCGCCCGCTGCGCTGGTCGCCGCAGTGACCCTCGCGGGCACGCTCGTCGCGTCGGCGCTCTCGTACCGCTTCGTCGAGCAGCCGGTGCGGCGCTTCGGGCTGCGCCGCTCCCTGCGGCTCGCGCTGCGCCCGATCGGGGCCACGCCCCGGCGCAAGGCCGTCACGATCGCGCTCGGCGCCGTTCTCGCGCTCACGGTGCCCGCCACGGGCATCGCGATCGCGACGGCTCCCGAGCAGAGCACCGCCGCCGCGGCGATCGCGCGCGGTCAGGCCGCCCTCGACGCTGAGCGCACGGGTGACACGGGTGACGCGGGTGACACGGGCGACGCGGGTGACGCCGATGCGGGAGCAGGCGCGACGCAGGCGCCGGACCCGACGAAGGAGCCCGGCGCGAATCCGGAGGACCGCGAGACGCCCGAATCCAGCGGGAAGTCCGGGGATCGCGAGAAGCCCGCCCGGCTGCCCGCGGGCCCACTCCTGCCCCGGGGCAGCGACATCAGCGCCGTCGGCGACTCAGTGATGCTCGCGAGCCTTCCGGAGCTCGAGACGGCGTTCCCCGGAATCGAGGTCGATGCGGCCGTGTCTCGCGGCATGGGCGTCGGCATCGGCATCGCCGAGGAGTGGGCCGCGAGCGGCCGGCTGCGCCCCGTGCTCGTCGTCGGGCTCGGCACGAACGGCCCCGTCTCCGCGGAGGAGCTCGACGAGCTCTACGGCGCCGCGGGCGACCGCCCCATCGTGCTCGTGAACGCGCACGCCGATCGGGACTGGATTCCCGGCGTCAACGCGGAGCTCGACCGCTTCGCCGGCGCCCACCGCGGCGTCGTGGTGGCCGACTGGACAGGCGCCGTCACGGGCGTGCCGGACGCGCTCGCGGGCGACGACATCCACCCGAATCCGAGCGGCGGCGAGATCTACGCCGCCTCGGTGCAGCGCGCCCTGGAGCGCCTCCAGGACCCCGCGGAGGCGCGCGGCTTCGCGCTCCCCCGCCGGTAGGCTCCGCAGCTCACGGAGGTCCTCACAGAGCGCCCCACGCGCGCGAGCGGCATCCGGGGCACCCCACGTACCCCCGCCCCGCACACCGCGCGTGAGTGGCACCTCCGCACACAGCACAGCGCCCCGCCGATCCTGGGATCGGCGGGGCGCTGTCGCTCGGTGAGGCGAGTGTTACTCGGCCTTCTCCTCGGCTGCCTCGGGGGCCTCTGCGGCCTCCTCGACGACCTCGGCGGTCTCCTCGGCCGGAGCCTCGACGACCTTCTCCGCCTTCGGCTCGGCCTTGGCGGCCTTCACCTTGGGCTGCACCGGCTCGAGCACGAGCTCGATGATCGCCATGGGAGCGTTGTCACCCTTGCGGTAGCCGGTCTTGATGATGCGGGTGTAGCCACCCTCGCGGTTCTCGACGAGCGGCGCGATCTCGGTGAAGAGCTCGTGCACGACCGACTTGTCGAGGATCTGGCGCATGACGCGACGACGCGCGTGCAGGTCACCGCGCTTCGCGAAGGTCACGAGACGCTCGGCCACGGGCTGAAGGCGCTTGGCCTTCGTCTCCGTGGTCTGGATGCGCTTGTGCTCGAAGAGCTGCGCAGCCATCTGGTTGAGCATCAGACGCTCGTGAGCGGGGCCGCCTCCGAGGCGGGGGCCCTTGTTGGGCTTCGGCATTGTTTACTCCAGTAAGTTTACGATCGGGTCGATGTCGACGGATCGTGAATTAGTTGTTGTCGTCTTCGTAGCTGTAGAACTGCGCACCGTCGAAGCCGGGCACGGCATCCTTCAGCGACAGTCCCATCTCGGTGAGCTTGTCGCGCACCTCGAAGACGGACTTCTGGCCGAAGTTACGGATGTTCATCAGCTGCGCCTCGGAGAGCGCAACGAGCTCGCTCACCGTGTTGATGCCCTCGCGCTTGAGGCAGTTGTAGCTGCGCACCGACAGGTCGAGGTCCTCGATCGGGATCGAGAGCTCGCCCTCCGTGACCACCTCGACCGGCGCGGGGCCGATCTCGACGCCCTCGGCGGCGGTGTTGAGCTCGCGCGCAAGCCCGAAGAGCTCGACCAGGGTCGAGCCGGCCGACGCGATCGCGTCGCGGGGGCTGATGGCGGGCTTCGTCTCAACGTCGACGACGAGACGATCGAAGTCGGTGCGCTCACCGGCACGCGTGGCCTCCACGCGGTAGGTGACCTTGAGCACCGGCGAGTAGATCGAATCCACGGGGATCCGGCCAACCTCGGCGTCTTCGTTGCGGTTCTGAGCGGCCGAGACGTAGCCGCGGCCACGCTCGATCGTCAGCTCGAGCTCGAACTGCGCCGAATCGCTGAGCGTCGCGATGACGAGCTCAGGGTTGTGCACCTCGACACCGGCGGGTGCGGAGATGTCGGCAGCGGTCACCTCGCCCGCGCCGGTCTTGCGCAGGTAGGCGGTGATGGGCTCATCGTGCTCGCTGGAGACGACAAGATCCTTGATGTTGAGGATGATCTCGGTGACGTCCTCGGTCACGCCCGCAATGGTCGTGAACTCGTGGGCAACGCCCTCGAAGCGGACGCTCGTGACTGCCGCGCCGGGGATCGACGACAGCAGCGTGCGACGCAGCGAGTTGCCGAGCGTGTAGCCGAAGCCGGGCTCGAGCGGTTCGATGGCGAAGCGCGAACGGTACTCGGAGATCGACTCCTCGGTCAGAGTGGGTCGCTGTGCAATGAGCAAGGTGTGTGGTCCTTTCGCTGGAGTCCGCTATATGACTCATGCGGTATCGGGAATGAGGGGTGTCCTCTGTGCACCCGAGACTCGGAGTGCGAGCCTCGGCGCCTCCCCGGCGCAGACGATCGCTCGTCTGCGCCGGGGACTAGCGCAAGCTCCTTAGACGCGACGGCGCTTCGGGGGGCGGCAGCCGTTGTGCGTCTGCGGGGTGACGTCGTTGATCGACCCCACCTCGAGGCCGGCGGCCTGCAGCGAGCGGATCGCGGTCTCGCGACCGGAGCCCGGGCCCTTGACGAAGACGTCAACCTTCTTCATGCCGTGCTCCTGCGCCTTGCGCGCGGCCGACTCGGCAGCGAGCTGTGCGGCGAAGGGCGTCGACTTGCGCGAGCCCTTGAAGCCCACGCCGCCGGAGGAAGCCCAGCTGATCACGGCACCGGTGGTGTCGGTGATCGAAACAATCGTGTTGTTGAACGTCGACTTGATGTGGGCCTGGCCCACGACCACGTTCTTCTTGTCCTTGCGACGCGGCTTGCGAGCCGCCGTCTTTGGTGCAGCCATTGAGTGTTCTCCTGAAAAGCTCTATGTGATGGTCGAGAGGACCGGCGTTACTTCTTCTTGCCGGCGACGGTGCGCTTCGGGCCCTTGCGGGTACGAGCGTTCGTCTTGGTGCGCTGACCATGCACGGGCAGGCCCTTGCGGTGGCGGAGGCCCTGGTAGCTCCCGATCTCGACCTTGCGGCGGATATCGGCGGCGACCTCACGGCGGAGGTCACCCTCAACCTTGAAGTTGCCCTCAATGTAGTCGCGGAGCGCGACGAGCTGGTCGTCGGTGAGGTCCTTGACGCGGATGTTGCCATCGATGCCGGTGTCGGCGAGCGTCTTCAGCGCGCTGGTGCGGCCGACGCCGTAGATGTAGGTGAGTGCAATCTCAACGCGCTTGTCGCGTGGGATATCGACTCCTGCGAGACGTGCCATGTGTGGCTCTCCTTGCGGTAGTGGAGGTATGTCGCGCATCGGGGGTTCGGGCCTCCACCCCGAGGTGTCCCCCGAGCACGGTGTGCTCGGGCTCTTCGATGCGCTGGATCAGATATTGAGTTGTGTGCTCTGCGAGAACGCCGAGCGACGGGGCGATTAGCCCTGGCGCTGCTTGTGGCGGGGGTTGCTCTTGCAGATCACCATGACGCGGCCGTGGCGGCGGATGACCTTGCAGTGATCGCAGATCGGCTTGACGCTGGGCTTAACCTTCATGATGTTTCCTTCGCGGAGTTCGCTGTCCTCGTACAGCCGGGGTGCCGGCTGCCGTTACTTTCCAGCCCCTACTTGTAGCGGTAGACGATGCGGCCGCGGGTCAGATCGTAGGGCGTCAGCTCCACAATCACGCGGTCCCCGGGGAGAATGCGGATGTAGTGCTGGCGCATCTTGCCCGAGATGTGGGCGAGAACCTTGTGTCCGTTGGTCAGCTCGACGCGGAACATCGCGTTCGGCAGAGCCTCGACAACCTGTCCCTCGATCTCGATGACGCCGTCTTTTTTCGCCATAGCCTCACTATCGCTTGCGTAGGATGTACTGGTCTTGCGAATGCCTCGCTCCCGCTTTCGCGAACACGAAAACAGGCGCAAAGCACCAAATGTCAAGAGTACTCGCCGTTCGGGCGTTTGTAAAGCCGCGGAAACACTTCCGCCCCGTCGGGCGCGCGGGGCGCTGAACGGGGCGGAACTCTGACGGGGCGGCGGGCGACGATCGAGTCGCGCGCGAGCCGGGTCAGGGAATCGGAACGGGCGTGATGCCGAGGGGCGCGAGTCCGCTCGCGCCGCCGTCCGGCGCGGTCAGCACCCAGATGCCATCGGCGTGGACCGCGACCGAGTGCTCCCACTGGGCGCTCATCGATCCGTCCGCCATCGTGACGGTCCAGTCGTCGTCCTCGATGTCGGTGTCGATCCCGCCCGCGGAGATGATGGGCTCGATCGCCACGACGAGGCCGGGCTTCACCTCGGGGCCGCGGGGGCGCACCGGCACGTTGAAGACCGGCGGGTCCTCGTGCATGCTGCGGCCGATACCGTGGCCGATGTAGTCCTCGAGGACGCCGAAGTCGCTGTTCGCGCGCACGTAGGAGGAGACGGCCTCGCCGACCTCGTTCAGGTGCTTCGCGGTCGCGAGTCGTGCGATGCCGCGCCACATGGCCTGCTCGGTCACGTCGCTCAGCTTCTCGTTCGCGGCGGTGAGCTCGGGCCTTGCGTGATCCGGCAGCGTGACCGTGATCGCCGTGTCCGAGTGCCAGCCGCCGATGACGGCGCCGACGTCGAGCGAGGCAATGTCTCCGGGTGCGAGCGGCCGGTCCCCCGGGATCGCGTGGACGACCTGCTCGTTCACGTTCGCGCAGATCGTGTGGCGGTAGCCGGGCTCGAGCATGAAGTTCGGCGCTCCCCCGAGCGAGCGGATCGCGTCCTCGGCGATCGCGTCGAGCTCGAGCGTGGTGATGCCGGGGCGGACCGCCTCGCGCATCGCCGCGATGGCGGCGGCGGCGGCGAGACCCGGCTCGACCATCAGCCGGAGCTGCGCCGGCGACTTGTAGATCGAGCGGCGCAGCAGTCCTCGTCGAGCCACGGCCTAGCGACCCGCCTTCGCGGCGAGCTGAGCGTCGAGTCCCGAGGCGATCCGCTCAGCGACCTCTTCGACGGAGCCGAGGCCGTCGACCGAGACGAGGATGCCGCGCTCGGAGAAGAGCTCGACGAGCGGAGCGGTCTGCTCTGCGTAGACATCCTGGCGGTGGCGAATGACGTCCTCGGTGTCGTCGGCGCGACCCTCGAGCTCGGCGCGCTTCAGGAGGCGTGCGACGACGGCGTCCGTGTCGACCTCGAGCAGCACGACCGCGTCGAGCGCGTCGCCCTCGAGCATGCCGTCGAGCGCGTGCACCTGCTCGACGTTGCGGGGGTACCCGTCGAGGAGGAAGCCGCCGGCCGCGTCGGCCTGCGCGAGGCGATCAGCGACGATCTCGTTCGTCAGCGAGTCGGGGACGAGCTCGCCGCGCTCGATGATGGCCTGCACCTGCTGGCCGAGCGGGGTGCCGCCCTTGATGTTCGCGCGGAAGATGTCGCCGGTCGAGATGGCCGGAACGCCGAAGCGCTCGGCGATCTGCGTGGCCTGCGTGCCCTTGCCGGCCCCGGGCGGGCCGATGATGAGCAGTCGAGTTGTGGTGTCCGTCACTTGAGGAGCCCTTCGTAGTGGCGCTGCTGCAGCTGTGCGTCAATCTGCTTCACCGTCTCGAGGCCGACGCCCACGATGATGAGGATCGAGGAGCCGCCGAACGGGAAGTTCTGGTTCGCGCCGAAGAACGACAGCGCAATCAGCGGGATGAGCGCGATGAGACCGAGGTAGAGCGAGCCAGCGCTCGTGATCCGGGTCAGCACGTAGTTGAGGTACTCGGCCGTCGGGCGGCCGGCGCGGATCCCCGGCACGAAGCCGCCGTACTGCTTCATGTTGTCGGCGACCTCCTCCGGGTTGAAGGTGATCTGCACGTAGAAGAAGGTGAAGCCGATCGTCAGCAGGAAGAAGACGAGCATGTACAGCGGCTGATCGCCGAGCACGAGGTTGTTCTGGACCCAGACGACCCAGGGCTTCGGATCCTCGCCGATCTGCGGCTGGTTGAACTGCGTGAGCAGCGCCGGGAGGTAGAGGATCGCCGAGGCGAAGATGACCGGGATCACGCCCGCCATGTTCACCTTGATCGGAATGTAGGTGCTCGAGCCGCCGTAGGTGCGGCGGCCGACCACGCGCTTCGCGTACTGCACCGGGATCCGGCGCTGCGACTGCTCGACGAACACGACCGCGGCGACCACGAGCAGGCCGACGAGGAGCACCAGGAAGAAGACCTCCCAGCCCTTCGACTCCTTGATGATCCACATGCCGCTGGGGAACGTTGCCGAGATCGAGGTGAAGATGAGGAGCGACATGCCGTTGCCGATGCCGCGCTCGGTGATGAGCTCGCCGAACCACATGATGAGGCCGGTACCGGCAGTCATCGTGATGATCATGATGAGGATCGCCCACCACTCCTGCGAGACCAGGTTCTGGCAGGCCTGGTTCGCCGAGGCGCCGAAGAGCTGCCCCGAGCGCGCGACTGTGATCAGGGTGGTCGACTGGAGGATCGCGAGCGCGATCGTGAGGTACCGCGTGTACTGCGTGAGCTTCGCCTGGCCCGCCTGGCCCTCCTTGTGGAGCGCCTCGAAGTGCGGGATGACCACGCGGAGCAGCTGCGTGATGATCGACGCCGTGATGTACGGCATGATCCCGAGCGCGAAGATCGAGAGCTGCAGCAGCGCCCCGCCGCTGAACAGGTTGATCATGTCGTAGAGGCCCGACGTGCCCTGGGCCTGGTTCGCTACCAGACAGGCCTGCACGTTGTTGAAGTCAACGAACGGTGCGGGGATGAAGGATCCGAGGCGGAAGAGCGACACGATCGCGAGCGTAAAGACGATCTTTCGCCGCAGATCGGGAGTCCGAAAGATCCGTCCGATAGCGCTGAACAAAAGCTGCCTCCTGGGGGCGTCGTACGGGGCCGTCGCCTGACGACGAGAACCAATTGCTCCAGCCTACACGCTGTGCGGGGCCACTCACCAATATCCGGGCCAATCTCGGACGCTCCGGATACAGAAAACGAGGGCGGGTGGACCGGCATTTCTGCCGATCGCACCCGCCCCCGATGTTCGAGCTCAGCTCGAGGAAGTCAGGTTCCCTCCGGGATCCTTACTTGACCTCTCCGCCGGCCGCGACGATCTTCTGCTCAGCGGAGCTGGAGACCTTGTCGACCGAGACGGTGAGCTTGACCTGGAGGTCGCCGTCGCCCAGCACCTTGACGGGCTGGTTCTTGCGGACGGCGCCCTTGGCCACGAGATCCTCGACCGTCACGTCGCCACCCTGGGGGTAGAGCTCTGCGAGCTTCGCGACGTTGACGACCTGGTACTCGGTGCGGAACGGGTTCTTGAACCCGCGCAGCTTCGGGGTGCGCATGTGCAGCGGCATCTGCCCACCCTCGAAGCCGGCCTTGACCTGGTAGCGCGCCTTGGTGCCCTTGGTGCCGCGGCCTGCGGTCTTACCCTTCGAGCCCTCACCGCGACCCACGCGGGTCTTGGCCTTCTTCGAACCGGGTGCGGGGCGGAGGTGGTGCGCCTTCAGCACCTGCTCGCGCTCCTCGTTGTTCTCGCTCATGCGTCGATCTCCTCAACCTCTACCAGGTGAGCAACCGCGCGAACGTAACCGCGGTTCGCCTGCGTGTCCTCGCGAACGACCGTCTGACCGATCTTCTTGAGGCCGAGGCTCCGCAGCGTCTCACGCTGGTTCTGCTTCTCGCTGATAACGGACTTCGTCTGCGTAATCTTCAGGCTCTTCGCCATTACGCACCTGCCTTTGCCTTCGCGGCAGCGTCGGCCGCAGCCTTCGCCTCGGCGCGCACGATGCGAGCCGGGGCGACGCGGTCGAAGTCGAGGCCACGGCGAGCTGCGACGGAGCGGGGCTCCTCGAGCAGCTGCAGCGCCTCGACGGTCGCGTGCACGATGTTCAGGGTGTTCGACGAGCCGAGCGACTTGCTCAGCACGTCGTGGATGCCGGCGCACTCAAGCACGGCGCGGACGGGGCCACCGGCGATAACACCGGTACCTGCCGCTGCGGGGCGGAGGAGCACCACACCGGCTGCTGCCTCACCCTGCACGGGGTGCGGGATGGTGCTGCCGACGCGGGGCACGCGGAAGAAGTTCTTCTTGGCCTCCTCGACACCCTTGGAGATGGCGAGGGGCACCTCCTTCGCCTTGCCGTAGCCGACGCCAACGGTGCCGTTGCCATCGCCCACCACGACGAGCGCGGTGAAGCTGAAGCGACGGCCGCCCTTGACGACCTTGGAGACGCGGTTGATGGTGACGACGCGCTCGAGGAACTGGCTCTCGTTGCGGTCGCGGCCGCCGCGCTCGCCACGGGTGCCGCGGTCGCGGCTCCCCCGACGCTGCTCGCGGGGCTCGTTGCGGTGATCCGCGCCCTGGGCCTCGGTGGCCGAGGACTCAGCGGTCTGGGTCTCTGCGGACACTTCCTGCTCCTTCGTTTCCTTGCTCACAGGGTCAGCCCCCCTTCGCGTGCGCCGTCGGCGATCGCTGCGACGCGGCCGGCGTACTTGCTGCCGCCACGGTCGAAGACAACTGCCTCAACGCCAGCGCTCTTCGCGCGCTCGGCGACGAGCTCGCCGACCTTGCGGGCCTTGGCCGTCTTGTCGCCGTCGAGGGCGCGGAGATCGGCTTCCATGGTCGACGCCGACGCGAGGGTGATGCCCTTCGAGTCGTCGACCACCTGGACGAAGACGTGACGCGACGAGCGGGTCACGACGAGACGGGGACGGAGCTCCGTGCCGACGATCTTCTTGCGCAGGCGGGTGTGGCGGCGCACGCGCGCAGCCGAACGACCCTTTGCACGGGTGATGTTAGCGGCCATGGTTACTTACCAGCCTTTCCAGCCTTGCGGCGAACGTTCTCGCCCGCGTAGCGGATGCCCTTGCCCTTGTAGGGCTCCGGCTTCTTCAGCTTGCGGATGTTCGCAGCGGCCTCGCCGACCGCCTGCTTGGAGATCCCGCTCACGGTGATCTTGGTGTTGCCCTCAACAGCGAGCGTGATGCCCTCAGGAGCGTCCACGAGCACCGGGTGCGAGAAGCCGAGCGCCAGCTCGAGGCCGGTGCCCTTCTGCTGCACGCGGTAGCCGGTGCCGACGACCTCGAGCTGCTTGGAGTAGCCCTCGGTCACACCAATGATGTTGTTGTTGATGAGCGTGCGGGTCAGGCCGTGCAGCGCTCGGGAGTCGCGCTCGTCGTCGGGACGAGTGACCACAACCTGGCCCTCCTCGACAGCAACGCGGATCGGCTCGGCGACGACGAGCGCGAGCTCGCCCTTCGAACCCTTGACCGTGACCTTCTGGCCATCGATCTTGACGTCTACACCACCGGGAACGGTGATGGGAAGCTTACCAATACGTGACATGACGGCTTACCACACGTAAGCGAGGACTTCCCCGCCAACGCCCTTCTGGTCAGCCTCGCGGTCGGTCAGCAGACCGGAGGACGTGGACAGGATCGCGATGCCGAGGCCGCCGAGCACGCTCGGGATCTCGGTCGAGCGTGCGTAGACCCGGAGGCCGGGCTTGGACACGCGCTTGATGCCCTCGATCGAGCGCTCGCGGTTCGGGCCGTACTTCAGGGACATGGTGAGGGTCGTGCCGACGCGTGCGTCCTCGACCTTCCAGTCCTTGATGTAGCCCTCGCGCTTGAGGATCTCCGCGATCCGCACCTTCAGCTTGGAGCCGGGGAGCGAAACGTCGTCATGATGCGCAGAGTTGGCGTTGCGCAGCCGGGTCAGCATATCTGCGACCGGATCAGTCATCGTCATGAGTGACTCTTCTTTCTCGCCTGGTATCACGCACCGTTACACGGAGCGTGACCTGGGTGACATGCGGATGGGGTGCCCGGGGAATCCCCGGGCACCCGCACCGCTTGGACTATTTAGTTGTCGGTCTTGAACGGGAAGCCGAGTGCGCGAAGCAGCGCACGGCCCTCGTCGTCAGACTTGGCGGTGGTCACGACAGTGATGTCGAAGCCACGCACGCGGTCAATCTTATCCTGATCGATCTCGTGGAACACACTCTGCTCGGTGAGACCGAAGGTGTAGTTGCCGTTCCCATCGAACTGCTTGGGCGACAGACCGCGGAAATCGCGGATACGCGGCAGTGCGAGGTTGACGAGACGGTCGAGGAACTCCCACGCGCGGTCACCGCGGAGGGTGACGTGCGCGCCGATGGCCTGGCCCTCGCGCAGCTTGAACTGCGCGATGGACTTGCGGGCCTTCGTGACCATGGGCTTCTGGCCGGTGATCTTGACGAGGTCGGCGATAGCGCCCTCGATCACCTTGCTGTCGCGAGCAGCCTCGCCAACACCCGTGTTCACGACGACCTTGACGACGCCGGGAACCTGCATGATGTTCGCGTAGTTGAACTCCTCGCGGAGCTGCTCGACGATCTCGCCGCGGTACTTAACCTTCAGACGGGGCTGAATCTTCGTCTCCGACATTAGATGTCCTTCCCAGACGACTTGGCGTAGCGCACGCGGACGGTCTTCGTCACGCCGTCCTTCTCGACCTGCTCGACACGGAAGCCCACGCGGGTCGGCTTCTTGGTCTCGGGGTCGACGATCGCAACGTTGGAGATGTGGATCGGGGCCTCAACGGTCTCGATGCCACCCTCGCGGGTGCCGCGCTCGGACTGGCCGACGCGGACGTGCTTCGTAACGAAGTTCACGCCCTCGACGATGATGCGGTCGGTCTCGGTGAAGACCTCGACGACCTTACCCTGCTTGCCCTTGTAGCCGCCGCGCTCCTGCGACGGGCCCGAGATGACCTCGACGAGGTCACCCTTCTTGATCTTCTGGCCCATAGGACTAGATCACCTCCGGTGCGAGCGAGACGATCTTCATGAAGCGCTTGTCGCGCAGCTCACGACCGACCGGCCCGAAGATACGGGTGCCGCGGGGCTCCCCGTCTGCCTTGAGAATGACGGCAGCGTTCTCGTCGAAGCTGATGTACGAGCCATCAACACGACGAGTCGACTTGCGCGTGCGAACGATGACGGCCTTGACGACCTCACCCTTCTTCACGTTGCCGCCGGGGATTGCGTCCTTGACGGTCGCGACGATCGTGTCACCGAGACCGGCGTAGCGACGCCGCGAGCCCCCGAGGACGCGAATCGTGAGCAACTCCTTGGCGCCGGTGTTATCGGCAACCTTGAGTCGGGATTCCTGCTGAATCACTTGTTACTCCTTCACTCAGTAAGCCGGAGGGCTTACTTCGCCTTCTCGAGGATCTCGACCAGACGCCAGCGCTTCGAAGCGCTCAGCGGGCGGGTCTCGTGGATGAGCACGAGATCGCCGATGCCGGCGGTGTTCTGCTCGTCGTGGGCCTTCACCTTCGACGAACGGCGCATGACCTTGCCGTAGAGCGGGTGCTTCACGCGGTCCTCGACCTCGACGACGATGGTCTTGTCCATCTTGTCGCTGACGACGTAGCCACGGCGAGCCTTACGGTAGCCGCGCTGTTCCTTCTCGACCTCAGCCATTCTTAGGCCTCCTTCGTCTCAGCGGCGGCGTCCGCCTGCTCGGTCTTCTTGCTGCTCTTCTTCGCCTTGGCGGGAGCAGTGTCGGCGGCCGGGGTCACCCGAATGCCGAGCTCACGCTCGCGGAGCACCGTGTAGATGCGCGCGATATCGCGCTTCACCTGGCGCACACGACCGTGGCTTTCCAGCTGGCCGGTTGCCGACTGGAATCGCAGGTTGAAGAGCTCACCCTTTGCCTTCTTGAGCTCCTCGGCCAGACGCTCGTTCTCGAACGAGTCGAGCTCCGTGATGGCCAGTTCCTTGGTACCGATCGCCATTACGCGTCGCCCTCCTCGCGCTTGATAATACGGGCCTTGAGCGGCAGCTTGTGGATGGCGCGGGTCAGCGCCTCACGTGCGAGCTGCTCATCGACGCCGGCGACCTCGAAGAGGACGCGGCCCGGCTTGACGTTGGCCACCCACCACTCGGGCGAACCCTTACCGGAACCCATGCGGGTTTCCGCAGGCTTCTTGGTGAGGGGACGGTCGGGGTAGATGTTGATCCACACCTTGCCACCGCGCTTGATGTGACGCGTCATGGCGATACGAGCGGACTCGATCTGACGGTTGGTCACGTAGGCGGGGGTCAGTGCCTGGATACCGAACTCACCGAAGGCGATCGTGTTGCCGCCCTTGGACTGGCCGCTGCGGCTGGGGTGGTGCTGCTTGCGGTACTTGACTCGACGAGGAATCAGCATGCTTACTTCTCCGCTCCTGCTGCAGCGGGTGCAGCCTCGGCCTGCGCGCCACGGGGCGCACGGCGGCGGTCGCCACGGTCGCGAGACGGCTTCTGGGCCGCCTGCTCGCGAGCGAGTTCCTTGTTGGTGAGGTCACCCTTGTAGATCCAGACCTTCACGCCGATACGGCCGAAGGTGGTCTTCGCCTCGTAGAAGCCGTAGTCGATGTTCGCGCGGAGCGTGTGCAGCGGCACGCGACCCTCGCGGTAGAACTCCGAACGGCTCATCTCGGCGCCGCCGAGGCGGCCGGAGACCTGGATACGGATGCCCTTGGCACCGGCGCGCTGAGCGCCCTGCAGGCCCTTGCGCATCGCGCGGCGGAATGCCACGCGCGCAGCGAGCTGCTCGGCGATGCCCTGAGCGACGAGCTGAGCGTCAGCCTCGGGGTTCTTGACCTCGAGGATGTTCAGCTGGATCTGCTTGCCCGTGAGCTTCTCGAGGTCGGCGCGGATACGCTCAGCCTCGGCGCCGCGGCGACCGATGACGATGCCGGGGCGCGCCGAGTGGATGTCCACGCGGACGCGATCGCGGGTGCGCTCGATCTCGACACGGCTGACGCCGGCGCGGTCGAGCTGCTTGGTCAGGTGCTGGCGGATCTTGATGTCCTCGGCCAGGTAGTCAGCGTAGCGCTGACCCTTCTTGGTCGAGTCCGAGAACCAGCGCGAGACGTGGTCAGTGGTGATCCCGAGGCGGAAGCCGTAGGGATGAATCTTCTGGCCCATTTACTTGGCTCCCTTCTTCGCGGCCTGGAGCTCATCAGCCGTCTGCAGAACGACGGTGATGTGGCTGGTCCGCTTGTTGATCCGGAACGCACGGCCCTGCGCGCGGGGGCGGAAACGCTTGAGCGTCGTGCCCTCGTCGACGTAGGCGCGAGCGATGACCAGCTCGTCCTCGTTGAGACGCAGGTTCTCCGCGTCGGCCTTCACCCGGGCGTTCGCGATCGCCGAAGCGACCAGCTTGAACACGGGCTCGGCTGCGGCCTGGGGCGCGAACTTCAGGATGGCAAGC
The DNA here is from genome assembly GCF_000633415.1 of Leucobacter sp. PH1c. Taxonomy (GTDB): domain Bacteria; phylum Actinomycetota; class Actinomycetes; order Actinomycetales; family Microbacteriaceae; genus Leucobacter. The sequence continues at coordinate 5,766 of NZ_AYMV01000019.1, read as the reverse complement.
GCCTCCTGAGCGTTCTTCCCGCGAACCAGGTCAACAACGCGACGGGCCTTCTGGGGGGTGATGCGGATCTGACGCACGCGTGCGGTCGATTCCACCATTTCTCTCTCCTCCTTCACGTCACCGCTTAGCGGCGACGGCCCTTCTTGTCGTCCTTCACGTGACCGCGGAAGGTCCGAGTGGGCGCGAACTCGCCCAGCTTGTGACCGACCATGGTCTCCGTCACGAACACGGGGATGTGCTTCCGACCGTCGTGCACCGCGATGGTGTGACCCAGCATTGCGGGGATGATCATCGAGCGGCGCGACCAGGTCTTGATCACGTTCTTGGTGCCAGCTTCGTTCTGGACAACCACCTTGTTCAGCAGGTGGTTATCGACGAAGGGGCCCTTCTTGAGACTACGAGGCATCTTCTATTCTCCTACCCGCCGACTAACGCTTCTTGCCAGCATTGCGGCGACGCACGATGAGCTTGTCGCTTTCCTTGTTCGGACGGCGCGTACGGCCTTCCTTCTGGCCCCAGGGGCTAACCGGGTGACGGCCACCCGAGGTGCGGCCTTCGCCACCACCGTGCGGGTGATCGACCGGGTTCATGACGACACCGCGGACGGTCGGGCGAACGCCCTTCCACCGCATACGGCCGGCCTTACCCCAGTTGATGTTCGACTGCTCGGCGTTGCCCACCTCGCCGACGGTCGCGCGGCAGCGCGCGTCGACGTTGCGGATCTCACCCGAGGGGAGACGCAGCTGAGCGTAGGGGCCGTCCTTCGCAACGAGGCGAACCGAGGCACCAGCCGAGCGCGCCATCTTGGCACCCCCGCCGGGCTTCAACTCGATCGCGTGGATGACGGTACCCGTCGGGATGTTCTTCAGCGGCAGGTTGTTGCCGGGCTTGATATCGGCGGCCGGACCCGACTCGACGATGTCGCCCTGCTTCAGCTTGTTCGGCGCGATGATGTAGCGCTTCGTGCCGTCCTCGAAGTGCAGGAGCGCGATGCGCGCCGTGCGGTTGGGGTCGTACTCGATGTGCGCGACCTTGGCGTTCACGCCGTCCTTGTCATTGCGACGGAAGTCGATGACGCGGTACTGGCGCTTGTGGCCACCACCGATGTGACGGGTGGTGATCCGGCCCTGGTTGTTGCGGCCGCCGGTCTTGGGGAGCGGACGAAGCAGCGACTTCTCGGGCGTGGAGCGGGTGATCTCAGCGAAATCAGCAACGCTCGAACCGCGACGACCCGGGGTCGTCGGCTTGTACTTGCGAATAGCCATAGTGTGTTCCTTTTCGCCCCTTCTACAGCGCAGCCGTGAAGATGTCGATGGAGCCCGACTTCAGCGTGACGATAGCGCGCTTGGTGTCCTTGCGCTTACCGGCGCCGAAGCGGGTGCGGCGGGTCTTGCCCTTGCGGTTCAGCGTGCGGACCTTCTCGACCTTCACGCCGAAGACCTGCTCGATCGCGAGCTTGATCTCGGTCTTGTTCGCCGTCGGCTGCACCTCGAAGGTGTACTGGCCGTTCGTGTCGATGAGGCCGTAGCTCTTCTCCGAAACGATCGGGCGAATGATGACGTCGTGTGCAGACTTGTTCAGGCTCACTTCGTGTCCTCCTGAGCGGCACGGCCGGCGACGAACTGGTCGAAGGCAGCCTTGGTGAAGACGAGGTCATCGCTGACGACGACGTCGTAAGCGTTGAGCTGGTCCTGGAACAGCACGTGAACGAACGGCAGGTTGCGCACGCTCAGCGTGGTGAGCTCGTCCGCGCGGTCAACGACCACGAGCACGCGCTTGCCCGGCGCGACCTGAGCGAGGAACTCGCGGGCCGTCTTGGTGCTGGGCTTGTCACCGATGCCGAAGCCATCGACAACGTGCAGGCGGTTCGCGCGAGCGCGATCCGAGAGCACGCCGCGGAGTGCAGCAGCAATCATCTTCTTGGGGGTGCGCTGCGAGTAATCGCGGGGCACGGGCCCGTGGACGATGCCACCGCCGCGGTGCTGGGGCATGCGGACCGAACCCTGACGGGCGCGGCCGGTACCCTTCTGCTTGAACGGCTTGACACCCGAACCGGAGCGCTCGCCGCGGTTCTTGGTCTTGTGCGTACCCTGACGCGCAGCTGCGAGCTGAGCGGTGACCACCTGGTGGATCAGCGGGACGTTGGTCTCGGCGGCGAAGATAGCCTCGGGCAGGTCAACCGACCCGGCCTTCTTGCCCTTCGCGTCGAGCACCTCGAGCTTGGTAGCGGTAGCCATGAACTACGCCCCCTTCACTGCGTTGCGAACGAAAACGAGACGACCGCGCGCACCGGGAACCGCACCCTTGACCAGGATGAGACCCTTCTCGGCGTCGATCGCCTGAACGGTGAGGTTCTGCACGGTCACACGATCGCCACCCATACGGCCAGCCATCTTCTGACCACGGAACACGCGACCGGGGGTCGCGGCGCCGCCGATCGAGCCGGGCTTACGGTGGTTGCGGTGCGCACCGTGCGATGCCGAGACACCCTTGAAGTTGTGACGCTTCATGGTGCCGGCGAAGCCCTTGCCCTTCGAGGTGCCAACGACGTCGATCTTCTGACCGGCCTCGAAGGTGCCATCGACGGTGAGCTCCTGGCCCAGCGTGTACTCAGCGGCGTCGGCCGTGCGGACCTCGGTCACGTGACGGCGCGGCGTGACGCCGGCCTTCTCGAAGTGACCAGCGGTCGGCTTGTTGACCTTGCGGGGATCGATTGCGCCCGCGGCGATCTGCACGGCGTTGTAGCCGTCGACCTCGGGGGTGCGGATCTGCGTGATGACGTTGGGAGCAACCTCGATCACGGTGACCGGAACGACCTTGCCGTCCTCGTCCCAGACCTGCGTCATCCCGAGCTTGGTGCCCAGGAGACCCTTCACATTGCGTTCTACTGCCATGATTCGATCCCCCCTTAGAGCTTGATCTCGATGTTGACGTCGGCCGGAAGATCGAGACGCATGAGCGAATCGACGGCCTTGGGGGTGGGATCGACGATGTCGATCAGACGCTTGTGCGTGCGCTTCTCGAAGTGCTCGCGGCTGTCCTTGTACTTGTGGGGCGAACGGATCACTGCGATCACGTTCTTCTCCGTGGGGAGCGGCACGGGGCCGATCACGGTGGCACCCGCGCGGGTAACCGTGTCGACAATCTTGCGTGCGGAGTTGTCGATGACCTCGTGGTCATACGACTTCAGTCGAATGCGGATCTTCTGTCCCGCCATGACATCTCTACTTTCTACTTGCGTCGTACTACGCACCCCGGAGGGTGTGTGGCATTGGACGTCTTGCGTACCAGCGCCCTGGCAGCGGCACCTCGCGAGAGGCGCATGTGCTGGGTCTCTGTTCACCTGTCAAAACCACCTGCTTGCGCAAGCGGCCCCGCACACACAAAGACGGCCGGACGAAGTCTGGCCGCCGATCGGCGTGCGGGTCGTGTTCGCTACCCGCGGCCTAACCCCGGCGGACCGGGAGTTATGCACTGCCTGGCAGTGATCCGCACCGAAGCGCGGAGTACTGAACCTGTCTATTCTGACACAGCGAATACCGGTCGTGCAACCCGGGCGTGTCGCGCTGCGTGTCGCGCGGGTGCGGGGTGCGTGCGGGGGTTCGGGCCCGCCGCAATTTGTTCGATTCTGATCCGGTATCCGGGGGCTATTCCGGAGCAAACTCGATCGAATCTGGGTGGGGTGTGGTGGGGCGCGGGTGGTTCGGGGTGCGGAGGGGTGAGTTCCGGATCAAACTCGCACTTTGTTGGAGTTTGGTCCGGTATGCAGCGGCGATACCGGATCAAACTCGGCCCGATCTTGCCGGGCGAGTGGGTCCGTGCGGTCTGGGCCGCCGCCGCGCGGATCCACGGAGTCGATCCGGATCACACTCGCACTTTGTTTGAGTTCCGTGCAGTATCCAGTGGCGATACCGGGGCAAACTCGAACAATTTTCCCCCGGGCCCCGGAGCCCCCGAGCACCGAACCCCACTCCCCCAGGCCCGCCGCCCGAACCGTGTCGGCCGACTACGCCGAGCGCGCGGGCAGCAGTCTCGGCAGCGCCAGGTAGAGCACCAGGACGGCGAAGCCGCCCGCCAAGAGCATGAGCGTGCCCCAGAGCGGGGTGAAGCACGACGCGAGGCCGAGCAGCGACGCCGCGAGCGTGCACGCGGCCGTCATCGCGGAGGCCTGCACGTGCGAGTAGCCGCGCTGCTGGATCCGCTGGTAGGTGTGCTCCTTGTGCGGCTCATCCCAGCGCTTGCCGGCGCGCACCCGCTTCACGAGCGTGACGCCCACGTCACCGAAGTAGATCACCATCGGGCCGATCGTGGCGAGCAGGGGCGCGCCCGAGACGAGCGCCGCGAAGCTCGTGAGCGCCGTCGCGCCGCCGAGCAGGTAACTGCCCACGTCGCCGAGGAAGGCGCCGGGCTTCGTCAGGTTCCAGGGCAGGAACCCCGCGAAACCGGCGGCGAGCACGAGGCCGGCCGCGACGAGCCAGGGCATGTCCTGCACCCAGCCGACCGCCGCGAAGGTGAGGCCGGCGATGACGCCGTGGAAGCCGCTGATCCCGTTCAGGCCGTCCATGAAGTTGGCCACGTTGATGTAGCTCGAGATGAAGAGCACGGCGTAGACCACGAGCAGGACGGCGCCCCACACGGGAAGCGTGGAGCTCGCGGTGGTCGCATCGCTCAGGGGCGCGAGATTCGCGAGAGGGGCCGTGAGGGGGCGTGCCGCTCCCCCGTCGAGGCCGGGGCCGTGGCCCAGGCCGTCGCCGCCGCCGAACTGGCCCGCAGCGAAGAGCACGCCGAGCGCCGAGCCCGCGGCGATGAGCAGCAGCGCCGCGCTCCGCACCGGGACGCTCAGGCCGCGGAGATCCTCCGTCAACCCGAGCAGGCCCGCGCACAGCGAGCCAATGACGATCACGAGGAGCGCGTCCCACACCGCGTGCCCGGTCCACCCGCGCGTGGCGAAGAGGAGCACTGCGGCGGCTCCGCCGACGAGCATCGCGATGAGCACGGCGAGACCGAGGCCGCGCAGCACGGGGCGCTCGTGCGAGGAGCGCTCGTTCGGCACATCCATGATCCCGAGCCGCACGAGCAGCGGCTTCACGAGCAGCGGGAGGACGAGGCTGAGCGCGAGCGTGATGGCGCCCGCGAGGAGGGCGACGGAAAGCGGGGTCACTGGACGCGCTCCTCCGCAGCCTCGGTGAGGTCGAGACGCGCGATCCAGCCCTCGTGGTCGAGGACATCGGGCGAGATCGTGTCGACGTGCGCGTGCGAGATCTTCGGGTGGAACGGGCGCTCATTGCCCTCACCCGCGCCCACGAGCTCCTCGTGGAGCTTTTCCCCGTGCCGGAGCCCGGTGTAGACGATCTCGATGTCCTTGCCGGACTGGGCGATCATGCGGCGTGCGACGTCCATGATCTTCACGGGCTCCCCCATGTCGAGGATCAGCACCTCGCCGGGGCGGCCGATCGCGCCCGCCTGGACGACGAGCTGGCAGGCTTCGGGGATCGTCATGAAGAACCGGGTGACCTCGGGGTGCGTGACCGTGAGCGGGCCGCCCGCAGCGATCAGGGCGCGGAAGGTGGGGAGCAGCGAGCCGCGGCTGCCGAGCACGTTGCCGAAGCGCACGGAGAGGTAGCGCGCTCCCGTCTCCTCGGCCATCCAGGCGGTGAGCTTCTCGGCGACCCGCTTCGAGTGGCCGAGCACGCTCGTGGGGTTCGCCGCCTTGTCGGTGGAGATGTTCACGAAGGTGCCGACGCCGGCGGCGCGCGCCGCGCGGAG
>NZ_AYMV01000018.1 GCF_000633415.1 Leucobacter sp. PH1c | reverse complement strand
GGGCTCAGTCGTGTGCGGGGTATGAGCGCGTCAGTCGGTGACGGTCGTGGTGGGCGCGGGGCCGTTGCCCGCGCGCGCCGCGTCCATGCCCGCGCTGCGGAGCACTCGGTCGAGGATCAGGTCGAAGTTGCCCGCCATCTCCTGCGACTGCTCGCCCGGCCACATGTGCACGGGCTTCGCGGCGCCCTGCGCCTGCTGCAGCGAGGGACGCTCGGGGAGCTGGGGGGTGAGCACGAGCGGGCCGAACATCTCACGGAGCTCGCGGATGCGGAACTGGTGCTCCATCGACTGCGGCTGCGTGCGGTTGATCAGGATGCCGAGCGGCTGGAGGCGCGGGCTCACGCCGCGGCGGATCTCCTCGATCGCGCGAAGCGCACGGTCGGTCGCGGCGACGGCGAACAGGCTCGGCTCGGCGACGACGAGGACGCGGTCGCTCGCCGCCCACGCGGTGCGCGTGAGCGCGTTCAGCGAGGGCGCGCAATCGATGAGCACGAGGTCGTACTCGGACTCGACGACGGCGAGCGCCTCCTCGAGCTTCCAGATGTCGCGGGCCGAGGGGTGCGGGCCGTCGAAGTTGATGGAGGAGGGGCTCCCGACCATGAGGTCGATCGTGCCGCCCTCGTGGTAGTCGTTCCAACCGCTGTGCGCGATCGCGGCGCGCACCGTCTTCTCCTTGGGGCTCTCGAGAACGTCGGCGACGTTCAGGAAGCCCTCCGGGTTCACGGCGAGGCCGGTGGACACGTCGGACTGCGGGTCGAAGTCCACCACGAGGGTCCGCAGGCCGCGCGAGAACGCGGCCGATGCGAGGCCGAGGGTCACGGTGGTCTTGCCGACTCCGCCCTTAAGGGAGCTCACACTCAATACATGCACAAGATGAGTTTAGTCGATCTGGGCTGGACGTCAGCTAGTGCGCGCGGAAGCTGCTCGCGGAAAGCGGAAAAATGTGGTGCCGTCCCCGACCCGAACGGACGGGGCCGCGGGACCGAGCGTGCGCTCTGATCCCGCGGCCCCGCCGCTCACGGTACCGGGCTACGCGGCGGCTCGCCGCCGTCGTGCAGCCAGGATCACGCCGCCCGCGAGGAGCAGCGCCGCGCCGAGCGAAGCGGCCACGATCGGCGTCGCCCCGCCGGTCGTCGCAAGCCCGGCGTGCTCGATCCGGATCGGGCCCCAGCCGATGACGGTGCCGTCAGCGTGCGCGATCGCGAGTCGGTGGGCGCCGATCTCCGTGTTCGCGGGGATCGTCAGACGCACGGCGCCCTGCGCGTCCACGCGGAGCGTGCCGAGGTGCGCGGGTGACGAGAACAGCCAGCCCTCGACCTCGGTGCCCGCGAGCGCGCGGCCCACGTTCACCGTGATCTGCTCGCCCGGGTGCGCTGTGCTCGGCAGCGAGATCAGGCCCTCGAGTGCCGCGGTCAGCGCGGACTCCGCGGGGGCCACGGGCGAGCCGGTGCCGGGGTCCGTTCCGGGATCGGTCCCCGGATCCGTTCCGGGATCGCTGCCCGGATCGGTTGCGGGGTCCGTTCCGGGGTCGGTGCCCGGATCCGTTCCGGGGTCGGTGCCCGGCTCGGTTCCCGGCTCGACCGCTGCGACAACCTTCGCGGTCGGGGCGCTTTCCACGGTCACGGGGAGGAAGCGCTCCTTCGCGCCCGTGACGGAGACCGTCACGGTCTTGCCGAGCGCGGAGGCATCGAGCGCGAAGGTCTCGCCCGTCGCGCCTGCCACGTCCGTGCCGCCGACGGCCCACTGGGTGGTGAGCGTCGCCCCCTCCATCCAGCCGTCCGTGCGCACGGTCAGCGTCTCGCCGACGCGTGCAACGCCGTCGATCGTCGGCTGCGGTGCGGGAGCGACGGGGTACTCGTCGATCGCGAGCTCGGTGGAGCACTCGGCGCAGGTGCCGCCGAGGGTCGCCACGCTGGCGCTCGGGGCGATCGTGCCGCCCGAGGCCGTCTCGGCGACGGTCGCGGAGAAGGTCAGCTGCGCGCTGGCGCCCGGCTCGGTCGCGGGGACCTGCCAGCTGAGCGTCGTGCCGTCGAGCGTGAGCCCCTCGGGAAGCTCGGCGAGTGCGGCGTTCTCGAGGATCGTCTGCGCGTCCACCGTGATGACCGAGTTCGCGAGCGGGGCGAGCCCGGTGTTCTGCGCGGTGAGCGTGTACTCGACGCGATCACCTCGCGCGAGGAGCTCGGTGCGCTCCGGGGTGGTGAGGCTCGCCGTGAGCTTGTCGGGCCAAGCGGGCTTGCCCGCCTTCATCACCCAGTCCTGCCAGAACGCGCTGAGGTCGCGCCCCGAGAGCTCCTCGGCGAGAGCCTGCAGCTCGGCGCCGGACACGCTCTGCCCGCCGTAGCGGTTCTGCCACTCGCGCACGAGGGAGAAGAAGGCGTCATCGCCGATGCTGATCTTCAGCGCCTCCCAGAACTGTGCGCTCCGCGTGTAGGTCTGGTAGCCGTACAGGAACTCGGAGTCGTTCTGCGCGCCCGGCGGGATCAGCCAGTCCTTCGAGTCGGGCCCGGTGCGGCTCCACGACTCGAAGTAGCTCTGCTCGGTCGACTTCGCCGCGCCGAAGCCCGCGGCGCTGTTGTAGTGGGTGGGGCCCCACGTGGCCATGCCCTCGGCGATCCAGATGTCGGTCCAGTCGGTGGGGGAGACATTATCGCCGTACCACTGGTGCACGAGCTCATGGATGAGCGTGTTCCCGCCCACGGAGCGCGCGGAGGGGAAGAACGAGCGATCCTGCGTCTCGAGCGCGTAATTGATCTCGGACGGCACGCGGTCGATCACGACGCCCGTGCTGTTGCCGGGGTACGGTCCGTAGACCTGCTCGAGATTCTGCGTGATCTCCTGCAGCTGCGCCACCCGGTTGCGCACGGTCGTCTTGTCCGCTGCGGACAGCTTCGAATCCATGAACGACCAGCTCGGGATCGTGCGGCCGTCGCTCAGCTGCACGGAGCCCTCGATGATGTCGTAGCGCCCGATCCCGATGATCGCGAGCTCGGAGGCCATCTGCTTCTGCTGCACCCACTTCCACGTGGTGCGGCCGCCGTCCTCCGACGGGGTGCGCGCCGCGAGCTCGCCGTTGCTGACCGCGGCCGCGGGCATCGGCTCGGAGCCGTCCGCCGCCGCGAGCGTCGTGGGGATGTCGACGGTGAAGGTGTACGTCGCCTTGTCCGCCGGGGTGTTGTTGTGGGGGTAGCCGGCCATCATGCCGATGGGCTGGCCGAGGAGCATCGCGCCGTCGTTCGTCGCGCTCCAGCCCTCGGCGGCGCCGTCCTTGTCGATGTGCGTCACGGGGACGCCGTGGTAGGCGATGGTCGTCGTGAACTCCCCGGAGACGGGGGTCTGCGGGGTGACGATCAGCTTGAACTTGATGGCCTCGGCGTCGACGTCCCGCTCCCAGGCGGCGGGCTGGCCGTTCACCGTGATCGAGTCGATCTCCATGCCCTCGAAGTCGAGAGAGAAGGAGCGGAGCGGCTGCTCGGCTCGCGCGGTCATCGTGGTGGTGGCCGAGTCGATGCGGCCGGAGACGAGGGATCCGGTCTGCACCTCGTCGGGCGTCCACGCGAGCGCGACATCGTAGTTCAGCGCATCGTAGCCGCCGTTGCCCACGTTCGGGACGACGCTGTCGCCCGACGTACGCGGACCATCGATCGCCTCATCGGCGAGCGCGGCGGTTGCGGGGAATGAGAGCAGGCCCGCGGTGAGTGCGAGAACTGCTGCGGTGGCAAGGGGGCGGCGTGCGCGCACGCCTCCGCCCGGGGTCGTGTGTGTCATGTGTTCCTTCGACGGTGGAGGGACAGTGAACAACTGCAGGGTGATACATGAGCGCGACGCGGCTCCCGACCCACAGTAGTTGGGGCCGCACCACCCCCGAAAGGCGGTGCCGCGGCAGAGGCCCTGTAGCCCTCCAGGCCCCGTCTGGAGCCGCAGGCCCGCTCGGACGGCCGCGGAGCTTCGCGCGGCACGGCGCAGATCCTGCGGTATTCCGTGCGCGATCCCCGCGAGCATGTATCTTGATATCGAACGAATCGCGCGGTCTGGGCAACCGGCGACGAGCCGATTGACAGAGAGGTACATCTGCATGTTTAGGAAAGTTCTGGTTGCCAACCGCGGTGAGATCGCGATCCGCGCATTCCGTGCCGCGCACGAGCTGGGCGCGTCGACGGTCGCGGTCTTTCCCTACGAGGACCGCAACTCGCTGCACCGGCTGAAGGCTGACGAGGCGTACCTCATCGGCGAGGTCGGACACCCCGTGCGCGCGTACCTCGACGTGGCCGAGATCGTGCGCGTGGCGCGCGAGTCGGGCGCCGACGCGATCTACCCCGGCTACGGCTTCCTCTCGGAGAACCCCGAGCTCGCCGCGGCGGCCGAGGCCGCGGGCATCCGCTTCATCGGTCCGGGCCGGCTGGCGCTCGAGATGGCGGGCAACAAGGTCGCCGCGAAGGAGCACGCGATCGCCGCGGGCGTTCCCGTGCTGCGCTCCACCCCGCCGTCGACCGACGTCGAGGCGCTCATCGCTGGTGCCGCTGAAATCGGTTTCCCCATCTTCGCCAAGGCCGTCGCGGGCGGCGGCGGGCGCGGTATGCGCCGCGTCGAGCGCGCCGAGGACCTGCGCGACGCGCTCGAGTCCGCCATGCGCGAGGCCGAGTCCGCATTCGGCGATCCCACGATGTTCATCGAGCAGGCCGTGCTGCGTCCGCGGCACATCGAGGTCCAGGTGCTCGCCGATGCGACGGGCGCCGCGGTGCACCTCTTCGAGCGCGACTGCTCCGTGCAGCGCCGCCACCAGAAGGTCGTCGAGATCGCTCCCGCGCCGAACCTCTCCGAGGAGAAGCGCGCCGAGCTCACCCGCGACGCGATCGCCTTCGCGCAGTCGATCGGCTACGAGAACGCCGGCACGGTCGAGTTCCTGCTCGACACGCAGGGGGAGCGCGCGGGCGAGCACGTCTTCATCGAGATGAACCCGCGCATCCAGGTCGAGCACACGGTCACGGAGGAGGTCACCGACGTCGACCTCGTGCGCGCGCAGATGCAGATCGCCGCGGGCGCGACGCTCGCCGAGCTGGAGCTCACGCAGGACCGCATCCAGCTGCGCGGCGCGGCGCTCCAGTGCCGCATCACCACCGAGGACCCGGCGAACGGCTTCCGCCCCGATCTCGGCCGCATCACGGCCTACCGCTCGCCGGGCGGCGGCGGCGTGCGCCTCGATGGCGGCACGATCAATGCCGGCGCGCAGATCAGCCCCCACTTCGACTCGATGCTCGCGAAGCTCACCTGCCGCGGCCGCAGCTTCGAGGACGCGGTCGTCCGGGCGCGCCGCGCGCTCGCGGAGTTCCGGATCCGCGGTGTGGCCACGAACATCCCGTTCCTGCAGGCCGTGCTCGCCGATCCCGCATTCCAGGCGGGCGACGTCGCGACCTCCTTCATCGAGGAGCGGCCCGAACTGCTCGAGATGAACAAGCCCAAGGACCGCGCCACGCGCCTCCTGCAGCACGTCGCCAACGTCACCGTGAACCAGCCGAACGGGCAGCGTCCGGGCACCGTCGATCCCGCCGCCAAGCTGCCGGCGCTCGACCTCTCGCAGCCGGCGCCCGCCGGCGCCCGTTCGCGTCTGCTCGAGCTCGGCCCCGAGGGCTTCGCCCGGAGCCTCCGCGAGCAGACCGCGCTCGCGGTCACCGAGACGACGTTCCGCGACGCGCACCAGTCGCTGCTCGCCACCCGAGTCCGCACGAAGGACCTCGCCCGGATCGCCCCGTACGTGGCGCGGCTCACCCCGCAGCTGTGGTCGGTGGAGGCCTGGGGTGGCGCGACCTACGACGTCGCGCTCCGCTTCCTCGGCGAGGACCCCTGGGAGCGCCTGGCCGCCCTCCGCGAGTCGCTCGGCGATGTGCCGATCCAGATGCTCCTCCGCGGCCAGAACACGGTCGGCTACACGCCGTACCCGGCGAACGTGGCCCGCGCCTTCGTCCGCGAGGCCGCGTCGACGGGTGTCGACGTGTTCCGCATCTTCGACGCGCTGAACGACGTCTCGCAGATGCGCGTGGCGATCGACGCGGTGCGCGAGACCGGAACGGCGGTCGCCGAGGTCGCCATGGCCTACACGGGTAATCTGCTGGATCCTGCCGAGGACAAGTACACGCTGGACTACTACCTCGGCCTCGCCGAGCAGATCGTCGACGCGGGCGCGCACGTGCTCGCGATCAAGGACATGGCCGGGCTCCTCCGCCCCGCCGCTGCCGCGCGCCTCGTCACCGCGCTCCGCGAGCGCTTCGCGCTGCCGGTGCACCTCCACACCCACGACACCCCGGGCGGTCAGCTCGCGACCCTGCTCGCGGCCTCGCAGGCGGGCGTCGACGCGGTCGACGTGGCCTCGGCGCCGATGTCGGGCACGACGAGTCAGCCCTCGCTCTCGGCGCTCGTCGCCGGGCTCGCGAACACGGAGCGCGACACGGGCCTCGATCCGGATGCGGTCTTCGCGCTCGAGCCGTACTGGGACGCCGTGCGCGCGCTCTACCAGCCCTTCGAGTCCGGGCTTCCGTCGCCCACGGGCCGCGTCTACACCCACGAGATCCCCGGCGGCCAGCTCTCGAACCTGCGCCAGCAGGCGATCGCCCTGGGGCTCGCGGACGACTTCGAGAAGATCGAGGACATGTACGCCGCGGCGGACCGGATCCTCGGGCGCATCCCGAAGGTGACGCCCTCGTCGAAGGTGGTGGGCGATCTCGCGCTGCACCTCGCGGCCGTCGACGCGGACCCCGCGGACTTCGAGGCGCACCCCGAGCAGTACGACGTGCCCGACTCGGTCGTCGGCTTCCTCGCGGGCGAGCTCGGCGAGATCCCGGGTGGCTGGCCCGAGCCGTTCCGTTCGAAGGTCCTCGCGGGGCGCACGGTCGACACCTCGGTGGCCCCCGTGAGCGATGCCGACGCGGAGCTTCTCGAGCACGACGGCGCTGAGCGTCGCGCTACCCTCAACCGGCTCCTGTTCCCGCAGCCCACGCAGCAGTACGAGCGGGATCGCGAGCAGTTCGGCGATCTCTCGGTGCTCGACACTCCCGACTACCTGTACGGCCTCGTGCCCGGAGCCGAGCACGCGATCGACCTCGCGAAGGGCGTGCGGCTCTACGTGGGCCTCGAGGCGATCGGCGAGGCGGACGACAAGGGCGTGCGCACGGTCATGGTGCGCGTCAACGGCCAGCTCCGCCAGGTCTTCGTGAAGGACGAGGGCGTCGCGGTGTCGGCGCCCGTCGCCGAGAAGGCCGATCGCACGGTCGCCGGCCAGATCGCCGCGCCGTTCTCGGGCACGGTGACGGTGAAGGTCGCCGTGGGTGACGCGGTCGAGGCCGGCCAGCCCGTCGCGACGATCGAGGCGATGAAGATGGAGGCCGCAATCACGGCGCCCGTCTCCGGCGTGGTCGAGCGCATCGTGTTCGCGGGCACCCGTGCGCTCGAGTCGGGCGATCTCATCGCGGTGATCGCCTAGGATACCGAGCGTGGCAGTTCGAGAAATCCGCCTGTTCGGCGACCCGGTCCTCCGTACCGTCTGCGATCCCGTCGAGGAGGTCGACGAGGGTGTGCGCGCCCTCGTCGAAGACCTCCTCGACACCGTCGCCTTCGATGGCAGGGCGGGGCTCGCCTCGACCCAGATCGGGCATCAGCTGCGCGCGTTCTCGCTGCACATCGACGGTGAGATCAGCTACGTGCTGAACCCGGAGATTATCGCCCTGGAGGGCGAGCCCGTGGCCACGGGGGAGGGCTGCCTCTCGGTGCCCGACCTCTGGTTCGACGTCATGCGCTACCCGCGCGCCACGGTGCGCGGCATGGATCTTGACGGCAACGAGGTCGTGATCTCGGGCGAGGGGCTGCTCGCGCAGGCACTGCAGCACGAGTGCGACCACCTCGACGGCAAGCTCTACATCCAGCGCCTCGACCGCGAGGCGCGCGGCGAGGCGATGCGGCAGATCCGCACGTCGAGCTGGTTCTGAGCCGCATCGCGCGGAACGACGAAACGGCCCCGGGAGCGTGCGCTCCCGGGGCCGTTCGCGCTAGGACCCGGCCCGGATCGGGCGCGTACTGGCCTCCGCGGCCCGTTGGCGCGACTCGTCGGTGTCGGCGCGGGCAGGATCGTAGAGCCTGTCACGAATGCAGAAGAAGGGGATCAGTGCCGCAACAGCGTAGCCCGCGCCGAGGACCGCGAGACCCAGGCCAACGCTGAACGAGTCCGCGACGAGCCCGATCATGAGCGGCGCCAGCATAGCCCCGACTCGCCCGAGGTTGTAGGCGGCGCCCGTCGCGGTCCCGCGAAGGTCCGTGGGGAAGCTCTCGTTCATGTAGGTCCCGTTGACCGCGAACGGAAGTCCGTAGACAAAGCCGAGGCAGATGAGAAAGGCCACGATGTTCTCGGGATTCTGTGCCAGGTAGATGATGGGGAGGAGCGCCGCGGTGAGAACACCGCCAGCGCTGAAGACCCACCTCCGGCCGAGGCGGTCCGCCAGCCATCCCCCCACGAGCCTGCTGAAGAACCCTGCGAGGTAGGTGCCAGACACGTAGACGGTCATCGAGCTGAACTCGACGCCAAGATCGCTGGCCACGTATGAGGGCAACCAAGTGTTCACGCCGTAGTAGCCGAACTGCAGGCACGCGGCGGTGACCGTCCACAGCAGGAACATCCTCCGTGCCACTGGGTTCTCCCACATCAGCCGCCAGTGATTGCGGGCCGCAGCTGTCCGGTCGCGGCGGAGTGCTTTGGCTCGACGTCCCTCCCACCCGCTCGGCTCCGGGATGCGCTTGCGAATGTAGACGGCAAGCGCCACGGGGAAGATCGCGATCCAGTACATCCAGCGCCAGCCGTGCGCTGGGATGATGACACCGGAGAGGAGAGCGGCCAGCATGTACCCGAGCGAGTACGCGGTCATGAGCGCTCCCATGGTGAGGCCGCGGCGCTTCGCGCCGGTGTACTCCGACATCAGCATCATGCAGATGGTGTATTCGGCGCCGAGCCCCATCCCGGTGATGAACCGGATGACCATGAACTGCCAGGGCTCCTGAGTGAAGCCCAGCGCGAACGAGCCGAACGAGAAGACGATGATCATGACGGCTGCCATGCGAACTCGTCCATAGCGGTCCGCGAGATAGCCGCCGCAGATGCCTCCGATGCCCATGCCCGCGAGTGAGGCGGTTCCGAGCAGCCCGGCCTGAGCATTCGTGAGTCCCCATTCCTCGCGAAGACTGGGGAGCGTGAGCGCCAGCATCTGCAGGTCGAAGCCATCAACGAGGAGGCCGAGAAAGCACGAGGAGAAAACGGCGATCCAGATGGTCGTGGGGTTCGTGTACTTGGTGGTGGTCATGTGACTCCCTCATCTCATACAGCATTGGATGAAACGGGACACACGCATCAGGGATGCGCGTTATCGAACTGCAGTCTGCGTTGCGCGCGTGATCGCTCCGCTGACTTGGAGCGCCGCGATGCGCTCCTCGGAGTAGCCGAGTTCGGACAGTACCTCCTCGGTGTGCTCGGAGAACAATGGTGGAGGGCGGCGGATCACAGTTGGCAGGTCCGCGAACCCCAACGGGGCACGCAGGAGCTTTAGTACGCCGGCGGTCGGGTGAGCTACGGACTGGATGAGTCCGCGAGCATGGATCTGCGGGTCGGCCAAGGCATCGGAGATGGTGTGGATCGGACCGGCCGGGACTCTGAGGGCGCGGAGCCTGCTGAGGAGATCATCCGCGGTTCGAGCGGCGCAGGCGGCTTCTACCAGGGGGAGAAGTGCTTCGCGGTGCGTGATGCGGGCGCTCGCCGTCGAGAACCTGGAGTCGGATGGAAGCCCGGCGAGACCGAGTTCCGAGCACAGCCGGACGAACTGGGCGTCGTTGCCCACCGCAATGATGATGTCGCGGTCCCGCGTCCGAAATCGTTGATACGGCACGAGCGTCTGATGCTGATTCCCGTATCGAGGCGGTTCGGTTCCCGAATTGAGGGTCGAGGTGCCGAGGTTCAGGAGGGAGAACACCATGGAGTCCAGGAGTGCGAGATCAAGGTGCTGCCCGGTACCCGTGCGATCCCGGGCGCGGAGCGCCGCGAGGATCGAGATTGTTGCATGAAGACCGGTGAGCATGTCGGCGAGCGCGATCGGTGCTTTGGTTCCCTCGCTGTCCGGTGCTCCATTCGCACTGACGAAACCGCTTCGTGCCTGAGCGAGGATGTCGTAGCCGGGCTGGTCTCGATCGGGGCCGCTCTGCCCGAAGCCGGTGATAGAGCAGAGGACTACGCCGGGGTTGATGCGGCGGAGTGCGGGGTACGCGAGTCCGAGACGCTCGAGAGTCCCGACGGTGAAGTTCTCGACGACGACATCGCTGCGGCGCGCGAGCTCCGAGACGATCGCGCGCCCGTCGTCCGATGCGAGGTTTGCGGTGATGGCGCGCTTGTTCCGGTTCACTGTCGCGAAATAGAGCCCCACGCCGGCTGTGTCCGGCGGGAACCAGCCGCGCGTCTCATCCGGATGCTCGGGGCCTTCGACCTTGATGACCTCTGCGCCGAGATCTCCAAGCAGACTCGCGCAGAGCGGCCCCGCGACGACGCGGCTGAGATCGAGCACCTGGATTCCCGAAAGCGGGAGCTGGCGGGTCACCTGGGTGCGCCAATGTTCTCGAGGAGCGTGGCGACGGCGGGATCGACGGCCTCTGCGGGGACCTGTCCGCCGCAGAGAATCGCCTCGGCGAAGCTTGTCAGCAACACGTCCGTTGCGGCGGGTTCGAAGCGCGGCTCGCTGAGCGGGTGCGGGCGGAGCGCCGCCACGAGGATGGCGAGCTTGCGAGCGTTCCCGGTGTCGCGCAGGTGCACCGCGGCCTGTCCCAACAGGAGCGCTGCGGAGAAGAGATCGTACAGGGCATTCATCAATCCTGCGGCTCCAAGGTCGCGATGCTCCGACGTGAGATCTCCCAACTCGTCGACCCGCGCCTCGATCGCGCAGGTGCGTGATTCGAGGAGTTCCGCGAGTGCTCGAACTGCGTCCGAGTGCGGCGCCGTCCGGGTCGCACACGCGAGTTCGGCGCGGATCTCATCGAAGAGTGGACCCGAGGCGTGGTTCCGGAGGAGCGCGCGCTGCACATCGAGCGCGACAATGCTCGTCGTTCCTTCCCAGATGGAGCCGATGTGAGCGTCGCGCACCCGGCGGGCATCGCCCCACTCTTCGATGTAGCCGTTGCCTCCCCGCACTTCCATGCCCTCCGAGGTGACCGTGCGGGCGCGCTTGCAGATCACGCCCTTCACTATCGGCGTCAGGATCCGCAGGAGCCTCGAATCGGAATCTTGCGGGCTGCTCGCGTGACCTGACGGTGGTGCCTCAGCGAGCGCGCGATCGGCGCGTTCGTAGACCTCTGCGGTGCGGAAGACCATCGCCGTGGCGGCTTCCGAAGCGACGACCATCCGCAGGAGCGTGTCGCGCATCAGCGGTTTGGTTAGCAGCGGGCCGCCGAATGCCCAGCGCTCGCGGGCCGAGTGCAAGGCTTCAACGAGGCTGCGACGCATGAGCGCGGCCGAACGCATGGCGTTCGAGAGGCGCGAGGCATTCACCATCGACATCATCTGGCTGAACCCCGTCCCGAGTTCTCCCACCGGGTATGCAGTGGCTCCGTTGAGCTGGATCTCGCCGGATGCCATGGCTCGCGTCCCCAGTTTGTCCTTGAGTCGTTCGATGCGGTAGCAATTGCGCTCCCCGTTGGGGAGGAATCTCGGCATGAGGAACATCGCGAGTCCCGCTGTGCCTTCCTGTGCGCCCTCGGGGCGGGCGAGCACGAGCGCAACGTCCGCGGAAGCATTCGAGCAGAACCACTTCGCCCCGTGGAGCCGCCACCCGTCCTCATCGAGGCGGGCCAGCGCGGCGTTCGCACCGACATCGGATCCTCCTTGCCGCTCCGTCATGAATTGCGCTCCAGAAGCGAAGCCCGCGTCGGTACGTAGCATCGGCGCCGCGTACCGTGCGTTGAGCTCCGGGTCTCCGAACCTCTGAAGCACCCGGATCGCCGCGTCCGTCATGCTGAGCGGGCAAGCGAGTGCAAACTCGGCCTGCACGAAGAGATACCAGAACGCGTACTTGAGCGGGTGTGACACGGGTGCGGAGAATCCCGGAGTCGGTACGTGAGACATTGCGACGAGGCCGAACCGCTGCACGGCGATCTCGGTCATGCGCTCGTAGGACGGGTGAAACATGATCTCGTCCGTGCGGTTCCCCTGTCTGTCATGCGAGACAAGCTGCGGTGGGTGAGCATCTGCCTGTCGGGCGAGTTCGCTGAGTTCGCCACCGGCGAGCGCGCCCAGCGCACGCAGCAGCGGCTCGGCGGAGGCCTGTTCCCGAGCGGAGAGCGCGCGCGACAGGATGTCGCGGAGGTCGTGATCGAGCTCGTAGAGGTTGACTCCTGCTGCGTCGGGGAGCCGATCGAGCGCGTCAGGGGCTGAGCGAAGGGCCGTCGCTACGGCTCTTGCGTGTTCACGAGGCGATTGGCCCTGCTGGATGGGTGTCGTCGGGAGAGGGCTGTTCGGGAGATGCATGCGGCTGGTACTCCGTTCGCGAGGGCAGAGGAGAGTGGTGCGGCAACACTCTCAGCTGCGGGCCTCCGCACTGATGCAGAGTTCGCATACGCTGCTGCGCGGATGTGGAGCGACGGCCCCGACTACGTGCGTGATCGTCGCTCAAGGAGCTCTTGCGCGGCGCTCTCGGCGCACCGGAGCACCGAGATGAGCGCTGAATTCGTGTAGCGCGTGAGCCAGACCAAGCTGAGCCAAGCCGGCGCGAGGGCATCGTTCACAGGAATGAACTCGACTCCCGGGACCATCGCGTTGTCACGCACTGACGTGAGCGTCAGCGTGATGCCGAGGCCCTCGCGCACGAGCGCAAGCGCGGTCCAGCTATCGGGAGCCGAGTGCGCCACGGAGGGGAACACCCCGTAGCGCTCGGCGAGTTCGCAGAATCGTTCGCGAAGGACCGCCCGAGGGTGCTCAGGCAGGGCGATGAAGGGTTCGCCATGAACTTCACCGAATGTGATCGACGCTCGTGAAGCGAGCCGGTGGCCTGCCGGGACGGCGATGACGAACCCCTCCTCGGCGAGAGGCCTGATCGAGATTCCGGCGGGGACCGAATCCCACCGTCCCAGCACGGCGTCGACTGAATGGTCGAGCACGTGATTGAGTCCTTCGGCGGCTACGCTCGTCCTGACGAGTTCGAGCGTGACTCCTGGGTACCGCTCGGCGACGAGCGCAGTGACCCGTGCGCTGAATCGGTACGATGTCGCGCCGGTATACGCGAGAGTGACCGTGCCCGAGAGACCTGCTGCGGCCTCGACGACGCTCGCCACCGCCTGGTCATGGCTGCGCCGGAGCGCCTGCGCGGGCGCGCGCAGCGCGCTGCCGGCCGGGGTGAGTCGAACGCTTCTGCTGCTGCGCTCAAAGAGCGCTGTTCCGAGTTCGTGTTCCAGGCTCCGGATCGTTCGGCTGAGCGTGGGTTGGGTGAGGAAGAGTCGATCGGCGGCCCTGCCGAAATGGAGTTCCTCCGCCAGAGTGAGAAACGCGATGACCTGGTGATGCTCCATTCGGGTGTTCCTTTCAGGCGCCGTTGATCAATGCAACTCGTGTCGTGCACGGATGCGTCATCCCCAGTGGGCATCAGCGTAGTCATGGCTCAGACTGGCCGCATCCGGAAGGGCCGGAACAACGAGCAAGGGAATGAGCCACCGTGGAAGATCTGCTGGAGAGCGCGTCTGCAGGGAAAGCGCCACCCATGACTGGGATCCGCCGTTTCACCGGGCAGCGCGCCGTCGTCACGGGTGCGGCGACGGGAATCGGGTATGCGACGGCCTTGCGCCTCGCGCGAGAAGGAGCCCTGGTCGGGGTCCTCGATCTCAGCGCATCAGACGCGAAGAGCGCGGCCCAGACGATTGTCGAGGATCACGATGTGCAGTCTGCCGGTGGAAGAGCCCGGGGGTTGTGCGCCGATGTCGCGCTGGGGCCGACGGTGGAGGCCGCCCTCCAGTCCTTCGTCGGCGAAACCGGCGGACTCGAAGTACTCGTGAACAATGCGGGGATCACGCGAGACGAGTTGTTCTTCCGAATGCGGCGTACCGATTGGAACGCAGTTCTGGAGACGAATCTGACCGGTGTGTTCGTGTGCGCGCAGGAAGCACAGCGGTACATGGTCTCTGCGCGGTATGGGAGGATCGTCAACCTCAGTAGTCGCGCCGCGCTCGGAAACCGTGGCCAGGCGAACTACTCCGCCGCGAAGGCCGGAGTGCGGGGACTGACTGCAACGCTCGCGATCGAGCTTGGCCCGTTCAACATCACCGTCAACGGGGTTGCTCCCGGATTCATCCGAACGAGCATGACGGATGCAACGGCGCGACGTCAGGAACGCGACCCGGCTGAGTACCGCGCGGAGATTGCTCAGCGGACTCCGCTGCGCAGGGTGGGGCAGCCGGATGAGGTGGCCGCCGCGATTGCATTCCTCGCGTCGTCCGAAGCTTCCTACATCAGCGGCCAGACACTCGGCATCGACGGGGGAGCCCGGTGACTGGGCGACTCCAGTTGGCCGAGGTGACGGCGGCGCCGCTCGGCTCGCTCCTCGGGACCACGTCGTCCCGGTGTGTGCACCAGAGGAGCATCGACCTATTCGCAGAGCTGACCGGCGATGACCAGTGGATTCATACCGACCCGGGGCGTGCTGGGAAGGGGCCCTATGCAGCAACAGTGGCTCATGGGTACCTGATCCTGGCGCTCTTGCCGGAACTCACGCGGGAGGTGATCAGCTTCCCAGCGGCCGGCGCGGTGCTGAACTACGGATCCGATCGCATCCGTTTCGTCTCACCCATTCGCGCGGGGTCGTCGTTCGTCGACTCCATCAGACTCACGGCGCTCACGCACCGTGCCGCAGGCCTCCTGCTCGGCCTGGAGCACACCATCGCTTCGAACGCGACGGGTGCAGTGCACTGCGTCGCTCGGACACTGACGCTCGTGCCCCCGCAATAGAGAGAGACACGAGCGTCAGCACCGCTCCGCGCGGGTCAGTTCCCGCGCTCGGGCTTCGTCTCGACGGCGGCGGTCTGCGGGTTGTCGCCGTAGAGCTTCGAGATCTCTCCCGCGAAGTCGCGGAGGATGGCGTCGCGGCGGATACTCATCTTCGGCGTCAGGTGCCCGTTGGCCTCGATGAACTCGGTAGGCAGGATCACGAACTTGCGGATCGACTCGGCGCGGGAGACGTACTTGTTCCCCTCGTCGATCGCGCTCTGCACCTCGGCGAGCACCTTCGGATGGCGCGCCGCCTCCGTGAGCGTCATCGTGGGATCCTCGCCCTGGTTGTTCAGCCAGGCGGGCAGCATCTCGGGGTCGAGCGTGACGAGCGCGGAGATGAACGGCTTCTGATCGCCGACCACGACGACCTGCCCGATGATCGTGTTCGCGCGGATCGGGTCCTCGAGCGCGGCGGGAGCCACGTTCTTCCCGCCGGCGGTCACGATGATCTCCTTCTTCCGGCCCGTGATGGTGAGGTAGCCGTCGTCATCGAGGTGGCCGAGGTCGCCCGTGCGGAAGAATCCGTCCTCCGTGAACGCATCGCGCGTCGCGGTCGGGTTGTTCCAGTACTCCTTGAAGACGTCGATGCCCTTGATCTCGACCTCGCCATCGTCCGCGATGCGGATCGTGTGGCCGGGGAGCGCGGGGCCGACGGTGCCGATCTTGAACTTGTCCGGCAGGTTCACGGACACGGGAGCGGTCGTCTCGGTGAGGCCGTAGCCCTCCAGGATCTTCACGCCGAGGCTGCGGTAGAAGTGGCCCAGGTAGTGGCTGAGCGGGGCGGATCCCGAGACCGCGTAGCGCACCTGGCCGCCGAGCTTCTCGCGCAGCTTCGTGAAGACGAGCTTGTCGAAGAGCTTGAACTTCAGGCCGAGCATGAAGGGGACGTGCCCCGCGTCGAGCGCCTCGGAGTGCTGCACGCCGACCTTCGCGGCAGCACGGAAGATCTTGCCCTTGCCCTCGGCCTCGGTGCTCTGCTCGGCGGAGTTGTAGACCTTCTCGAACACGCGCGGAACCGCGAGGAGGAAGGTCGGCTTGAACGAGCCGAGCGCGCGCAGCAGCTGCGAGGTGTCGGGCTCGTGCCCCACGCGCACGCCGGCGTGGACCGCGAGCACCGAGATGAACCGCGCGAAGACGTGCGCGAGCGTCACGAAGAGCAGCGTCGATGCGCCCGGCTGCACGACCTCGTTGAGCGCGGCGCCGGCGTTGCGGGCGAGGTCGACGAAGTTCGAGTGCGTGAGCACGCAACCGCGCGGACGGCCCGTCGAACCCGACGTGTAGATGAGCGTCGCCATGTCGCTCCCGACCGCGATGCTGCGGCGGCGCTCGATCTCGGCGTCGGGAACCTCGGTACCCGAGGCGACGAGCCGGGTGAGCGCGTCCTCATCGAGGCGCCAGTCGAGGGTGAGCGCGGGGAGGTCGCTGCGGATTTCCGCGACGCGCGAGGCGTGCTCGGCCGTCTCGGTGACGATCGCGCGCGCCCCGGAGTCCTCCAGGATCCAGTGGATCTGCAGGGGCGAGGAGGTCTCGTACACCGGGACCATCACGATGCCCGCGTAGTGCATGGCGAAGTCGATGAGCGTCCACGGGTAGCTCGTCTTGCACATCAGCGCCACGCGGTCGCCGGGCTCGAGGCCGGCGGCGGCGAAGCCCTTCGCGAGCGCGACGACCTGCGCGCGGAACTCGGCAGCGGTAATGTCGCGCCAGCCCTCACCCTCCGGAACGGCGAAGATCACGCGCTCGGGCGTGGCGTCGACGCGCTGCTCCAGCAGATCCGAGATGTTGTCCTCGGGAACGGAGGGGATCAGAATGGGCGTTTCAGTCTGTTTCACGGCAGCTCCCTTGATACCTGGTACAGGCCTTCACGGTGTGCGGCAATCTACCGCAGCTTCACAACTTCACCCTATACGCATACCGCTGGGGAGCCCTGGGGTCGGCTACAGTGGACTCCGTCGAGAGGAAATCACCGACTGTGCTCTACTGGTTCTTTAAACACCTGATCATCGGGCCGTTCTTGAAGACGCTCTACCGCCCGTGGGTGGAGGGTGCCGAGAACATTCCCGAGACCGGGCCTGTGATTATTGTGGGAAATCACCTTTCTGTGATCGACTCCTTCTTCATGCCGCTCATGATCGAGCGCCGGGTCTACTTCCTCGCGAAGAGCGACTATTTCACGGGCAAGGGCGTGAAGGGCTGGCTCGTGAAGACCTTCATGACCGCCGTGGGGCAGCTGCCGATCGACCGTTCCGGCGGCAAAGCGTCCGAGGCCTCGCTCAACACCGGCCTCAGCGTGCTCGACCGGGGCGAGGTGCTCGGCATCTACCCCGAGGGCACCCGCAGCCCCGACGCGCGGCTGTACCGCGGCCGCACCGGAGTCGCGCGCCTCGTGCTCGAATCGGGCGCGACCGTCGTGCCGATCGTCATGATCGACACCGAGAAGGCGATGCCGATCGGCGCGAAGGTGCCGAAGATCCGCCGCATCGGCACCGTGATCGGAAAGCCGCTCGACTTCACCCGTTTCGCGGGGATGAGCGCCGACCGCTTCGTGCTCCGCAGCGTGACCGACGAGATCATGCTCGAGATCCAGAAACTGAGCGGCCAGGAGTACGTCGACGTGTACGCGTCGAGCGTGCGCGCGAAGGCCGCGTAACCGGGCGTCACGAGGCGTCACCGGGCGTTCGCCCTGCGCGTGCAGCGAGGCGCGCGAGGCGCCCCGAGTAGTAGGCTGGGGGCTTGCGGCCCAGCCGCGTCCAAGGGGGAACCCCACCCACCGAGACAAAGGGATCGAAGATGACGAGCCAGACCATCGAGACTGCAGAATCGCGAGCGTTCGCGGGGCTTGACGCCTATCGCGCGCTCGAGGCGAAGCAGCAGCCGGTCTGGCCGGATCTTGCGGCAGCGGAGCGCGCCTCCGCGAATCTTGCCACGCAGCCCCCGCTTGTCTTCGCGGGCGAAGCGGATCAGCTGAAGGCCCGGCTCGCGGCCGCCGCGCGCGGCGAGGCGTTCCTCCTGCAGGGCGGCGACTGCGCTGAGACCTTCGAAGCCGCGACGGCCGACAAGATCCGCGATCGTGTGAAGACGCTGCTCCAGATGGCTGTCGTGCTGACCTACGGCGCCTCGATGCCCGTGATCAAGGTCGGCCGAATGGCCGGGCAGTTCGCGAAGCCCCGGTCGAGCGACACGGAGACCCGCGAGGGCGTGACGCTGCCCGCGTACCGCGGCGACATCGTGAACGGCTACGACTTCACGCCGGAGTCGCGCATGGCCGACCCCGAACGGCTCGTGCGCGGCTACCACGTGTCCGCGTCGACGCTGAACCTCATCCGCGCCTTCACGCAGGGGGGCTTCGCCGATCTGCGCCAGGTCCACGAGTGGAACAAGGGGTTCGTCTCGAACCCGGCGAACCAGCGCTACGAGTCGCTCGCCGCCGAGATCGACCGCGCCCTCAAGTTCATGGACGCGTGCGGTGTCGACCACACGGCACTCACGCAGACCGAGTTCTACGTGAGCCACGAGGCGCTGCTGCTCGACTACGAGCGGCCGCTCACCCGGGTCGACTCGCGCACGGGCGAGCTCTACGACACGTCGAGCCACATGCTTTGGATCGGGGAGCGCACGCGCGACCTCGACGGGGCGCACGTCGAGTTCCTGTCCCACGTGCGCAACCCGATCGGGGTGAAGCTCGGCCCGACCGCGACGGTCGACGACGCGCTGCGCCTCATCGACAAGCTCGATCCCGAGCGCGAGCCCGGCCGGCTCACGTTCATCACCCGGATGGGCGCGGGCAAGATCCGCGACGTGCTCCCCGGCCTCCTCGCCGGGGTCCGCGACGCGGGCGCCACGCCGCTCTGGGTCACGGATCCGATGCACGGCAACGGGATCACGACGGCGACCGGGTACAAGACCCGCCGCTTCGACGACGTGATGGACGAGCTGCGCGGCTTCTTCGAGGCGCATCGCGCCGTCGGCACGGTACCGGGCGGCATCCACATCGAGCTCACGGGCGACGATGTCACCGAGTGCCTCGGCGGCTCGGAGAACATCGACGAGGCGACGCTCGCGACCCGCTACGAGTCGCTCTGCGATCCTCGGCTGAACCACATGCAGTCGCTCGAGCTCGCCTTCCTGGTGGCGGAGGAGCTCAAGCAGACCGCTCGCTAGCGCGGCGCTGTCGGCCCCGGGCGCACTCGCTGCGCCCGGGGTCGACGTGCGCGCGGCGGTCCCCGCTTAGCCGTAGCGGCGGCGGTACTCCGCCGCGGCGCCCGGGTGGAGCGGGATCTCGCCCGTCTCGATGAGGCTCGCCGGCGTGAGGAACTGAATCCCCACGGCCCCGCCAGGCACGAGCGCCTCGGCGCGATCGATGAGCACGCCCACGAGCGCTGCGGCGGTCGCATCGGGGAGCGAGGGGCGGGCGAGCAGGTAGTTCGGGATCCCGATCGTGGTCGTCGCCCCGGTGCCGGGGTAGACGCCGCTCGGGATCCGCGTGGTCAGGTAGCGGTCGGGGTAGCGCGCCGCGAGCCCGGGTAGCGCATCGCCGAGATCGATGAGCGCGAGCGGTGTGGTCTCGGTGAGCTCGGCGAGGAGCGGCGTGGGCAGGCCGCCCGACCAGAACAGTGCGGAGATCCGACCCGCCGCGAGCTCGGCGATCGCCTCGCCGATGGGGAGCTCCCGCGCGCGGGTTCCCGCCTGCGCCGGCCCGAGTCCCTGCACCTCGAGGAGCCGTCGCGTCGTGAGTGAGGCGCCGGAGCCGGGCGCCCCGATCGATACCGCGGTGCCGCCGAGGTCGGCGAGCTCCGCGATCCCGGAGTCCGAGCGCACCACGCACTGCAGGTAGTTCTGGTAGACCCGGCCGATCGCCGTGACGTCCGGGCCGGGCAGCTCGGCCGTGTCGGCGAGTGCGAGCGCGAGGTCCACCGCGCCCGCGGCCAGCAGCGACGCATTCTCGCCGCTGCCGAAGGTCTCGCGGAGACGGAGCGGGGGATGCCCGTCCCGGGCGAGCTCGGCGCTGAGGAGCTCGCCGAAGTCGAGGTAGACCCCGCCCGGCTCGCCGCACGCGAGCGCGAGCCGGCGCTCGGTTCGCGGGGCCGCGCAGCCCGGCAGTGCGAGGGGGAGCGCGGCGGCGGCCCCCGCCGCGCCGAGGAGCGCCGTGCGCCTGCTGATCGCGTTCACGCCGCCTCCAGGGAGATCCGGGTGCGGAGCCCGCCGCTCGGCGAGCGGTCGACGGTCACCTCGGCGCGGTTCGCACTCGCGAGCTGCAGCACGATGGCGTAGCCCAGCCCGCTACCCGGCTGCTCGTCGCGCCCGGGGCCGCGCCAGAACCGCGTACCGACGCTGCGCAGCTCATCGTCGCCGAGCCCCGGCCCCGTGTCCGATACTGTGAGGATCTCCCGAGTCTCGGAGCGCTCGAACTCGGCCGTGAGGGAGA
This sequence comes from Leucobacter sp. PH1c, assembly GCF_000633415.1. Classification (GTDB taxonomy): domain Bacteria; phylum Actinomycetota; class Actinomycetes; order Actinomycetales; family Microbacteriaceae; genus Leucobacter. Next base: position 123,362 of record NZ_AYMV01000018.1, on the reverse strand, counting down.
CCCCAGGATCCGGCAGGTACTTGGCGGCGTTGTCCGCGAGGATGCCGACGATCTCCGCGAGGTCGTGGCGGCGGCAGCGCACCGTCGCGATGCGCTCGTCAGCTCGCAGCCGCACCCCGGCGGCCGCGAGCTGCGCGGCGTGCGGTGCCAGCAGTTCCGCTGCGGAGACGCTGAGCGCGGGAAGGTCGGCCGCGTCCGCGCCGCCCTCGGCGAGGAGGTTGGCGCGGTGCTCGGCGTCCGCGAGCGTGAGCATGCGATCGACGGTGTGTTCGAGCCGATCCAGATCCTCGTCGATCGCTGCGAGTTCCGTGGCGAGTTCCGCGGCATCGACGCCGGCGCTGTCCTGCCGGCTGTGGGGGATCCCCATCCCCGCGCTTCCGCGGGGAAGCGTGTCGATCCGAAGCCGGATCGCGGCGAGCGGGTTCCGGAGCTGGTGCGAGGCGTCAGCCACGAGGCCGCGCTGCTGCGCGAGTGTGGTCTCGACGCGATCGGCCATCTGCGTGAAGGAGGCTGCCAGACGGCGCAGCTCCGGGGGCCCGGACGCGTCGCTCAGGTCGAAGCCGCGCCCGCCCGCGACCGCATCGGTCGCTGCGCCGAGCGCGTGCACCGGACGGAGCACCCAGTTCGTCCAGAGCACTGACGCGATGAGCAGCAGCGCCAGGAGTGCGGCGCCCGCGCCGCCGGCCGCGATCCACCCGCCCGCGACGTCGGCGCGCGCCGCCGTCTGGTCCACCCGCAGCACGACCGCCCCTGCGGGCGCGGTCCCGTCCGTCGTCACGGGCTCTGCGACGACGTGCGTGCGCGCGCTCCAGGGCGTCACCGTGGGGAGCTGCCACTGCGGAACGCCGCGGAGCGCGGCGGTGGCGGCATCGGCCACCGCGCCCTCGGGTGCGATGTCGCCGACGGCTGCGACGGGTGTTCCGCGTGCGTCGACGACGAGCACGGCCTCGCCGTAGGTGTCGGCGAAGCGGGCGAGCGTGCGCTCGAGCCCGGCCGTGTCGCCGCGTTCGAGCGCGGCGTAGGCGCGCTGCGTGAGCTGACCGAGCGCGCTCGCGCGCTGCAGTTGCAACTGCTGGGTGCGCGATTCGGCGATCGCGGTGCCCGCCGGGATGAGCACGGCGACCACTGCGATGAGCCCGAGCACGAAGATCGGGAGGAGTACGCGGAGTCTCATCCGTGCGCCTCGAGCCGGAACCCCACCCCGCGGATCGTTGTGATCGTGAGCATGGGGAGCTTCTTGCGCAGCTGGGCGAGGTGGACGTCGAGGGCGCGGGAGTCGGCCGCGTAGTCCGCGCCCCAGACCGCGGTGAGGATGTCCTGCCGGGGGACTGAGGCCCCCGCCCTGCGGGCGAGCACGGTGAGCAGGCCCGCCTCGGTCGGGGTGAGCGCGACCACCGCGTCGCCGTGGTGCACCTCGTGCGTGGCGGCGTCGAGAGCGGCGGATCCGACCGGGAGGAGCTCGGGCGTCGGCTGCTCGTAGCGCCGCGTCACGGCGAGCAGGCGGGCGAGGAGTTCGTGCACCCGCACGGGCTTCACGATGTAGTCGTCCGCGCCGCTCCGCAGGGCCTGCACGGTCGAGCGCTCGTCTCCGCGCGCCGTGACGACGAGGACGGGGACCGAGCTCACGCGGCGCAGCTCGGCCAGTGCGTCGAGCCCGTCCATGTCTTCGAGGCCGAGATCGAGCAGCACCGCGTCGACGTCGCGGTACCTCGCGAGCAGCTCGTCTCCCCGGGCGACGCGGACGCACGTGTGCCCGGCCCGGGTGAGCGCCGCGGTGAGTGCCGCAGCGACCGAGCGATCATCCTCGGCGACCAGAACTCGCATGCGCTCCAGTATGCCCGCCATGGCCGCACGCCGCGCGGCCCGAGACGCGCGTGGTCCGGGATCGCACACGGAAGGCGAGGTGCGTTGTAAAGGGAGTGTTAAGGCGGGCTCGCCCGCCCGTGGGCCGCGCCCCCAGAATGACGGCGTGCGATCCCGCACGACCTCCTCCCCAAGCGACGACGATTGGACCTCCATGTCAGTGTCAACGACGACCGCGACAGCGCCCTCGATCCGGCGATCCATCTCCAACACGCTCAAAGGCTCCGCCGGCAATCTGGTCGAGTGGTACGACGTCTACGTCTACTCCGTGTTCCTGAGCTTCTTCGAGTCGCAGTTCTTCTCCGCCGATGAGCAGAACTCGACGCTGTACATCTGGGCCATCTTCGCGGTGACCTTCCTGATGCGCCCCATCGGCTCGTGGTACTTCGGCCGCTTCGCCGACCGGCACGGTCGCCGCCTGGCCCTCACGATCTCCGTCTCGCTCATGGCCGCGTGCTCCATGATCATCGCGCTCACCCCGAGCGCTGAGCTGATCGGCGCGTGGGCCGTGGCGATCCTCGTGTTCGTGCGCCTGCTGCAGGGCTTCGCCACGGGCGGCGAGTACGGCACGAGCGCCACCTACATGTCGGAGACGGCGGTTGCGGGCCGCCGGGGCTTCCTGTCTTCGTTCCACTACGTCACCCTCGTCGGCGGCCACGTGCTCGCGCAGCTCACACTGCTCGTCATGATGCTGACGATGACCCACGACCAGATCGCGTCCTGGGGGTGGCGCGTGGCGTTCGGGATCGGCGGAGTCGGCGCGCTGCTCGTGCTCTGGCTGCGCCGCACGATGGATGAGTCGCTCGGCGAGGAGACTCTCGCCGCGGTGCGCGCGGGGCACTCGGTCGAGTCCGGCTCCATGCGCGAGCTCTTCCGCTTCCAGTGGAAGCCGCTGCTGCTCTGCTTCCTCCTGACGGCGGGCGGCACGGTGGCGTTCTACACCTACTCGGTGACGGGGCCGAACATCGTGAAGTCGGCGTTCTCCGGGGGCGACGCGCTCGCGGGCACGGTGATCAACCTGATCGCCCTCACGATCCTCATGCTGCTGCAGCCGCTCGGCGGCTGGCTCGCCGACAAGGTCGGGCGGAAGACGCTGCTCGTCTTCTTCGGCACGGGCGGCGTGCTCTACACGTGGTTCTTCATCACGGCGCTCCCGGCCCAGCAGAACCCGCTCGCGGCGTTCGGGATCCTCGTCGTCGGCTTCATCATCCTCACGGGTTACACCTCGATCAACGCGGTCGTGAAGGCGCAGCTGTTCCCCACGCACATCCGGGCGCTCGGCCTAGGCCTCGGCTACGCGCTCGCGAACTCCGTATTCGGCGGGACGGCACCCATGCTCTACCAGGCGGCGGGCGACGCCGGACAGATCCCCTGGTTCGTCGGGTACGTCACGGCAGTGATCGCCGTGTCGCTCATCGTGTACATCTTCTTCCTCAGCAACCGCGGGCCGAACTGGCTCGACGATGAGCAGGGGATGCGGGAGCGCTTCCCCGAGCGCGGGGGCCGAGCAGCTGCGGCAGCCTCCGCCGCAGCTCCCCAAGCCGGTCCGGGCGCTGGTGCAGCGGCGGACCGTGCGGGAGCGGAAGCCGAGCGCGAGCTCCTGCCCGAGCCGCGATAGCGGATCCTGGGTGCCGCGCTCTTCGGGGATCCGGTCTCCGGGAGCGCGGCGCCGCCGCGCCGCCGTCAGCTAGAGCGAGATGGTGCTCTTCACGCGGATCTCGGTGCCCGCCTGCACCTTCTCGCCCGCAGCGGGCTCCGTCGCCGTCGCCTTCGCGAGATCCCTGAGCGGGCCGCCCGGTACGAGTGTGCTGGGGGAGAAGCCGGCATCCGTGAGGAGATCGAGCGCCTCCTGGAGCGGCTTCCCGCTCACGTCGGGGATCTCGAACAGCTCTGGCCCGAGCGAGACCTGCAGCCCCACCGCGTCGCCCGGGCGCACCGGGTCCGTGCTCGTGATGAGCGCCAGCACCGAACCCGCCGGGGTGTCCCGATCGTACGCCTCCGAGCCGAGGCCGGCATCGAGCACGAGCCCGTGCGACTCGAGCGTCGCGGTGGCGCGCTCCGCGGTGTCGCCGACGACATCGGGCAGCGGCCCGGCCGAGGCGACGAGGTCGACGCGTGCGCGCTCCGGGTACTGGGCCCCGAGCGGTTCGCCGTTCGTATCGAGCGCGGCGAGCACCGAGCCCTTCGCGCCATCGGCGAAGCGGGTGTCGACGACCTTGCCGAAAGTGAAGCCCGCGTCCTCGATCGCGGCGCGCGCCTCGTCCTCGCTGAGGCCGATGAGCGTGGGAACGTCCTTCAACTCGGGCCCGGTCGAGGTGCAGATCCGCACCGTGCTGCCGCGATCGACGCGAGATCCCGCCTCGGGCTCGGTTCGTGCGGCCTGGCCCGCGGGAATCGTGAGACTCGGGCACTCGAAGGCCTCGGGTACGAGCGTGGCCTCCTCGAGCGCGAGCTGCGCGGCAGCAACGTCCGCGCCGGCGACGTCGGGGATCGTGACCTGCGCGCCGGGCCCCTGGCCAAACCACCAGCCCAGACCGCCCGCGAGCACCGTCGCCCCCACGAGGGCCGTGGCCAGGATCCGGCCTCGGCGGGTGCGCCGGGTCGAGGCGGCCGCGGCGCGATCGATCGCCGTCGCGGGAGCGGGGGGCTCGCCGCTCGCGCCGCCATCGCCGAGGTCCGAGAGCACGGTGGTGCCACCCGGCAGGGCCGCACCCGCGTCGGGGAGCACTGTGGTGCCGCCCGCGAGCGGGTCGTGCTGCACGCCGTCGAGCACCGTCGTCGCGGACGAGGCCGCTCCGAACTCGAGCACGCGCGTCGCCCCCACGGGAAGGCTGCCCTCCAGCCGGAGCTGGGTGAGCGCGGCGAGCGCCTCGTCCGCGTCGCGCGGCCGGTCTTCGGGGTCGCGCTGCGTGGTCCAGCGCACAAAGTCATCGAGCTCGGGCGTCGCCTCGGGGCACTTCGCCGAGGGCGGCGGCACTTCGGAGTGCGCGTGCTGGTAGGCGATCTGCATCGGCTGCTCGCCCGTGAAGGGCTGCGTGCCGGTGAGCATCTCGTAGAACATGATCCCGAACGCGTAGAGGTCGCTGCGCGCGTCCGCGACGCCGCGGGTGACGAGCTCGGGGGAGAGGTACGCGATCGTGCCGAGGAGCGCCTGCCCGGTCGTGGTGTTCGCCGATACCGCGCGTGCGAGGCCGAAATCGCCGAGCTTGATCCGGCCGTCGTCGGCGAGCATCACGTTCTCGGGCTTGATGTCCCGGTGCACGATTCCCGCGCGGTGCGCGGCCGCGAGCCCGGACAGCACGGCTTCGCCGATCTCGAGGGTCTGCTCGGCGGTGAGCCGCTTCTGCTGCTTCAGGAGATCGCGCAGGGTGATGCTCGGCAGGTACTCCATGACGAGGTACGTGCGGCCCGCGTCCTGGCCCTGGTCGAACACGTTGACGAGGTTCGGATGCGAGAGGCGCGCGGCGCTCCGGGCCTCCTGCTCGAAGCGGCGGGTGAAGTTCTCGTCCTCCGCGAGGTGCTCGTGCATCACCTTCACGGCGACGCGGCGTTCGAGCCGCAGGTCGTTCGCGAGGTAGACCATCGCCATGCCGCCCCGAGCGATCCGCGAGCGGATCGCGTATCGCTCGTCGAGCGTATGCCCGATCAACGGGTCGGAGGGCGCAGAGGTCACAGCGAAAGTCTACGGAAGTTTGCCCGAGCGTCGCCCGACGCGCGCCGCGTTCCCGTGGATTGCGCTTCGCGGATCGCGCTGGCAAAGTGGAGGGGTGGCCGAGAACATCGCACCCGACAGGTCCTACTTCACGATTCCCGAGCTGGTGGAGCGCTTCGCGCTCACCCCGGGCAAGCTGCGCCGCCTGATCGAGGATCACCACCTCGCCGCGGTGCGGATCGACGGCGTCCTCATGGTCCCCGTCGAGTTCGTCCAGGACGATCACCCGCTGCCCTCGCTGCGCGGGACGCTCCTCGCGCTCCTCGATGCCGGATTCTCGGACGACGAAGCGATGGACTGGCTCTTCGAGGTCAACGACGAACTGGGCGAGCGTCCCGTCGACTCCCTCGTCGCCGGGCGCAAGAGCGCAGTGCGCCGCGCCACGCAGTCGCTCGCGTTCTAGCCGCCACGCGGCCATGCGCGCCGATGCGCGCCGTGAGCTCTGACGCGCGCCGCGAGTTCCGACGCGCGCCGCGGTCGAGCTACGAGGCGCGCCGCGCCGCGCGCTCGGCGAGTTGCAGCAGCTGCGCCGCAGACTCGGGCAACACCGGCGCGTTCCGCAGGGACGCCGTCGCGCGCTCGACATTGCGGGAGATCATCTCCTCGACCTGCTCGACGGCGCCGCTCTCGCGGATCGTGCGCTGCATCATCATGACCTGCTCCTCGTCGAGTTCGGTGCCGAGGAGATCGTCGAAGATGCGCCGCTGCGTCGTGGGGAGCTGCTCCCGAGCGAGCGTCACGAGGACGGTGCGCTTGCCCTCGACCAGGTCGTCGCCGATCGGCTTGCCCGTGAGCTCCTCGTCGCCGAAGACGCCGAGCTGATCGTCGCGGAGTTGGAAAGCCACGCCGATCGGGAGCCCGAACTCGGCGAGCGCGTCCTCCACCTCGGGCGCTGCGCCCGCGAGTGCCGCTCCGATGAGGAGCGGAGCCTCGACGCTGTACTTCGCCGACTTGTACACGAGCACCCGAGTCGAGCGCTCGAGCTGCTCCGCGTGCTCGGCGAAGACCGGCTGCTGCTCCTCGCGCACGTCGAGGTACTGGCCGACGGCCACCTCGCTGCGCATCCGGTTGAAGTGCTCCCGGGCGCGTCGCGCCGCGTCGCGATCCGGCGTTGCGTCGCACGCGCGCTGCATGAGCTCGTCGGCCCAGGACTGGAGCAGGTCGCCGAGCAGGATCGCCCCGGCGAGTCCAAAGTGGTCGGCGGACCCGACCCAGCCTTGCTGGCCGTGCATGGCCGCGAAGAGCCGGTGCACGGCGGGGCGGCCGCGACGCGTGTCGGAACGGTCGATGACGTCGTCGTGGATGAGCGCCGCAGCGTGGAACAGTTCGAGCGCGCACGCGGCGTCGAGTACGCGGTCGAGCTCGGGGGAGAGGTCCTCCGCGAGCTCGAGCGGGGCGGCGGCGCGGAAGCCGAGCACGGCGAACTGGGCGCGGAAGCGCTTGCCTCCCGTGAGGAAGCCAAACGCTTCGTCGAGCAGCGGCTGCGCATCGGGCCCGAGGGCGGTGAGCGCCGAGCGATGCTGCGCCAGCGTGTCGTTGATCCGCTCCTGAATAAGGCCTGCGAGTCGCGTCGTTTCTTGCACGCGACTAGCCTACTCTCGGCTGCGAGTCGTAGACTGTGGGGTACAGATCGTTTGAGTGTCGGGAGGATCGTCATGGCGCTGTCAGAACACGAGCAGCGGCTGCTTGACGAGATGGAGCGAGGGTTCTATCAGAGCGAGGCCGACGTGATGCAGACCGGTTCGGTCAGCCGGCGTCGCCTGAACTATCGCTCGCTCGTTCTGGGCATCGTTGTGCTCCTGGTAGGTATCGGTGCGCTCATCGGTGGAGTGGCTGCGCAGCAGTTGTGGTTGGGGCTCATCGGCTTCGCCGTCATGGTGGGCGGTGTGACCCTCATGATGTCTCGCGGCTCCGAGACCGTGACCGTTGAAGATGTACTGAACGGCGGCAACTCGGGCAGCAAGTCCGGGGCGCCGCGCGAATCGCTCAGCGAGCGCATGGAGCGCCGCTGGGATGAGCGAATGGAGGGGGAGCGCTAGACCGCTCCCGAAGGTTTCGGCGCCACGGCGCCCGAACGCTGAACCGGCGCACGGATTTCCGTGCGCCGGTTTTTTCGTGCCCGCGCACGCTCGCCGCGCACGCTCGCCGCGCACGCTCGCCGCGCCTGAGCGCCTGAGCGCCTGAGCGGACGCCGGAGCTGGCATGCGCGCGTCCTCTCCGACCGGGCCAGGTTCAGCCCGGGCTCCCACGCGGCCCCCACTCGCTCCACTTCCCTCCACGAAATCGCGATCTCGGCCGAAAGGCAGTCAAATGCCGCGGAATTATCAGGGAAGTGTCGCTGCAACGCGCCGAACCGGCGGAGCCCTCGGGTGCCGCTGTGCACTGTTCTGCGCTGGAATCACGCGGATGTCGCTGAGCGCTGGAAGAAAGTGGAGGGGAAACCCACCTAGGTGGAGGAAAGTGGAGTAGTGTGGTCCCAAGTCGATCCGGCGGAGGGAGGAACCCATGTTCCTGGGAACCTTCACGCCCAAGCTCGACGACAAGGGGCGGCTCATCCTTCCCGCAAAATTCCGCGACGAGCTCTCCGACGGGCTCGTCATTACCCGGGGGCAGGAGCACTGCCTCTACGTCTTCAGCGAGCAGGAGTTCACCGCAATGCACGAGCGCATCAGCCAAGCGCCGATGACCTCGAAGCACGCGCGCGACTACCTCCGCGTGTTCCTCTCCGGCGCTCACCCGGAGACGCCGGACAAGCAGCACCGCGTGACGATCCCGCCCGGCCTCCGCGAGTACGCGGGCCTGGACCGCGATCTTGCAGTGATCGGCGCCGGATCTCGCGCTGAGATCTGGGACGCGGGCGCCTGGGAGACCTACCTGCGTGAGCAGGAAGCCGCATTTTCCGAGACCGACGGGGAGGTGATCCCGGGCATGTTCTAGCCCGGACACGATGACGACCGATACCCGCGACCCCAGCGAGCTGCACGTCCCCGTGCTCCTCGACCGCTGCCTCGAGCTCCTCGCGCCCGCCGCGAGCCGAGACGGAGCCGTGGTCGTCGACGCGACTCTCGGCATGGGCGGGCACAGCGAAGCGCTGCTCGCCGCCCACCCGGGCCTCACCCTTATCGGACTCGACCGCGACACGGAGGCGCTCTCCCTCGCCGGGAAGCGCCTCGCGCGTTTCGGCGACCGAGCGATCCGCGTGCACGCCGTGTACGACGAGATCGCCGATGCCGTGCGCGGCGCCGGCTTCGACCGGATCGACGGCGTGCTCTTCGACCTCGGCGTCTCCTCGCTGCAGCTCGACGAGGCCGACCGCGGCTTCGCCTACGCCCAGGATGCGCCGCTGGACATGCGCATGGACCAGAGCCGCGGGGAGACCGCGGCCGAGGTGCTCCGCACGGCGCCCGAGGGGCGGCTCCGCGCGATCTTCGAGCGCTACGGCGAAGAACCGCTCGCCGGCCGCTACGCACGCGCCATCGTCGCCGCACGGGCCGAGGCGCCCATCGAACGCAGCGGCCAGCTCGTCGAGGTGCTGCAGCAGGCGACGCCCGCAGCGGTGCGCGATCAGCGGCACCCCGCGAAGCGCGTCTTCCAGGCGCTCCGCATCGAGGTGAACGGCGAACTCTCCGTGCTCGAGCGCGCGATCCCCGCCGCGCTCGATCTCCTCGGAACGGGCGGCCGTGCGGTCATCATGTCCTACCAGTCCCTCGAGGACCGCCTGGTGAAGCGCGAGCTCACCCGACGCAGCCGCTCGACCGCCCCCGCGGGGCTCCCGGTCGAGCTTCCCGAGCACCGTCCCGAGTTCCGCCTGCTCACACGCGGCGCCGAACTCGCGGACGACGCCGAGCGCGCCCGCAACCCGCGGGCGATCCCCGTGCGGCTCCGCGCCGCCGAACGAGCGAGGGATGTGCGATGAACAACACGGTTCCGGTCGAGTTCGACCTCGATCTCGACCTCGCCGCGCAGCCGGCCCCGGCCGGCCCGAGTGAACGCCACCTCCGGATCGCGCCCCCGGCGCCCCGGCAGGCGAAGCGCGCGGGGCTCAGCCCGCTCGTCGGCTCGCTCGTCGCGGTCGGCGTGATCCTCGTGATTCTCGCGACCCAGCTCGGGCTCAGCATCGCGATCTCGCAGGGCGCCTACGAGACCCGTGCGCTCGAGGTCGAGAAGCGCGACCTCGCGCGGGTCGAGCGCGTCCTCACGCAGAACGTCGACAAGCTCTCCTCGCCGCAGAACCTCGCGGAGAACGCCGCAGCGCTCGGCATGGTGCAGAACTCTCGGCCGGCGACGCTTCGCATGAGCGACGGGGCCGTGCTCGGCGCGCTGGAATCGGAGACCTCCGAGGCTCGGGGCAACCTGATCCCGAACGCGACCCTCGAGACGATGCCCGTGGTCGACGCCGCGGGGCTCCTCGTGCCGCGCGACGCGACGACCGGCGCTCAGCCGGACCCGAGCACACCGGCGGTACGGTGGCAGGGCAAGCTGCCGGCGCCCGAGACGCACTAGCCCGGCCGCGACGACGGGAGGAACGGAATGCGGAGTCTGCGCGGCGGTGCCCTGCGGCGCCTCATCGCGCTCATCATCGTCGTGGCGACGGCCGCGGTGTTCCTCATCCGGCTCGTCGACGTGCAGGTGATCTCCGCGCCGCAGCTCACGGAGGACGCGAAGGACAAGCGCGCGGTCCCGGTCGCGATCCCGAGCCTCCGCGGCGACATCGTTGACCGGAACGGCGAGGTGCTCGCCACGACCGATGAGCGCTACGACGTGAATCTCTCGCCAAAGAACACGAAGGTGAAGCAGGGGCGGTTCTGGCGGCCGGATCCCGAGCGCGGCGGCGCGGCGACCGTCGAGGTCACCGCGACGCAGGCCTTTACCGAGATCGGCGAGATCACGGGGCAGAGCGCCGACGAGATCCAGAAGATCGTGGACGACGCCCTCGAGATCAATCCGAAGTCGGACTTCGCCTATGTGCAGCGCGGGGTCGACCTCCAGCAGCTGAACGCGCTCAAGGAGCTCAACATCCCCTGGCTCACGTTCGAGAGCCACCACACGCGCACCTACCCGAACGGTGCCGTCGCGGGCAACATCGTCGGCTTCTCGGGCTTCGAGGACGTGCCCCAGTCCGGCGTCGAGGTGTCGCAGGACGAGTGCCTCACGGGCGTCGCCGGATCCGAGACCTACGAGCGCGGCGCCGACGGCGTCCCGCTGCCCGGCAGCGTCGTCGTCACGCGGCAGGCGGAGAACGGCGGCACGGTCGAGCTGACGATCGACCGGGACCTCCAGTGGGAGGCGCAGCAGACGATCAATGCGCAGGTGCAGGCGGTCGGCGCGGAGTACGGCTACCTCGTGATCATGAACGTGAAGACGGGGGAGCTCGTCGCCGTCGCCGAGGACGGTTCCGTCGACCCGAACGACGTGGACGCGTCGGACCCGCTGAAGCGGGAGGCCCGCTCCTTCGTGGCCCCCTACGAGCCAGGCTCGACCTTCAAGCCGCTGACGGCCGCCACGCTGATCGAGGAGGGCGCGGCGACCCCGCTGACGCAGAACCTCACCCCCGACTACCTTGAGCCCGTGCCAGACGCGCGCTTCGGCGACTCGTTCTCCCACGCGCCCATGCCGTGGACGCTGACCGGCATCCTGAAGGAGTCCTCGAACGTCGGTATCGCGACGCTCGGCAGCGTGCTCCCCGCGGAGACCCGCTACGAGTACCTGCAGAAGTTCGGCGTCGGCACCCAGACCGAGGCGGGCATGCCGCTCGAGGACTCGGGCCGGTTGCTCCCCGTGGACGAGTGGGATCCGCAGACCTCCTACAACACCATGTTCGGGCAGGGGCTCTCCACGACGATCGTGCAGACCGCCGGTGCCTACCAGGCGCTCGCGAACGGCGGCGTGCGCATTCCCCCCGCCGTCGTGAGCGGCTGCACCACGCCCGACGGGAAGACCGAGAAACTCGACCACGGCGAGGAGGTCCGGGTCGTGTCGGAGGACACCGCCGCGCAGGTGATGCAGATGCTCGAGACCGTCGTGGGGGAGGGCTGGTACAAGGACCTCATCAGGATCCCGGGCTACCGCATCGCCGGAAAGACGGGCACGGCCGAGCAGGCCGACGGCCAGGGCGGGTACCGCGAGGACTACGTCCACTCCTTCGCGGGCATCTTCCCGGCCGACGACCCGCAGTACGTCGCGGTAGCATCGATTGCGTTCCCGTCGGTGAGTGAAAACGGCGGTGTCGCGGCGATCAACAGTTTCCGCGAGGCCGCCGAAGCGACCATCCGCACGTTCCACATCCCGCCGTCCACCGGGGAGTACACCCCGCTCCCCACGGAGTACTAGACATCGCCCGCAGGAGGCACACCCACGTGAGTACCGGAGATGCGCTGAGCATTCGCCCGCAGACCCCCGCCCCGTTCCCGCTCGCCGAGCTCGTCGAGCGCTTCGCGCTCGTACCGGACGGCGCGCTCGACGATGCGACGGTGACCGGCGTCTCGCTCGACTCGCGCGACGTGCGAGCGGGGGACCTGTACATCGGCATGCCCGGGGCGAAGCGCCACGGCGCCGAGTTCGCGGCGCAGGCCGCCGGGCTCGGCGCGCACGCGATGCTCACGGACGCGGCGGGCGCCGAGCGCGCGCGGGCTGCCGGCGTGGAGCTCCCCGTGCTCGTCTCCGCGGCCCACCCGCGCGAACTGCTCGGCGCGGTCTCCGCCGCCGTGTACCGCACCGACGACTTCGCGCCCGCCATGCTCGGCGTGACGGGCACCAACGGGAAGACGAGCGTCGTGTACCTCCTCGCGGAGCTCATGCACGCCGCGGGCCTCACCCCGGGGCTCAGCTCCACCGCCGAGCGCCGCGTGGGCGACGAGGTCATCCCCGCGAACCTCACGAGCCCCGAGGCCTCCGAGCTCCACGGGCTCCTCGCCCGCATGCGCGAGCGCTCCGTCGACGCGGTCGCGATCGAGGTCTCCGCGCAGGCGGTCGTGCGGCACCGCCTCGACGGCGTCCACTTCGACGTGGTCGCCTTCAACAACTTCTCCCAGGACCACCTCGACGAGTTCGGCGATCTCGAGTCGTACTTCGCCGCCAAGCTCGCGCTCTTCACCCCGGAGCGCGCGAGCCGCGGTGTAGTCGTCGTCGACTCGCCGGCGGGCCAGCGGGTCGCCCGCGAGTCGCAGATCCCGGTCACCCGACTCGCGACGGAGTACGGCCAGCAGGCCGACTGGCACCTCGCGATCACCTCGCAGACGCTCGACGGCGTCTCCTTCGTGCTCCAGGGCCCCGAGGGCGCCCACTTCCGCGGCAGCGTGCCCGTGTTCGGCCGGTTCATGGCGGAGAACGCGGCGCTCGCGCTCATCATGCTCCACGAGGCGGGCGTGCCGCTCGAGCGCATCGCCGCGGGCCTCGACCGCGGCCGGATCCCCGTCTACATCCCCGGGCGGCTCGAGGAGATGACCGAGCCGGGCTCGCGCGGCCCCCGCTTCTTCGTCGACTACGGCCACACGCCCGGCTCCTTCGAGGCGATGCTCGACGCGCTCGGCGAGGTCGCACCCGGCAAGATCATCTTCATGTTCGGCGCCGACGGCGACCGCGACACGACGAAGCGCGAGGAGATGGGGCGGATCGCCGCCGCGGGCGCCGACACCGTCATCATCTGCGACTACCACCCCCGCTCCGAGCCGCCGGAGGCGATCCGCGCCCAGCTGCTCGCGGGGGCGCGCTCCGCCCAGCACGCCGAGGTCATCGAGGAGGGCGATCCGCGCCGTGCCGTGCGGCTCGCCATTTCGCTCGCTGAAGCGGGGGACGTTATCCTGTATGCCGGTCCCGGACACGAGGATCACCAGGAAATCGCCGGGCAGTTTCTTCCCTACTCGGCGCGTGACGAAGTACGCGGCGCGCTCCGCGAGGCAGGATTGCTCCAGTGATTGAACTGACGCTCGCTGAGATCGCGGCCGCCACCGGCGGACGCCTGGTGCCTGGCGCCTCCGGCGCCGCTCCGGAAACGACCGTGCTGGGCGCGTCCCAGACCGATTCGCGCGAGGTCGGCCCCGGCCAGATCTTCTTCGCCCGCCGCGGCGAGGAGACCGACGGCCATCGCTTCGTGCCGCAGGCGATCGACGCGGGCGCCGCCCTCGTCGTCGCCGAGCGCGAGACGGACGACCGGGTACCCCAGATCATCGTGGCAGACACAACCGACGCGCTCGGCGCCCTCGCGACCGAGGTGGTGCGCCGGGTGCGCGCCGCGGGCGGGCTGACGATCGTCGGCATCACGGGCTCGAACGGCAAGACGACGACGAAGAATCTCGTGGCCGCCATGGCGGAGCGCGTGGGCACGTACGTCGCCTCCGAGAAGTCCTTCAACAACGAGGTGGGCGGTCCGCTCACGATGCTGCGGGTCGAGGACGACACGCGCACCCTCGTCGCCGAGATGGGCGCGAGCGCCGAGGGCGAGATCGCCCGGCTCACCGGAATGGCCCCGCCGCACATCGGCGTCGTGCTCACGGTCGGCCTCGCACACGCCGGGGAGTTCGGCGGGATCGAGACCACGTTCCGCACGAAGAGCGAGATGGTGCGCGACCTTCCGGAGACCGCCGTCGCCGTACTGAACCGCGACGACGCCTACGTCTCGCGCATGGGCGAGCTGACGAACGCGCGCGTGCGCTGGTTCGGCCGCCACCCGGAGGCCGACGTCCGCGCAAGCGACATCGACTCGGACGCGTCGGGCACCCGCTTCACGATCCACGCCGACGGCGAGGCCCTGCCCGTCGTGTTCCGCGTGCTCGGCGAGCACCACGTCACGAACGCGCTGGCCGCTGCGGCGGTGGGCCTCGAGCTCGGACTGTCGCTCGCCGAGATCGTCGCCGCGCTCGAGGGCGCGACCCGCGCCGCGCGCTGGCGCATGGAGGTGATGGGCGGCCGTGACGGCGTGACCATCATCAACGACGCGTACAACGCGAGCCCGGACTCCATGAGTGCGGGGCTGCGCACGCTCGCGCAGATCGCGAAGCCGGGTGGCCGCACGGTCGCCGTGCTCGGCGCGATGAGCGAGCTCGGCGAGTACTCGATCGAGGAGCACATCCGGATCGGCCTCCAGGCCGTCCGCCTGCGCATCTCCGAGCTCGTCGTGGTCGGCGCCGAGGCGCGCAACCTGCACATCAGCGCGATCAACGAGGGATCCTGGGACGGCGAGAGCGTGTTCTTCGAGGATCAGGACGCGGCCTTCGCGTACCTCGAGGGCACACTGCAGCCGAACGACACCGTTCTCGTCAAGTCATCGAACGCCGCGGGCCTCCGCTTCCTCGGCGACCGCCTGGGGGAGGCCTTCGCATGATCGCCCTGTTGATCGCCGGCGGGTTCTCGCTGCTCTACTCGCTGCTGCTCACGCCCGTGTTCGTGCGCATCTTCAACCGCCTCAAGTGGGGCCAGCCGATCCGCGTCGACGGGCCCAAGGAGCACGAGGTGAAGCGGGGCACGCCCACCATGGGCGGCATCATCTTCCTCTCCGGCTCCGTCCTCGCCTACTTCCTCGGGAAGCTGATCATGGGGGAGACGCCGACCCCGTCGGCCCTGCTCGTGATCCTCATGGCTGTTGGCGCCGGCCTCGTCGGCTTCATCGACGACTTCATGAAGACGCGGCAGCAGCAGTCCGCGGGACTCGGCGGCTGGGCGAAGATCGCGGGCCAGGTCATCATCGCGGTGTCCTTCGCGCTCCTCGGCCTCCAGTTCGCGAACGAGTCCGGGCTCACCCCCGTCTCGACGCACATCTCGCTCTTCCGCGATCTGCCGTTCGACTTCATGAGCCTCGGCGCTGTCGTCGGCGTGATCCTCGTGATCGTCTGGGTGATGCTCATCGTCACCGCGACCACGAATGCCGTGAACGTCACGGACGGCCTCGACGGCCTCGCCGCGGGCTCCGCGATCTTCGCCTTCGGCGCGTACCTCGTGATCGGCTTCTGGCAGGCCTCGCAGAACTGCGCGACCACCGCCTACGAGGCCGGCTGCTACGCCACCCGGGACCCCATGGACCTCGCCGTGATCGCGGCGGCGTTCCTCGGCGGCGTCGCCGGCTTCCTCTGGTGGAACACGAACCCCGCCCAGATCTTCATGGGCGACACGGGCTCGATGGGCATTGGCGGCGCGATCGCCGCCCTCGCGATCCTGAGCCGCACGGAGCTCCTCCTCGTGCTCATCGGCGGCCTCTTCATCATCGAGACCGGCTCCGTGATCGTCCAGCGCCTCTACTTCAAGGCGACGAAGGGCAAGCGGATCTTCCTCATGAGCCCGATCCACCACCACTTCGAGCTGAAGGGCTGGGCCGAGGTCACCGTCGTCGTGCGGTTCTGGATCATCGCCGGGCTCTTCGTCGTCGCGGGCGTCGGCGCCTTCTACGGCGAATGGCTGCTGCAGCAGTGACGTCGGACGATCGGACAGGAGCAGACATGACCGAGGCGCAGGATCACGCGGCGACCGTCGCGGCGCGCGTGCAGGGGCTGAGCAGCTGGCACCACGACTGGACGCGCCTGCGCGTCGCGGTGCTCGGCCTCGGCGTGACCGGCTTCTCCGTTGCGGACACGCTCGTCGAGCTGGGCGCCCGCGTGCGGGTGATCTTCGGCGCGCCGGATCCGGATCGGGAGCGCCTGCTCGACGTGATCGGCTCCGAGCGGTTCTCGGCGAGCGATGACGCCGCCCAGCTCGCCGACCTCATCGAGTTCGATCCCGAGCTCGTCATCGTGTCGCCGGGATACCGCCCCGACCACCCGCTCACGGAGTGGGCCGCGGGCGCCGGGGTGACCGTCTGGGGCGACATCGAACTGGGCTGGCGCCTCCGCGACAAGACGGGGCGGATCGCCGACTGGATCTGCATCACCGGCACGAACGGGAAGACCACCACCACGCAGCTCACGGCGCACATGCTCGCCGCGGGCGGCCTGCGCGTCACTCCCGCCGGCAACATCGGCACGCCGGTCCTCGATGCGCTCCGCGACCCGCAGGGCTACGACGCGATCGTGGTGGAGCTGTCGAGCTTCCAGCTGGAGCGCCTCGGCGCCATCTCTCCGTACGCGAGCGCCTGCCTGAACTTCGCGGACGACCACCTCGACTGGCACGGCAGCGCCGCAGCGTACTGGGCCGCGAAAGCCAAGGTGTACGCCGGCACGCAGGTCGCGTGCATCTACAACCGCACCGACGCCGCGACCGAGCGCATGGTCGAGGAGGCCGACGTCGTCGAGGGCGCGCGCGCCATCAGCTTCGGCCTCGACACGCCCCCGCCGAGCGGCTTCGGCATCGTCGAGGGGATCCTCGTCGACCGCGGCTTCCACGCGGAGCGCCGGGGCGAGGCTTACGAGCTCGTCACGATCGACGAGCTCGCGGAGCGCGACCTCGCGGCTCCCCACATGGTGCAGAACGTGCTCGCCGCCGCCGCGCTCGCCCGCTCGCGCGGGGTCGAGCCCGCCGAGATCGCGCGCGCGATCCTGAGCTTCGAACCGGATCCCCATCGCACCCAGCGCCTCGGCGAGCGCGCAGGCGTGCACTGGATCGACGACTCGAAGGCGACCAACGCGCACGCCGCCGACGCGTCGCTCCGGGCGCTCCACGACGTCGTGTGGATCGTCGGTGGTCTCCTCAAGGGCGTCGACATCGATCAGCTCGTCGCCGCGCACGCGCACCGCCTCCGCGGGGCCGTGGTGATCGGCGTCGACCGCGAACCCGTCCTCGCGGCGCTCCGCGCCCACCTGGGGGAGCGGCCGATCATCGAGATCGACGCGAGCGACGCCAGCGACGCGACCGGCTCAGACGACGCCAGCGGTTCCGTGATGGGCGCCGCCGTCTCCGCGGCCGCGGGCATCGCCCAGCCGGGCGACACCGTGCTGCTCTCGCCCGCGGCGGCATCCATGGACCAGTTCGAGAGCTACGCGGATCGCGGGCGGCAGTTCCAGGCCGCCGTCGCTGAGCTCGGGTGACCCGAATGGCGGCGGGGCAGACGGCGCGCGGCGAACGCGCCTCCGGGGTCGCCCGGATCTCCCTCGGCGCTGTGCTGCGCACGGGCACCGACCGCACCGTGATCGCACTGTACGCGATCACGCTCCTCCTGGTCGGCTTCGGGCTGATCATGGTGCTGTCCTCGTCCTCGATCACCTCGTACTTGAACGATCAGGGCTTCTTCGGAGGATTCTGGCGGCAGGCGACGTTCGCGATCGTCGGCCTGCCCATGATGCTGCTCGCCGCCGCCATGCCGATCGACTTCTGGAAGAAGTGGGCCTGGTGGCTCTTCGGCTTCGGCCTGCTGCTCCAGATGCTCGTCTTCACGCCGCTCGGCATCGAGGTGTACGGCAACCGGAACTGGATCCAGATCGGCAGCTTCGGTGCGCAGCCCTCCGAAGCGCTGAAGCTCGCGCTCGTGGTCTGGGTCGGCACGGTGCTGCTGCGCAAGGAGCCGCTGCTCGGCGACATGAAACACGAGCTCATCCCCGTGGTGATCCCCGGCGCCCTGCTCGCGCTCGGCGTCGTGCTGCTCGGCAAGGACCTCGGCACCGTGCTCATCATGGCGGGCATGGTCTTCGGCGCGATGTACTTCGGCGGCGTGAGCTGGAAGAGCCTCACGGTCACGGCGATCGGCGGCCTGCTCGCCGTCGTGTTCTTCGTCGTCACGAGTCAGAACCGGCTCGACCGGCTGTTCGGGCACGCGGCGGGCAACACCGACTACTCCGGTCTCGGCTGGCAGCCGCTCCACGGACGCTGGGCGCTCGCGGGCGGCGGCCTCTTCGGCGTCGGCCTCGGCGGATCCAAAGCCAAGTGGTCGTGGCTCCCCGCAGCCGACAACGACTACATCTTCGCGATCATCGGCGAGGAGCTCGGCCTCATCGGCGCGCTGCTCGTGATCGCCATGTTCGTCGCGCTCACGGTCGTGATGCTCCGCGTCATCTCCCGTGCCCGCGACCGCTTCGGCAAGGCGGTGGTCGGCGGCATCCTCGTCTGGATCGTCGGTCAGGCGCTCGTCAACATCGGCGTCGTGCTCGAGGTGTTCCCCGTGCTCGGCGTCCCCCTGCCCCTCATCAGTTCCGGCGGAACGGCCCTCGTCGTCTGCCTCGCCGCGATCGGCGTGGTGATCTCCATCGCCCGCGACGGCGCCATCTACCAGGCCGAACTGGCCGCGGCCGGGGGAGCCCGGCCCCACGAAAGGACTCGGAAGAAGCGATGACCCGCTACCTGCTCGCCGGAGGCGGCACCGCCGGCCACGTGAACCCGCTGCTCGCGCTCGCCGACCTGATCCGCGGCACGGAGCCCGACGCGGAGATCGTGGTGCTCGGAACGAAGGAGGGGCTCGAGGCCCGCCTCGTGCCCGAGCGCGGCTACGAGCTCGTCACGATCGCACGCCTGCCGTTCCCGCGCCGGCCGAACCTCGCCGCGCTGCAGTTCCCCGCGCGCTTCGCCCGCGCCGTGCGCGAGGTGCGCGAGCTGATCCGCGCCCGCCGCATCGACGTGGTCGTCGGCTTCGGCGGCTACGCCGCAGCGCCCGCGTACCGCGCCGGCGCGAAGGAGCAGGTGCCCGTCGTGATCCACGAGGCGAACGCGCGCCCCGGCATGGCGAACCGCATGGGCGCCCGCCGTACCCCCTACGTCGGCGTCACCTTCGCGGGCACGCCGATCCCGAACGCCCGCGTGACCGGCATGCCCCTCCGCCCCGAGATCACCGGGCTCGACCGACCCGCCCTGCGCGCCTCGGCGCGCGCGCACTTCGGCCTCGATCCCGCGCGGCGCACGCTGCTCGTCACGGGCGGATCGCTCGGCGCCCGCGCGATCAATCGCGGCATCTCCGGCTCGGCTGCCGAGATCGTCGCCGCGGGCGTGCAGGTGCTGCACGTCTGGGGCGGACTCACCGAGATCGAGGATCCCGGTGTCGACGGATACCACGTGATCCCGTACTGCGACCGCATGGACCTCGCGTTCGCGGCGTGCGACCTCGCCGTCTCCCGCGCCGGCTCGACGACCGTGAGCGAGCTCGCCGGCCTCGGCGTCCCCGCCGTCTTCGTGCCCTACGCCGTCGGCAACGGCGAGCAGCGCTTCAACGCGGCCGGCGTCGTCTCCGCGGGTGGCGCGCTGCTCGTCGAGGACGCCGAACTGACGCCCGAGTGGGTGCGCGGCACCCTGCTCCCGCTCCTCGCGGACGACGCGCGTCTCGCCGACATGGGGGAGCGTGCCCGGAGCGCCGGCAGCCTCGACGGCACCGAGCGGCTGCTCGCCCTTGTGCACGAGGCCGTCGCGGCGGCTCCGACCCGCTAAGCTCGTCTCATGCGCGTGATGCTCCTCCTTCGGAGCCGCGGCGGGGTCTGAGCCGACCGGCTCCCCGTCCGCGGCGGCAGCGTCCTGCCGGTCTCCGACCCTCGTCTGGAGTTTCCGCATGCACGTCCCCGCCCGCCTCTGGATCATGCTCGCCGTAATGGTCGTCGCCCAGGCGGCGACCACCGTCGTCGCGGCGGCGCCCGCCTTCCTCATCCCGCACCTGCACGCCGCGGGGCTGAGCCTCGCCGAGGCAGGCTTCCTCGCGGGTGCCCCGAACCTCGGGCTCGTCGCGGCCCTCGTCCTCTGGGGCGCGGCGACCGACCGCTTCGGGGAGCGGCGCGTGCTCATCATCGGCCTCGCGGCGACGGTGCTCACGGTCGCCGCGGCGATGGCTGCGGCGGTCGTGGGCGGCGGCCCCGGGGCTGGTGCTGGTGCCGGTGCTGATGCCGGCTCGGCCGGCATCGCTGCGCTCCTCCCGCTTGGGATCGCGCTCGTCGCCTGCGGCGCGGCCTCCGCCTGCACGAACAGCGCCAGCGGGCGACTGATCACGGGGTGGTTCCCCGCGGAGCGGCGCGGGCTCGCCATGGGGATCCGGCAGACCTGTCAGCCGCTCGGCATGGCGGTGGCGGCGCTCGGCGTGCCGCCCCTCGCCGCGGGCTTCGGCATGGGTGCGGCGCTCGCGCTCGGTGGCGTGCTCGTGCTCGTGAGCCTCGTCGCGGTTGTCGCCGTGGTGCGCGACCCGGAGCGCGCTCCGCGCCCGGCGCGGGGAGCGGGATCCGGCTCGGGCTCACCGTCCGGGACCGGGGTGGCGGCCGCCCCCGCGCGCCCCAGCACCCCCTATCGCGGCTCCGCGACCCTGCTCCGCATCCACGCGGCCTCCGTGCTGCTCGTCGTTCCGCAGTTCGCGCTGTCGACGTTCGGGCTCGTCTGGTTCACGGTCGGCTTCGGCTGGAGCGCACTCGCCGCTGGCGCGCTCGTGGCGGGCGCGCAGTTCGCCGGGGCCGCGGGGCGCATCCTCGTCGGGGTGTGGAGCGATCGCGCGGGCTCGCGCCTCCGCCCCCTCCGCATCGTGGCCATCGCGGGCATCGTCACGCTGCTCACCGCGGCCGCGTGCGGGTGGCTCGAGTGGGGCATCCCGGCGGCCGTGGCCTACGTGATCGCGTGCTGCGTGAGCGTGGCCGACAACGGGCTGGCATTCACCGCCGTCGCCGAACTCGCGGGGCCGTCCTGGGCGGGCCGGGCGCTCGGCATCCAGAACACGGGGCAGTTCCTCGCGGCTGCGGCGGTGGGCCCGGTCGTGGGCGCGGCGATCGGCCTGTTCGGGATCCCCGCCACGCTCGCCCTCGTGGCGCTGGCCCCGGCGCTTGCGGTCCCGGTGGTCCCCCCGCCTTCGGCGGAGCGCGCCCCGGCAGAGCCGCCTGCACCGTCCGCGCCGTCTGCACCGTCCGGCTCGGGGTCGCTCGCGCCGCCCGCATCTCGCAGAACATCGCATCGACTCTGATCCGGTATCCGGGGTCGATACCGGATCAGAGTCGAGCCGATCTGCGTCGCGAGGGCGGCAACGGCTCGGGTGGTCCGTGCGCCCCGCGCCCGGCCCCCACACGCACCGCTTTCCTCGGAGAAATCTCGAATCTCGGACGTTTTCGCGGGTTTCGCTCCGAGATCCGCGATTTCTCCGAGAGTTCTGAGGCGCGGACGGCGAGCCGAGAGATCGGAGGCGCGGACGGCGAGCCGAGCGGCCGGAGGCGCGGAGCGGCGACCCGCGGGATCCAAGGCTCGAGGCAGAGTCGACCAGCGAGTCCCGAGCACACCGCGCGCCGCGCCGCACGCGACCGGGCGCCCCGCAGGGTCCGCGCGGTACGCTTGACTGTCGACCCGCTAGGAGGATCCATGATCTACCCCGATCTCGAACTGACCATCCCCGATGAGCTCGGAAAGGTCCACTTCGTCGGCATCGGCGGTTCCGGCATGAGCGGGATCGCGCGGATGATGCACCAGGCGGGTGTCACGGTTACGGGGTCCGACCGCAGCGCGAACTACTCGACCGCAGCGCTCGAGGAAATCGGGATCCCCGTGTTCATCGGGCATGACGCCGCCAACGTCGGAGACGCCGACACTCTCGTCGTCACCGGAGCGCTCTGGCAGGACAACCCCGAGTACCAGCGGGCCCTCGCCACGGACATGCCCGTGCTGCACCGCTCGCAGGCGCTCGCCTGGCTCGCGCGGGGCAAGCGCGTCGTCTCGGTCGCGGGTGCGCACGGCAAGACCACCTCGACGGGGATGATCGTGACCGGCCTGCTCGGTGCGGGCGCGGATCCCTCGTTCGTGAACGGCGGCATCATCGAATCGCTCGGCGTGAGCTCGGGTCCCGGCACGGACGATCTCTTCGTGATCGAGGCCGACGAGTCGGACAAATCGTTCCTCCTCTACGACACGGCGATCGCGCTCATCACGAACGTGGACCCCGAGCACCTCGACTTCTACGGCTCACGCGAGGCGTTCATGCAGGCCTTCGTCGACTTCGCCCGCGGCGCCCGCGAGCAGATCGTGATCTCCTCCGACGACCCCGGCGCGCTCGAGGTGCTCGGCGCCCTGCGCGCGGACGCGGCGGCGCACGCCCCCATCCGCACCTTCGGGGAGGCCGCCGACGCGGACGTGCGGATCACCGCGATCGACGATTCGGGGCCCGTTCGCTTCACGGTCGCCATCGACGGTGCCGAGTACAGCGCCCAGCTCGCCGTGTACGGGCGCCACAACGCGGTGAACGCGGTGGGTGCGCTCTCAGTTCTCACGGGTCTCGGCTTCGAGCCCGCCGCGGCGCTCGCCGCGATTTCCGAGTTCGGCGGCACGAAGCGCCGCTTCGAGTTCCACGCCGAGGTGGGCGGCGTGCGCGTGTACGACGACTACGCGCACCACCCGACCGAGGTGGCGGCCCTGCTCGACTCGGCGCGCGCCGTCGTGGGCGAGGGGCGCCTCGTGGCGATCCACCAGCCGCACCTGTTCAGCCGCACGAGACTCTTCCACCGGGAGTTCGCCGAGGTGCTCGAGGCCGGGGCGGATCACACCGTCGTGCTCTCGGTCGACGGCGCCCGCGAGGATCCGGTCGAGGGCGTGACCGGCGCGCTCGTGTCGAACGACTTCGCCGACGCGAGCAAGGTCGCCTACATCGACGACTGGGCCCGCGCGGCCGAGTACCTCGCGGAGATCGCCCGCCCGGGGGACGTCATGGTCACGATGAGCTGCGGCACCGTCTACCAGATCATCCCGCAGGTCGTCGCTGCGCTGCGCGGTCGCTTCGAGGTCACCGAGCAGTGAAGCGGCCGAGCGGGTTCGACCGGGCGCCTGAGCGCCCGGAAGCCGTCCCGCCCGCGGTCGAACCGCAGCTCCCGCTGAGCGGGGGGCTCGAATCCGCCGGATCCGGCGCTGGATCCCCGTCGACGCCTCACGATCCCGACGTGACGGCCGACGGTGCTGCAGCCAGTGAGCCCGCCCAGCAGCGCGCAGCGCCCCGGCGCAGCGTGCTCGACCGACTTCGCTCGGGCCTCCCGGGCGAGCGCTCGGGATCGGCGGCCGCGCGTGCCGAGGCGGCGCCTCCCGCGACCGCGCCTCCCGCAACCGCCGCTCCCGAGGCGGCGGAGGCGGCGACCGTCGACCTGTCCGCCGTCCGCGCGTCCCGCGCCGGCGCCGGCGTCGACCCCGCGACTCCCCGCGGGGACGAGGACCTGCTCGCGACCGAGGCCTACGACGACCTGGACATCGAGGCGCACGAGCCCGCGCCGGGGAGCGGTTCGCCCGACGGTGCATCCGCGGGCGAACTCCTTGACTCCACGGGCGGCGCTGCCGCCGGCGGATCGGGTTCCGGATCCGGATCCGTGCTGGCGCAGTGGCGAGCCGGCCGCGAGGCCGATCCGGTGCGCGCCGCCGAGCGTCGGGTGCGCGCCGCCGAGCGGCAGCGCAAGGCCCAGCTGCGCCGCGAGCGCCAGCGCTTCACGGTGGCCGCGCGGCGTCGCAGGCGGATCTGGCTGGTCGTGCTCTCCGCGGTCGGCGGGCTCGCCCTCTTCGTCGCCGCGGGCGTGTTCACCCCGCTCATGGCGGTGCGCGAGATCCAGCTCGTCGGCGCGACGACGGTCCCCGAGGATGAGGTGCGCGCGGCGCTCGCCCGCTTCGACGGCGTGCCGCTCGCGCTCGTCGACGACGCCGACGTGCACCGGGCGCTCGAGCCCTTCCCGCTGATCCAGCGCTACGCGGTGGAGCGGATTCCGCCGCACACGCTCACGATCCGGATCGAAGAGCGCGTGCCCGTGGTCTCGCTGCCGGAGGGCGACGGGGTCGCGCTGTACGACGCGGCCGGCGTGCTCCTCGGCACCGCCGAGCAGGCGCCGGCCGGCGTGCCGCTCGGCAGCGGGGCGCTCACGGATCGCGCCTCGCAGGCGTACCGCTCAGCGACGCGTGCGCTGCGCGATATGCCCGCGGAGCTGCGCGCCCAGATCACGGCCGTGACGGCGTCGAGCGGGCAGGACGTGACGTTCACGCTCGCGAGCGGCATCGAAGTGATGTGGGGCGACGCTGAGCAGTCGCGGCGGAAGGCGGCGGTGCTGAGCACGATGCTGGCCTCGCTCGGCGACCGCGAGGTCACGCACATCGATGTCTCGTCGACGGAGGCGCCGGTCTTCCGCTAGCTCGGAGCGGGGGCCGCGGAATCGGGGACGCATTCGCGCGCCGCGCCGATCTTTCGCGATTCTGGCGCGGCGCGCGGCGTGTCTGCCGCACGGGGGAGCGCCCGCGCCCTACCGTGGACCCCAGAAACGTATTCAGCAATACTAACTTTAAACTTCATGTAGAGGTTGAAGGTTAGGGGCGGAGGATCCAGGTGTCAGGGAACCAGAACTACCTCGCGGTAATCAAGGTCGTCGGTGTCGGCGGTGGCGGCGTCAACGCGGTCAACCGCATGATCGAGCTCGGTCTGCGCGGTGTCGAGTTCATCGCTGTGAACACCGACGCGCAGGCGCTGCTGCTGAGCGACGCCGACGTGAAGCTCGACGTCGGGCGCGAGCTCACCCGCGGGCTCGGCGCCGGCGCCGACCCCGAGGTGGGTCGCCGCGCCGCGGAGGACCACGCCGAGGAGATCGAGGAGGCGCTCACGGGCGCCGATATGGTCTTCGTCACGGCGGGCGAGGGCGGCGGCACCGGCACCGGTGCGGCTCCCGTCGTCGCGCGCATCGCGAAGTCGATTGGCGCACTGACCATCGGTGTCGTCACCCGCCCCTTCAGCTTCGAGGGCAAGCGCCGCGCCGCGCAGGCCGACGCGGGCGTCAACACGCTCCGCGAGGCCGTCGACACGCTCATCGTCGTGCCGAACGACCGCCTCCTCGACATCAGCGAGCCCGGCATCAGCATGATCGAGGCCTTCGCGGCCGCCGACCAGGTGCTCCTCGCGGGCGTCTCGGGCATCACCGATCTGATCACGACGCCCGGCCTCATCAACCTCGACTTCGCCGATGTGAAGTCGGTCATGCAGGGGGCGGGCGCCGCCCTCATGGGCATCGGATCCGCGCGCGGCGCCGATCGCGCGATCAAGGCCGCCGAGCTGGCCGTCGCCTCCCCGCTGCTCGAAGCCTCCGTCGAGGGCGCCCACGGCGTGCTGCTCTCCATCCAGGGTTCCTCGAACCTCGCGCTCAGCGAGATCTACGAGGCCTCCACGCTCGTGCAGGACGTCGTGCACCCCGAGGCGAACATCATCTTCGGTACCGTGATCGACGACACCCTTGGCGACGAGGTGCGCGTCACCGTCATCGCCGCGGGCTTCGACGCCGATCAGGCCGTCGCTGCCGCCCCGTCGCCCGAGCGCGGCCGTCGCGGCAGCCACGTCGAGAGCCTCGACGAGGTGCCCGGTGCGCGCTCGGTGTCCGCCGGTGCGACCGCCGACGCCACGGGCCTCGGTTTCCCCGGCTTCAACGCGAACAGCGAGAAGGCCTCCGAGGCCCCCGCGACGGGCCAGTTCGGCGAGATCCTCGCGAACCCGCCGGTCGAGGCGCAGATCAAGGATCCCGCGTTCGACGGCGATGACGACGATCTCGACATCCCCGAGTTCCTGAAGTAGTCGTGATGAGCGAGGCGACGCAGGCGGCCCACCCCGGGCTCGCCGAGCGGCTGGCCGCGGTGCGGGCGGGCGTCGAGGACGCCTGCCGCGCCGCGGGCCGCGCCCCTGAATCGGTCACCACGATCGTCGTGACGAAGTTCCACCCCGCGTCGCTCGTGTCCGCGCTCGCCGAGCTGGGCGTCCGCGACGTGGGGGAGAACCGCCACCAAGAGGCGCAGGCCAAGGCCGCCGAGCTCGCGGATCTCGATCTGAACTGGCACTTCATCGGTCAGCTGCAGACGAAGAAGGCGCGGCAGGCCGCCCGCTACGCGCACGCGATCCACTCGATCGACCGCGCGCGCCTCGTCGACGCGCTCACCGAGCTCGAGCGGCCGATCGACGCGTTCCTGCAGGTGAACCTCACCGACGATCCGGGCCGTGGCGGAATCCCCGCGGACGAACTCGAATCGCTCGCCGAGCACACGCTCGGCAACCCGTCGCTGCGGCTGCGCGGCGTGATGGCGGTCGCCCCGCTCGACGAGGAGCCCGCGCGCGCCTTCGCACGGCTCGCCGGGTACTCCGAGCGCGTCCGCAGCGTCGCGCCCGAGGCGACCGCGATCTCGGCGGGGATGACGCACGACTACGCCGAGGCGATCGCCGCCGGTGCGACACACCTGCGAATCGGCAGCGCAATCACCGGGAATCGACCGGAGCCCCGATAGTCTCGGAGCACCGCACCGTTGGGAGAGAAAATGAGCAATCCGCTGAAGAAGACCATGGTGTTCCTGGGCCTCGCCGAGGAGGAGCTCGAGGAGCAGTCGGCCGCGTCCGAGGAGACCGCCGCGCCCCGCGCCGCGCAGACCCCTGCCGCGGCGAAGCCCGAGCCCGTGCGCGCCGCTCCGGCGCCGCGCGCATCGGTCACGCCGCTGCGCCGCGTGACGCCCACCAGCCAGCCGGTCGCGCAGCCGCTCAACGAGATCCTCACGGTCCACCCGACGGAGTACCGCGACGCGAAGGTCGTCGCCGAGAGCTTCCGCGCGGGCGTTCCGGTGATCATCAACCTCTCCCGCATGGACGAGGGCGACGCGAAGCGGCTCATCGACTTCGCGAGCGGCCTCACGATGGGGCTGAACGGCCGCATCGAGCGCGTCACCAGCAAGGTGTTCCTGCTCTCGCCGGAGCACATCGAGATCGCGGGCGACGAGTCCCGTCAGAACGACAGCGGTTCGTTCTTCGTCTCGCCCTCGGCGTAAGCGGTGGCAGTTCTCGCCGTCCTCCTCCTGGTGCTCCGGATCGCACTGCGGGTGTACACCCTCGTGCTCTGGGCGCGCTTCATCCTCGACTGGGTGACCGTGCTCAACCGGAACTTCCGCCCCCGCGGTGCGTTCGCCGTGATCGTGGAGCTCGTCTACACGATCACCGATCCGCCGATCCGCATGTTCCGGCGGCTGCTCCCGCCGATCCGGCTCGGTCAGGTCTCGATCGACCTGGGCTGGATGCTCACGATGCTCGTCTGCATCATCCTCCTCGCAATCATCCCCGGCCGGTGGTGAGGCGGTTTCTGCGCGAACCCGGCATTCTTTGCTAGCGTGGTGATAGACCGCGTGCGTTCGAGCGTTGTCACAGACCACGTCAGTGGTCCCGAATCGAAAGAGACGAAACGATGGCCCTGACTCCCGAAGACGTCGTGAACCAGAAGTTCACGATCACCAAGTTCCGTGACGGCTACGACCTGGACCAGGTCGACGACTTCCTCGACACGATCGTCGAGGAGCTCCGTCAGCACGAGCAGGAGAAGGACGAGCTTCGCGCGAAGATCGACGAGCTCACCGCGAAGCTCGCCGAGTGCGAGGCCGGGGCCGGGCACGACGGCAACGCCGACGCCGCCCCCTCGGAGCAGACCATCGTCGTCGAGGCGCCCGTCGCCGCCCCCGCAGCGCCCGCGCCCGCCCCCGTGGCGGCCGCAGCCGAGGGCACCCGCCCGGACGCCGTGAAGTCGAGCGCCATGCTGCAGCTCGCGCTCGAGCTGCACGACAAGCACGTGCGCGAGGGCGAGAACACCCGCGACGAGCTCATCTCGGAAGCCGAGTCGAAGCGCGACCAGATGATCCAGGACGCCGAGCGCACCGCGAAGCAGCTGGTCGAGGAAGCCCAGCAGCAGCGCGCCGAGGAGCTGCGTCTCCTGGGCGACGAGCGCAGCGACCTGCAGTTCAAGATCAAGGACCTCCGCCAGTTCGAGAGCGAGTACCGCTCGACCCTGCGCTCCTACATCCAGTCGCAGCTGCGCGGCCTCGACGGCTCGCCCGAGCCGGCCGGCGCACCCGACGGCCTGCAGTAGTCGTCCCGCGTGACCCCCGTCGCTTCCGCGGCACCCGGCGCCACGGCCTCTCGGCCGTGGCGCCGTTGGGTGCCGCTCGTGCTGTTTGTCGTCGCATTCGCCGTCTTCGCCGCGGACCAGCTCGTCAAGAACTGGGTCGTCGCTGAGCTGCCCGAGGGCGTCACGGTGCCCGTGCTCGGCGATGTGCTGCGCTGGCACTTCGTGCGCAACCCCGGCGCGGCGTTCTCGCTCGCGACAGGGCAGACCTGGATCTTCACGATCCTCGCGGCCGTCGTCGTGTTCGTCATCCTGTGGCAGATCCGCCGGCTGCGTTCGCTGCCTTGGGCGCTCTTCCTCGGCCTCCTGCTCGGCGGGGTGCTCGGCAACCTGACCGATCGCCTCACCCGGGAGCCCGGCTTCCCCGAGGGCCACGTGATCGACTTCATCTCGACGCCGTGGATGTGGCTTGGCTTCTCCGAGGCCATCTACAACATCGCCGACATCGGGATCGTCAGCGGCATGATCCTCTTCATCGTGATCACGCTGCTCGGGCTGCCGATCGACGGGCGCACCCGCGCGGAGGCGCGCGCCGCCGAAGCGGCCGCCGAGGCGGCCAAGGCGGAAGCGAAGGCCGAGGCCCAGGCCGCCAAGGCCGGGGCTCAGGCCTCGACTGCTGAGGCCCGGGCCGCGAAGCCGGCGCAGGGGGAGGGAGCCGCAGCGTCGGATCCCGAGCCCGCCGCATCCGAGTCAGACACGAACGAACGCGAGGAGCGCGGCGATGCAGCACCGTAGCCTGCCCGTCCCCGACGGGCTCGCCGGAGAGCGCGTCGACGCCGCGCTCGCGAAGCTGCTCGGATTCTCGCGGAGCTTCGCGGCCGAGATCGCGCAGGGCGGCGGCGTCGCCCTCGACGGGCAGACGCTCGGCAAGTCGGATCGCCTCGCGGCGGGCGGCTGGCTCGAGGTCACCTGGGAGGAGAAGCGCGGCCCCGAGATCATCCCCGTGCACCTGCCCGAGCTCGGGATCGTTCATGACGACGACGACATCGTCGTGATCGACAAGCCCGCGGGTGTCGCGGCGCACCCCTCGCTCGGCTGGGAGGGCCCGACCGTGCTCGGCGCGCTCGCCGGGGCGGGGTACCGCATCGCGACCTCGGGTCCGCCCGAGCGTCAGGGCATCGTGCACCGCCTCGACGCGGGCACGAGCGGCCTCATGGTGGTCGCGAAGAGCGAGCGCGCGTACAGCGAGCTGAAGCGCGCGTTCAAGGAGCGCGAGGTCTCGAAGATCTACCACGCGGTCGTGCAGGGGCACCCGGATCCGTTTTCGGGCACGATCGAGGGGCCGATCGGCCGCCACCCGGGACACGAGTGGAAGTTCGCGGTGACCCGGGACGGCAAGCCCTCCGTCACGCACTACGAGACGCTCGAGGCGTTCCCGTACGCGACGCTGCTCGAGATCGAACTCGAGACGGGCCGCACCCACCAGATCCGCGTGCACATGTCGGCGCAGCGCCACCCGTGCGTGGGCGACGGCATGTACGGCGCGGACCCCACGCTCTCGGAGCGGCTCGGGCTCCGCCGTCAGTGGCTGCACGCCATGCGGCTCGGGTTCCGCCATCCGGGCACGGGCGAGGCTGTGGAGTACTCCTCGCGGTACCCCGCGGATCTGCAGCACGCGCTCGACGTGCTCGCAGGCGTGACGCCCGGCGCCTGAGGCGGGGCGGCTGAGGCGCGGCGCGGGCAGTGCCCGCGCTGCGCGCTGTTCGGATTCGATCGAATACCCCCGCCGGGGATGCACCCGTCTCGCCGAGGTGCTTCACTCGGAGGCATCGGCGGGTTCGGACTTCCTCGGACCCGCTCCGTGGTCGAACCGGGGAGGACGATCGAAATGGCGACGAAGACTCAGGCATCGAAGGTGGCCGTCGGCCGGTGGAACCTGCGCGCGGTGTGCGAGCGATTCCACACCTCGTTCAAGCGCATCACGAACCCCGACGCCGAGTACGCGTGCCCCTGGTGCGCGGGCGACGTGCGCTGATCGCGCCGCGCTCGGAAACGCCGCCGGGACCCCGGGATTGACCCGGCGCTGATCCGCAGGCGGTACCCTGGATGGGTCGGCGAAAGGGGCCCATTCGGTGTCAGAAAAAGACGGTTTCGTTCACCTCCACGTGCACAGCGAGTACTCGATGCTCGACGGTGCGGCTCGGGTGAAACCGCTCATTCAAGCAACCGCGGAGCAGGGCATGCCCGCGATCGCGGTCACCGACCACGGCAACACGTTCGGCGCGTTCGACTTCTGGAAGACGGCGCGCGATCACGGCGTCAACCCGATCATCGGCATCGAGGCGTATGTCACGCCAGGCACGCACCGCAGCGACCGCACGCGCGTACGCTGGGGCGACGGCGGCGGTGACGACGTCTCGGGTGCGGGCGCCTACACGCACATGACGCTCCTCTCGGAGACGACGGAGGGGATGCACAATCTCTTCCGGCTGTCGAGCTACGCCTCCATCGAGGGCTACTACTTCAAGCCGCGCATGGACCGCGAGCTGCTGCAGCAGTACTCGAACGGCCTCATCGCCACGACGGGCTGCCCCTCGGGGGAGATCCAGACCCGGCTGCGCCTCGGACAGTACAAGGAAGCCCGCGAAGCCGCCGCGGAGTTCCAGGCGATCTTCGGCAAGGAGAACTACTTCTGCGAGATCATGGATCACGGTCTCGACATCGAGCGCCGCGTGCAGAAGGACCTGATCGCGATCTCGAAGGATCTCGGGATCCCGCTCGTCGCGACGAATGACCTCCACTACGTGCACGAGGCGGATGCCGAGTCGCACTCGGCCCTCCTCTGCGTGCAGTCCGGTTCGCGGCTCGACGACCCGAACCGCTTCCAGTTCAGCGGCTCCGGCTACTACCTGAAGACCGCGGCCGAGATGCGGCACATCTTCCGCGAGATGCCCGAGGCGTGCGATAACACGCTGCTGATCGCCGAGCGCTGCAATTCCGAGTTCAACACCTCGGCCAACTACATGCCGCGCTACCCCGTTCCCGAGGGCGAGAACGAGGAGAGCTGGTTCATCAAGGAGGTCGAGAAGGGCCTCCACTACCGCTACCCGAACGGCATCCCGGATCCCGTGCGCAAGCAGGCGGAGTACGAGACCGGGGTCATCACGCAGATGGGCTTCCCCGGCTACTTCCTCGTCGTCGCCGACTTCATCAACTGGTCGAAGGACAACGGGATCCGCGTGGGCCCCGGTCGCGGCTCGGGCGCCGGGTCGATGGCCGCCTACGCGATGCGCATCACGGACCTCGATCCGCTGCAGCACGGCCTCATCTTCGAGCGCTTCCTCAACCCGGACCGCGTCTCCATGCCCGACTTCGATGTCGACTTCGATGATCGTCGCCGCGGCGAGGTCATCAAGTACGTGACCGAGAAGTACGGTGACGAGCGCGTCGCGCAGATCGTCACCTACGGCACGATCAAGTCGAAGCAGGCGCTCAAGGACTCCTCCCGCGTGCTCGGCTTCCCCTTCGGCATGGGGGAGAAGCTGACGAAGGCGATGCCCCCCGCCGTCATGGCGAAGGACATCCCGCTCTCCGGGATCACGGACCCGAACCACCCGAGGTACAAGGAGGCCGCGGAGTTCCGCTCGGTGCTCCAGGAGGATCCTGACGCGGCGAAGGTCTACGAGACGGCCCTCGGCCTCGAGGGGCTGAAGCGCCAGTGGGGCGTGCACGCGGCCGGTGTGATCATGTCGAGCGATCCGCTCATCGACATCATCCCCATCATGAAGCGCGAGCAGGACGGCCAGATCGTCACGCAGTTCGACTACCCGACCTGCGAGGGCCTCGGCCTGATCAAGATGGACTTCCTCGGGCTCCGCAACCTGACGATCATCTCCGACGCGCTCGAGAACATCCGCCTCAACCGGGGCGTCGAGCTCGACCTCGAGCGGCTCGAGCTCGACGACACAGAGTCGTACGAGCTGCTGGCGCGCGGCGATACGCTCGGTGTCTTCCAGCTCGATGGCGGCCCCATGCGCGGACTGCTGCGACTCATGAAGCCCGATAACTTCGAGGACATCTCGGCCGTCCTCGCCCTGTACCGACCGGGCCCCATGGGCGCCGACTCGCACACGAACTATGCGCTCCGAAAGAACGGCCTGCAGCCGATCACGCCGATCCACCCGGAGCTCGAGGAGCCGCTCCGAGAGATCCTCGACACCACCTTCGGCCTCATCATCTACCAGGAGCAGGTGATGTCGATCGCCCAGAAGGTGGCGGGCTTCTCGCTCGGCGAGGCGGATATTCTTCGCCGCGCGATGGGTAAGAAGAAGAAAGAGGAGCTCGACAAGCAGTACGCCGGCTTCTCCGGCGGCATGAAGGAGCGCGGCTTCTCGGACGCCGCGATCAAGTCCCTCTGGGACATCCTCCTCCCGTTCTCGGACTACGCCTTCAACAAGGCCCACTCCGCCGCATACGGCGTGGTCTCGTACTGGACCGCCTACCTGAAGGCGCACTACCCGGGCGAGTACATGGCCGCGCTGCTCACGAGCGTCGGCGACTCGAAGGACAAGCTCGCGATCTATCTGAACGAGTGCCGCCGCATGGGCATCAAGGTGCTCCCGCCCGCCGTCAACGACTCGTTCGCGAACTTCTCGGCCGTGGGCGACGACATCCGCTTCGGCCTGGGGGCGATCCGCAACGTCGGCACGAACGTGGTCGAGGCGATCCGCGAGGCCCGGGAGGGCAAGGGCAGCTTCGAGAGCTACCACGACTTCCTCAAGAAGGTGCCGCTCGTCGTGCTCAACAAGCGCACGATCGAGTCGCTGATCAAGGCCGGCGCCTTCGACGGGCTCGGCGGAACGCGCCGCGCGCTCGTGGAGATCCACGAGCAGACGATCGAGAGCGCCGTGAAGGAGAAGCGCGACGCCGAGAACGGCAACGTCGGGTTTGACTTTGACAGCCTCTTCGCGGAGGCGGCCGAGGCCGCGGGGGAGAGCTCGGAGACGGCCTCTCAGGTGCCGGACCGGCCCGAGTGGACAAAGAAGGACAAGCTCTCCTTCGAGCGCGAGATGCTCGGGCTCTACGTCTCGGATCACCCGCTTCGGGGCCTCGACTCGGCCCTCGCGAAGGAGGCGAGCGCCACCGTGCAGCAGGTGACGAACCCCGATGCCTCGCCCGGCTTCGACGGCGAGATCGTGACGATCGCGGGTCTCCTCACGAGCGTGCAGCACCGCACGGCCAAGTCGGGCAACCTCTACGGCATGGTGACGATCGAGGACTTCACGGGCGAGATCCAGGCGCTCTTCATGGGCAAGTCGTACCAGGAGTTCGGCAGCCTGCTGCAGCCAGACTCGATCGTCGCGATCCGCGGCAAGATGAACGCGCGCGACGACGGCATGTCGATGCACGCGTACGGGGTGCGCCCGATCGACGCGGCCGTGCAGGAGGACGCGGAGACGCTCGTGCTCACGATCTCGGACACCCGCGCCACCGAGGAGCTGATGGACGAGCTCAAGCGCACGCTGCTGCGGCACCGGGGCGAGAGCGAGGTACGGCTGAACCTCGTCACGTCGATGGCGATTCGGGTGTTCGAGCTGCCGGTGCAGGTGCGCGTCTCCGCGGATCTCTTTGGTGAGCTCAAGGGCCTGCTCGGCCCGCGCTGCCTGATGCCGCTCGAAGAGGTCATGGCCTGAGCCGCTCCCGGGCTGCCGGAGTAGAGTGGAACCGTGAGCGAGATGCAGCAGGAGATCATCCGTCAGCTCGGGCCGGTTCCCGAGATCGATCCGGCGGCCGAGGTCGCGCGCCGTGTGGACTTCCTCGTGGAGTACGCGCGCTCGATCCCGGGCGTGCGTGGCTTCGTGCTCGGCATCTCGGGCGGGCAGGACTCCTCGCTCGCGGGGCGTCTGGCCCAGCTCGCCGTCGAGCGGCTCCGTGCCGAGGGCGCCGAGGCCGAGTTCGTCGCGGTGCGGCTGCCCTACGCCGTGCAGCGCGATGAGGACGACGCCCAGCTGGCGCTGTCGTTCATCGCCCCTGACCGGGCGGTCTCCGTCGATATCGCACCGGGCACCGACGGCATCGTCGCGCAGGTCGCCGCGGCGATGGGGGAGCCCGTGAGCGATTTCACGCGCGGCAACGTGAAGGCACGCATGCGCATGGTTGCCCAGTACGCGATCGCGGGGGACCGCGGGCTCCTCGTGATCGGCACCGACCATGCCGCCGAGGCGATCACGGGCTTCTTCACGAAGTTCGGCGATGGTGCGGCCGATGTCGTGCCGCTCGCCGGCCTCACGAAGAGCCAGGGTGCCGCGATGCTGCGCGCACTCGATGCGCCGGAGCGGCTCTGGGAGAAGGTGCCGACGGCGGACCTGCTCGACGACCAGCCGGGCCAGTCGGACGAGGCGAGCCTCGGCGTGAGCTATCCCGTCATCGACGCCTACCTGCGCGGTGAAGAGGTTGCGGTGGAGGCGGCCGAGAACCTCGAGCGTCGCTACCGCATGACCGAGCACAAGCGGCAGCTCCCGGTGACGCCGCAGGACACCTGGTGGCGGCCCGAGGCCGATGGAACGGAGACGAGCGCATGACCGAGACGACATACGTCCTTGCGGGCGGCTGCTTCTGGTGCCTCGACGCGGCGTACCGCCAGCTGCGCGGCGTCTCCGAGGTGCTCTCCTGCTACACCGGCGGCACGCTGCCGAACCCGAGCTACCCGCAGGTCTGCACCGGGACGACGGGCCACGCCGAAGCGGTGGCGGTCACGTTTGATCCGGAGACGATTCCCGCCGAGGTGATCCTCGACGCGTTCTTCACGATGCACGATCCGACCCAGTTGAACCGCCAGGGCAACGATGTCGGCACCCAGTACCGCTCCGCCATGTTCCCGGCCGACGCCGAGCAGGCCGAGCGCTTCGAGGCCGCGCGGGCGCGCGCCGCGGAGTGGTGGCCGGGGGAGATCGTGACGACGATCGAGCCGCTCGGTGAGGTGTACCCCGCCGAGGAGGCGCACCAGGACTTCTTCGCGAAGAACCCCACGCAGGGCTACTGCCTCGCCGTCGCGGTGCCGAAGGTGAACAAGGTGCGCGCAGCGTTCTCGGCGTACCTGCGCTGAGCCTGCCCCGCATCAGGCCGCTGCCCGCTCGTCGGCGTCACCCGAGGTGAGGCCAGCTGCCGGGGCCGAGGACGCTCCCGAGGCGGCACTCTGCGCGGCGTCCGGCTGCGCGGTGTCCGGCTGCGCTGGATCGTTCTGGTCGGTGACGGGCGGGGTCTCGGGCGTGAACTGCGTGGTGCCCCAGCGCAGATCCGGACCGACGGCGTCCGCCTCGATCTCGGCGGTGATCCCGGAGCGGTCGCCGCTCTGCCAGGCGCGCATGCGCAGCCTGCCGGCGACGAGCACGCGATCGCCCCGCGTGAGCGAGGCCGCCGCGTGCTCGCCCAAACCGCGGAACGCGTTCACCGTGAACCAGCTCGTCTCCCCGTCCGCCCAGGAGTCGCTCGAACGGTCGTAGCGACGCGTGGTGTGGGCGAGACGGAACGAACACAGAGCGACGTCCGTCGCAGTGCGAAGGAGACGGGGAGAGGTGCCGACGGTACCGACGACGCTGAAGTGTGCGGACATGGGGGCTCGCTTTCTCTGATGGGCCGCGCTCGGTCGCGGTTGGGGAAGGGGGCGAACGGCCCGTGCCGTGCGGGGGTGACGGGCCGTTCGCCCGCCATCAGCTTCCCTCGCTGCCCACCCCGGTGGGCACGCCTGCCCCGTGCTGTGGAGAGCAGCGCCCCGCGGACGGGGATCGCACGGCTGTGAGCGGACGGCCAGCCGCGCCGGAACGGGTGCGCATAGACTGTTCCCGTGACTCCTGGAGCCCTGCCCCGACGCCGCGCGATCGCCGGTGCCGCGATCGCCCTGCTGCTGCCCCTGCTCGCGGGCTGCTCGCTGCTCGAGGGCCCCTCGCCCGAGACGCCGCCGCGGGCCTCCGCCCCGGCCCCGGAGATCGCCCCCGAGCTCGTACCCGGTGGCACGGCGGAGGAGAACCTGCCGTACTTCACCGAGGTGCTGCGCACCTACACCGCAGGCGAGGGCCCCGTGCAGGGCGCCCCCATCGTGCAGGCGGTGACCGATGCCGGCTTCGATCCCGCGCTCATGCAGGTGAGCTTCGACCGCACGAAGACGAACCTCGACGCCGACAACATCTTCGTCTCCGTGCGCGCGGGCGCCGAGTGCCTCATCGGCCAGGTTGTCGCCGCCGATCGCAGCTTCGTCGCCGTGACCGAGCCGGCCGTCGGCCCGCAGCAGGACATCTGCCTCATCGGCACGACGGCGCCCATCGCGGGCCAGTAGCCGGCTAGCTCAGGTCCCAGAGCAGCCGGTAGTAGGCGATCCGCTCGGGATCGGGGTCGATCCCGTACCCCTCGTACACGCGGTGCGCGAAGCCGGGACCGTAGTTCCACTCGGTGCTCCAGGCGGCGACCGCGAGGTCGGCCCAGCGGTCGGCCACGCCGAGCGCGCCGAGATCGACGTGCGCCGCGAAGCCGCCGTGCGCGTCGAGGAGCGTGTTCGGGGCGCAGGCGTCGCCGTGGCAGACGACGAGGCGATCCGGCTCGGGCGCATCGCGCAGCCGGGCGCGCGCCTCGGCGACGCTCAACCCGCGGAATGCCCGGTCCCAGCTCTCGGGCCCCTCGCCGCGGGCGAGGCGCGCCTCGAACTCGGGCAGCCGCGTCTCGACCGACCAGGAGTACGGGCACGCGGAAACGGGGAGCGTCTCGTGCAGGGCACGGAGCCCCGCCCCGATTCCGCGGGCCGCGCGCTCGGGGTCGCGGCGCCAGCGCGGGGTCACTGCCGACTGCGCGGGAATGCCGCGGGTGATGAGCCAGGCGCCCTGCGCGTCGGCGCCGACGTCGAGCACGGCGGGGACGGCGGCGCCGTGCCCGCGCGCCCACGCGAGCCGCTCGGCCTCGGCGCCGAGGTCCTCTGCGGGCGCGCCGGCCGCGGCCCACTTGATGAACCGCTCGCCCGCTCCCTCGGCGGAGCGCGTCCCCGGCGCCGCGCCGGGGTCGCGGAACGTGATCCCGCCCAGCCCGTTCACCCAGACCGCAGTGAGCGGGCGGCCCGCGGCGAGCTCGCGCACCCGGGCGGGGACGGCGATCGGGGCATCGGGGATCATCGCGAGGGGGCCGGTCGGAGTCATGCAGGCGATTCTGGCACAGCGCCCGCGGCACTTCCGGATCGCCGCCCCGGGCGCACGGATGCGCCCGGTAGAGTAGTGGCATTCATCATCGACCACGAGCAGGGAGTTCGGGGCGCGAGTAGCGCCTGGAAAGCATATGGCTGAGTACATTTACCAGATGGTCCGCGCGCGCAAGGCGCACGGCGACAAGGTGATCCTCGACGACGTGACCATGGCGTTTCTGCCCGGTGCGAAGATCGGCGTCGTCGGCCCGAACGGCGCGGGGAAGTCGACGATCCTGAAGATCATGGCCGGTCTCGACACCCCGTCGAACGGCGAGGCGATCCTCACCCCCGGGTACACGGTCGGCATCCTCATGCAGGAGCCCGAGCTCGACGAGGACAAGACGGTCCTCGAGAACGTGCAGCAGGGTGTCGCGGACATCAAGGGCAAGCTCGACCGCTTCAATGAGATCTCGGCCGAGATGGCGAATCCGGACGCCGACTACGACAAGCTCCTCCCCGAGATGGGCGAGCTGCAGGAGGCCATCGACGCGGTCGACGGCTGGGACCTCGACAACCAGCTCGAGCAGGCGATGGACGCGCTCCGCTGCCCGCCCTCGGACGCGGTCGTGTCGCACCTCTCGGGCGGCGAGAAGCGCCGTGTGGCGCTCTGCAAGCTCCTCCTCGAGAAGCCCGATCTGCTCCTCCTCGACGAGCCCACGAACCACCTGGACGCCGAGAGCGTGCTGTGGCTCGAGCAGCACCTCGCGAAGTACCCCGGCGCCGTCATGGCGGTCACCCACGACCGGTACTTCCTCGACCACGTCGCGACCTGGATCTGCGAGGTCGACCGCGGTCGTCTCTACCCCTACGAGGGCAACTACTCGACCTACCTCGAGCAGAAGGCCGCACGACTCGAGGTGCAGGGCAAGAAGGACCAGAAGCTCCAGAAGCGCCTGAAGGAAGAGCTCGAGTGGGTCCGCTCGAACACGAAGGGCCGCCAGGCCAAGTCGAAGGCGCGTCTGGCGCGCTACGAGGAGATGGCGGCCGAGGCGGAGCGCACCCGGAAGCTCGACTTCGAGGAGATCCAGATCCCGGCAGGCCCGCGTCTGGGCAGCCTCGTGCTCGAGGCGAAGGGGCTGACGAAGGGCTTCGACGGCCGCACGCTGATCGACGGCCTGTCGTTCTCGCTGCCGCGCAACGGCATCGTCGGCATCATCGGCCCGAACGGCGTGGGCAAGACCACGCTCTTCAAGACGATCGTGGGGCTCGAGCCCCTCGACGGCGGCGAGCTGAAGATCGGCGAGACCGTGAAGCTCAGCTACGTCGACCAGACCCGCGGGGGCATCGATCCCAAGAAGACGGTCTGGGAGGTCGTGTCCGACGGGCTCGACTACATCCAGGTGGGCAACACCGAGATCCCCTCGCGCGCCTACGTCTCGACCTTCGGGTTCAAGGGGCCGGACCAGCAGAAGCCCTCGGGCGTGCTCTCCGGCGGTGAGCGCAACCGACTGAACCTCGCGCTCACCCTGAAGCAGGGCGGCAACCTCCTGCTCCTCGATGAGCCCACGAACGACCTCGACGTCGAGACGCTCACGAGCCTGGAGAACGCGCT
The DNA here is from genome assembly GCF_000633415.1 of Leucobacter sp. PH1c. GTDB lineage: Bacteria > Actinomycetota > Actinomycetes > Actinomycetales > Microbacteriaceae > Leucobacter. Next base: position 84,351 of record NZ_AYMV01000018.1, on the reverse strand, counting down.
GCTCGAGTTCCCCGGCTGCGCCGTGGTCATCACGCACGACCGGTGGTTCCTCGATCGCATCGCGACGCACATCCTCGCTTACGAGGGCACCGAGGAGAACCCCGCGAACTGGTACTGGTTCGAGGGCAACTTCGAGGCGTACGAGGCGAACAAGATCGAGCGGCTCGGTGCCGACGCGGCGAAGCCGTCGCGGGTCACCTACCGCAAGCTCACGCGCGACTAGCGCGCACGGGGCCCGGTTCCACTGCGGAGCCGGGCCCCGCTTCGTTTCACGATCCGGACGGGAGGGGCGCCATGGCGCGCACGCACATCGATCTCGAGCTCCGCTGGGGCGATCAGGACGCCTACGGGCACGTCAACAACGTCGCCTACGCGCGCTTTCTGGAGGAGGCGCGCGTGCGCACCTTCTGGCTCGGCTCGGGCCGCGAGCGCACGGGCATGGAGCGCCACTTCCGCGGGGACGACCCCGCGGGCCCCAAGATGCTCGTCGCGAACCAGCAGATCGAGTTCCTGCGGGTGCTCGAGTATGGCGAGCGCCCGATCACGATCGAGCTCTGGATCGGGAAGCTCGGCGGATCGAGCCTGGAGGTCCACTACGAGATCGTGGACGGCGCCGCTGAGGAGCGCACCGTGGTCGCCCGCGCGATCTCTCAGATCGTGATCGTGGACGGCGTCACGATGCGCCCGATCCGGCTCTCCGACGAGGGCCGGGCCTCGGTGTCCGAGTGGATGGACGAGCCCGTTCGGATGCGCCGGGGCTAGGCGGCGCGGCCAGGCTCTGCGGGGCACGCCGCCGCGGCGCGTGCCGTCGGCGGCGTGCCCCGGGCGCCGCTAGTCGCCCGAGGCGTCCGGGCCGCCGGGGAGCCGGATCATGCCCTCCTGCGCGACGCTCGCGACGAGCGCCCCGCTCCGGTCGTAGAAGCGGCCGTGCGTGAGCCCGCGCCCACCCTGAGCCGTGGGGGAGTCGAGCTCGTAGAGCAGCCACTCGTCCACGCGGAATGGGCGGTGGAACCACATGGCATGGTCGAGGCTCGCGAAGCGCATGCCCGGCGTCGCCCACGGGATCCCGTGCTGCCGCGCGATGGGCTCAAGCAGCAGGTAGTCGCTCGCGAAGGCGAGCGCCGCCGCGTGCAGCATCGGGGGCGCGTCGAGCGTGTCGCGGCTGCGCATCCACACGCGCTGCCGGTTGGTGCGCTCGGGCACGTCGAGGATGATGTCCGACTCCAGGTAGCGGAAGTCGAACGGCCGGTTCAGCACCCACGAGGCCTGGCCGTTGCCCGCGAGGTGGCCGTACTTCTCCCAGACCGAGGGGAGCGACTCCGGCTCCGGCAGGCCCGCGAGGTCGATGCCCTCCTGATGCTCGAGCCCCGAGTCGGGCTCCTGGAACGAGGAGATGAGCGACATCAGCACCTCGCCCTCCTGATACGCCTGCACGCGGCGCGTGGAGAACGAGCGACCGTCGTACAGGCGATCCACCTCGAAGGTCATGCGCTCGGAGCTGTTCCCCGGGCGGAGGAAGTAGCCGTGCATCGAGTGGATGGTGCGACCCTCTGGCGTCGTCGTGCCGGCAGCGGCGAGCGCCTGGCCGAGGACCTGTCCGCCGAAGGAGCGGCCGTGCGGCGTGGGCAGCGCGGGGCCCGTGAGGATGTCTTCGCGGGTGCGGGCACCCGAGTCGAGCACGGCGAGCATCGTGAGGAGATCTGCGGCGGTCATGGGTCCTCCTGGCGGCATCTCGGGTGGGGTCTGTGAGCCAGTCTAGGCCCGCGCCGGGCCCAGGGACCGGAGCGCGGCGGTCGCTAGACTGCATGGAATGGGTGCCACACTGCAGCTCGCGGATCACGCGACGCGAGACGACCTCCGAATCTTCCTCGAGCGCCTCCAGCGGGCGGGGCAGGATGAGGTGCGGCTCGTGACGCGGGGCGCCGTGCTCGCGGTCTACGGCTGCACGCAGGCCCCGCGCGGGATCACGGACACCGTGCCGGTCGTGCTCGCGATGCGCGGCTTCGCGCTCGCCGAGCCGGCCGCTGAGGACCTCGACGAGACCGTGCAGGGTCGCGCACTGCTCGACCGGATCGCGCGGCTCGGGATCATCGGGCTCGCGCTCGAGATGCCCGATGTTACCGCCATGGCGGCGTGGGCCGGCGTGCTGCCGCCGATCTCCGGCTGGAGCGCTGTGGGGGCACTCGACACCGCCTCGCTCGGTGAGGTGGCGCGCGAGGGCATCTCCCGCGTGGCGGCAGCGCTCCCGGAGGATCCGGGCGAGGCCGTCGTGCACAAGGTCCGAGCGTCGGTGTGGGGAGCCGAGATCGCCCCCGGAATCCCTGCGGCGGCGGCATTCGCGGCAGAGGCGCTCGGCTTTCTCGATGCCGCCGAGCCCGTGCGGGTCTCGCGCTCGCTGACCTGGACTCGGCTCTCCACGCCGCGCGGCCACGTGCTCGTGCGCTCGCTCCTCGGCTGATCCGCCCCGCGCGGATCGCGGCCCGCGGTGCGGGAACGCGAATCCTCGGCTAAGATGGTGAGGTCAACCGGAGGAGTGTGTACATGGCAAATGTCAACGGGATCATCGACCCGCCCATCGACGACCTGCTCGAAAAGGTGGATTCGAAGTACGCGCTGGTGATCTTCGCCTCGCAGCGTGCGCGTCAGATCAACGACTACTACACGGATCTGCACGACGGAAACCTCTTCGACAATGTCGGCCCGCTCGTCGACTCGTCCGTCGACGACAAGCCGCTGTCGATCGCGCTGCACGAGGTCGTCGAGGGCAAGCTCACGATGACCAAGCGCGCGCCGGAGGCCGCCGAGTAATCTTCTGTTGCACTCGCAGCAGTGTCTGTGGCGTCGGATACCCTGAGGGGGCCGGCGCCACCGGCGTTTTCTGGCCACGCCCCGCATCACCATTCATCTTCCACGCTCAAGGAGCCACTGTGTCGCTGCGTCAGTTCACCTCGGAATCGGTCACTGAGGGGCACCCCGACAAGATCTGCGACCGCATCTCGGATTCGATCCTCGATGCGATGCTCGCGCAGGATCCTGGCGCCCGTGTGGCCGTCGAGACGCTTGTCACGACGGGGCTCGTGCACGTCGCCGGCGAGGTGTCGACCTCCGGCTACGTCGAGATTCCGCAGATCGTGCGCGACGCGGTTCGGGAGATCGGGTACACGAGCTCCGACATGGGCTTCGACGGCTCCTCCTGCGGCGTGTCCGTCTCGATCGGGCAGCAGTCCCCGGATATCGCGGGCGGCGTGGACTCCTCGCTCGAGCTGCGCAGCGGCGCACTCGACGACGAGCTGAGCCGGCAGGGCGCAGGCGACCAGGGCATCATGTTCGGCTACGCCACCGATGAGACCCCCGAACTGCACCCGCTGCCCAGCTGGATCGCCCACCGCCTGGCCGAGCAGCTCTCCGCTGTGCGGCGCGCCGGGGTGATCCCCGAGCTGCGGCCCGATGGCAAGACGCAGGTGACCATCGGCTACGACGGCGATCGCGCGGCCAGCATCGAGGCCGTCGTCGTGTCCACGCAGCACCACGCGGACATCACGCAGCCCGCGCTGCGCGAGGCCGTCGAGCGCGAAGTGATCCGACCCGTGCTCGATCGCGTTGAGCTCGCGAGCGACGGGGCTGAGTTCTTCATCAACCCGGCCGGCCCCTTCGTCGTCGGCGGGCCGATGGGCGATGCCGGGCTCACGGGCCGCAAGATCATCATCGACACGTACGGCGGCGCGAGCCGCCACGGCGGCGGCGCGTTCAGCGGGAAGGACCCGTCGAAGGTCGACCGTTCCGCGGCGTACGCGATGCGCTGGGTGGCGAAGCACGTGGTGCGCGCCGGCCTCGCGAAGCGCGCCGAGCTGCAGGTCGCCTACGCGATCGGTCGCGCGCATCCGGTCGGTCTGTACGTGGAGACTTTCGGGACCGAGACCGTGCCGCGTGAGCGCATCGAGGAGGCCGTGCGCCAGGTCTTCGACCTGCGCCCGCTCGCGATCATCCGCGACCTCGCCCTCCTGCGCCCCATCTACGCGCAGACGAGTGCCTACGGTCACTTCGGCCGCGAGCTGCCCAGCTTCACCTGGGAGGCGACGCCCCGCGTCGCCGAGCTCCAGGCCGCCGCAGGCCTCTAGCAGCCGCCGTGAGCTCCGCGTTCGAGCGCGCCGAGGGGGCGGCGGGCCGCGCCGTCGCCCGCGTCCTGCTCGACTCGGCGCTCCCGCAGCTCGATCACCTCTTCGACTACGCGGTCCCGCCCGAACTCGCCGAGGAGATCCGGGTGGGGCAGCGCGTCCGCGTGCCGTTCCGCTCGCGCGAGCGGAAGAGCTTCGGCTACGTCATCGAGTTCGTGGCGCGGAGCGAGTTCGGCGGCGAACTCGCTCCGATCGCCGACATCGTGAGCCGGGTGCCGCAGCTCACGCCCGAGGTGTGGCAGCTCGCCCGCGCGGTCGCGGATCGCGCGGGCGGCTCCGCGGGCGACATCCTCCGCCTCGCGATCCCGACCCGGCAGGTGCGGGTCGAGAAGCAGCATCTCGCGGCGGCGGAACGCGCTGGTGCTGCGGACGCCGACTCGGGCGCCGAACCGAGTGCCGAGCCGAGCTCTGAGCAGAGCCCCGAGGCCAGCCCCGAGCAGAGCCTTGAGCCCAGCCCCGAGGCCGAGGTCGCCGACGAGCTCCTCGCGGGTGCCCGCCTGGCATTCACCGCGTCCCACGGGCCGGAGCGCCTGCACACGGGGGAGTGGGTGGGTGGCTGGGCCGCCCAGCTCGCCCGGCTCGCCCTCGCGCTCCACGCGCGGGGCCGCAGCACGATCCTCGTCGCCCCCGACTATCGCGACCTCGATCAGCTCCGCGACGCGCTCGCTGCGCTCGGCCACGAGGACGCGGTGCGCGTCGACTCGCGGCAGTCGAACGGCGAGCGCTACGCCGGGTTCCTCCGCGCGCTCGACGCGGAGCCGCGCATCATCCTCGGCAACCGATCCGCCGTCTACGCGCCCGCGCACGAGCTCGGGGCCATCCTCTTCTGGGACGACGGCGACCCCGTGCTCGCCGAGCCCCTCACGCCCTACGTGCACGCCCGCGATGCGGCCCTCGTTCGCGCCGAACAGGCGGGCGCCGGGCTCTTCTTCTCGGGGCACACCCGCAGCGCCGAGGTGCAGCGCCTCGTGGAGATCGGCTACGTGCGCGCGCAGGAGCACCCGCCGCGTCGCACCCGCGTCGTCCACGCCGACGCCTCCCTCACGCCCGACGCGTTCGCCGGGCGGGTACCGGAGTTCGCCGCCCGCACGATTCGCGAGGCGCTCCGATCCGGCCCCGTTCTCGTCCAGGTGGCCACTCCCGGCTACGCGCCCGTCGCCGTGTGCGGCGAGTGCGGCGACCTCGCCCGCTGCCGCGCTTGCGCCGGGCCGATCGGCTTCCGCGTCGTGGGCCGCGCCTCCTGCCGCTGGTGCGGCGAGTACGCGAGCGACTGGCGCTGCGGTACGTGCGACAGTCGACGGCTCGAGGAGCGGGGCATGGGCTCCGCGCGCACTGTCGAGCAGTTCGAGCGACAGTTCCAGGGCGCCCGCGTGATTCTGAGCGACGGCGAGCACCCGCGCGAGCGCGTCGATGGGCGCCCGGCGCTCGTCGTGGCCACCCGGGGCGCCGAGCCGCTCGCCGCCGGCGGCTACCGTGCGGTCGTGCTCCTCGACGCGGAGCGCCTCCTCAGCATCGAGACGCTCCGCGCGGGCGAGGACTGCCTGCGCTGGTGGGAGAACGCGGCGGCGCTCGCCGCCCCCGACGGGATCTGCCTCATGGCGTCCGGCGGCGGCCCGGTGGTCCGCGCCTTCGTCACGGGCCGCACCGAGGAATGGCTGCGCGCCGAGCTCCACGACCGGCAGGCGCTGCGCTACCCGCCCGTCGTTCGTGTCGCCAGCGTGAGCGGCGGGCCCGACGAGGTGGAGCGCGCCCTGCAGCCCCTCCGGGAGCTGCCGGGCGTGGACTTCCTGGGGCCCACCCCGCTGCCCTCCGGCGGCGTCGCCCGCCGCCCCGCCGGGCTCGTCCGCGCGATCGTCCGCTTCGACTACGCCCAGGGCGGGGAGGTCGCGAGGCGGCTCCGCGGCGCGCTCGTCGCGGACGCTGCCGGCTCGGCCTCCCGCACCCGGGCGAAGAGCCCGCCCGGCCGGGCCCGGCCCGAGGCGCTGCGGCTCCGCTTCGACGATCGCGGGGTCTTCGACTCCTGAGCGCCGCGTGCCACGGGACTCCGTGTGCCACGGACTCCGCGTGCCACGGCGCTCCGGCGGATTCCCGGTGTCCCGGCGGATTCCCGGTGGTCCGCGCCTCTCGCGATCATCCTGCGCAGCCGCGCGGCAATCCGCGCAGGATCCCGGACCCGAACCGCACCGGGCGCGCGAACCGTGCGATCCTCGAGACATCGTTCGCGAGGGGGCCGCTCCCGGCCGCTCGCTCGGCCGAGGAGGACGCAGCATGCACACGACGTCGAAGACCCCCGCGGATGCGGGCCCGCACCGATCCGGCTCGACCGCTCGCACCCGCGGCGCCGGCCGGCGCGTCGTCGCGGCCACCGCGAGCGCGGGCCTCGTAGCGCTGCTCGGACTCCTCACCGCGTGCGCGCCCGCCGAGCGCACCCCGAGTGCGCTGCAGAGCGAGACCTTCCCCGGCGTCTACGCGCAGACGATCGCGTGGGGCTCCTGCGACGAGAGCTTCGGGCCGAACGCCGAGACCGCGGAACGGCTCGACGGGCTCGGCTCACCGGTCGACACCTTCGAGTGCGCCACCGTCGAGGCGCCGCTCGACTGGGACCGCCCCCGCGTGCACGAGACGATCGATCTTGCGGTGGTCCGCATCCCCGCGACGGGGCCCGAGAAGCTCGGCTCGCTGTTCGGCAATCCGGGCGGCCCCGGTGGATCCGGCATCGACTACACCTGGAACCAGACGGCGTCGCCCGGTTTCCGCGGCCTGCTCGAGCACTACGATGTGATCGGCTTCGACCCGCGCGGGATCGGCCGATCCAGCGCCGTCGACTGCGAACCGATCTCCAGCATCTTCGAAGTGCAGCTCGCGGTCTGCGCCGACGAGGAACCCCTCGCCCGCTCGATGGGCACCTCCCAGGTCGCGCGCGACATGGACCTCCTTCGTGCGCTGCAGGGCGAGGAGGAGATGAACTACCTCGGCTACTCGTACGGCACCATTCTCGGCGCGACGTACGCCACGCTGTTCCCGGAGCGGGTGGGCCGCATGGTGCTCGACAGCGCCCCCGACGAGACCTGGGCCGCGCCGGCGGGCACCTTCGACCAGGCCGTCAGCATGGCGAACGAGCTCGTCGCCATGCTCGAGGACTGCGAAGAGACCGAGGGCGTCACCGCCTGCCCCATCACCTCCGAGGACCAGCTGCTCGCAGCCGAGGAAGCGCTCGACGCCGAACCGCTCGTCGGCAGCGACGGCACGGAGGTGAGCGGCGCGATGCTGCGCGGGTACCTCATGACCGGGCTCTACGGGCGCGCCGTCACGCGCGTCACGGTGCTGAACCACGTGGCCGGACTGTTCGAACGGGATCCCGAGGAGATCGACGCCGTGATCCAGGCGATGGCCGAGGGCGGCGCCTCCGTGAGCGCGGGCGGCCAGATCGTCCGCTGCCACTCGCTGCCCCAGGATCCGGGCATCCTGCAGCTACTCGAGCACGTGGAGGAGCAGGGCGTGCCGCGGCTGCTCGGCGGCCCCGAAATCACCGACGACGTGCTCCGCCCCTTCGCCGACCTCTCGTGCGACGCGCTCCCCGAGAGCGGGACCGACCTCGACGCCTTCACGGCCCCCGACGACCAGACGATCCTCGTGATCGGGATCGAGGGGGATCACGCGACGCCGTTCGAGAACGGGAAGAACCTGGCCCGCCAGATGGGGAACACCCGCTTCCTCACCGTTGAAGGGCACGGGCACGGCGCCTCCTTCACCGATCGCTCGAGCTGCGCGGACGAGGCGACGACCGCCTTCCTGCTGGAGGGGGAGCTGCCGGAGCCCGGCACGGTCTGCCCGGCGAACTGACGCGCCGCGGGATCCGCGACAGGAGCGCCCGCGTGAAATACCCTGAACGCATGGACGCTTTCAACGACTTCGTGCTCGCGGCGGGGGACCGGCTGTGGACCTTCGCGGTGCTGCCCGTGCTCGTGATCCTCGGCGTGTACTTCACGGTGCGCTCCGGCGTGGTGCAGTTCCGGTGGTTGCCGGAGATGTTCCGCACCCTCGCCGACAAGACACCGGTGCGCAGCGACGGCACCCCGCAGTCGGTGTCGGCGTTCCAGGCGTTCACGATCTCGGCGGCCTCGCGGGTGGGCGTCGGCAACATCGCGGGCGTGGGCACCGCGATCGCGATCGGCGGGCCGGGGGCCGTGTTTTGGATGTGGACGATGGCGTTCATCGGCGGCGCGTCGAGCTTCGTCGAGTCGACGCTCGGCCAGCTCTTCAAGGTGCGCGACGCCGACGGCTTCCGCGGCGGCCCCGCCTACTACATGCTCCACGGGCTCCGATCCCGCTGGATGGGCACCCTCTTCGCCGGGATCCTCATCGTCTGCTTCCCGTTCGCGTTTTCCTCGCTGCAGGCCAACACGATCAGCGCCACACTCACGAGCACGGCGGGGATCTCGTCCGGCGGCGGCTGGGTCACGATCCTCATCGGCGCCGTGCTGGCGCTCCTCACCGGGCTCGTCGTGTTTGGCGGCGTGCGCCGGATCGCCACGGTCACCCAGGCGGTCGTGCCCGCGATGGCGCTCAGCTACCTCCTGCTCGGACTCGTGATCGTGTTCCTCAACATCGAGCGGCTCCCGGGCGTCTTCGCCGAGATCTACACGCAGGCCTTCGGCTTCAACGAGGTCGTGGGCGCGGCGTTCGGCATGATCCTGATGACCGGCATCAAGCGCGGCATGTTCTCCAACGAGGCGGGGCTCGGATCCGCCCCCAACGCGGGCGCCTCCGCGGCCGTGACCCACCCCGTGAAGCAGGGGCTCGTGCAGACCCTCGGGGTTTACTTCGACACGTTCCTCATCTGCTCGATCACCGCGTTCATCATCCTCGTGACGGCGCCCGATCTGTCCGAGGCGACCCGCGGGATCGCGCTCACGCAGAACGCGATCGTCGGCGCGCTCGGCCCCTGGGCGAGCGTGCTGCTCAGCGTCATCATCTTCCTGCTCGCCTTCAGCTCGATTCTCGGGAACTACTACTACGGCGAATCGAACATCGAGTTCATCTCCACCCGCCCCCGCGTGCTGTTCGGGTACCGCGTGCTCGCGGTGCTCGCGATCTTCGTCGGCGCCGTCGCCTCCGCCGACCTCATCTGGAACACCGCGGACGCGATCATGGGCCTCATGGCGCTCGTCAACCTCGTGGCGATCGCGCTGCTCTCCGGGCTCGTGTTCCGTCTCATGCGCGACTACTCCGCGCAGCGGCGGGCGGGGCGCGACCCCGTGTTCACCCGCGACCGCCTTCCCGGGGTGACCGGCATCAGCTGCTGGGAGGACGAGCTCAGCGTCACGGGAACGATCCCGGTCCCCGCCGCGCGGGAGTGAGCTGGTGTGGGGTGCGGTGTCTCGGCCGCGCCTCCGAGTTAGCGGGTCCTGAGTGCGGTGTCTCGGCCGCGCCTCCGATTTGGCGGGTCCTGAGTGAGGTGTCTCGGCTGCGGCTCCGAGTTGGCGGGTCCTGAGTGAGGTGTCTCGGCCGCGCCTCCGATTCAGCAGGAGAAATCCGGAATCTCGGAGCCTGCCCCAGCGAAATCTCCGAGATACGCGATTTCTCCTGCGAATGAGGGAGCGGCTGACGAATACGCGGGCAGCCTCCGGCTGAGCACCCCGATCGGGAGGGAACCCTGGCACAGAGCCCCTCCCGGCGTGCGGCTCAGGCGTTCCGGAGGCGATCCGCCACGAAATCGACGTCCTTGTCCCCGCGACCCGACAGGTTCGCGATGATCACGGCGTCGGCCGGAAGCGTGGGAGCGAGCTTGATCGCGTGCGCCACGGCGTGCGCCGACTCGAGCGCGGGGATGATCCCCTCCTTGCGGGTGAGTAGCTGGAACGCATCGAGCGTCTCGGCGTCGCTCGCCGTCACGTACTCGGCCCGCCCGATCGACTCCAGGTGGGCGTGCTGCGGCCCGACACCGGGGTAGTCGATCCCCGACGCGATCGAGTGCACGGGGGAGGGCTCGCCGTGTTCGTCCTGGAGCACCTTGGTGTGCATGCCGTGCAGCATGCCCGGGGTGCCGAGCGTCATGGTCGCCGCGTGGCGATCCCCGTCGAGCCCCTCGCCCGCAGGCTCGACACCGACGATGCGCACCGACTCGTCGCCGAGGAACGCGTCGAAGAGGCCCATCGCGTTCGAGCCGCCGCCGACCGCTGCGACGAGCACGTCGGGCAGCTTGCCCTCGGCCTCGAGCACCTGCGCGCGCGCCTCGCGGCCCACGACAGACTGGAAATCGCGCACCATCGACGGGTAGGGGTGGGGGCCGACGACGGAGCCGATCGCGAAGAAGTACTCCTCGGGGTGCGCGGCGTAGACGGCGAACGCAGAATCGACGGCCTCCTTGAGCGTCTTCCCACCCTCCTCGACCGAGACGACCTTCGCGCCGAGCAGCTCCATCCGCACGACATTGGGGTGCTGCTTGGCGACATCGATGGCCCCCATGTGGATCTCGCACTCGAGCCCCACGAGCGCCGCAGCGGTGGCCAGGGCAACGCCGTGCTGCCCCGCGCCGGTCTCCGCGATCAGCTTCGTCTTGCCCATGCGCTTCGCGAGCAGCGCTTCGCCGAGGCAGTGATTGATCTTGTGCGCACCCGTGTGGTTGAGGTCCTCGCGCTTGAGGTAGATCTTGGCGCCGCCGAGCTCGCGCGTGAGATTCTCGGCGAAGTAGAGCAGCGAGGGGCGGCCGACGTACTTCGAGAGCAGCGCCTGGTACTCCTCCTGGAATGCGGGATCCGCGCTCGCCGCAGCGTACTCGCGTGCGACCTCGGCGATGGGCTCGACCAGGAACGGCGGCAGCGGGGCGCCGCCGAACTCGCCGAAGTAGCCGGCCTCATCGGCGCGGTAGGGGGACGTGGACTGCTGAGTCATGGGAGGGGTTCCTTCGCTTCGTTGCGCCGCTCGTGAGACAAAAAAACACCGCCTCCGAGAGGCGGTGTCGTGTGCATGCAGAATGCGTGAAGAGTGACCGCCCTAGGCGGCCCACCACTGATTCACGTTGTGCATGGGGCGAGTGTAGCACTATCCAGGAGCCGCGCATCGCGCACGGCGCACGGCGCACCGCGCACCGCGCACTGGGCGCCGGGCGCCCGGGCGCCCGGGCTTCGCGCACCCCGCATCGCGCAGCGCCAGTGTCGGTGGTCGTCGCTAGCATCGAAGCATGCACACCCCGACGTCTGCCCCGCGACAGTTCCTGGGGCACACGCGCGCGCACGCATTGCCGGTGGCGCTTGGGCGCACGGAGGGCGTGGCGGAGGCGCGCGCAGCCGCGGGGCGCTCGGGCACCGCGCTGGAGCTCGCGCTCGCTCCGGCGCTCACCCCGGCGGGCCTCGATGCGACGCCGAGTTTCTTCGCGGGCTTCGTGGCGCATCCGCTGGTGCTCGCCCGGGGGCTGCTCGCGCTCGCGGATGTCGCGGCGACCCGCTACTTCCAGTACGTTCCCACGACGCAGCGCGATCCGGTGCTCACCGCCCACGGGGATCGGCTGCGCGCCGAGGTCTTCTCCGCCTGCAACGGCGTGTACGCGCGGCTCGATCTGCTCAGCGCGGGGTTCGAGAGCGGGGAGATCGGCTTCGGCACCACGAACGTCGACCTCGGCGTGGCCTCCCGGTCCGTGCTCTCCGCCGTGCGGCGAACGGAACTGCTGCACCTCGCCGTGGGGGAGTACGGCCTCGGAATCGCCACACCGGAGCACCAGAGCCGGGAGCGGCCCGTCGAAATGCCCGAGCGGTGGATCCGGGCGCTCGGCAACGTGGCTGAGCTCCACCGCCGGCTCTCGGTGCGCGCGACGCTCGACGCCGCCGCTGCGCGCGCATTCCTGGGCGCGGTGCCCCCGGCGACGGCCTCCGGGCGCACAGTGTGGCTCGTCCCCTCCCGGGGTGGCATTCGCATCGCGCACCGGCCAGCAGCGGGCGCGGTGAGCGTCGCCGGCCTGCACCGGCTGAGCGCGGCACGTCGACTCCTCCCGCACGTCACCGGCTTGGCGCTCTACGGCTTCGACGCGGCAGGAGCCAGCGCGATCGAGATCAGGCTCCCCGGTGCCCGCCTGACCCTGGGGCTCACTGCCGAGCCCTGGCGGGGGCACTCGGGGGAGGGCGCGCTCCTCACCGCGCTTGCGGGGGACAGCGTGCTCGCGGACGCGGAGCGGGTCTCGGCGGAGCTCGGATTCGAAGCGATCCTCGACCTGTCTCGGCTCGCGGGGCGCACCGGGCTCAGCCCGGCACGCGTGCGCGGCGCCGTCGCGGTGCTCGCCGCATCCGGCCGTGTCGGCTGGGACCTCGCCGAGGATGCATACTTCCATCGCGAGCTGCCCGACGATCCCGCGCGGGTGGACCGGGATCACCCTCGGCTCTCGGCGGCGCGGGCGTTGGCCGCCGCGGGGCGCGTCGTCGCCGCCTCCCCGGGGGCCGAGAGCTGGACCGTGCGCGGCGCGGACCCGGGATCCGACTCCGTGGTGCGGCGCGATCCGCACGGTGCACCAGGCGTTGAGAGCCTCAGCTGCAGCTGTGCCTGGGGCCTCCGCCACGGAACCGATCGGGGTCCCTGCAAACACGTACTCGCCGTCGCCATCGTCACCGAGGAGCCGCTGTGACCGAACTCACCACGTCAGCCGCCCCCGCGAAGCTCCGGCGCGCGGTGGAGGTGTTCGCCGAACTGGGCTGGCTTGATGCCACACCGAACGAGGCCGTGTCGCGCCCGCTCGGCAGCGCGGAGCATCGCCGGATCGCGAAGACCGGCCTCGCGTCGGGCGAATGGGGCGTGTTCGCTGCGCTCAACCCCGCCACCTTCGGGTGGCAGAGCTTCCTCGGCGCGGCGGTGAACGAGACGGTGCTCGCGCTCTTCGCCGTCCGCGTCGGAGTGTCCGCGCAGCGCGCGGTCGCGCTGCTCCGATCGGCGCGCGGGATCGACGACGCCGCGATCGTGCACGTCGTGCGCGAGCGCGGCCCTGCCTACGCGGGCGATTTCGCGGCCCGCGCCTCCGGGGGCAGCGGGCGCATGTGGCTCGACGCCTCCTCACGACTCGGCAGCGTGAGCGTGCGCCTCGTGCACGACCTCGAACTCCCGATCCCCGCATCGCTCGACTACCTGCGGGACTGGGCGGTCTTCGCGCTGGGCGACCCCGCGAACCGGGGCTGGGTGCAACCGCCCGAGCGAGAGCCCGTGCCGGCCGAGCTGCTCGCCCCGCGCTTCACCGAGCACCTTCGCGAGGCCGTTGCGCTCGGGCTGAGCGTGACCGGCCCGCTCGGCGCGCTCCTCCCCGCCGCACTCGAGCGCGGCTGGCTCGCCGAGAGCGAGGCGCTCGCCGCAGCGCTCTCCGGCCTCGACGCCGCCCAGCGCCCCGGCGACCGGAAGGTGTGGGCAGCGTTCCTCACTGAGCAGCTCGGCCTCACGCGACCCGAGCGGACCGCGGAGCTGCTCCGGCACGCGGACGCCCTCGTCTCTGCGATCGCCACGGGGGATGCGGGACTGGCCGAGGCCTTCGGGCCGAGCCTCATCGAGCACGCCGACGCGGACATCCTCCGCGAGACGCTCGAGCTCGGGCTCGCGTCCCGGACGAAGAAAGCGAAGCGCGCACTCCTCGCTGCGGCGGCACGACGCCCCGCGCCCGAGAACGCGACCGAGCTGGCTGCACTGCTCACTCCGTTGGCCGACGGCCGCGACCGCGACCTCGCGCGCGCCGCGACCGCCGTGCTCGACGCGTGGGGGATCCGTGGCGAGCGCGCTCCGGAGGCGCCCGCGGAATCCCGGGGGCGCTGGGTCCCGACGCCGGAACTGTGGTCGGTGCCGAGATTCGACGTGGGAGAGGCCTCGCCGGCCGCGCTCACGGCGGCCGCAGCGGCGCTGACCGGGCTCCCCGAGAGCACGCTGTCCACGCCAGAGGCGGAGCGGCTGCTCGCGCTCGCGAACCAGGTCGCGGCCGCGGATGCCGCGGCTGCACGGACCGCACTCCGCGGGGTGCGCGCGGCGTGGGTGCCCGGGATCCGCGGCATCGCGGAGTGGTGCGCCTCCGAGCCACTGCCGATGCTCGACCGACCCCCGCACCCGGGCATCCCGGGGTCGAGCCCCACCCACTACAGCCCGGTCCCGGCCCGCGACGCCGCAGTGCTGCAGCGCCTCGGAGAGGTCCCCGCACTCCTGTCCACGCCGAGCTGGGACGACCTGCGGATCGATCCCGTCGAGCTGCGCGACCGGCTCCGCGCCTACGCTGCTTCCGGTGCGGCCGCGAGCGAGGCGGACCTGTTCCTCGCCCTGCTGCGCACTGACCGGCTGCTTCTCACCCCAGAGCTTCTCGGCGATCTGGAGGCGCTGCGCGTGCCCGTGCTCCTGCAGGACGGCAGCGAGATGGCCACGGCCGCGGGCCCCGCGGCCGTGCGCTACTTCGCGGACCCCGTCGTCGAGCCCGCACGGGTACTCGACCCGGAACGCCACTGGTGGGCACCGAGCCCGTTCGTCGTCCCGGCGTCGCTCGCGGAGTTTCCCCCGCGGCTGCGCTCCGACGTGCTGTTCAGTGGCCTCGAACTCGACGCGCTTCCTGGCGGCGGCGACGGCGTCGGGACCGGGATCGCGCACAGCGACCTGGCCGGGCTCGGCCGCGACCTGCGGCAGCTGGTGCGGCGTGCGACGCCGCTCACGCCGGGGCTCGCGATCAACCTGATCGGAGCGCAGCGCGGCTTCCACGAGCGCGCGATCGCCGACGGTGCGCTCGCGATCTCGGAGGCCTGGGAACGCGGCCTCCTGCGCCCCGGTGTCCCCGACGTGGCGCTGCTCGACTGGCAGGAGACCCCCGGGAAGCTGGCCGCCTTCGCTCGCGCGTGCCTCGACCTCGCCGACGAGGGGCTGCTGTCGCTCGTCTGGCCGCTGCTCGACGCGTGCGTCGTCCGCTCGAACGCGGCGCCGCGACGACTCTCGGGAACCGCGGAACTGCTCGAAGCGATCGGTGAGCTTCTGCCGACCGTGCAGCACGCGGTGCGCGCGGGGGAGGCGAGCGCTGAGGCGCTCGCGCTGCCCGGCACGCGAGCGATCGCCGCGGCGGGCGGCGCCTCTCGCGCGGTGCAGCGAGCCCGCGAGATCGTGGCCCGGCTCCCGGAACCCGCGCCGGACCCGGATCCGAGCGTGGGATCCGAGCCCGCGACCCGACCGGAGCGGAGCACCGCGCCAGCCCCCGCGTCCCTGGCCTCATCGGGGCAGGGCCCCGACACGGGCGCCGCCCCGGGCCCCGCGGCGGCGCCGCCCGCGCACGGGCTCGATGACGCCGCGTTCGCCGCGTTCTGGCCGCAGGGGAGGGAGACTCGCGCGACCGTCGACGACGGTGCGCGGATCACCGCCCGCTGGCACGACCCGGCGGCGTCGACGAGGCTCCTTGAGATCGAGCTCCTGTTCTCGCCTGAGTGCTTCGCCGAAACGCCGGAGGCCCCTCGCCGGTTCCGCACCCGCACCTCCTGGTTCTACGACATCGAACACGAGGGGCAGTGCGGCATGACCGAGATCCTGCCGGGCGTCGAAGACATCGACCCGGCGGGGCGCGAGTGGCTCCGGTGGGACCCGGAAGCCGGAGGGATCCGCGTGTCGCCGCACCGCGACTGGCGCGGCGGGAGCGCGGGCCCGCTCAGCCGAGACGGCGAAGCGGCAGCGCCCGCCGTCGGCCCGCTGACCACGGGAATGATCGCCGTGCTCATCAGCGGAATGCAGCACGACAACGGGCACGGCTTCACGGTGCGCGAGGCCGTGCGGAGCGGTCTCCTCGACGCCGCCGGCGTGCAGCGCGCCGTGCAGCAACTGCTCGAGAGCGCAGACTTCACTCCGGTGAAGCTCGCCGGCATGATTGAGGCTGAGCCGGACACGCTCGGCACCCTGTGGCCGGTGCTCGTCGAAGGGATCCGGGCCGGGGCCGGCAGCACGCCGCCGCCCCGCTGGCTGAACCGGGTGCTTGACGCGGCGCTGCTTCGCGCTCCCGCCCTCCGATCCGCGGCCGAGCGCGGCGCGATCCCGCCAGCCGCCGCCGCGTGGCCCGGCCTCGCAGAGCTCGCGGAGCGGAAGGGCTCGCAGGCGGCACTCGTGAAAGCTCGAGCCCTGCGGGCCGAGCTGCTCGGCTGAGGTGCATCGTGCGAAGGTGCGAGAATAGCGGGATGCGGATTGTCTTTGCCGGAACCCCCGAGTTCGCCGTCCCCAGCCTCCGAGCGCTGGTCGAGGCCGGCCACGAGGTGGCGGGCGTCATCACCCGAGAGGACGCGCCGCTCGGCCGGAAGCGCGTGCTCACCCCCTCGCCGGTCGCGGTCGCCGCAGAGGAGCTCGGGATCCCCGTGCTCCGCGCGAACCGCCTCGACGACGCCGCCACCGAATGGGTTGCGGCGCTCGCGCCCGAGCTCGGCGTCATCGTGGCCTACGGCGGACTCGTGCGCGAGCCGCTCCTCAGCCTGCCCAGCCACGGCTGGATCAACCTCCACTTCTCCGAGTTGCCTCGCTGGCGCGGCGCCGCGCCCGTGCAGCGCGCCCTCGAAGCGGGGGAGCAGACCCTCGGGGTCACGGTGTTCCGCCTCGTCGCCGCGCTCGACGCCGGCGACGTGCTCACCCGCGATGCGCGCGAGTTCGCGCCGGGCACCTCCGCCGGGGCCGCGCTCACGACGCTCGCCGAGTTCGGCACGAGCGCGGTGCGCGACGCGGTCGCCCTGCTCGCAGAGCAGCCGGGCGCCGGCCAGCCCCAGGAGGGCGACGCAACCTACGCCCACAAGCTCACGCGTGAGGACGGCAAGATCGACCTCACGCAGCCCGCGCCGACCGTGCTCGCGCGCTGGGCCGGGATGACCCCGGAGCCCGGCGCCTTCGCGCTGCACGAGGAGCAGCCGATCAAGCTCCTCGAACTCGCACCGGCGCCCACCGTGACGGATGCCGCAACGGACGCTGGGACCGCGGCGGCTCCGGGCAGCGTCGAGCTCGTCGACGGGCGCGTGCTCCTCACGACCGGCTCGGGAGGTGACGGCTCGCCCGGCGTGCTCGAACTGCAGCGGGTGCAGCCCGCCGGGAAGCCCGCCATGGACGCCGCCGCCTGGTTGCGCGGCCGCGGGGGATCGGCGGTGCTCGGATGAGCCGGAACGAGGGCGGTCAGCACCGCAACGACGGCGGCCGGAACGACCGCAACGACGGCGGCCGGAACGACCGCGGCGGACGCAACGACCGCAGCGGCGGCCGTGGCGGCCGCGGCTCGCATGACCGCGGTGGCCAGCGCGGTCGAGGAGGCCAGGGCGGCCAGCGTGGTCAGCGAGGTCAGGACCAGCGCCAGCCCCGCGCGCGGATCTCCGCGCCCCGACTCGTCGCCTACGACGTGCTGCGCGATGTCGACGAGCGTGAGGCCTACGCGAATCTCGCGCTCCCCGCCCGCGTGCGCGACGCCGGCCTCGACTCCCGCGATGCGGGGCTCGCGACCGAGCTCGTCGCGGGGGCACTGCGCTGGCGCGGCCGCTACGACCGGATCATCGAGCTCGCCTCGGGGCGAGCGATCGACGATGTCGATCCCCGCACCCGCAACGTGCTGCGCCTCGGCGTGCACCAGCTGCTCGGCATGCGCACGGCGGCGCACGCCGCGGTGAACGAGAGCGTCGAACTGCAGCGCCGCGTCGCGAACCAGAACGCCGCGGGCTTCGTCAACGGCGTGCTGCGCGCCGTGGGCCGCCGCTCGAACGAGGAGTGGGACGCCGAGATCCGGAGCACCGCGGACTCCGCCGACGCCGCTCTCGCGACCGTCCGGTCACACCCCGCCTGGGTGCTCCGCGCGCTGCGCGAGACGCTGCGGAGCGAGGGGCGCGAGGAAGAACTCGATGCGCTGCTCGCGGCCGACAACGATGCGCCGCGCGTCAGTCTCGTCGTGCTGCCGGGAAGCGGCGCCGATCCCGAGCGCCTGGTCGAGGACGAGCACGCGTCCACTCCCGACCCGCTGCTGGCGCTCCGCGGACCCTCGCCGATCGGGCTCGAGCTCGCCGGCGGAGACCCCGCGCGCGCGATCTCCGAGGCCGGGCTCCCCGAGGGGGAGCTGCGCGTGCAGGATCAGGGCTCGCAGCTCGCGGCGCTCGCGCTCAGCCGGGTCCGCCCGGTTCGCCGCGGGGAGCGGTGGCTCGACCTCTGCGCGGGCCCCGGCGGGAAGACCGCCGTGCTCGGCGCCGAAGCGCGCGTGGGCGGGGCGACGGTGCGAGCGAACGAGGTCTCCGAGCACCGGGCCGAGCTCGTGCGCCGCTCCGTCACCGCGGTGTCGGACACCGTGGAGGTCGTCTCGCACGACGGCCGCGACGATGCCGCCTACGGCGGCGAGACGTTCGACCGGATCCTCGTCGATGCGCCCTGCACCGGGCTCGGCGCGCTCCGGCGGCGCCCCGAGGCCCGCTGGCGGAAGCAGCCGGCGGACCTCCCCGTGCTGACGGCGCTCCAGTCGGAGCTGCTTGACGCAGCCGTCGCGCACCTCGCGCCCGGCGGCATCCTCGCCTACGTGACGTGCTCGCCGCACCTCGCAGAGACCCGGATCGCGGTGGACCGCTTGCTGCGCCGCACCCCCGGCATCGTGGAGCTCGACGCCCGTGCCGCGGTGGGCGCCGTCGCTCGCGGGGAGATCGACCTGGCGGGCGAAGCCCTGAGCGCGCAGCTGTGGCCGCACCGGCACGGCACGGACGCGATGTTCGTCGCGCTCCTGCAGCGGGAGGACGCCTAGACCGCGCCGGATGCGCCGTCCGACGCGGCCCCCGCCTACACTGGTGGGGTGACCGCGCAGCGCATCAACCCCAGCATCCTGTCCGCCGACTTCGTGAACCTCCAGGCGGAGCTCGAGGCCATCCGCTCCGCGGATCTCGTGCACGTCGACGTGATGGACAACCACTTCGTGCCGAACCTCACGATGGGGCCGCCGATCGTGGAGCGCATCCAGGCCGTCTCGCCCGTGCCGCTCGACGTGCACCTCATGATCTCGGACGCGGATCGCTGGGCGCCGGGCTACGCGGAGCTCGGCGCGTACTCGGTCACGTTCCACGCCGAGGCGGCGGCCGACCCGGTCGCGCTCGCCCGGCGCCTCCGCGAGATCGGCGCGCGCGCCGGTATCGCGCTCAAGCCCGGCACGGACCCCGAGCCGTACCTGGAGCTGCTCCCCGAGTTCGATCAGGTGCTCGTCATGACGGTCGAGCCCGGTTTCGGCGGGCAGTCGTTCATGCCCGACATGATGCCCAAGCTGCGCCGCTTCGCGGAGGCGAAGTCCCGCCTCGGCCTCGACGTGTGGCTGCAGGTCGACGGCGGCATCACGGTCGACACGATCGGGATCGCGGCCGAGGCGGGCGCGGACACCTTCGTCGCCGGCTCCGCCGTCTACGGGGGAGTCCCCGAGGACCGGATCGCGGCGCTCCGCGCAGCCGCGGCCACGCAC
Organism: Leucobacter sp. PH1c; assembly: GCF_000633415.1. Taxonomy (GTDB): domain Bacteria; phylum Actinomycetota; class Actinomycetes; order Actinomycetales; family Microbacteriaceae; genus Leucobacter. Next base: position 64,758 of record NZ_AYMV01000018.1, on the reverse strand, counting down.
ACGCACTAGGTCCGCGCTCTCGGCCGGGCCTGCGCGCTCGGCCGGTCCTGCGCGCTCGGCCAGGGCTTGCGCGACCCGCCGCGCGCTTCCCGCCCGCGCCGCCGCTCGGCCCGCCCGCTGCACCCCGCCCGCTGATGTCAAGTGTGCTTGACATCCGAGTGCGCTCGTGATTCCCTGGATGTAAAGGAAACTTTACGAGGGGGTGTCATGGAGCTGCGGGCACGGAGCCAATCTTTCCGAGCGTTTCGGGCGCTCGTGCGCGCCGACGCGCGGGAACTCAGACGGGACCGCTTCGTCGGCGTGTCGACGCTCACGATGGCGCTCGTGCTGCTCATCCTGCACGGGTGCATGTGGCTCGCGTTCTCGGTCGCCGGTGCGACCCCGCGCGTCGACGCGAGTGGGCTCGCGGGGCCGCACGCGAGCGCGGTGGCGACGGCGCTCGACGAGCTCCGCGGGGACGGCGCGCCGGCCGCGCACGGCCCGAACGGCCCGAACGGTCCGAACGATCCGAACGCTCCGGCGCACACGGTGCGGGTCCAGAGTGCGGGCGAGCGCATCGTGATCGCCGTCGACGAGCCCCGCGTGGGCTGGGATCCCGTGTGGCGGGCCGTGCGCGCCGCGGGCGTGCCCGCCGGCCAGATCGATGTGCTCGGCCGGGACGGTGAGCCCATCCCCGACTTCCTGCGCCTCAACCTGGGCACGATCCTCGTCGCCGCGCTCGCGTCCATCGCCCTCCTCGGCACCGCCGTGCCGCTCATCGCCGCCCGCGGACGAGGAACGCTGCGCCTGCTCGGCACGACCCCGCTGCCCCGGAGCCTCATGCTCCTCTCGCGCGTGCCGAATCGCCTGGCGCTCGTGCTCGTGAGCGTGAGCGGCGTGATCGGCATCGCCGTGCTCACTCGCGCGATGGAGCCGGCGTCGCTTCCCCGGCTGCTCGTGAGCGTCTGCTGCGCCCTGGTGCTGCTGTTCGGATTCGCGGCGCTCGCCGCCTCCCGCGCGAGCGACCCCGAGGCGAGCCAGGGCCTCCTGGTCGGCGTCTGTTTCGCCCTGCTCGCGAGCGCGGGATCCGTGCTGCCCGTCACGCTGCTGCCCGAGCCGCTTCGGATCGCGAGCGGTCTCCTGCCCGGCGCCTGGCTCGTCGAACCCGCGAGCGCGGACCTCGCGGGGACGAGCCCGTTGCTCCCCGTTCCCGCGTACTGGGGCCTCTGTCTCGCCGCGGGGCTCGCCTGCTTCATGCTCGCCGCGCGCCGCTTCACCTGGGAGCCCCGCCCCGAACGCGCGCGCACCCACCTGATCGCATCCGACCGCCCGCAGGAGGCCCGCCCATGACCGAACAGACCGCAGCCGAGCGCAGCAACGTGCGCCGCTACACCTGGCAGATGGCCGCCGCGGCGGCCCTGTACGTGGGGCTCATCGTGGGCGGCGGCGCGCTCGCCGACTCGGACAGCCCGGCCGGCGCCGTGCTCGAGCTCCTCCCGATCATCCCCGTGGTGTGGATGCTGCTCGCCGCGCTCCGTTTCGTGCGCGGCCTCGACGAGTACCTGCGCCCCCTGATGATGACGGCGGCGGGGGTCGGCTTCGTCGCGGCGATGCTGGCCGCCGTCGTGCTCGGCATGATCGAGGGCGTGGTCGGCGGGATCCCGCACCTCGTGTGGGGCGTCTTCGTCACCGGCATGTCTGCCTGGGGGCTCGCAGCGATGGTGCTGACGCGGCGGGGTGCGCGGTGAAGAACGAGGTACGCGCACTCCGCACGGCGGCCGGCTGGTCGCAGGTGCAGCTCGCCGAGTCGCTCGGCGTCTCGCGGCAGACCATCAACGCGCTTGAGACGGGCCGTTACGATCCCTCGCTCCCGCTCGCCTTCCGCATCGCGCACCTGTTCGGGCAGCCGATCGAGGAGATCTTCACCCCCGACGCGTCCGACGCGCCGCCCTCCGGGGGGAAGCGATGAGCGCGCACCCGGACCCGATCATTGCGCTCGCCGGCGCACGCCAGCGCTTCGGCGCGATCGAGATCCTGCACGGGATCGACCTGACCGTGAGGCCGGGGGAGATCATCGGCCTGCTCGGCCCCAACGGGGCCGGGAAGAGCACGACCGTCGATCTGCTCGCGGGCCTTGCTGCGCCGAGCGAGGGGAGCGTTCGAGTGCTCGGCGTCGACCCCGTGCGCGAGCGCGCAACGATCACGGCCGCGGTGGGCGTGCAGCCCCAGGAAGCCGCACTCTTCCCGATGCTCACGGTCGATGAGACGCTGGAGCTCTTCGCGTCGTTCCACGAGCGGCCGGTCGCGCTCGCCGAGTTGCGCGCGCTCGTTGCGCTCGACGCGTGCCGGGCGACCCGGGTGCGGCACCTCTCCGGGGGCGAGCTGCGCCGGCTGCTCATCGCGATCGCGCTCGTCGGGCGCCCGAGCCTCGTCATCCTCGACGAGCCCGCAGCCGGGCTCGATCCCGCGAGCCGCGTCGGCATCGCCGCGCTCATCCGGGAGATCCGCGCCGCCGGGACGGCCGTGCTGCTCACGACGCACCACCTCGACGAGGCCCAGTCGCTCTGCGACCGGATCCTGATCCTCGTCGACGGGCGGGTCGCCCGCGAGGGCGCCCCCGATGCGCTGATCCGTGCGCACGGCGCGACGGCGGAGCTCTCGTTCACCGTCCCTCCGGGCACGCCCCGGGAGCTCATCGCCTCCGCGGTGGACGAGGGATGGAGCGCCGATCCGGTCGCGGGCGGCGGATCGCGGGTCACCGTCGCGAGCAGCGACCCCGATGCGGCGCTGCGCCGCATCACCTTCACGCGCGGCCTCCACGCCTCCGGGGTGACCGTCCGGGAGGCCACGCTCGAGGACGTGTACCTCGCCGCGGTCGGCGGCGGGACATGACGCTTGCCGGGCTTGTCCGCGCGGGCCGGCGCCGGGCGCCCCTGCGCACCCTGGTCGCCGCCGCACCGCCATTCCTCGTGGTCGGGCTGCTCGCGCTCGCGGACGGTGTGCTCGCGGCGCACGGGAGCGTACTGCGGGCAGGCCTGCCCGGCCTCCTCGCCGTGGTCCTCCTGATGCTGCCGCTGGCGCTGGTCGCCGCCCCCGTGGTCGAGGCCCGTGAGCGGGGTGTGCTGCGTCTCCTTGCGACGACCCCGGTGCCGCGCGGCGCCCTGCTCGACGCGCACGTCCGATCCGTGCTGCCGGTGGGCGCCGCCGCGATTGCGGCCGCGCTGGCCGCGGTCCTCCTCGTCCCCGGAGCGGCCGCCGGTCTCGCCGGGGGCGGGGGATCGGGGCTCCTCCTCTCGGCGGCGGGAATCCTGTGCGGTGCGCTGGGGCTGCTCGCGCTGGGCATCGCGGTCGCGGCGCTCGTGGCCGCCCGGGTGCGCGGCACTGCGCGCGCCCGCGCCATCAGTATCGCGGCGCCCGCGCTCGTGGTGCTCGCCGGCGGGATCCTGCCGCTCGACGAACTGCTGCCCGGTCTCGCGCGCGCCTGCGAACTGCTGCCGAGCTCACTGCTCTCGGGGGTGCTCGCTGCGGGGCTCGCGGGGGAGACGGCGGCGCTGCCCGGCGGGATCGCGCTGAGCGCCGCAGCGGTCGCCGGAGCGTTCGGCCTGGTCGCCGTCGCGCGGCGCGTCTGCGCGCGCTGAGTCGCTCAGCAGTGCCGCTCCAGGCGGCCCGGCCCGCCGCTGTGCGGCCGCCCTGCTCCGGCGCCGCGGCCACCCGGCTGCCGGAAACCGGCGTCCGCGTGGCAGCCGCCGCCCGCGAAACCCGGTAGTGTAGAACCGTGAAATCCTTCGACACGCTCTTCGCCGAGCTCTCCGAGAAGGCCGCGGCGCGGCCCGAGGGCAGCGATACCGTCGCGCGCCTCGACGCCGGCATCCACTCGATCGGCAAGAAGATCGTGGAGGAGGCCGCCGAGGTCTGGATGGCGGCCGAGCACGAGTCGGACGCCGAGTGCGCTGAGGAGATCAGCCAGCTGCTCTACCACCTCCAGGTGCTCATGCTCGCCAAGGGGCTGAGCCTCGAGGACGTGTACACGCATCTGTAGCGTCGGTGCCCTTCCCGGCGCCGACGCTTGCCGCTGACCTCACATCACCCGGCACGCTGCAGATTCGGCTGCCACCACGGAAGGAACCCCTCCACTCATGCTTCGCATCGCCGTCCCGAACAAGGGATCGCTCTCCGAGATCGCCGCCGAGATGCTCGCGGAGGCGGGCTACTCGGGCCGCCGCGACAGCCGCAAGCTCGTCCACGCGGACACCCGCAACGACGTCGAGTTCTTCTACCTCCGCCCGCGCGACATCGCGACGTACGTCGGATCCGGTGCGCTCGATGTCGGGATCACTGGCCGCGACCTGCTGCTCGACTCCGGCTCGACCGCGAGCGAGATCGAGTCGCTCGAGTTCGCCGACTCGACGTTCCGCTTCGCGGCGCCCGTGGGCGGCGGATTCGCGGAGCTCGCCGATCTCGCGGGCAAGCGCATCGCAACGAGCTACCCGAAGCTCGTGGACGACTTCCTCCGCGCCCGCGGCGTGGAGTCGGTCCTCGTGAAGCTCGACGGCGCCGTCGAGTCGGCGGTGCAGCTCGGCGTCGCCGACGCCGTGGCCGACGTCGTCTCCACCGGTGCGACCCTGCGCGCCGCCGGCCTCGAGATCTTCGGGCCGGTCATCCTCGAGTCGACCGCCGTGCTCATCGGCGGCCCCAACGAGCACCCCGGCATCGAGCGCCTCCTGCGCCGCCTGCGCGGCGTCCTTGTCGCGCGCAAGTACGTGCTCATGGACTACGACCTCCCCGCCGATCAGCTCGACGCCGCATCGCAGGTCGCCGGCGGCATGGAATCGCCGACGGTCTCGCCGCTGAAGGACGAGGCCTGGGTCGCCGTTCGCGTTATGGTGCGCGCCGACGAGGCGAACACGATCATGGACGAGCTCTACGACCTCGGCGCCCGCGCCATCCTCGTCACGCCGATCCACGCGGCACGGCTGTAAGCGGGGCGCGCAGCATGAGTGTCGCAACCCGGGTGATCCCGTGCCTCGACGTGGCCGATGGCCGCGTCGTCAAGGGCGTCAACTTCCTCAACCTCCGCGATGCGGGGGATCCCGTCGAGCTCGCCGCGCGCTACGCCGCGCAGGGCGCCGACGAGCTCACCTTCCTCGACGTCACGGCGACCGTCGACGACCGTTCCACGACCTACGATGTCGTGCAGCGCACGGCGGAGCAGGTCTTCATCCCGCTCACCGTCGGCGGTGGCGTGCGCAGCGCCGAGGACGTGGCCCGGCTGCTCGGCGTCGGCGCGGACAAGGTGGGCATCAACAGCGGCGCGATCGCGCGCCCCGCGGTGATCGACGAGATCGCCGACCGCTTCGGCGCGCAGGTCGTGGTGCTCTCGCTCGACGTGAAGCGCAGCCCGCGCACGCCCTCCGGCTTCGTGGTCACGACGCACGGCGGCAAGCGCGAGACCGACCTCGACGCGATCGAGTGGTGCCGCGAGGCCGTCGAACGCGGCGCGGGCGAGCTCCTCGTCAACTCGATGGATGCCGACGGCACGCAGGACGGCTTCGACCTGGAGCTCACCCGCCTCGTGCGCGAGGTGGCGAGCGTCCCCGTCATCGCCTCGGGCGGCGCGGGCGAGCTCGCGCACTTCGCGCCCGCGGTCGATGCCGGCGCCGACGCGGTGCTCGCCGCGTCCGTGTTCCACTACAACAAGTTCACGATCGGCGAGGTGAAGCGCGCGCTCGCCGAAGCCGGCCACACCGTGCGGCTGCCGGGCGCGGCCGCGAGCGAGCGGAGCGGCGCATGAGCGCGGTCGATCCGGCACCCGCAGACGATCCGATTCCCGCGGACGTCGTGTTCGGGGCCGACGGTCTCGCCCCCGCGATCATCCAGGACGACGCGACGGGCGAGGTGCTCATGCTCGCGTGGATGGATCGCGAGGCGCTGCGGCGCACGCTCACCTCGGGGCGCGTGACGTTCTGGTCCCGGTCCCGCCAGGAGTACTGGCGCAAGGGCGACACCTCGGGGCATCGGCAGTACGTGCGGAGCGTGGCGCGCGACTGCGACGGCGACACCCTGCTCGTCCGCGTCGAGCAGATCGGGGCGGCCTGCCACACGGGCTCGCGGAGCTGTTTCACCGACCGGGGGATCCCGGCCGTCGCGGGCCGCGAGGACGACGCCGATCCCGCAGGCGAGTGACCGGGCGCGCAGCTGAGTGCTGCGCGTCCGTCGCGCCCGCGCCGCGCGATAGGCTGAGCGGGTGACCCTGACGACCACGCGCGCAGCGTTCGACGCCGCGCGAGCCACCCACGCCGTGATTCCCGTCTGCCGGGAGGTGTTCGCCGACGCCGACACCCCCGTGAGCATCTACCGCAAGGTCGCCGACTCGCGGCCGGGCACGTTCCTGCTTGAGTCCGCCGAGCAGGGCGGCGTCTGGACCCGCTTCAGCTTCGTCGGCGCCGGGAGCTTCGGCGTGCTCGGCGAGCGCGAGGGGCGCGCGCACTGGGCGCCCGCGCCCGGCAGCGATGTGACCGCCGAGCGGCTGCTCCCGGGCGGCGTCGCGCAGCACGCGCCCGTCGAAGCGCTCCGCGCGGCCTACGAGCGCTGGCGCGCCCCGCAGGTCCCCGGCCTGCCGCCGCTCGCGAGCGGCTTCGTCGGCTACCTCGGCTGGGAGACGGTGCGGCAGTTCGAGAAGCTCGAGAACGGCCCGGCCGCAGGGCCCGGGCTGCCCACGCAGGGCCTCAGCTTCGTGTCGGAGCTCGTCGTGATCGATCACCGCGAGGGCAGCGTGGTGTTGCTCGCCAATGTGCTGAACGACGCGGCGCTGAGCGGGGGAGCGACTGATCCCGCAGGCGCCGGTCCCGCTCCCGCCGACGCGGATGCCCAGTGGGCCGACGCGCAGGCCCGGCTCGACGCGCTGCAGGCCGCGCTCGCGCGTCCCGTCTCCTCTCCGCTCGGCGCCTTCGACCGCGACGCGCTCCCCGAGCCGCACCGGCTCACGAGCACACCCGAGTTCATCGAGGCGGTCGCGGTCGCGAAGCGCCACATCGTCGACGGCGACATCTTCCAGGTGGTGCCCTCGCAGCGCTTCGACCAGGCGTGCAGCGCCGATCCGCTCGACGTCTACCGCGTGCTCCGCCACCTGAACCCGAGCCCGTATCTGTACCTGCTGCAGCTGGAGGACGCCGACGGGACCCCGTTCGCGGTGGTCGGCTCGAGCCCCGAGGCGCTCGTCACGGTGCAGGAGAGCGGGCACGTGATGACCCACCCGATCGCCGGATCGCGGCCGCGCGGTGTGAGCGTCGAGGAGGACCAGCAGCACGAGCGCGACCTCCTCGCCGACGAGAAGGAGCGCGCGGAGCACCTGATGCTCGTGGACCTCGCGCGGAACGACCTCCTGCGGGCCTGCCGCCCCGACTCGGTCGAGGTGACGGAGTTCATGAGGATCGAGCGCTTCAGCCACATCATGCACATCGTCTCGACGGTGGAGGGACAGCTCCGCGACGGGCAGACGCCGATCGACGTCTTCCGCGCCACTTTCCCGGCTGGCACCCTCTCGGGCGCCCCGAAGCCCCGAGCGCTCGAGATCATCGACGCGCTCGAGCCCGTGCAGCGCGGCGTCTACGGCGGCGTGGTCGGCTACTTCGGCCTCGGGGGCGCGGCGGATCTCGCGATCGCGATCCGTACCGCGACGATCAAGGCGGGCGTGGCGATGGTGCAGGCCGGCGCCGGGATCGTTGCCGACTCGGTTCCAGAGTCCGAGGACGCTGAGTGCCGCAGCAAGGCCGCGGCCCCGCTCCGGGCGATCGCGATCGCGAACACCCTGCACGAGCTCTCCGCCCCGAACGGTGCGTCCGCACCCCGCGCTTCCCACGACACCAAGGAGTCCGCATCATGAGCCCGAAGCTCCTCTCGCTCGGCGGGATCGCCATCGTCGGCGGAGCCGGCCTGCTCGCCGGGGCCCAGACCTGGGTCTCGTTCATGCTCGACGGCACCCACGACATCGAGCCGGTCACGGGCCACGCGCTGAACCCCGCGCTCTCGCCCGTCGCGATCGCGATCGTCGCCGCAGCTCTGGCGCTCACGATCGCCGGCCCGGTCTTCCGCCGCGTGCTCGGCGTGCTCGTCGCGCTGCTCGGCGCGGGGCTCGTCGCGCTCACCCTGAACGTCGCGCAGGCGCCGCTCGCCGCGGTGTCCGGCCGGATCACGGAGATCACCGGCATCGCGGGCGGCGCGAGCACGACGATGGTGGTCTGGAGCCAGGTCTCGGCCTGGGTCTGGGTAAGCCTCGCCGCGGGGCTGCTCGCGGCACTGCTCGGCGTCCTCGTCGTGCTCACCGGCGGCCGCTGGGCCACCGGCGGGCGGAAGTACGACTCCGGCGCCGCCACGAAGAGCCGCGGCGGCGCGCCCGATCGCATCTCGGACTGGGACGCGCTGAGTGACGGCGACGACCCCACCGCGGAAATCCGCTAGGCTTGAAGCGTTCACACCCGTTCAGAGGAGATTCATGAGTACCCAGCACGGAGACCCCGGTCACGGTGATTCGCCCGCCGCATGGACGGCGGTCGTGGTGATGCTGCTTGGCATCGCAGCCGGCACCGTCTTCTTCTTCCTGCACATGTCGACCATGGTGTGGGTGTGCGCTGGCATCGTCGTCGTCGGCGCCATCCTCGGGTGGATCCTGGCGAAGGCCGGCTACGGCGTCAACGGCCCGAAGTTCAGCCCCAAGACGCACGACTAACGTGCTCGATCAACTGCTCGCGGGGTCCCTGGAGGACGCGCGGGCGCGCCGAGAGCTTCGGTCCGCCGCTCAGGTGGAGGCCGAAGCTCTCCGTCGTGCTCCCGCCCTTGACGCCCTCGCCGCCCTCGCCCCGGCCGATCACATCAAGGTGATCGCCGAGGTGAAGCGCGCGAGCCCGTCGCGCGGCCACCTCGCCGAGATCGCCGAGCCCCAGACGCTCGCAGCGCAGTACGAGTCCGGCGGCGCGAGCGCGGTCAGCGTGCTCACGGAGGAGCGGAAGTTCAAGGGCTCCCTCGCCGACCTCGAGGCGGTCCGCAAGGCCGTCAGCATCCCGGTGCTCCGCAAGGACTTCATCGGCGACGAGTACCAGGTGCTCGAGGCCCGCGCCGCGGGTGCGGACCTCGTGCTCCTCATCGTCGCCGCGCTGCCGCAGGAGCGGCTCGAGACGCTGCACGCCATGATCCGCGAGCTCGGCATGACGCCGCTCGTCGAGGCGCACTCCGCCGACGAGGTGGCCCGCGCCGTGGATCTCGGCGCGCAGCTCATCGGCGTGAATGCGCGCGACCTCCGCACCTTCGAGCTCGACCGCGAGCTGTTCGGCCGGGTGGCCGACCAGATCCCCGCCGGCGTGATCCGCGTCGCGGAATCGGCGGTGCTCGACGTCTCCGACGTGGCGCACTACCGGGAGGCCGGGGCCGACGTCGTCCTGGTCGGCGAAGCGCTCGTCACCAACGACCCCGTCGCGACGCTGCAGTCCTACCTCAGCGTCTGACCCCGAGGAAGACCATGACAGACCTCCCCGCATCCGCAGCGACGCCCGCCGGGACCGAGCCGGGGTCGGTGACGAGCCTGCGCGAGCAGCACGGACCGTTCTTCGGCGAGTTCGGCGGCCGGTTCATGCCCGAGTCGCTCATCGCCGCCATCGACGAGCTCACCGCGGCCTACGAGGCGGCGCAGGCCGATCCCGAGTTCCGGGCGGAGCTCGTCGAACTGCTCGAGAGCTACGCGGGGCGCCCCTCGCCCATCACGGAGGTGCCGCGCTTCGCCGCGCACGCCGGGGGCGCGCGGGTCTTCCTCAAGCGCGAGGATCTGAACCACACGGGCTCGCACAAGATCAACAACGTGCTCGGCCAGGCGCTCCTCACGAAGCGCCTCGGCAAGCAGCGCGTCATCGCGGAGACCGGCGCGGGCCAGCACGGCGTCGCCACGGCGACGGCGGCGGCGCTGTTCGGGCTCGAGTGCACGATCTACATGGGCGAGGTCGACACCGAGCGTCAGGCCCTCAACGTGGCGCGCATGCGCCTCCTCGGCGCCGAGGTGATCCCGGTCACCACGGGGTCGCGCACGCTGAAGGACGCGATCAACGAGGCCTACCGCGACTGGGTCGCCACGGTCGATCGCACCAACTACATCTTCGGCACCGCGGCCGGGCCGCACCCGTTCCCGGCGATGGTGCGCGACTTCCAGAAGATCATCTCGGAGGAGGCCCGCGCGCAGCTCCTCGAGCGCGAGGGGCGCCTGCCCGACGCGGTCGTGGCCTGCGTGGGCGGCGGCTCGAACGCGATCGGTATGTTCGACGCGTACCTCGATGACGCCGACGTGCGGCTCTACGGCGTCGAAGCCGCGGGCGATGGCGTCGACACCGAGCGGCACGCCGCCTCGATCGAGCGGGGCCGCCCCGGGATCCTCCACGGCGCGAAGACCTACGTGCTGCAGGACGAGGACGGGCAGACGATCGAGTCGCACTCGATCTCCGCGGGTCTTGACTACCCGGGCGTCGGCCCCGAGCACGCCTGGCTCTCGGACATCGGCCGCGTGAGCTACATCCCCGCGACCGACGACGAGGCGATGCAGGCACTGCGCCTGCTGAGCCAGACCGAGGGCATCATCCCCGCGATCGAGTCGGCGCACGCGCTGGCCGGCGCGCTGCGCATCGGGCGCGAGCTCGGCCCGGACGGGCTCGTGATGGTGAGCCTCTCTGGGCGCGGCGACAAGGACATGGCAACCGCGGGCCGCTACTTCGGCCTGCTCGACGGCGAAGCAGGAGTCGAGGGATGAGCGGCACCGAGTCGCAGGTAGCGCGGGCGATCCGCGCGGCGAAGGAGGAGCGCGCCGGCGCGCTCGTCGGGTATCTGCCGGTCGGCTTCCCCGATCTCGACACGAGCATCGCCGCGGCGATCGAGATGGCCCGCGCAGGAGCCGATGTGCTCGAGCTCGGGCTGCCCTACTCGGACCCGGTCATGGACGGCCTCGTGATCCAGGAGGCGACGCAGACCGCGCTCGCCGGCGGTTTCCGCGTGGCGCACGTCTTCGAGGCGGTGCGCCGGGTGCGCGAGGCGGTCGACGTGCCCGTGCTCGTGATGACCTACTGGAACCCCGTGCTGCAGTACGGCGTGGAGCGCTTCGCGCGCGACCTCGCCGCCGCGGGCGGCGCCGGGCTCATCACGCCCGACATCACCCCGGACGCCGCGGCCGAGTGGATCGCCGTCTCCGAGGCGAGCGGCCTCGACCGCGTCTTCCTCGCTGCCCCCAGCTCGAGCGACGCCCGCCTCGCGCTCGTCGCCGAGTCGAGCACCGGCTTCGTGTACACCGTCTCCACGATGGGGATCACGGGCGAGCGCGCCGAGCTCGACGCGGCCGCACGCGGCCTCACCGAGCGCCTCCGCGCACAGGGCGCCGAGCTCGCGTGCGTCGGCATCGGCATCTCGACCGCCGAGCAGGTCGCCGCCGCGCTCGAGTACGCGGACGGGGCCATCGTGGGCACCGCCTTCGTGCGCGCGCTGCGCGACGGCGGCGTGGCGCAGCTCGGTGCGACCGTGCGCGCGATCGCCGCGGGAACCGCCCCGCGATAGGATGATTTTCGACCGCTGCTCCGATCCGGGGCAGCACCACCAGCAGCTTCCGGCGGCCTAGCCGCGGGCGAAAGAGGAGTGAATGATTCTCCCAATGAGCATCCCGAGCCCCGACCTGCAGTTCCTGCAGATCGGCCCCCTGCGGATCTACTTCTACGCGCTCTGCATCATCGTGGGGATCATCCTCGCGGGGATCTGGACGGCTCGCCGTCTGAGCCGACGCGGGGGAGAGAAGGGCGCGACGCTCGACTTCCTCGTGTGGTCGCTCGTGCTCGGCATCATCGGGGCGCGCCTGTACCACGTCGTCACCCACTGGGGAGACTACTTCGGCGCGGGGAAGAACCCGCTCGAGATCTTCGCCTTCTGGAACGGCGGCATCGCGATCTTCGGCGCCCTGCTCGGCGGCGGCATCGGCGTGCTCATCGCCTCGCGCATCACGGGCATCCGCTTCGCCTCCTTCGCGGACGCGCTCGTGCCCGGTCTGCTCCTCGCGCAGGCCGTCGGTCGCCTCGGCAACTGGTTCAACCACGAGCTCTTCGGCGGCCCGACGACGCTGCCCTGGGGGCTCGAGATCGAGGCGTCGAACCCGGCGTTCCCCATCGGCCTGCCCGAGGGCACGCTGTTCCACCCCACCTTCCTCTACGAGGCGCTGTGGAACATTCTCGGGATCATCGTGCTGCTCGCGATCGAGCGCAAGTGGCGCCCGCGCTGGGGCATCTTCTTCGGCATGTACCTCGTCTGGTACGGCATCGGCCGCGCCTTCACGGAGTCGCTCCGCGTCGATCCGAGCCTCCTCTTCCTGGGTATCCGCACGAACGTGCTCGCCGCACTCCTCGCGATCGTGGTCGGCCTGATCGTGATCATCGTCCAGCGCCGCCGCCACGTCGGCATCGAGACCTCCGTCTACCTGCCCGGTCGCAGCAACCCGCTCGACTCGGTGCTGCGCGACACGGCGGATCCCGAGCAGTTCTTCCACGTGATCGATCACGGGGACGCACCGGCGCCCGCCGCCGCCCCCGCGACGTCACCCCGCTAAGCAAGGAGAGCAGATGCGTCACGCAAAGATCGTTGCCACCTGGGGGCCCGCGGTCTCCAGCTACGACCACACCCTGGAGCTGATCCGTGCGGGCGTGAACGTCGCCCGCCTGAACATGTCCCACGGCACCTACAACGTGCACGAGGGGATCTACCGCAACATCCGGCGCGCGGAGATCGAGGTCGGACGCCCGATCGCGGTGCTCGCCGATCTGCAGGGGCCGAAGATCCGGCTCGGTAAGTTCGAGGGGGGCCCCTACGAGCTCGAGGTGGGCGACGAGTTCGCCATCACGACGCGCGACATTGTGGGCGACCGCACGATCTCGAGCACCACGCACGGCGGGCTCCCCGGCGACGTCAAGGTCGGCGATCCGCTGCTCGTGGACGACGGCAAGGTCGGCCTCCGCGCCGTTCGGGTGACCGAGGACACGGTGTACACCACCGTCGAGATCCCGGGCGCTGTCTCGAACAACAAGGGCATCAACCTGCCCGGCGTCGCGGTGAACGTGCCCGCGCTCTCGGAGAAGGATGAGCAGGATCTGCGCTGGGCGATCGCCCTCGGCGCCGACTACATCGCCCTCTCCTTCGTGCGCGACGCCGCCGACATCACCCGCGTGCACGAGATCATGGACGAGGAGGGCGTGCGCCTCCCCGTCATCGCGAAGATCGAGAAGCCGCAGGCCGTCGAGCACCTCGAGGAGATCGTCGCGGCGTTCGACGGCATCATGGTCGCCCGCGGCGACCTCGGCGTCGAGCTGCCGCTGGAGCAGGTGCCCCTCGTGCAGACCGAGGCGATCGCGCTCGCGCGCCGCAACGCGAAGCCCGTCATCGTTGCCACGCAGGTGCTCGAATCGATGATCGAGAACCCGCGCCCCACGCGTGCCGAAGCCTCCGACTGCGCGAACGCCGTCCTCGACGGCGCCGACGCCGTGATGCTCTCGGGCGAGACGAGCGTCGGCGCGTACCCGGTCGAGGCCGTCGCGACCATGGCGCGCATCATCGAGGCCACGGAGGATCACGCGCTCGACCGGATCGAGCCGCTCGGCGCCGAGCCGCGGAGCCAGGGCGGCGCGCTCACCCTTGCCGCTTCCGAGGTCGCCGACTTCATCGGTGCGCGCTACATCTGCGTGTTCACGGAGTCCGGCGACACCGTGCGCCGGATGTCGCGGCTGCGGAAGCCGATCCCGATCATCGGGTTCACCCCCGACCCGAACACGCGCCGACGCATGGAGCTCACCTGGGGTGCGCGCAGCTACGAGGTGCCCCGGGTCGACAGCACCGACGAGATGTTCACCCAGGCGGACGAGCTGCTGCTCGAGCACTCCCGCGCGGAGATCGGCGATAAGGTCGTGATCATCGCCGGGTCCCCTCCTGGGATCGTCGGCACGACCAACACGCTGCGCATTCACCGCATGGGCGAGACCACGGGCAAGCTGCCTGAGGCCGGACCGCGGAAGCACACGCTCGGCCGCCGCGAGGCCTAGCGGAGTCGCGCGCTGCCGCCGCGAGGCGGAGCGGGAGAGCCCGCGACACCGGAGATTTCCGGTGTCGCGGGCTCTCGCTATGCTGGGCGGCATGACGAGCGAGCAGACGACGGCCGGCGCCGAGCGCCTCCGAGCATCCGGAACCCGGCAGGGGAGTGCAGTGCCGATCACCGTGACCCGCGCGGGCGCTCGCGCGCTCGGGCCGCGGCCGACCTGGCGCCGCACCGGTCTTCGCGCCGCGACTGCCGCGCTCGCGGCGCTCGGCGTGCTGGGCCTCGCCGCCTGCGCGCCCGAGCCGGGGGAGCAGCCGGCTCCGAGCACCGAAGCGCCCGCTCCCACGACCGCTCCGCAGCCGTCGCCCGAGCCGAGCCCCGAGGAGACGGCGCCGCCGCGGCCTGCGCTCACGGCCCCCGTGACCGTGCCGGCGTGCGGCGAGCTGGTGAGCGGCGAGCACGTGACCGAGCTGGGCGGGCCCGGGTACGAACTGCTCGACGCCGAAACCGCCACCCGCCTTCGCGGCGTCATGCGCGACGGGGTGATGGGCCCGGCTGCGGTCGCCGCGCTCGACGGCGCGACCACGAGCAGCGCCTGCGCGTGGGGCGTGCCCAACAGTGGCTCGCTCACCGTACTCATCGTCGCGGTGCTCAATCCCGCCGCGCGCGACGAGTTCCGCGCGGCGCTCGATGCCTCGGACTTCGCGAAGGAGACGGGCGACGAGGTCACGGCGTACACGCTCACCGTATCGGGCGGGATCTCGAGCGTCACCCAGGGGTACCTCTTCTCCGGCGACGTGTGGGTGGCTGAGTTCGGACAGCCCCAGCACCCCTTCGCCGACGCGGCGCTCTCCGCGCTCCGCCTGGCGAACACTCCCGTCGCGGCGGGCTGACCCGGCTCGGCGATTCGGCATCGAGCCGCAGCGGGCGTACCCTCGAAGCATGAGCGAGAACCGTACCCCGTCCCGTGCCGCCTCCATCGCGTGGATGACCGGCGGGCTCGTGATCGGCGGCGGGCTCGGCCTCGTCGCGGGGATCGCGATGGGCTGGGTCGGCATGGGCATCGGCGTGGGGCTCGCGATCGGCGCGATCGTCGGCTTCATCGGCGGTGCCCCGGGCAGCGGCGACGCCGAGGGGAACGGCGACGCCGGGAACTGAGCGCCCGCGTGCCGGGCATTGAGCGCGTGCGTGCCGGGAACTGAGCGTCCGCGCGCGGGGCACCGCTCCGCTGCTACGGTGGTTCCGTGATGATTCTCGGAGCGGTGATCTCCTGGGCCGTGTTCGTTGGCGCCGGAGTTGTGGTTGGCGTCACCCTGTGGCGCAACGCCCAGCGGAAGCGCGAGGAGCGCGACTCCTAGCGCGCGCTGCGGCATGTTCTTCCTGATCCTCGGCGCGGTCGCGCTCAACGCGTACGCGCTGCTGCTCGTGCTCCTCCGCGCGGCGGTCTACCGCACCCGGTTGTACCGGCCGATGCTCTGGAACATCTGGCTCTCGATCCTGCCCGTTCTCGTGCTGGGCGTCGGCGGTCTCGTCGGCCTCACGCTCACGGTCGTGTCGCCCATCTCGGGCTTTGTGGTGCTCGGCGTCACGGGCCTCGTCTGGCTCCTGCTCCTGCCGAACGCGAGCTACCTCATCACCGAGCTGAACCAGTCGCATCGGAGCGAGGACGATGAGGTGCCGCTCTGGTACGACATCATCCTCGTGATCACGCTCGCGATGTCCGGTGTGGTGAACACCGTGCTCAACGTCTTCATCGTGCACCTCGGCGTGGCCCTCACCCTGTACGGCGATCGGGCCTCAGCGCTCCTCAGCCCGCTGCCGCTCACGGCCGTGGGCGTGGTGATGCTTCTCCTCGGCTTCGGCATGTACCTCGGCCGGTACCCGCGCTTCAACAGCTGGGACCTGCGCCACCCGATCTCGTTCCTCAGGAAGTTCGGCGAGCACTTCGGGAAGCGCGAGAACATCGCCGCCTGCGCGGGCTTCACGCTGAGCTACGCGGTCTTCCTGGCGCTCATCTACCTGGTGGTGGCCGGGCCCGTGCTCGAGGGGCTGATCTCGGTGGAGCGCATTCGCACGCTGCTCGGCTAGCGCCCGGGACCCGGGGCCTTGGGGCTCGGGGCCTTGGGGCTCGGGCGAGTACGTGCTCGGGTGCTGCCAGGCGCTCGGGGGCTGGGGCGCTGACGCGTGTTCAGGCGCCCGCCCGGGATGATTCTGGTGCCGGATGCGGGACTCGAACCCGCACGTCTTTCGACAACGCATTTTGAGTGCGCCGCGTCTGCCAATTCCGCCAATCCGGCTGAGTGGATCGCCGCATCCCGGAGGAGCGGTGGAACAACAGAACCACCCTAGCGCAGCCGCGCGCGCAGACGTGCGCTGCGGGTGCCCGGGCGCTTCGCCAGCGGGATCCGGCGCGCGCGGGGCGGAGGAACACAGTGCCGGTTCAGGGAATCGTGTCGCCGGATGACGTAAGCTGGGAGGGTGAATGACCAGAGCACTACCCCGAACACCCCGCGCCGCGTCGTCGTCGCGGAGGATGAGTCCCTGATCCGCCTCGACATCGTCGAGACGCTGCGCGACAACGGATTTGATGTGGTCGGCGAGGCCGGCGATGGCGAGACCGCTGTGAAGCTGGTTGAGGAGCTCCGCCCCGACCTCGTGGTCATGGACGTGAAGATGCCCCAGCTCGACGGCATCTCCGCCGCGGAGCGCATCAACAAGACGCACCTGGCCCCCGTCGTGCTGCTCACGGCGTTCAGCCAGCGCGAGCTCGTCGAGCGCGCGAGCGAGGCTGGCGCGCTCGCCTATGTCGTGAAGCCCTTTACCCCCGCAGACCTGCTCCCCGCGATCGAGATCGCTCTCTCGCGCTTCCAGCAGATCGTCACCCTCGAGAACGAGGTGGCGGATCTTGCCGAGCGTTTCGAGACGCGCAAGCTCGTCGACCGCGCCAAGGGCATCCTGAACGACAAGATGGGCCTGAGCGAGCCCGAGGCGTTCCGCTGGATCCAGAAGGCCTCGATGGATCGCCGTCTCACGATGCAGGACGTCGCGAAGACGATCATCGACCAGCTCGGGCCGAAGAAGGACTAGTTTTCCGACTCGCCTGACGCCAGAGCGCCCCGGATCCTCGCGGACCCGGGGCGCTCTGGCGTCTGGGGGAACGAGGCGCGCTACTGCGCGACGCGCTTGTAGAAGTTCGTGATCCGCACAGTCGAGCAGCGCTCGCCGTCCTCGTTGTCGATCGCGATCTCGTGCACCGCGATCGAGCGGCCCAGCTTGATCGGCACGCACGTGCCGGTGACGCGGCCGGAGCGCGCGGAGCCCGTGTGCGTCGCGTTGATGTCGACGCCGACGGCGACGGTGCCCTCGGGCGCGACGAGGTTCGCGTGCATGGACCCGAGCGTCTCGCCGAGCACGACGTACGCGCCGCCGTGCATGAGCATGATCGGCTGCGTGTTCCCTTCGACCGGCATCGTGGCGACGGCCCGCTCGGCGGAGAACTCGACGAACTCGATCCCCATCCGGTCAGCGAGCGCGCCCACGCCGCGGCTGCGGATGTACTCGAGGGCGTCGTCGGGGTGGACGTCGCTCGGGCGGAGCGCTGCCGGATCCTGTGCGTTCATCGTGCGGAGCATGCCTTTCTCGGGGGCCTCGCGGCCGGGGACCACGCCTCGCCCGCGCGCGATTCCCCCGTGTGGATGTCGGTGGCGGCTTGTAGGCTGGGCATGTGTCGAATACGCCTCAGCCTACCCTCATGATCATCGACGGCCACTCGCTGGCCTTCCGAGCGTTCTACGCGCTCCCGGTCGATAGTTTCCAGACCCAGACCGGGCAGCACACCAACGCCGTGCACGGCTTCATCGCCATGCTGATCAACCTGCTCAGCAACGAGACACCCGACTCGCTCGCGGTGGCGTTCGACATCTCGCGGCACTCGTTCCGCACCGAGGAGTACCCCGAGTACAAGGGCACGCGCGGCGAGACCCCGCCCGAGTTCAAGGGGCAGATCCCGCTGCTGCAGGAGGCGCTGCACGCGATGGGGATCACCACCCTCGAGAAGGAGAACTACGAGGCAGACGACATCCTCGCCACCCTCGCGACGCGCGGCGCGGACGCCGGGTACCGAGTGCTCGTGGTGAGCGGCGACCGCGACACGATCCAGCTCGTCGACGATCGGATCACGCTGCTCTACCCGTCGAAGCAGGGCGTGAGCGAGCTCACCCGGTACGACGCGGAAAAGGTGATGGAGCGCTACGGCGTGCGCCCGGAGCAGTACCCCGAGATCGCGGCGCTTGTCGGCGAGACGAGCGACAACCTCCCCGGTATCCCGCGCGTGGGCGAGAAGACCGCCGTGAAGTGGATCAACCAGTTCGGTTCGCTTGAGGAGATCCTCCGCCGCCAGGACGAGGTGGGCGGCAAGGTGGGCGAGAGCCTGCGGGAGCACGCGCACCTGGCCGAGCGCAACCGCCGGCTGAACCGGCTGGTGCGTGACGTCGAGCTCGACGTCACGATCGATGAGCTGAAGCGCGGCGAGATCGACATGCACGCGGTGCAGGAGGTCTTCGCGAAGCTTGAGTTCCGCACGCTGCTGCAGCGGGTGGGCAAGCTCGCCGGCGCCGAGGTGCCCACGGGCGGCGCCACGACGAGCGCGACGCCGCTCGCGCCCGAGCAGCCCGTCGCGAAGCTGCTGATCGACGAGGAGCTGGGCGACTGGCTGGCGAAGGCGGAGTGCCCCGCCGTGGTGATCCAGTCGAGCGACGCCGGCACGACGGTCGGCCTCGCCACCGCGGAATCCTCGGTGCTCTTCCACTGGCAGCCCGGCGGCCGCGACTACGCGCAGTTCGAGGAGTGGCTCGCGAGCGATGCGCCCAAGATCTTCTTCGATGCGAAGCACCAGCTCCGTCTTGCCGACGAAGCGGGCGTGCGCATCGGCGGCATCGCCGGCGACCTGCTGATCGCCGCCTGGCTGCTCCGCCCCGCGACCGCGGAGAAGAACATCCCCGAGGCGGTCTTCCGCTTCCTCGGCGAGCAGGTGCCCGAGGGCGACCCCAACCAGCTCGTTCCCGATGAGGGGAGCGTCGCCGACGCGGCCGCGCTCGCCTGGTACGTCGTGCGCGCGCACGCCGCGGCGCTCGAGCGCTTCCCGGATCGCACGGGCGAGATCTACGCGGACATCGAACTGCCGCTCGTCTCTGTGCTCACCGACCTCGAGGAGCGCGGCGTCGAGATCGACCTTCCGCTCTTCGAAGCGCATCACGCGGAGCTGACGGCGCGCGTTGCGGGGCTCGAGCAGGAGGCGTTCGACGCGATCGGCCACGAGGTCAACCTGTCCTCGCCGAAGCAGCTGCAGGTGGTGCTCTTCGAGGAGCTCGACATGCCGAAGACGCGCAAGACGAAGAGCGGCTACACGACGGACGCGGCCGCGCTCGCCGAGCTGCAGCAGAAGAACCCGCACCCGTTCCTCGGTGCGCTGCTCGCGCACCGCGACGCGAACAAGCTGCGCCAGATGGTGGAGACGCTCATCAAGGCGGTGCAGCCCGATGGGCGCATCCACACGACGTTCGTGCAGACGGGCGCGAGCACGGGGCGTCTGGCGTCGACCGATCCGAACCTGCAGAACATCCCGGTCCGCTCCGAGGAGGGGCGCCGCATTCGCGAGGGCTTCATCCACTCGGGCGATTTCGAGACCCTGATGACGGCCGACTACTCGCAGATCGAGATGCGGATCATGGCGCACCTCTCGGGCGACGAGGGGCTGATCGAGGCGTTCAACGCGGGGGAGGATCTGCACCGCTTCGTGGGCGCCCGCATCTTCGGCGTGCCGCCCGAGGAAGTGACGAACGAGATGCGCTCGAAGGTGAAGGCGATGTCGTACGGCCTCGCTTACGGCCTGTCGGCATTCGGCCTGTCGAAGCAGCTCGGCATCTCGGCCGCCGAGGCGAAGCAGCTCATGACCGACTACTTCGAGCGCTTCGGCGGTGTTCGCGACTACCTCCGCTCGGTCGTCGACCAGGCGAAGCGCGACACCTTCACCGAGACGATCTTCGGCCGCCGCCGCCCGTTCCCGGACCTGGCGAGCCCCAACCGCATCCTCCGGGAGAACGCGGAGCGCGCAGCGCTGAACGCGCCGATCCAGGGCTCCGCAGCGGACATCATCAAGTTCGCCATGATCGGTGTGGAGCGGCGCATGCGCGAGGCCGGCCTGACCTCGCGGATGCTGCTCCAGATCCACGATGAGCTCATGTTCGAGGTTTCCGCCGGCGAGTGGGACGCCCTCGAGGCGATCGTCCGTGAGGAGATGGCGGGCGCCGCCGAGCTCTCCGTGCCGCTCGAGGTCCAGGTGGGCCGCGGCGCGAACTGGAACGCGGCCGCGCACTAGCGGTCTCAGGTGGGCCCGCGGGGCCCGCGGTCCCTGCGGGCCCCGCGGTCCCTGCGGGCCCCGCGGTCCCGCGCGTGCGCCTGGGCCCGCGCGTGTGCCTGTGCCCGCGCTTGCGCGCCCGGGCGCTCGCGCGCCGCTCGCGCGCCCGCCCCGCCCCGCGCGCCCGTTCTGCCCACCCCGCCCCCAAGTTCGGTCGAGTTTGATCCACTTTTCGCACCCCATAGTGGATCAAACTCGCTCGAATCTTGGCCCGATCGGCCCGTCTGGCAACCGCCGATGCGCTGACGCTGTGTGCTCGATGAGCGGGCTTGCGAGCGCCGCACGGAGCCGTGTGCGGAGCGTTTGCGGGCGCCGATAGAGCAGCTCAGCGGTGACCCGCAGCACGCGCCACCCCGCGTCGGCGTACAGCTGCACCTTCTCCACATCGCGGGCGTACTGCCGCGCCAGGGTGAAATGGTGGGCGCCCTCATACTCGAGGGCAAGCCGATGCTCTGGGTAGGCGATCTCGCTGCAGCCCAGCAGCCTGCCGGCTCCGTCCCGAACGTCGAAGTCCAACCACGGCTGAGGGAAGTCCCACTCCTCGAGCAGCGCTCGGAGGTGGCTCTCTGGTGGGGACGCCGCGTGCGCCGAGAGTCTCGGCAGCAAGGCGAGCAGTTGGGCGCGACCGCGACGATAGGGAGTGCGAACCGCATCGCTCAATTCCGAGTGTGTGGCGAGCGGCGGCGCCGTGAGTTCATCGGTGCCCGGCAGGCGGTCCGCATGCAGGATCGCATCGCCCAGCGCGATCGCTTCGAACCGATTGATCGTCGGGGCAAGCTGCACCCAGGTCGTGGCCGGGTCGGTGAGTCGCACGCCGCGTAGCGCGGTTACTGCGACGAGCCTGGGTGAGACCGACCGCGGCGCCACTCCGAAGCGGGGGAGCCCTGGTCGTCTCCCGAATGCCGATGCGTCGAGCCGCTCCGGGTGCACAGGTGGTGGGCCGATGGGGAGTCCCCAAAGCGCCGCCGCGGTTCGATGGGAGAAGAAGACCTCGTCCGGGAGCATCGGGCCGAGGGCTTCGGCGCGGGCGCGCACCTCGCGCCGCCAGAGCTCGTCGGAGTGCGGCGGCTGCCCGCCGAGCGGGGGCTCCGGATCCGGAGCGACGGCGAAGCGTCGCGCGTACAGTCCGCGCGCGATCCGAACGACATCCGGCCCGTCGAGCCGCCTCGAGTGCACGCCGTGCGCGCGGGCCTCGCCGGAGGAGAACGTGCGCCCGAGTGCGGGCGGGAGTGGGATCGGAGAGCGACTCATGCGCCCAATCTCACCCCGGGGCCGGCGGCGAATCTCCTTACGGACAGGATCCGTGGATATCGGGGCGTCGCCCGGTTCCGGATGAGGGCTGTGAGCGAAGACCGCCCGGCGACGAAGAGCAGCAGGATCCGGATCAAACTCAAACTTTTTCCCGGGCAGGACCCGACCCCCAACACCCCTCCACACCCACTGGCCAAACAGTCGAGTGGCGGAAATCCGCGGATCTTGTGGACAAGCGGCCCGCGCCGACCGCGGGGCGTGGTTCGATGATTCCATGCACACGGAAATCACCAAGCGGGACCTCGGCCGCTTCGTCACCGAGCGGCGCCGCGCCCTCGGGCTGACCCAGCGCGAGCTCGCCACGCGCCTCCACGTGACCGAATCGGCGGTCTCGAAGTGGGAGCGCGGCCTGTCCTATCCCGACATCACGATGGTCCAGGCCCTGGCCGCCGAGCTCGGCGTCACCGGCCAGGAACTCATCAGCGCGAGCGAGGACCACGAGGGCCGCGCCGCCGAGCGCGACGCGCGGGTCTACCGCGGCTGGCGCGCATCGATTCTCTGGAGCACCGCCATCGCGTACGCCGCGACGATCCTCACCTGTTTCATCGTGAACCTCTCTGTGTCGCACACGCTCAGCTGGTTCTGGATCGTGCTCCCCGCGGTTGGCATCGCCTTCTCGCTCACCACCCTGCCGCTGCTCGGGGTCCCGCGCCCCGGTTGGTGGGCGCTCGGCGGCGCGACGGTCTCCCTCCTCGTGCTGCTGCTCGTCGTCTGGGCGCAGAGCGCACCGGGCGCGTGGCTCGGGATCGCGGTCGCCGCCGTGCTGCTCGGCCTGCTGCTCGTGTTCACGCCGATTCTGCTCTCGCTCGCGCCGATCGGCGCCGGGCTGCGGCGGCACCGGACAGTGCTCGCCCTCGCGATCGACACGGTCGCGCTGGCGCTCTTCCTCGGCGTCGTCGCCGTCGCGATCGGCGAGCCCGCGCGCTGGCTCGACCCGATGCTGCCGCTCGCGGGCATCGGGGCGGCACTCGTCTGGGCGGTCGCGCTCGCGATTCGCTACGTCCCGGGACCCGCGGCCCTGCGGATCTCGATCGTGGCCGCGATCCTCGGCGCCGCCGGAGTCGGGGTCGACTGGGCGGTCGCCCGCGTGCTCGGGCAGCCCTGGGATTTCGCGCCGGATCTGCGCACCTGGTCCGACGACACGATCGACGCAAACATCAAGCTGCTCGTGCTCATCGGCGGGATCCTCATTGCCGTGATCGGCGTGTTCGTGGCAGCGATCGGTGCGGCGGGGAAACGCCGCGATTCTGCGCTTGCCTCCCGCGCCGAAGCGGGGATAGACTGAAGCGTCACATTTGTGGCGACTCAACCATGTCCACATGCGCGGCATGCGCTCGAGTCGGAAACGACCCGAGACTGAATTCTGCACGCCGCGCCTGAATATCCTGTCCATTCTGGAGACCATTTACATGACGAACGCAACGACCACCAGCAAGCAGGTCGCGATCAACGACATCGGCTCGGCCGAAGACTTCCTTGCTGCGGTCGAAGAGACCATTAAGTCCTTCAACGACGGCGACCTCATCGAGGGCACCGTCGTGAAGATTGACCGCGACGAGGTCCTCCTCGACGTCGGGTTCAAGACCGAGGGTGTCATCCCCTCGCGCGAGCTGTCCATCAAGCACGACGTCGACCCCGATGAGGTCGTCGAGGTCGGCGATTCCGTTGAGGCACTCGTGCTCCAGAAGGAGGACAAGGAAGGTCGCCTGATCCTGTCCAAGAAGCGCGCGCAGTACGAGCGTGCGTGGGGCGACGTGGAGAAGATCAAGGAGAACGAGGGTGTCGTCACCGGCACCGTCATCGAGGTCGTCAAGGGTGGCCTCATCGTTGACATCGGGCTCCGCGGCTTCCTCCCGGCTTCGCTCATCGAGCTTCGCCGCGTGCGCGACCTGACCCCCTACCTGGGCCAGGAGATCGAGGCGAAGATCCTCGAGCTCGACAAGAACCGCAACAACGTGGTGCTGTCGCGCCGTGCGCTCCTCGAGGAGACGCAGTCGGCGACCCGCTCCTCGTTCCTCGCCGAGCTCAAGCCCGGCCAGGTGCGCAAGGGTGTCATCTCGTCGATCGTCAACTTCGGTGCGTTCGTCGACCTGGGCGGCGTGGACGGCCTCGTGCACGTCTCCGAGCTGTCCTGGAAGCACATCGAGCACGCTTCGGATGTCGTCGAGGTCGGCCAGGAGGTCACCGTCGAGGTGCTCTCCGTCGAGCTCGATCGCGAGCGCGTCTCGCTGTCGCTGAAGGCGACGCAGGAGGATCCGTGGCAGGTCTTCGCACGCACCCACGCGATCGGTCAGATCGCCCCGGGTGTCGTCACGAAGCTCGTCCCCTTCGGCGCGTTCGTTCGCGTTGCGGACGGCATCGAGGGCCTCGTGCACATCTCCGAGCTGTCGGGTCAGCACGTCGAGCTCGCTGAGCAGGTCGTGTCGGCCGGCCAGGAGGTCTTCGTCAAGATCATCGACATCGATCTCGAGCGCCGCCGCATCTCGCTCAGCCTCAAGCAGGCGAACGACGGCGTCGATCCCGAGGGCACCGAGTTCGATCCCGCGCTCTACGGCATGACCACGGAGTACGACGAGAACGGCGAGTACAAGTACCCCGAGGGCTTCGATCCCGAGACGCAGGAGTGGAAGGAAGGCTTCGAGTCGCAGCGCGAGAAGTGGGAGCAGGAGTACGCTGCTGCCCAGGAGCGCTGGGAGGCTCACAAGAAGCAGGTCGCCGCGGCGCTCACCGAGGTCATCGCGGCCCCGGCTGCCGACGCAGGCGCTTCGAGCTTCTCGAGCGATTCCGCGTCCACCGGCGCACTCGCTGACGACGCGGCACTCGCCGCGCTGAAGGCGCAGCTCGAGGGCAACTAACCCCGAGTCCTGAAGGCCCGGTCACCCCACGGGGTGGCCGGGCCTTCGGCGTTCTCGGGTGCACACCGGGCGCACACCGGGCGCGGCCGGGTGGGGGTGCAGGGGCGCCGCCGCACCCCACCCGGCCGCGCCCGCACGCGCCGCCGCCGGGCTCAGGGGGCCGCGAGCCGCTGCTCTGCGCGCAGGCGCTGCACGCGGCGGAGCCGCCGCACGAGGAGGAACACGGCCACCCCGAGCGCGATGAGCGCCACGACGGGGACGAGCACGGCGAGGATCGTGAGCGCGACGGCGCCGAGATCCTCCAGCGTGCTCGAGATCGCCGCCCCGGCACCGGCCGTCAGGACGTTGAGCACGGGTCGCGCGATCGCTTTGAGCGCGTGCGGGACCAGCGCCACGAGCACGCCGAGCAGCACCGGCCAGAACTGTGCCGAGGTGACGAACGCCGCGGGATCCGACACCGCCACGGTGTCGCTCGCCGAGCCCGCGGCGAACACGATGCCGCCAGAGGCCGGCCGAATCACGGTCTGCAGCACGTCGTTGACGCTGTCGAGCGCGGGCACCTTGTCGACGATCACCTCGATGAGCAGGAGCACCGCGAGGATGCCGAGCGCCCATTCGTTCTCGAGCCACGACCAGCCGTCGGGCAGCTGCACCCACGTGGTGAAGCGGGAGAGGAGGCCGAGTCCGAGCAGTGGGATGTAGGCGTTCAGGCCCGCGGACGCGGCGAGCACCGTGCCGGTGATGAGTTCGAGCATGCGTGCCTCCCTGGCGCCAGCATACGCGAGCCCCGCGCTACCCTGGGAGCATGACGCTGATCGGACTGACGGGCGGGATCGCCGCGGGCAAATCGACGATCGGGCGGCGCCTCGCCGAGCTCGGTGCGATCCGGATCGACGCGGATCAGCTCGCGCGGGACGCGGTCGCGGTGGGTTCGCCCGGACTCGCCCGCGTGGCCGAGGCGTTCGGCGCCGACCGCGTGATCCGGAGCGACGGCTCGCTCGATCGCGCAGCGCTCGGAGCGATCGTCTTCGCGGACGCCGAGGCGCTCGCCCGGCTCAACGGCATCGTCCATCCCGAGGTGCAGCGCCTGTTCGCGGAGGCGCAGGCGGCAGCACTGGCGGCGGATCCGGACGCGGTGGTCGTGTACGAGATTCCGCTGCTGGTCGAAGCTGCGCGAGAGCTGCCGTTCGATCTGGTCGTGGTCGCGGAGGCGCCGAGCGAAGTCCGGGTGGCGCGCATGGTCGAGCTGCGGGGCATGTCCGAGGCCGACGCCCGCGGCCGGATCGCGAACCAGGCGAGCGACGCCGAGCGGCGCGCTGTGGCCGATGTCGTGATCGACACCGCGGGCACGGAGGCCGAGACACTCGCGCAGGTCGACGCCCTGTGGGACCGCCTGCGGGGGAGCGCCGCGGGGTCCCGCTAGTTGCGCGCGAACTCCGCGAGCCAGTCGAGCTGCATCTGCGCGAGGAACGCGATCACGAGCACCGTGATGAGCACGAGCACCCAGGCCCACGAGTTCAGCTGCTGGAACGCGCGCTTCCGGCCGGCGCTCGCGGGCACGAGCCCGGTCGCATCGGGGGTGAACGCGCTGAACCACCAGAGCGGGATCATGGCCGACCAGACGACCATGCACCACGGGCACAGCGTGCCGAGCGAGTAGACGCTCTGCGTGAAGAGCCAGCACACGAAGACGAAGCCGGCGAGCAGGCCGAGCTGGTAGACCCGCCAGAACCACGGGGCGAAGCGGGCCCCCGCGAGGAGGGCGACGCCCACGATGATCGGCGCCATGAACGCGGCGACGCCGATGATGGTGTTGCTGAAGCCGAACAGCGAGCCCTGCCAGGAGCCCATGTTCGGCCCGCAGGTGACGAGGATGCTGACGGCGCAGTTGGGCACGTAGCCGGGCTGTGCGAGCGTCTTGATGTACTCGGTGAGGAGCTCCCAGGACGCGAACCAGCCGACAGCGCCGGCGATGATCGTGAATACGGCGAAACCGACCGGCCGACGCGCAGTCTCGAGTGCAGAGCTCATGCCGCGATCCTAACGCGCCCGCCTGCGTCGAATCCTGCGAAGTGCGCTCCCACGCCCGGCAGATGACGCGAGATTGCCCGAGGTGGGTGGAATCCTGCGGAAACGGAGCGTCGCGTGACATAATGAGTACCGCAGTGCAGGTTGCCCTGGAACGGGAACCGCACGCACAGTCTTTTGGCGGCCGCCAGGTCGCCACCGGTCGAGGAACGACCGAGCGCGGGTGCAGGCATCCGCGGGGAACAGGATTCGCGGGAGATCCCGCCGAAAAGAATTGCCGGAGCGAGCAATGCTTTCTCCGGATCGAAGGAGACACCAGGAATGGTGAAGCAGACGACAGAAGAACAGCACGAGCCGGTGCAGGAGGCCCTCGCGGCGTCCGAGGGGGAGTCCGCCGAGACGAGCGAGACGGCACCCGTCGCAGCGGAGGACACCACCGAGGCGGTGGCGACCGAGTCGGACACGGAGACGCCCGCTCCCGGCATTGCCGAGGACACCGCTGAGGCCGCGGCTCCGGTGAAGCCCGAGGCTCCGCAGCTCGTGCTTCCGCTCGCGGACATGACGCCGGAGGAGCGCTTCCGCGCGACGACGCGCCTCATCTTCCTCGCTCCGGATGTGCCGCCGATCGCTCCGCGCCCGCGCCGCAGCGAGATCCGCCCGAGCGAGCTGCGCCAGCTCGACGACATCCTCGATCAGCACCTGCATCCCGAGGCCGATTCCGATGAGCGCGAGCCCGTATCGAGCTCGCGCACGCGCCGCCGTCGCTCCGGTGGGGGAGACGCTCCGCACGAAGACGAGGTCCCCCGGCGCCAGCCGCGCCAGGCACCGGTCATCACTGAGCCCCAGAAGGTCAAGGGCTCCACCCGTCTCGAGGCCAAGAAGCAGCGCCGCCGCGACGGGCGCGACGCCGGCCGCCGCCGGGTCGTCATCACGGAGTCCGAGTTCCTCGCGCGCCGCGAGTCGGTGGACCGCGAGATGATCGTGCGCACCACCGCCGACCGCGTGCAGATCGGCGTGCTCGAGGACAAGGTGCTCGTGGAGCACTACGTGGCGCGCTCGAGCGAGTCGTCGCTCATCGGCAACGTGTACCTCGGCCGCGTGCAGAACGTCCTCCCCAGCATGGAGGCCGCGTTCGTAGACATCGGCCGCGGCCGCAACGCTGTGCTCTACTCGGGTGAGGTCGACTGGTCCGAGTTCGAGGGTGGGAACACCGCACGCAAGATCGAGAACGCGCTGAAGCCCGGTGATCAGGTGCTCGTGCAGGTCACGAAGGATCCGGTCGGGCACAAGGGCGCGCGCCTCACGAGCCAGATCTCGCTGCCCGGCCGCTTCCTGGTCTACGTGCCCGGTGGGGCGATGAACGGCATCTCCCGCAAGCTTCCCGACACGGAGCGTGCGCGTCTCAAGAAGATCCTCAAGGAGGTGCTCCCGAGCGGCGCCGGTGTCATCGTGCGCACCGCCGCCGAGGGCGCGAGCGAGGATCAGCTGACGCACGACGTGCAGCGCCTCACGCGCCAGTGGGAGTCGATCCAGAAGCGCGTCGCAAAGGGCGGCGGCCCCGTGCTGCTGCACTCCGAGCCCGACATGCTCATCAAGATCGTGCGCGATGTCTTCAACGAGGACTTCCAGAAGCTGCTGATCTCCGGCGAGGACACCTTCACGGTGATCGAGAACTACCTGTCGCAGGTGGCTCCCGACCTGCTCGAGCGCGTCGAGCGCTACACGGGCGAGCGGGATGTCTTCGACGAGTACCGGGTGACGGAGCAGATCGCGAAGGCGCTCGACCGGAAGGTCTGGCTGCCCTCGGGCGGTTCGCTCGTGATCGACCGCACCGAGGCGATGACCGTCGTCGACGTCAACACGGGCAAGTTCGTCGGTTCCGGCGGCAACCTCGAGGAGACCGTCACCAAGAACAACCTGGAGGCAGCCGAGGAGATCGTCCGTCAGCTGCGCCTCCGGGACATCGGCGGCATCATCGTCGTTGACTTCATCGACATGGTCCTCGAATCGAACCGCGACCTCGTGCTCCGACGGATGGTCGAGTGCCTGAGCCGCGACCGCACGAAGCACCAGGTCGCCGAGGTGACCTCGCTCGGCCTCGTGCAGATGACGCGCAAGAAGCTCGGCCTCGGACTGCTCGAGTCGTTCAGCGAGCCCTGCGAGGTCTGCGCGGGCCGCGGCGTCATCGTGCACCACGAGCCCGTCTCGAAGCACCGCAGCGAGGCGCCCGCGCGCAACTCGAAGCGCGGCGGCGGGCGCGGGGGCAACGGCCAGGCGCAGCCCCAGCCGCAGCACGACGCGAAGGCGCACGCGATCACCGACGGTGCGAAGAACATGCTCGCGCAGGTCGCAGCCTCGACGATCCCCGCGGCAAAGGCGGGCGAGCACGAGGCTGAGCAGCCGGCGGGCGGCGCAGATGCTCGCGGCGCAGAACCCCGCGGCGCAGAGCCCCGTAGCGCAGAGCCCCGCGGCGGCGAGCACCGGGGTGCCGGCTCGCGCGACGGGCAGGGCGCACCGCGCCAGAGCGGCCGGGTCTCCTCCCGTGCGTCTCGCGCGGCGGGCGACGGTCCCGCGGCCGACCGCTCGGCGGCGCCCGCGAGCGCTGCCGAGACGGCTGCGCCGCAGCACGGCGAGCGCCGCGCCGCAGAACTTCCCGCGAAGGCGGGATCCGGGGCGGGCAACCTGCTCGACTCCGTTCTTGATGCACTTCCCGAGGCGCCGAGCGCCGGGGCGGGGCGGGCGCGCAGCCGGCGCGTCACGACCGCTCCGCTCCGTGCCGGCGGCGAGCAGCCGAAGGACGAAGCGCAGGCCGCCCAGCTCGCGCTCGCCGAGGCACTCGAGGCCACGGTGCGTCGCAAGGAGAGCGAGCGTCAGTGACACGCGGCCGCGCCTATTTGACCAGGTGCGGTTCTCCGAGATATTATTGAGCGTTGGTGCCGCTCCGGCGGCGTTACCTCAGACTTCGAAGTCGGCACGGCCGCGCTTCGACACGAAAACAATCCTCTAAGAAAAAGGGTGAGAAGTGGTTTACGCAGTTGTGCGCACAAGCGGCCGTCAGGAGAAGGTCGAGGTCGGCTCGATCATCACCGTCAACCGTGTTTCGGGTGACGCCAAGGGCAAGCTCGAGCTTCCCGCGGTGCTGCTCGTCGATGGCGACAAGGTGACCACCGACGCCGCGGCGCTCGCGAAGGTCAAGGTTACGGCTGAGGTCCTCGATGACCTCCGCGGTCCGAAGATCGTCATCCAGCGCTACAAGAACAAGACCGGTTACAAGAGCCGCCAGGGGCACCGTCAGGATCTGACGCGCCTCAAGGTCACCGGCATCAAGTAACACTTTCCAGGCACTACCGAAGGAGTAGAGACTCATGGCATCCAAGAAGGGCGTGGGCTCCAGCAAGAACGGTCGCGACTCGAACGCGCAGCGCCTCGGCGTGAAGCGCTTCGGCGGCCAGCAGGTGAACGCCGGCGAGATCATCGTCCGCCAGCGTGGCACCCGCTTCCACCCCGGCGCGAACGTCGGTCGTGGCAAGGACGACACCCTGTTCGCTCTCGCAGCGGGCTCGGTCGAGTTCGGCGCGAAGGGCGGCCGCAAGGTCGTCAACATCGTTTCCGCAGCCTAACTCAGGCGATCAACGGCGAGGCGGGCTTCGGCTCGCCTTTTGCCGTATCTAGCGAAGGATTTCTCAGCATGGTGACATTCGTTGACCAGGTGCAGGTGCACCTTCAGGCGGGGCGCGGCGGTAACGGCTGCGTGTCGGTCCGGCGTGAGAAGTTCAAGCCACTCGCGGGCCCGGACGGCGGAGCCGGTGGTGATGGCGGAGACATCGTCATCGTCGCCGACCCCCAGGTGACGACGCTCCTCGAGTACCACCGCCGTCCGCACCGCGTCGCCGAGAACGGCGGCTACGGTGCCGGTGGCTACCGCGCCGGCACGAGCGGCGAGGAGATGGTGCTGCCCGTCCCCGTCGGCACGGTCGTGAAGAACACGGCGGGGGAGACCCTCGTCGATCTGAACGAGGCCGGTCTGCGCTTCATCGCCGCTCGCGGCGGCATCGGCGGACTCGGGAACAACGCGCTCGCGAGCGCCAGGCGCATCGCCCCCGGCTTCGCGCTGCTCGGCACCGAGGGTGACGCTGGATCGCTCACCCTCGAGCTGAAGACGATCGCCGATGTCGCGCTCGTCGGCTACCCGTCCGCGGGCAAGTCGAGCCTCATCGCGGCGATGAGCGCGGCGAAGCCGAAGATCGCCGACTACCCGTTCACCACCCTTCACCCGAACCTCGGCGTGGTGCAGGCGGGCGATTCCCGCTTCACCGTGGCCGATGTTCCCGGGCTCATCGAGGGCGCGAGCGAGGGCCGCGGCCTCGGCCTCGATTTCCTCCGCCACGTCGAGCGCTGCAGCGCACTGCTGCACGTGCTCGATTGCGCGACGCTCGAGCCGGGGCGCGATCCGATCTCCGATCTCGACGTGATCCTGCGCGAGCTCGAGGCGTATCCCGTTCCCGAGGGGCAGGTGCCGCTGCTCGAGCGCCCGCAGCTCATCGCGCTGAACAAGATCGACGTTCCCGAGGGGCGCGAGCTCGCGGAGTTCGTGCGCCCGGATCTCGAAGCGCGCGGCTACCGCGTCTTCCTCATCTCGACGGTGTCGCACGAGGGCCTGCGCGAGCTCGGCTTCGCGCTCGCGGAGCTCGTCGAGGACGCGCGCGCCAAGGAGCTCGCGGCAGCCCCCGAGCAGCCGCGCATCGTGCTCAAGCCGAAGGCGGCGGACGACAGCGGCTTCCGCGTCGTGCCCGAGGGCGGCACGTACGGCACGATCTACCGCATCCTGGGCGCGAAGCCCGAGCGCTGGGTCGCGCAGACCGACTTCCAGAACGACGAGGCCGTCGGCTACCTCGCCGATCGCCTGCAGAAGATCCGGATCGACGATGCGCTCATCAAGGCCGGTGCCGTCGCCGGCTCGACCGTCGTGATCGGCCCGGGCGCCGGTGTCGTCTTCGACTGGGAGCCCACCGTCACGAGCGCCGCCGAGGTGCAGATGGGCGCACGCGGAACGGACCTGCGTGTGGATCCGAACCAGCGCCGCACCAACAAGGAGCGCCGCGCGGACTACCACGACATGATGGACGCGAAGGCCGAGGCGCGCGCCGAGCTCGAGCGCGAGCGCGAGGCGGGGCTCTGGAGCGAGGAGTCGTGAGCACGGGAACCGAACTGCTCGCGGCTCGCCGCGTCGTCGTCAAGGTCGGTTCCTCGTCCGTGAGCGGGGACAACGCCGCCCAGATTCCGACGCTCGTCACCTCCCTCGCGCGGCTGCACGCCGCCGGGGCCGAGGTGATCCTCGTCTCGAGCGGCGCGATCGCGACCGGTGTCCCGTTCCTCCGCCTCGACGAGCGGCCCGCGGATCTCGCGACGCAGCAGGCCGCCGCGGCGGTGGGGCAGAACATCCTGGTCAATCGCTACCAGCGCGCGCTCAGCAGTCACGACGTGATCGCCGGACAGGTGCTCCTCACCGCTCACGACATGGAGAACCCGACGCACCGCGGGAACGCGCGCCGGGCGATCGAGCGTCTGCTGCAGCTCGGGATCCTGCCCATCATCAATGAGAACGACACCGTCGCGACCCACGAGATTCGCTTCGGCGACAACGACCGGCTCGCGGCGCTCGTCGCCCGCCTCGTCGGCGCCGATCGTCTCGTGCTGCTCTCCGACGTCGATGCCCTCTACACGGCCCCGCCGACCGTCGTCGGCGCGACCCGTATCCCGCACGTGCCCTACGGCGACGAGCTGCACGGCATCGAGATCGGCGCCGCTCAGTCCGGGTGGGGCACGGGAGGCGCCGCGACGAAGGTGCAGGCGGCGCGCCTCGCGGCGGACGCGGGCACTCATGTGCTGCTCACGGAGACCCGGCTCTTCGCCGGGGTGCTCGACGGGGCGGATCACGGTACCCGATTCGATGGCCGCCCGACCGCGGATCCCGTCACCGAGGCGGCGGCTCTCCCCGCGACGTGACCCCGGAGGAACCGGTAAGCTTGGGCCATGTCTCACGCTGATCCCTTCCTCCTCAAGCTGGAGCGCGCTCGCGCTGCGGCGAAGGCCCTGGCCACCGTCACGACCGCGCAGAAGAACGCCGCGCTCGAGGCGATCGCGGTGGAGCTCGAGCAGAGCGTGCCAGAGGTCGTCGCGGAGAACGCGAAGGATCTCGCCGCGGGGGAGCGCGCGGGCATCGGCGAGGGCCTGCTCGACCGTCTCCGCCTCGACGAGGCCCGGCTGCGCGGTCTCGCGGAGGCCGTGCGTTCCGTGATCGCCCTGCCCGACCCGGTCGGGGAAGTACTGCGCGGATCGACGCTCGCCAACGGGATCCGGATCAATCAGGTGCGTGTGCCGTTCGGCGTGGTCGGCGCCATCTACGAGGCGCGGCCCAACGTCACGATCGACATCGCAGCGCTCGCGCTCAAGAGCGGCAACGGTGCGGTGCTGCGCGGTGGCACCGCCGCCGAGAACAGCAACCGGGTGCTCGTCGCACTGATCCAGCGTGCGCTCGCGAGCGTCGGCCTCGACGGCGACGCGGTGCAGACGATCGACGAGTTCGGTCGCGAGGGTGCCGGTCGCCTGATGCGCGCCCGCGGCTACGTCGACGTGCTCATCCCGCGCGGCAGCGCCGGGCTCATCGCGACGGTGGTGCAGGAGTCCACGGTCCCCGTGATCGAGACGGGCTCGGGCATCGTCCACGTGTTCGTTGACTCCAGTGCCGACGAGGAGATGGCCGCCGCGATCGTCGGCAACGCGAAGACTCATCGGCCGAGCGTCTGCAACGCGGCCGAGACCCTGCTCGTGCACCGCGACGCGGCCGAGCGGATGCTGCCGCGACTCGCCCGCGAACTCCTCGGGGCGGGCGTCGAGCTCTGGGGCGACGAGGCGACCCGCGCGGCCGTCCCCGAGGCCTCGGCTGCGACCGAGGAGACCTGGGCGACGGAGCACCTCGCGCTCGAGATGGGCGTGCGCGTGGTCGACTCGATCGACGAGGCGATCGCGCACATCGCGCAGTTCTCGAGCCACCACACGGAGTCGATCGTCACGCAGGATTACGCCAATGCTGAGCGATTCCTCGCGGAGGTGGACTCGGCCGTCGTGATGGTGAACACCTCGACGCGCTTCACCGATGGCGGCGAGTTCGGCTTCGGCGCCGAGGTCGGCATTTCGACGCAGAAGCTGCACGCGCGCGGCCCGATGGGCCTGCCGGAGCTCACGAGCACCAAGTGGCTGGTGCGTGGCGGCGGCCAGATCCGCTAGTCGAACCCGGTACACTGGTTCCGAGTATCCAATCTGTCTAGAATGCAGGGGTTTTCCATGTCACTTCTCGCCACGATCGCCGTCGCCTCGGAGGCGGGCTCGCACGTCGTCAACGAGCTGCCCTTCCCGGCACCCGTTTTCGGTCTGATTACCCTGACGATCTTCGTCGTGCTCGGTGCGGTCACCTTCTCGTTCCGTGACGTGGCGAACCGCCACTCGGCCAAGGCCGAGGCGTACGCGCGCGAGCACGGCGCCGCTCAGCACTGACAGAACGGACCCGGATGGTGACTTCGAAGCGCCGGATCGGGGTGATGGGCGGAACGTTCGATCCGATCCATCACGGACACCTCGTCGCGGCCAGTGAAGTCGCCCAGAGCTTCGGCCTCGACGAGGTTGTTTTCGTGCCCACGGGCCGCCCCTGGCAGAAAAGCAACGTCTCGCCGAGCGAGCATCGGTATCTCATGACGGTGATCGCGACGGCCTCGAACCCCCGGTTCACCGTCAGCCGCGTCGACGTCGATCGCGACGGCCCCACCTACACGGTCGACACCCTGCGCGATCTGCGGGCCCAGATGCCCGATGCCGAGCTGTACTTCATCTCGGGGGCGGACGCGGTCGAGCAGATCCTGAACTGGAAGGATGTCGACAAGCTCTGGGAGCTTGCTCACTTCATCGCCGTTTCACGGCCGGGGCATGAGCTCTCGCTTTCGGGTTTGTCGGGCGAGCACGTAAGCTTGTTGGAAGTTCCCGCGCTGGCCATCTCTTCGACGGACTGTCGTGCGCGGGTAGCTCGGGGGTATCCGGTGTGGTATCTCGTGCCGGACGGTGTCGTGCAGTACATTGCGAAGCACGAGTTGTACACCGAGGAAGCGACAGAGGATGAGTGAACACGACGAACAACGACCGTTGACGCGGCGCGAGCTGCGTCTGCGGGAGATGGGCGAGACCGGTGCGCTTGACCTCTCCGAGGTCTCGGACGCGGTTGCGGCTCCGGAGCCCACCGCGAGCGAGGCGCCAGCTGCGCCCGTCGCTGAGGCGACCGGTGACATCGAGATCTCGCCGGTGAACGAGGATGGAACGCCGCGGAGCCGCCGCGAGATGCGGCAGCTCCGCGAGGAGGCGCTCGCCGCGCGCGCAGCGGCCCAGGCCGAGGCGGTCCCCGCGCAGCGTACGGAGGATCACACCGATCCCGCTCCCGCCGAGGATTCGACCGAGGCCTCGGAAGACGAGACCGCTGCATCGAACGCGGAGCCGGCTGCTCCCGCGGAGAGCCCTGAAGAGGCTCCCGCAGATGCCGCCGAGGCTCCCGAGGCTGCTGCCGAAACGGAGCCCGCAGAGCCCGCCGCCCCGCTGACGGGCGAGATGGACTTCGATTCGCTCATCTCCCCGCCGACCGAGCCGTTCACGGTTGACGAGCTGCGCGACGCCGAGGCAGAGCGCGAGAGCGCCGAGACCGAAGAGGCCCCGGCCGCCGAGGACGTGTCGGAGGCAGTCGAGCCTCCCGAGCAGCCCGAGGAAGCGGCCGAGGTGGCCCCGGCTGACGAGGACGAAGAGCCCGCAGGCAAGACGAAGCGACGCTTCCCCTGGTCGCGCGGTCGTGCGTCCGAGGCGGACGCTGCCGAGGACACGGCAGAGGCAGAGGACGCCGACGCGCCTGCCGCCGACGCCGTGGCTGAGGACGCCGAGCCGACCGTCCCCGAGACCGACCAGGTCGCGGACGTCATCGTGCCCGTGGACGAGCCCGCCGACCTCCCCGAGGCCCCGGCCACTGAACCGACGATCGACGAGGAGCCCCCGGCTCCCGCCGTCGAGGCGAAGCCGAGCTACTCGTTCCCCGACATCGCTCCGCCGGAGGAGTGGCGCTCGGTCTTCGACGATCCCGCCACCCGCAGCATGCCCGCTCAGAACGGTGATGCGCAGGGCGGCTTCGACGACCTCATCTCCCGCGCCGTCGCGCAGGAGGGAGCGGCAGGCACCACGAACACCTCCGCGCTGATCCTCCCCACCATGCCGGAGGAGACCACCGGCGGCCTTACTGGCCCGCTCGGCGGGACGGGCGACCTGTATGTCACGGGTTCGCTGAAGCTTCCGAAGTCGCTCGGCGAGACGGGCGGCCACTCCAGCCTGCACGATTCGATCGAGCTCGACCCCATCACGGGCGTCGAAACGGGCGACCCGCAGACGACCGGACAGGGCCCCGCGCCCGTGTCCGCACGCCACGCCGTGAGCGCGCGCGTGGACTCGACGATCCCCGTCGTCGCGAAGCCGGCGAAGGAGCGGAGCAAACTGCCCCTGATCCTCTCGCTGACCGGTGGCGGGCTGCTGCTCGCCGTGGTTGCGCTCGGCATCTGGGGTGCGAGCAACGGGATGTTCGGCTAGTCGGCCGACGCCCACACGATCAAAGGAACTGAACTGAACACGCAGACCACTCCGCGCACCGATGTTCGCGCTGACCTCGAGCTCGCGGTCCGCGCGGCAGACGGCAAGGGCGCGATCGCCCCGGTCGCGCTCGAGGTGACCGAGCACTTTGGGCTGTCGGACGCCTTTCTCATCCTGACCGGCGCCGTCGAGCGCAACGTGCAGGCCATCTCGGACGCCGTCGAGGACGCGCTCAACGACGCAGGCGTGCGCACGATCCGTCGCGAAGGACGTGAGAGCGGCCGCTGGGTCCTCCTCGACTTCGGTGACCTCATCGTCCATGTCTTCCACCAGGAGGAGCGCGACTTCTACCAGCTCGAGCGCCTCTGGCAGGACTGCCCGGTGATCGACGTCTCGGGCATGCTCGAGACGCCCGCTGCTGCCGCCTCGGCGCCCGCGGGTTCGGACGCCTAGCCTCCGCCGCGGGGCACGCCCGGGATCCTGCGATTTGCGCTCACCCGGGCCGTGTGCGGTAGAGTAGAGGAGTTGTCGGGGGAGCATTCCTCCGACTTCCACGGGTCTGTGGCGCAGCTGGTAGCGCACCTGCATGGCATGCAGGGGGTCAGGGGTTCGAGTCCCCTCAGATCCACTCGGAAAAGAAATCCCATCTTCGGTCATCCGGCCGCAGGTGGGATTTCTTCGTTTCTGCCGCGGATCGGGAGGTGGATGGCGGGCCCGCCGATCCCGGTGTCCGCGCACTCGTGTGGCCTGATCCGCGCTCCGCTTTCGCGCGGCGATACGCGTCCGCCCCCCCGGCACCTACTGCGGTGTCCCTTCGCCGCTAGGTGCGCCGATGCGCGAGTTAGCCTCAGGCTGATGGCTGCGTTGCAGCGAGCGTCCGAAGGGAGCCGAAGTGGGATCGCGAGAGCATCAGGTGCGCAATGAGTGGGACCGGATTGAATGGATCGCGCCCGATCGTCTCCAGGTCGAAGACCTCCGATTCGATCTTGTGACGTGGGGGAGCCCGAAGCGGCGGAGCACTGCCGATCGGTTTGTTCTCGTCAAAGATGCTCCCTTCGCACAGTCGATGCGCGCGATTCTCGACGGCATCGAGGTGCAGCGAGTTCTTGAGTTCGGGCTTTACCAGGGCGGAAGCCTGGTGCTCTTGGACGCTCTCTACGGTCTTGAACTTGCGGTTGGGGTCGATGCGCGCTCAGAGATGAGTGCGTTTGACTCATATGTTCGCGCTCGGGACGCAGAACACCGCCTGTTCCCCTATCTCGAAGTTGACCAAGCGGATCGCGCGAAAGTGAGATCTGTGTTGGTGCGCCACTTCCTCGACGCTCCTGCCGACTTGATCATTGATGACGCGAGCCATCTCTATGCCAAGAGCCTTGCGACGTTTGAGCTCGCCTTTCCGTTCCTGCGCCCAGGCGGCGTCTACATCATCGAGGACTGGGGGTGGGCGCACTGGCCTCGCGCGTTCACTGAGCACGAGTGGTTTGTCGGGGAGCCGCTGAGCAAACTCGTACTTGAAGTTCTCTTGATCCAGTGCCGACACCCCAGCCTCATCGAGCGTGTTCACATCGATGCCCACCACGTGGCGATCTACAAAGGACCGGCGGCCCTGGGGGGTGCTGCCGGAGCTCCATTCCGCGTGCGTGATCTGTACTTGTCGTCGTCAGCGGTGCATGTCGATGAGCGGTTTCCTGGGTGAACTATCTGATACCGCTTGGGGGAGCGATCCTCTGCAACACAATTGACAAGCTTGCTTCTCGCCGCGCGTTGAGCTCCTCGGCGCGCCCTGACGCATACTTGCTGGTCTACCAACTTGCTTGTCTCGCCATCTCGTTCCCCGGGGCAATCATTGCAGTGCTCTCTCCTGATGCGGCCCGGCGCCCACTCGGCGAGCTTGCTCCCAGCGCATGGCTTCTCGTGATTGCAGCCATGGCGGCATGGTCTTTGTACGGAGTGGCGACGTTTCGAAGCGCTTCGGTGCTTGATCTCTCCATCACCGCCACCATCGGGAGCTCGAAGCTCATCTGGGCCGCGCTCTTGGGGGTCGTGCTCTTCGGGGAGTCTCTGTCGTGGATTCAGGTGTTGGGCCTCCTCACCGTGGTGGGTGCGCAGGTTGTCCTCCAGCGAGCTCCACTGGTGCGGTTCGGTACTGCGGGCACGCTGTACGCCGCACTCGCGGCGTTCGCGCTCTCGATGGCGCTCGCGCTTGACAAGCTGTTGCTTGAATCTCTGAGCGCACCTGTTGTGCTCTTTCTCGGCTTTGCCGGTTCTTCGATCACTGGTGCTGCGCTCAACCGACAGACCGCTTGGTTGCACCTGCGGCGGCTCGCACCGTCGGCTCTGCGTGCTGCAATCGCGGGCTCTGCTGGCTACTACTGTCTCTTGTTGGCGATGGCGTCTGGGCCGCTCAGCGTGGTCGTGCCGGTGTCGCAGAGCAGCCAGATCATCTTCGTGGTTGCCGGAATTCTCGTGTTGAAGGAACGTGTTGGGATCCGGCCGAAACTCCTGGCATCGGCCGTTTCGGCCTGTGGTGCTGTTCTCATCTTCATCGGAGGGTAGCTTGTCGCTCCTCGAGTATCCGGCCCGTCGGGACGGAAGGTTTTGGATCGTTCTGCCGCACTTCCGCTCCCTTCTGAGTTCGGATACGCCGCGCGGGGTGTTGTCACCGAGGACAGCGCATGCTCGCGGCGACGAGCTGGACGACTTTCTGTTTGGGGTTGGGCGCTCGGGTGTTGAGGTGACACCTCAGTTCATCGATGATCAGCGCCCGCAGGTCTCTCGTGCACGCCTCGGAGTCGTTCAGCTGT
Source organism: Leucobacter sp. PH1c (assembly GCF_000633415.1). Classification (GTDB taxonomy): domain Bacteria; phylum Actinomycetota; class Actinomycetes; order Actinomycetales; family Microbacteriaceae; genus Leucobacter. The sequence goes on along the minus strand of NZ_AYMV01000018.1, from coordinate 25,611 downwards.
GCGTGCAGGCCTGCCGACCATGCTGCGCGGTGAGAATGGAGCCAGGCTGTTCTGTGAGCACGGTCGAGGAACGTCGATCTCCAGGCTGCAGCGAGACGACGCTCCGTCTCGAACAGCGTGACGCAGGCTCTGGCGCCGGTTCGGAGGTCCGTCATGAGTGAATGCTGACGCGTGCACACGTGACATGTCTGGAGAACAGGCTCCTGATCATCAGTCGACGCGCAGAGAACGTGCTCGGTCCGTGCACGGGTGTCCCCGGTGGCGGTGCGCATGATGTCGTGCGCCGCGCTAACTGAGCGTTGCCACTCATGTTGAACGCGCTCCGCAGTCACCCGGGGTGCCTCAATCTTGTATGCGCGATGCATGCGTTCCGCGGCGTCGAGCGCTCTCTGGGTCAGTCCAGCGGGAAGCTCATGGGGGAGCACGTCGAGCGGGGACAGGTGTCGACGCGGTGGGCACTCGGCGATCACCACGCACGCCAGTGGCGCGCGGAGCTGCGGCCAGACCCGTCCCATGTGGAGGTACTTGGTGAACAGGGGTTTCCAGATCAATTGCGCGGGTGAAACCTCGCGTCTGGGACATGTGATCACCGCTCGCGGAACTGGTTTTCGAGTTGCCAGAAGTTCCTCGCTCGTTGACGATCCAGGTGCCCGGAGGGGAGCGTGACAGAGCGGGCTGGTGCGCTGAGGCGTTCGAGCGTGGGGAGTCCGTGAGAATGAGGCTCTGCGGTAACCCGATCTGCGCACATCGGTTCGAACTGCTCGGTCACCGGGCTCGTGATCTGTGCAGTTGCGGAGTTGCTTGGGTGCTCCACGAGAGCCCCCTCGACTGCGCGCAGCCGGGGCTCGAGTTCAGGGCGCTGACGGGGTCGTCTTATCGCGTTCCGCATCCCGGTGCGGCGAACGCTGCATCCGCCGGCGGGGTGCTTCGCGAGCAGGGTATTCGTGTGGGTCATTGCTCCTCCGTTTCCTGCACGAGGGCTCGTGCGGTCACGGGGCGAAGGGAAACCGGTGGACGCCCGAACCCGCGCACCTGGCGTACGCGGGGCGGACGAGACACACCGGGCAACTGCACCGCACTGTACGGGGCTCGGTTCCCGCCCGTCAATGAGTGAGGTGCGTCCTCGGTACTCAGTGAGAACGGTTTGGAGGCTATCCTGAATCGGTGAACGCACCACAGCAGGGGAGGACACTGACATGATCGCGCATCCGATCCTCGCGAAGCGCGAGTTCCTGGCCGAGATGGTCCGTGATCCCTACTTCCCCAACCACCTGGTCGGGCGAGGGGTCGCCGTGCTCCGGGAACTCTGCGAGCGGATCGAGCTCGAGCAGCCGGCGGACCTCGTCGCGCTCACGCGACTCACCCATGAGGCCACCGAGTCGTTCAATCGGCTCCAGGAGGCCTTCGATGACGAGGGCAGCGAGATCGAGACTGTCGCGCGCGAGACGATTGCGAGCGACTTCGAGTTCATTGCCCGGGCCTACGGCTTCGAGCACGCTGACGTCGAGGAGCTCATCGCCCCGCGCGACTGGTGACTGCGCGGGCACTCGCCCTTAGAACGGCAGGTCCTCCGCGCCGAGCGGCGCGATGAGCAGTCCCGTGATCTTGCCGGAGCCGTTGTAGGCGACGCGTCCGAGCCAGTCTCCCGCCTCGTGGCGGAGGGTGGTCTGCACGATCGCCCCCGTGCTGAGGTGCCGATTCGCGAACTTGCCGAGTGCGTTCGTGCCATCCGGCGTGCGGACCGTGAGCTCGTCGCAGGCTTCGAGCTGTCCCGTGTCGCGCACCACCTGATCCCAGACGGCCATCACGGTGCGCTTCGTGAGCTTGCGCGCGCAGGTGTACGTCATCTCGGCGCGGACCGCCTCGTAGTCGCCCGCGTTGAGTCGTTCGAAGACGTCCCGGGTGCGCTCCATGAGGTTGATGGACTGATCAGTCATGTCTGTTCCTTCCTTCGTGGCCTCCGTGGCGGGGCCGAATCGTTTGAACGCGGCCTGTCGGGTGACGCCGAGGGCATCGCCGATCACCTGCCAGGAGACGCCGGCGTGCCTCGCGGCGACGACGATCGTCGTCAGGGCGGAGTGGGACGCGCGTGTGAGCGCGTCAGCGGACCGGATCGCCTCGCCCGCTGCCGCGTCGTCCCGGGGCGTGTGCTCGCTCAGGGCAGCGCTCACCTCGGCGGCGAGCACGTCGAGTCTCGGCTCGGACGAGGGGTCGGTCGGGCGGGTCATGCCCCCGAGGCTAGTGGGCCGGGCGTGTGACTGTCAACATGTGGTTGACGTTCACGAGTGTGCGCGGTTCCCAGCTCGCGACGCCGGGAAGCGCGCCTTCGGTCTGTCCGTCGTCAGCCGACCGAGCTGACGATGGCCGGCGCCACGCACGCCACGCAATAGCTTGCGGCGGCGCTGACTGCGACAGTGAAGACCGTTGCGCCGAGGCCGAGGAACACGAGCTCCGCCGCTCGCGGTCGAGCGACGCGGCGGGATGCGGGGGCGGTGAGGCTCACGGTGGCTCCTGTGCGGGGTGATGAGGCGGACGCGGGAGGGGCAGAGTGCCGGTGCAGACGCGGCCCGGGCCCCTCCGCCCATGCTGTCGGTACGGGCTGGGAGCCGCCCGTGCGTTTCGGGCGCGCCGCGGGAAACGGTTGACCCGCGTGTCCGCGCCCGTTTCACTGGGTGGGAGCGGCAGAGCGGGGGCCGTGCGCTGTGCGCGAGACACCCGATCACGCAGAAGGAAGGGGAGCGCGTTCCGCGCGACACACGATGAGCACGATTGAGATCACCAAGGACAACCTCGAGGAGACCCTCACCCAGGGCGGTATCGTGCTGCTCGACTTCTGGGCGGACTGGTGCGGCCCCTGCCGCTCCTTCTCACCCGTCTACGAGGCGGCATCGGAGCAGCACGGGGACATCGTCTTCGGCAAGATCGATACGGAGGCGCAGCAAGAGATCGCTGCGATGTTCCAGATCACCTCGATCCCCACGATCGCGGCGTTCCGCGACGGCATCGGCGTATTCTCGCAGGCGGGCGCGCTGCCCGCGCCGGCGCTGGAGCAGCTGATCGACGGCGTGCGCGGCCTCGACATGGACGATGTGCGCGCCCAGGTGGCGAAGCAGGCTGCCGAGCAGGAGGCAGCTGCGGGCGGCGAGACAGCCGAGAACCGCTAGGCGACAGCGGCAGCGATCCGCGCAGCTCGGCCCGCCGCACCAGCCCCTATTCGGGGTGGTGCGGCGGGCCGAGCTGTGTGCGCTGCCACGCATCGCGGCAGGGCTACCTGAACGACGTTTCCGGCGAAGCGCTGCACGCCTCGATCTTCTCGCGGGTCTCCTGCCCTGCCGGCTCGTACAATTCCGCCGGCGGATGGATGCTGTCGAGCAGCCCTTCCTCGTAGTCCTGTGCGGTGAAATCCTCGGGAACGATCCCCGCGCGGATGAGGCATGAGACGAGTAGCGCGGGGGAGAAGTCGTTGCCAGGAACGCTGCGAGTGATCTGAAAGAGTGAGAGCACGTGCCGTTCACCCGATGATTCGCTGCATCCCTCGATGAGGTCCTCCATGTCGCCCGGTTCCATGCGCGCCGGATCTCCTTCGAGCTGAGAACCCGTGTCGTCGTACTTCACGAGTGTGATCCCGCGGCTTTCGAGGCAGTCCCGATACTCCTCGATGATCTGTTGGGCTTCCGCCTCGCTGACATGCTCATCGAAGAGGATCTGGCGGACTTCGTCATTCGGGGCTTCCCGGTAGTTCCGTGCATACTCGGCGGCGTACGGGCCTGAGAAACTCGGTTCCGATGCCTGCGCGCTCGTCGCGCCTCGAGGTGTCGCGGAGCAACCCACCGAGGTGCCGAGCGCCCCAGCGGCCAGCAGTCCGAGGAGGAGCACTCCGAGAAACTGCGCGCCCCGGGGTCGAGGCCGGCCCGCAGGCCGCTGTGCGGTTGAAGGGCGAGTCCCCACGCGCGATGCCGGTGCGCGGTCTCTACTGTGCGTCACGCCGCAGGCACCGGGGATCGAGCTGCGGGACGAACTCCATGTCTTCGGGGACTCTCGCTCCCGCGCTGATTCGTGCGTTTCTGTGCATTCTGGCTCCCTAGACGGCTGTGGTGTTGACAGTGATCTGGGGCGAAGGGAAGCCAGCGTGGTCACCGGTGCACCCAACCTAGCGACTCGCGGCGGCGCCCGGCAAGCACGGAGTCGGCCCCCGCCGACGTGCGCCGCGGCCCCACCGGGCGGTATTCTGGAGGGATATGTCACACTCACGGGCCACGACCAGCTACCGCCAGGCGGCGGCGGCGTTCCAGAACCCGATGCTCGAGCTGCTGCACGGGCGCTACGCCCCGTTCGTCGTGGCCGCGCTCTCGCAGATCTTCACCGCGGAGCGGCCCACCGTGGCGATCTCGGACGCGCACGTCGAGGTGGGCGACGCGGTCGATGAACTCCGCGCCGCGGGGCTCGACGAGGGGGAGCGGCGCCTCCCCGCCGGGAGCGGCCGGGAGATCTGCCGGTACTGGGTGCGGGTGGGGTGGCTCGTGCCGCAGATCGACGACGGCGTCGAGGTCTACCGGCTCTCCGCGCAGGCGGTCGGGGCGCTCGAGATCGTCGGCCGGGCCGGCGCCGGGCGGGCGCGCGTGTCGCGGTCGCGCGTGCGCACCCTGCTCGATTCGGTCGAACAGCTCGTGCAGAGCGCTGAAACAGATCCCGAGCAGCGGCTCGCGGCCCTCCAGGCCGAGCGCAATGCGATCGACGAGGAGATCGCGCGCCTGCGGGCGGGCGAGATCGACCCGGTCGACGACGAGCTGCTGCTCGAAGAGGCGGAGAACGTGCTCCACCTCTCGCGCGAGCTGCCCGCCGACTTCGCCCGCGTCGCCGAGTCGATCAACGCCATGCAGCGAGACGTCGTTGCCGAGCTGCGCCGCGATGTGCGCCCGGCGGGCGAGGTGCTGCGCGAGTACCTGCGACGCGGACAGCACGTGATGCAGGCGACGCCCGAGGGGCGCGCGTTCTCGGGAGCTCTCACGCTCATCGGCGACGCTGAGCACATCGATCAGCTCACCGATCAGCTCACCGGGGTGCTCGCACAGCCGTTCGCCGGCATGCTCGCGCAGGATCAGCGGAGCGAGCTCCGCGCCATCGCGAGCCGCGTCGAGCAGGGCGTCCAGGAGGTACTGACGGCGCAGCGGCGCGCGTCGCACGTGATCACCGCGCAGGTGCGCACCCACGACCCGGTGCGCGATCGCGAGGTCGACGAGCTGCTTCGCAACGTCATGTCCGGCTTGCAGAGCTGGATGCAGCACTCTCGGCCGGCGGATCGCGCCGAGCCCCTCCGCAGCCTGCCCGCCGCGCAGATCGGGCACCTGCGGCAGTCGCTCAGCGATCCCCGCCCGCCCGCGGGCCCCGAGCCCCTGCGCGCCGATGACAGCGGGGTCGAGTTCGTCGACGCCGACACGCGCGCGTGGGGCGGGCCCCGCTACCCGGAGCTCGAGGCCTACGTGGCCGGGCTCGACGCGGACAGCTTCGATCTCGCGACGGCATTCGCCGGAACGGATGCGGACACGCGCCGTCCCGTCGACCTGCTCGGTCTGCTCGAGATCGCCCACCGGAACGGGATGACGGAGGGCAGCGACGTGTCGATCGTCGAAGCGCTCCGCCCCGACGGCACTGTCCGTTCCTTCGCCTTCGGCGCCGTGACCGCCAGCACCCAGAAAGACCGCACCGCATGAGCGACACCCCCGCACCCGAGCACGAGCCGGCCGCCCAGGATCCCGATGACGCGTTCATCGCTGCGGTCGCGATGGAGCGCGACCCCGACGAGAGCTTCGCGGGCGACCGTGGCGTGCTCGACCTGGAGGTGCGCCGGGTGCTCGTGCGCCTCCTACAGCGCCGCTTCCTGCTCGCCGAGCGCAACCCCGACGAGTGGCGAGTGCTGCTCGAGCACCAGCAGGTGATCGAGTCGCGGCTGCACGACCTGTTCGTGCGCCTCGTGGTCGACCCGGCCCGCGGCGTGGCGTACAAGCAGCAGATCCGCTCGGACGAGCTCGACGCGCCGATCCTGCTCCGCGATGAGGCCTACACCCGTGCCGAGACCCTCGTCCTCGTGTACCTCCGCACGGTGTACCAGCGCGAGTCCACGGCGGGGGAGCCCGCGGTGCGCGTGGACGTCGAGGAGGTCGAACAGACCGTGCTCAGCTACTTCACCGCGGCGGACGGCGATGTCGCCCGCAGGCAGAAGGCGATCCGCACGGCGCTCGGCCGGCTGCGGCACGAGGGCATCATCGAGGAGGAGTCCGAGGGACGCTTCCGGATCAGTTCGCTCATCGAGATCGTGCTGAGCGCCGAGCGGCTGCGCGAGCTCGCGGAGTGGCTGCGCGCGCAGAACGCCGGGCACGCCTCGACCACCGCATCCGACGAAGGAGACGCCGCACTGTGACCATGCTCGACACCCTCTTCGGCCTCATCCCCGCCGAGTCCCGGGGGCAGCAGTGGGCGGCCGATGAGCTGCAGCTCGTGAATTGGGGCGGGTACGACGGGGCGCACCGCGTGCGCTTCTCGCCGACCGCGACGCTGCTCTGTGGCGGATCGGGATCCGGCAAGTCCACGCTGATGGACTCCTACATCGCGCTCATGATGCCGCACACGACGCCGTTCAACGGGGCGTCGAACGGCGGCGTGGCCGGCCGCCCCCGCGGCGAGGAGCAGCGCAACGTGCTCTCCTACGGGCGCGGCAAGATCGACGAGTCGCGCACCGAGGAGGGCACGCAGGTGCGCGTGCTCCGCGGCGACGGAAGCGACACCTGGACCGCGATCTCGATGACCTGGCTCGATCACGACGGCTCCCGGTTCACGGCCGTGCGCGCCTGGTACATCCCCGCCGCAGCGCGCGTGCTCGAGGACACGGTGAAGGTGCGCGCCGTGATCGACGGTCCCTTTGATCTCGCGAGCCTCGAGGCCGCGGCGGCGCAGCGGCTCTCCGACGCCGCGGTACGCGCGGCCGGGCTCGAATCGATCGCGACGGACCGCGAGTTCTCCGCCCGGATCCACTCGGTACTCGGGATCGGTGCGGCGGGGGCCGGCGCCAAGGCGATGAGCCTGCTCGCACGAATCCAGGCGGGCCAGCAGATCACCACGGTGGACGAGCTGTACAAGCGCATGGTGCTCGAAGAGCCCGAGACGCTCGCGATCGCCGACGCCGTCGTGAGCCACTTCGACGAGCTCGAGAGCACCCGCACACGCATGGTGACGGCGCAGAAGCAGGTGCGCGCGCTGCGCCCGGTGCGCGACATGCGGGGCCGGATCGAGGCCGCCGCCGAGCGACTGCGGCTCATCGACGAGGTGGGGCGGTTCACGGACCCGGCGTCGATCGCGGCGCTCTGGCGCACGGGTCGCCGGCTGGAGCTCCTCCGCGACGTCGAGGCGGAGCTGCAGCAGCGCAAGCGCGACGCTGATGCCGAGGTGCGCGCGCAGCTCGCCCTCGCCGATGCCGCCGAGGCCGAGCGCAGCGCCCTCGCCGAGGTCCTCCGGAACTCGGGAGGCGACCGCCTGGAGACGGCGGAGCGGGAGCTCGGTCGCGTGGAGCGACGCATCGCCGCCGTCCGTCTGCAGCGCGAGCGCTTCGACGAGGCGACCGCCGTGCTCGGCGAGGAGATCTCCTCCGCGCGGGCGTTCGCGGCCCTCGCGACGCGCGCCCGGGACGCGCTCTCCGACGCCTCCGCGAAGAGCGCCGCCCGCGCCGCCTACGCCGAGTCCCGCGGTGCGGCGGACGTGCTCCGGCGACGGCGCGATGCGCTCGTGCGCGAGCGGGAGCAGACGCTCGACCGCAGCGACGCGATCTCCCCGATCCTCCACGAGAGTCGGGAGCTGCTCGCCGAGGCCGCCGGCATCCCCGCCGCAGATCTGCCGTTCGTCGGCGAGCTCGTCGAGGTCCGCACGGAGTTCGAGCCCTGGCGCGACGCGTTCAATCTCGCGCTCGGCGGCTTCGCGACGACCGTGCTCATCGACGAGGCGCGCTTGCCCGAGTTCCGCGCGGCGATCGACACCGTGCGCACCCCCGTGCGGCTCCGCTACGAGGGCGTTCCGACGGGGCTACCCCGCAGCGCTCGGCTCGCTCCCGGTACGCTCCCCGGCCGTCTCGACTACCGGGACACGCCGTTCACCGGGTGGCTGCAGGAGCGCCTCGAACGCCAGTACGACTTCGTGTGCGTCGACCGCGCGGCGGAGCTCGCGGAGCACGCGCAGGCCCTCACGCTCACGGGGCAGCTCTCTCAGGGCAGCCGCGGCGCGCACGGCGGGCAGGGGCGTCGCAACGTGCTCGGCTTCTCCAGCCAGCGCCGGATCACGGAACTTGACGAGGAGATTGCAGCGATCGACTCGGAACTTACGGTAGCCGCCCGCGCCGAGCAGGACGCCGATGGTGCACTCGATGCGCTCGAGGCTCGGCTCGCCGCGTACGCCGCGGTCCGGGAAGCCACCTGGGACGAGCTCGACGTCGCCGCCGTGGAGCGGGAGCAGGAGCGGTGGGCCGGCATCATCGCGGAAGTGACCGACGGCAACCCGGAGATCGCGGCGGTGCAGCAGCAGCTCGCCGCGCTCCGAACCCGCGTCGCCGGGTTGCAGGAGCAGACGGGCCGTGCCAAGGGCGAGCAGGAGCGCGTCGCCGAGCAGTGGGCCAGGATCACCGATGAGGTCGATGCGGCCCAGCTCGCACTCGACGAGGCCGAGGACGCGGAGCGCGTCGTCGGCTCGGGGCACCTCGACTATCTGCGCTCGCGTTTCGAGCTGGAGGACGGCGCGCCCGCGGGGAGCGCGTCCGCGCTCGCGCGCTTCGACGCGGCCCTCGACTCGGCGGGACGGCGCATGATCGAGGATCAGGCGGTCGCCCAGGCGACGCTCGAGGAGCAGCGGGAGGCGCTGCGGCGCACGCTCGAGTCGTTCCTCGAGGCCTGGCCGAATCCGACGCTGCGCGCGGATCCGGACGCCTCGCTCGCCGACTTCGAGCGGATCCTCGCCGAACTCGAGACGAGCGGCCTGCACGAGCTCGAGGCGGAGTGGAAGGAGAGCCTGCTGCGGCTCTCCGGGAATGACCTCGCCAACCTCGATTCGGCGCTCGGGCGCGCGCTGCGCGAGATCCGCGAGCGGATCGAGCCCGTCAACCGGATCATGCAGGACCTCCCGTTCTACGACGACGAGCACCGGCTCCAGATCACGCCGCGCGAGCACCAGACGGAACCGCGCCGGCGGTTCCGCGCGGAGCTCCGCGAAGTGCGCGCGCTCATCGATGCGGCGGGCACCGACGCCGAGCGGGCCCATGTCTACGAGCGGATGGCCCGGCTGATCGCCCGGATCCGCCGCACGGCGCCCGACTTCGCCGACCTCATCGATGTGCGCAACCACGTGCGGGTGAGCGCGGAGAAGGTGCACGCCGTGACGCGGGAGCACGCGGCGCTCTACGACCACATCGGCGAGAAGTCCGGCGGCGAATCGCAGGAGCTGATCGCGTTCATCGTGGGTGCCGCGCTGCGCTACCAGCTCGGCGACGCCGATGCCGAGCGGCCGCGCTACGCCCCGGTGTTCCTCGATGAAGCCCTGATCAAGGCAGATGCCCACTTCACGAAGCGCGCGATCGGCGCCTGGCGGGGGCTCGGCTTCCAGCTGATCATCGGCGCGCCCAACGACAAGTACAGCGCGATCGAGCCGCACGTCGACGTCGAGTACGACATCCTGAAGGACACGCAGGGGCGCTCCTGGGCGAAGCCGAAGGTGGCGCTCCCGGCGGGGTAACCCCCCGTCGCCGAGCGCACTCGGTCGCCGGGCGCACTCGGTCGCCGGGCGCACTCGGTCGCCGAGCGCGCCCGGTCGCCGGGCCCCCGCGGTCAGCGGCCGAGCAGCCGCTCTCGGGTCTCGGGGAGCGAGCGCAGGGCACGGCCGACGATGCGCTCCGTCGCGGCGCCCGGGCTCTCGCGCAGCCAGCGCTCGGTCAGCGCGCCTGCCCAATCGGGGCGGGTCTTCGCGGCGTCGTTGATCCAGTTCGCCACCGAATCCTGGACGCTCCGCTCGGGATCCGCTCGGAGCGGCTCGAGCAGGGGCTCGCCGAGTTCGGGCCGCTCGGTGAACTCCCGGATCTGGCGGGCCCAGACCCCGCGTGGCCGGAGCGACTCGCTCGCGAAGCGGCGGATCCGGGGCGAGGGATCCTTCGTCCATGTGGCGAGCACCTCGACCGCGAGCGGGAGATCCTCGGTGAGCCGTGGCCGGAGGGCCATCCACACCCACTCGCGGACCGTGAAGCAGGCGTCGTCGGCCCGCGGGGCGGCCCGCTCGAGGCGCGCTGGGATCGGGAGGTCGGGCTCGGCGCCGAGTGCGAAGCACCACCAGCCGCGCACCGTATCCGAGGGATGATCGGCGAGCTCCGCGAGCTCGTCGTTCGGCAGCGCGAGTCGCAGCGCGTCGCCGATCGCGCTCATGCGACGCAGGATCCCGAGCTGCTGCGCGGCCGCCGTCGCCTCGGTGAGCTCGCGCGAGGCGTGCGGCACCGCGGCTGCGAGGAGTGCGCGGTGGTCGATCGCGAGTGCCTCGCTCAGGGTGCGCGCCTCGGCAGTTCCGGCTTCGAGGGCGTGAAGGTGCTCGGGCGGCACGGTCGTGGTGCTGCGCGCTCCGGCGTTCACGCCCGGGCCTCGCTCGGCGCGGCGAGCTGCTGTTCGAGCCGCGCCTGCAGCGCCCCGAGTGCGCGCAGTGCGCTCGTGAGGTCCGCCGGGTCGAGCGCCTCGGCGAGCTCCGCAAGCCACACGCCGTACTCGGGCCGGAGCCGTTCGAGCACGCGATCACCCGCGGGGGTGAGCGCGATCGTGAGCGATCGTCGGTCGCTCGGGTGAGGCGCGCGCGTGATGAGCTCGGCGCGCGCGAGGCTGTCGCACAGGCCGGTGATCGCGGCGCGGGTGACCCCGAGGTCTTCCGCGAGCTGGGCGGGGGTCGCGGTGCCTCGGCGCGCCGCCGCGAGGAGCACCGCGAGCCGCCCCTCCGAGAGCGCGTGCGGGGCGAGCCGTGCGGCGCACGCGCGGTCGATGAGCTGGGCGGTCTGGAGTACGGCCATCACGGCGCGCGCCGCGGGGGAGCGCTCGCCCGCGTGCTCGAGCAGGAGCTCGTGCTTCATGTCAATCCGGGGTTCCATGGCCCCAGATTATCAGGCGCCTAACTATCTGTGGTGCGGCGCGCGGCGAGCGCCTCCCGCACGAGCGTGACCGCGTCCTCGTCGCTCAGGCCGAGCTCTCGCGCGCGCTCCGCGAAGTCGTGTGCGGCGGCGTTCGCCGCGGCGTCACCGCGCGCCGCGAGCGACACGAAGGTCCCGGCCCGGCCGCGCCCCTCGATGACCCCTCCCGCGTCGAGCGCGCGATAGGCGCCGGCGACCGTGTTCGGTGCGAGGCCTGCGGCCTCGGCGAGCGCACGCACGGTCGGCAGTCGAGTGCCGGGCGGGAGCGCCCCGCTCTGCACGTCCGCCAGGATGCGCTCGCGGAGCTGCTGGCCCGCGGGGGCTGCGACAGCGGGGTCGGCGCGGAAGGAGAGCAGGGCGGTGAGCGGCGCTGCGGTGCGCCCGGCGTCGGCGGTCATGGGCCCAGCCTAGCCCGCGGCGAGCACGGCGCCGAGGATCCCTGCGGCATCCGCGAAGCGCTCGGGCTCGGGGCCCGCGAAGTTCAGGCGGAGGTGCGGGCCGGGTGGCTCGGCGGGGAACCACGCCTCACCCGCGGCGAGCGCGAGGCCGCGTGCCTCGCAGTCGCGCACGACCGCGGCGGCCTCCGCGCCGTCGGGGAGACGCAGCCAGATGTTGAGGCCGCCCTGGGGGACGGCGACGGGGAGTGCGCTCGGCGCGTGGCTCGCGAGCGCGTCGAGGAGCGCGTCGCGGCGCTCGCGCAGCTTCTCGGGGAGGCTCCGGAGGTGGGTGCGCCAGCCCGCACTCGTCACCACGTCGAGCGCCGTCGCCTGGAGGAGCGGGCTCACGTACATCGTCTCGGCGAGGAGCGCGGCGAGGATGCGCTCGCGGGCCGGGCCGCGGGCGATCACGGCTCCCACGCGGATCGCGGGGGAGAGACTCTTCGTGAGCGAGCGGATGTACACGATCCGCCCCTCCGCGTCGGCCCGCGCGAGCGGTGGCGCCGGGGGTGCGATCCCGAAGTCCCGCGCCCAGTCGTCCTCGATGAGGAACGCGCCGTGCGTGCGCAGCACGTCGAGCACGGCGCGCCCGCGCTCGGGTCCCCATTGCCCACCGATCGGGTTGGCGAACGTCGGCTGCGCGTAGAAGGCGCGTGCCCCCGACTCGCGCAGTGCGCGATCCAACTCCGCGGGGTCGGGGCCGGCTGCGCCGACGGGGAGCGGCACGAGTCGCACCCCGACCTGCTGCGCAGCGAGGAGCGCGCCCCAGTAGCTCGGTGACTCGATGACGAGTGCGCCGCCGCGGCCGACGAGCGAGCGGAACACCGAGCTGAGTGCGGCCTGGCTGCCCGGCACGATGAGCGCTTCCCGGGCCGCGTGCGTCGCTCCGCTTGCGGGATCGGTTCCGAGTTCGGCGGCGAACCAGTCCTGCAGTTCGGGAAGCCCGGCTGCCGGGGCACGGGTGAGTGCCGAGCGCGAGCGCGCGGCGCGGCCGGCGGCGGCGCGCACGAGCGCGGCGGGGAGGAGCTCGGGCGCGGGGTAGCCGGAGTGGAGCTCGATCGTGCCGGGGGCGACGGCTCGCTGGGTGTGCGGGAGTACGGGGTCGCCGGGTTGTGCCGGGCCGAGCGCTCCCGTCTGCCAGGAGTAGTCCGCGGGGGCGGGCGCCGCGCTCCGCCGCACGAAGGTGCCGACGCCCGGGCGGCTCTCGATGAGCCCGCGCTCGGTGAGCGCGTGCATCGCGCGCTGCACGGTGACGGGGCCCGCGCCGTGCGCTGCGGCGAGCGCGCGGCTCGAGGGCAGGCGCGCTCCCGGTGGTGCGGTTGCGATCCAGCGCTCGAGTGCTGCGACGATCCGCTCGGTGCTACTCTGGTGCATGAAAAGCAATAGTAGCGCTATCGAATCAGTGTCCCCGGTGCTATCCACCGACTCCGCGCGGAGCGACGGCGGCCGCATCGCCAGCGGCGGTGGCTGGGCGGGAATCGGCTGGGGCCTCCTCGGGGTTGTCGCCTTCTCGTTCACGGTGCCGCTCACTCGCGTCGCGGTCGAGGGGCTCCCGCCGCTCTTCGTCGGCAGTGCGCGCGCGGTCGTCGCGGGCGGTCTCGCCGCGGCGGCGCTCGCGCTGACTCGCCAGCGGCTTCCGCGTGCGGCGCAGTGGGCGCGCCTCGCGCTCGTCGCCCTGGGCGTGGTGGTGGGCTTCCCGCTCCTCACCTCGTACGCGCTGACCTCGGTTCCCGCGAGCCACGGCGCCGTCGTGATCGGGCTCCTGCCCGCGGCGACCGCGGTGGTGACGGTCTGGCGAACGGGGGAGCGGCCCAGCCGGGGCTTCTGGATCGCGACCGTGCTCGGCGTGCTCGCGGCGGTGACCTTCGTCGCCGTGCACGCCGGCGGCCTCGGTACCCCGGGCTGGGCGGATCTGCTCCTCTTCGGCGCCGTGCTCCTCGCGGCGATCGGCTACGCGGAGGGCGGCCTGCTCGCCCGCGAGCTCGGCGCCTGGCAGACGGTCTCCTGGGCCCTCGTGCTCGCGTTCCCGGTCATGTTGATCGGCGCACTGGTCTCCGTTCCGAACGGGATCCCCGCGGCCACCCCGGTGCAGTGGCTCGCGTTCGCCTACCTCGCGATCGTGAGCATGTACCTCGGTTTCTTCGCCTGGTACCGGGGGCTCGCGATCGGGCCCATGGCCCGCGTGAGCCAGGTCCAGCTGGTGCAGCCCGTGCTGAGCATCGCGTGGGCCGCGCTCCTGCTCGGCGAAGCCGTGAGCGTCGCGACGCTGCTCGGAGGCGTCGCCGTGATCCTCTGCGCGGGTGCCGCCGTGCGGACGCGGATCACGCCTGAGCGGGGTGCTCGGCGCGCGCGGTGAGATCCGGCTCGGGGCCGTCGGCCCGGCTCGCCTCCGCGCGCCGGGCCCGGGCGCGCGTGAGCTGCTTGCCGAGCAGGCCGTGCCGCGGGCTCAGGAGGTAGACCACCGCGAACGCGGCCCCCTGCACCAGGACCACGAGCCCGCCCGAGGCCGCATCGAGCCAGTAGCTCAGGAAGATCCCGAGCACCGCGCAGCCGGCCGAGAGGATCGGTGCGATGACGAGCATGCGACCGAAGCGGTCGGTGAGCAGGTAGGCGGTCGCGCCGGGGATGATGAGCATCGCGACGACGAGGATCACGCCCACCACCTGCAGCGCAACAACGGCCGTGAGCGCGAGGAGACCGAGCAGCAGCGCCCCGAGCATGCGCGGGTTGAGTCCGATCGCCTGCGCGTGCGTGGGGTCGAACGCGTAGAGCGTGAGGTCTCGGCGCTTCACGACGAGCACGGTGAACGCGACCGCCGCGAGGATCGCGATCTGCGTGAGCTCGGCCGGTGCGACGCCGAGGATGTTGCCGAAGATGATGTGATTGAGGTCGGTCTCGCTCGGGGTCACGGAGATGAGCACGAGGCCGAGCGCGAAGAGCGTGGTGAACACGATCCCGATCGCCGCGTCCTCCTTCACCCGGCTCGTGTTCCGGATCCCCCCGATCAGCGCCACCGCGAGGAAGCCGAACACGAGCGCGCCGATCGCGAAGGGCGCTCCGACCACGTAGGCGAGCACGACGCCGGGCAGCACGGCGTGCGACACCGCGTCGCCCATGAGCGACCAGCCGACGAGCACGAGCCAGCAGGACAGCAGCGCGCAGACGACGGCGGCGATCACCGTGGTGATGAGGGCGCGCGTCATGAACTCGTACTGCAGCGGTTCGAGGAGGAAATCGAGGGGGGTCATACGAGGCTCCGGGGGTCGAGATCGGGGGTGTGGGCGCCGAGGCCGAAGGTGAGGGCGAGCCGCTCGGGCGTGAGCGCCTCGCGCACATCGCCGTGGAAGAGCACCCGGCGCTGCAGCAGGGCTGCCTCATCGGCGAGCGCGGGGAGGGCGTGGAGATCGTGCGTCGACACGAGCACCGTGCTCCCGTCGGCCGCCAGCTCACGCAGGAGGCGCACGATCATCGCCTCCGAGCGCTTGTCGACGCCGGCGAAGGGCTCGTCGAGGAGCAGGATCCTGGCGCCCTGCGCGATGCCGCGCGCGACGAACGCGCGTTTCTTCTGGCCGCCGGAGAGCTGCCCGATCTGCCGCTCCGCGAACTCGGTGAGCTCGACTCGCGCGAGCGCCTCGGCGACGGCCTCGTGGTCGACGCTGCGGGGACGCCGCGCAGGCCCGAGATGGCCGTATCGGCCCATCATCACGACGTCGCGCACGGAGACGGGGAATGCCCAGTCGACCGCCTCGGACTGCGGGACGTAGCCCACGAGTCCGTTCTTCCTGGCCGCGCTCGGCGTGCTGCCGGCGATGCGCACCTCGCCGCGATCGGGGCGTACGGCCCCCATGATCGACTTGAAGAGGGTCGACTTCCCGGAGCCGTTCATCCCGATGAGGCCCGTGACCCGGCCGGGGTGCACCGCGAGGCTCGCGCCATCGAGCGCGAGCACCTCGCCGTAGCGCACGGTCACGTCGCGCACGCTGATCGCGGGCGGGTCCTGCGCGAGCGATGAGCGCGATGCAGGAGCCCCGCTCATCGCTCGGCACCCGTGAGCGCCGCGGTGATGGTGTCGGCGTCGTGCCTGATGAGCTCCAAGTACGTGGGCACGGGGCCGTCGGGCTCCGACAGGGAGTCGACGTAGAGCGTGCCGCCGAAGCGTGCGTCGGTCGCGGAGACTACCTGCTGCATGGGGGCGTCCGACACCGTCGACTCGCAGAACACCGCGGGGACCTCGTTCGCGCGCACGAACTCGATCGTGGCGGCGATCTGGCGCGGCGTGGCCTGCTGCTCCGCGTTCACGGCCCAGATGAACTGCTCCGTGAGGCCCGCGTCGCGGGCGAGGTATGAGAACGCGCCCTCGCAAGTGACGAGCGCCCGCTGCTGCTCGGGCAGCGTGGCGAGCTCCGCGACGAGCTCGTCCTGCACCGCCTGCAGCTCCGCCTGGTACGCGGTGGCGTTCGCGCGGTAGGCCTCGGCGTGCGCGGGATCGAGGTCCACGAAGGCGTCGGCCATCGCGGTGACGTACTGCTGCACCACGCGCGGGCTCATCCACGCGTGCGGATTCGGCTTGCCGGCGTCCGCATCTGCGGTGATCTCGAGCGGCTCGATCCCCTCGGTCACCACGACGTGCGGGACGTCGAGCTGGTCGACGAACTTCGCGAACCAGGCCTCGAGGCCGAGCCCGTTGTCGAGGATCAGATCGGCCTCCGTGGCGCGCGCGATGTCGCCCGGCGTGGGCTCGTAGCCGTGGATCTCGGCGCCCACCTTCGTGATGGACTCGACGCGGAGGTGCGGGCCGGCGACGTTCTGCGCGATGTCCGCGAGGACCGTGAACGTGGTCAGCACGACCGGTCGGTCGTCGTCGCGGGTCGAGGAGCTTCCCGCGTGCGGGGCGTCCGCCGCGCCCGCGCCGGATCCGGTGCCGCCGGGCGTCGCGCAGCCGGCGAGGAGGAGGCCGCTCGCGGCGAGGAGAGTCGCGCCGAGCAGGGCGGCGCCGTGGGGGCGGGTGCGGGGCATGTGAACGTCCTTCTTGTAGTCGAAGTGAAAAGTTAGGCGTGTCTAACTTTAAACATCGAAGGCGCGAAAAAGCGAATCCGAGGCGCTCCGAGAGGGGGCGCCTCGCCGGGATGAGCCGACCCGAGCCGTGCGCGCGAGCGGTGCGGGTGGCAGGATAGGGGCTGATGAACGGCGGAACACGGGGCAGTAGGGGATTGGCCCCGGGTGCTGCGGCGCGGCGCGGCCCGCGCCCGGCTGATCTGGCGCTCGTCGCTCTTGGTGGGGCGCTCGGCTCGCTCGCGCGCGCGGGAGTGGCACTCTGGCTCGGCGAGCGCGGCGGCTGGCCGCTCGGCACGCTCGCGGTCAACCTGCTCGGCGCCGCCCTGCTCGGGGTGCTCGTCGAGACCGTCGCCGGGCGACCCCGGTTCCGGCGCGCCCAGCTCTTCCTCGGCACGGGCGTGCTGGGCGGTTTCACCACCTTCAGCCTGCTGGCCGCGCAGCTCGCGGAGCGGCTCATCGCGGGGGAGCACGCGCTCGTGTTCGCCTATGCCGCCGTGACGGTGCTCGGCGGGCTGCTCGCGAGCCTGCTCGGCATCTGGGTCGGCCGTCAGCTGCGCCCCCGTGCGGAGGGAGCGGCGTGAGCGCCGGGGGCGCCGGGGGCGCCGGCTGGCTCGCGGCGCTCGGCATCGCGCTCGGCGGCGGCGTGGGTGCCGCCGCGCGCTACGCGGTGGACCAGGCGGTCCCGGTGCCGCTCCGCGAGCGGTTCCCGTGGGGGATCCTCGTCGTGAACCTCACGGGCTCGCTCCTCATGGGGGTCCTCGTGGGGCT
The DNA here is from genome assembly GCF_000633415.1 of Leucobacter sp. PH1c. Lineage (GTDB taxonomy): Bacteria > Actinomycetota > Actinomycetes > Actinomycetales > Microbacteriaceae > Leucobacter. Next base: position 8,163 of record NZ_AYMV01000018.1, on the reverse strand, counting down.
GGCGCTCGGGGAGCCGTGGCTCGCCGTGCTCGCGACAGGCGTGCTCGGTGGGTACACGACGTTCAGCACCGCGAGCCTCGACACGGCGCGGATGGTGCTCGAGCGGCGGCCGATCGGTGCCCTGCTGAACGGCATCGGCGTGCTCGCGGCGGGCGTGGGGCTCGCGCTGCTCGGGATCCTGCTCGGCGACGCGCTGAGTCGGCTCTAGGGGCTGCGCGCCTGCCGGGCTCGGGCGGCCGCGCGCGAGCGGACGAGCTCTCGCGGCCGCGCGCTAGCGGACCCGCTCTGCCGTGAAGCGGTGCCGGGGCTCGACGTAGGCGTTCTGCGCGGCGACGAGCTGCAGTTCCCGCTGCCCCGAGGCGAGCGTGGTCTCGAGGAGCTCGTAGACACTCGCCGCGGTCCGCGTCAGCGCTTCGGCGGGATCGCCGGTGCGGCGCAGGTGCGCGGTGAAGAGCGCAGCCGTGACGTCGCCCGATCCATTCGCCGTGATGGGCAGCCGCGGCGTCCGGGTGATCCACGCGCCCTCGGGCGTCACGGCCAGCATCTCGATCGTGTCCGCCGGCGCCTCCGGCCGGGCGACGCTCGTCACGAGCACCGTGCTCGGGCCTTGCGCGCGGGCCAGGTCGGCGGAGGCCAGCGTCGACTCGAGCGTGTCGGGGGAGGTGCCCGTGAGGAAGCCGAGCTCGAACTGGTTCGGGGTGATGAGATCGGCCCGCGGCACCACGCGATCCCGGATGAGGTTCTGCACCTCGGGGGCGACGTGGCAGCCGGAGACGGCGTTGCCGAGCACGGGGTCGCACGCGTAGATCGCCTCGGGGCTGTGGCGCTTCACCCGCTCAACGGCGTCGAGGATCGCGTCGCCGATGCTGTCGCCGCCCTGGTAGCCCGACAGTACGGCGTCGACGCCCGCGAGCCCGCCGCGCTCCTCGATGCCGAGCACGACCTCGCGCACGTCATCGCCCGTGAGCATAGGCCCGCGCCATGCCCCGTAGCCCGTGTGGTTCGAGAAGCACACGGTAAAGACGGGCATCACCTCGACCCCGAGGCGCTGGAGCGGGAAGACGGCTGCGGAGTTGCCCACGTGGCCGTACGAGACCGCGGACTGGATCGAGAGGATGCGCATGCGCCGATCCTCCCACTGGCCCAGCGTATGGACCAGTATCGCTTCCGCCGAGTGGACCACTGCCGGGCCCGGGTCGCGCCCTAGATGGCGCGGTCCGGGGTCAACGTGCCGCGGGGGTCGAGCGCCGCTTTGATGGCGCGCTGCACGTCGATCGCCGTCGCGTCCAGCTGCCAGGGGAGTTCGTGCCGCTTCACCGAGCCGATCCCGTGCTCGCCCGAGATCGTGCCGCCGAGGGAGATCGCGAGGCGGGTGATGTCATCGATCACGGCATCGGCCGCGGCGATCCCCGTCGCGTCGTCGGGCGCCTCCACGGTGCAGTGGAGGTTGCCGTCGCCGGCGTGCGCGACGGTCGACACGCGCTTCCCATGCCGCTCCGAGATCTCGGCGATCCCCGCGAACACCTCCGCGAGAGCGGCCACGGGGACCCCGACGTCGCAGCCGATCTTGAGCCCCCGCGCGTTGAGTGCCGGGTTCGAGAGTCGGCGGGCCTCGAGCAGCGCGTCGGTCTCCGAGACCTCGGTGTCGCTCGCGCCGAGCTCGCGGCACACGGCGGTGATCGACTCGGCCTTCGCCGCGGCATCGAGCCCCACGGTCTGGCCGACGAGCATCGCTCCGGCCGGCACCGTGAGCCCGCTCGGCTGGAACGACTCGATGATCTCCACGCTGAGCGCGTCCATGAGCTCGAGCACCTCGGGCTGGGCGTCACCGTTCACGATCGCGGTCACGGCGGCACCCGCGGCAGTGAGCGTGTCGAAGCTCGCCCGGAACGTGCGGGGCGCGCCGGGCGAGATCGGCTTCAGCCGAACGGTGGCCTCCGTGATGACGCCGAGCGTGCCCTCCGAGCCCACGAACAGGCTCGTGAGGTCGTAGCCGACCACGTTCTTCCGCGTGCGCGCGCCCGTGCGCATCACGCGGCCGTCGGCGAGCACCACGACGAGCGCGGCGACGGCGTCGCTCGTGACGCCGTGGGCCACGCAGCGGAGGCCGCCCGCGTTCGTGGCGATGTTGCCGCCCACGGTCGAGGTGCGCGCGCTCGCGGGATCCGGCGGGAAGAACAGGCCGACTTCGCGCGCCCGCCCATCGAGCTGCGCGGTGATGACGCCGGCCTCCACGGTCGCGGTGCGGTTCGCGGCATCGATCCCGAGCACCCGGGTCATGCGCTCGAGCGACACGACGAGCCCGCCGGGGTACGCGTTCGCGCCGCCCGCAAGCCCCGTACCCGCGCCGCGCACGCTCACCCGCACGCCGCGGGCATCGGCCCAGGCGAGCGCCGCGGAGACATCCTCGGTGCTCTCCGCCAGCACTGCCGCGATCGGCGCGCCCTCGGGGCCCACGCGCGAGCTGTCGTGCGCGAGCTCGGCGAGCCGTTCCGGCTCGCGGATGAGGCGGTCGCCGAAGCGTCGTTCGAGATCCTGCAGGTCAGCCATGGTCGTCTCCCTTGTCGGCACGGTGCGGCGCCGGGCGGAGCCGGGGGCTCCGGCGCGCGGCGCACTGCCTCCGAGTCTAGGGATCCCGGCGGCGTGTCGCCCAACCGGTGGCGTGGGAGGATGGGCGCATGCCAGAACGCGCCACGGGGGCGGGCCGCTACGCGCCGAGCCCGTCCGGAGACCTCCACCTCGGCAACCTGCGCACGGCGCTCCTCGCATGGCTCTTCGCGCGTGCGAGCGGCCGGAGCTTCCTCATCCGGATCGAGGACCTCGACCGCGCGCGTGACGCCGGAAGCGCCGAGCGGCAGCTCCGGGATCTCGCCGCATTCGGGCTCGACTGGGACGGCGCGCCCGTGCTGCAGTCCGAGCGCGGCGCCGACCACGAGGCGGCGATCGCCCGGCTCGCCGACGCTGGCCTCGTCTACGAGTGCTTCTGCACACGGAAGGACATCCTCGCCGCGCCGACCGCGCCCCACGCGCCGCCCGGGGCCTACCCGGGCACGTGCCGGGATCTCGGCCCGGCCGAGCGGGAGGCCGCACGAGAGCGGATCCTGCCCCGCACGCCCGCGCTGCGTCTGCGCGTTCCGGAGGGCACCGCGGCACCGTGGTTCAGGGACCTCGTGCTCGGCGAGCAGGCGCACGGTGAGATCGACGATCTCGTGCTCCGGCGCGGGGACGGGACGGTCGCGTACAACCTCGCGGTCGTCGTTGACGACGCCGCGATGGGGGTGGACCAGGTGGTTCGCGGCGACGACCTCGCCTCCTCGACGCCGCGGCAGATCCTGCTCCAGCGCCTGCTCGAGCTGCCGAGCCCGCCCGTCGTGGAGTACGCGCACGTGCCGCTCGTGCTCGGGCCGACCGGGAAGCGCCTTGCCAAGCGCGATGGCGCGGTCACGCTCGCGGCACTTGAGGCGCATGGGGCGGAGCCTGCCGAGGTGCTCACGGAGCTCGCGGTCGCGCTCGGTCTCGCGGCGCCCGGCGAGCGCGTCACCGCCGAGCAGCTGGTGCCCCGCTTCGATCCGGATCTGCTGCCGCGGCAACCGCTCATCTGGCTGCCGGGGGAGCCGGATGAGACCGAGGAGCTCGGAGCGCCTGGAAGACCGGTCGCACCGGTCGCACCTGGTGCGGAGTTGCCGTGACGCGCTGACCCGCTTGCCGCCGAAACCCGCGCTTGCTATGGTCAGCTGCGGGGGGACCGACCCGTGACTGGGCACTTCCGTCATACGAGTTGAGGTCTCTGATGAAGCACGTCCCGAACGTCCCCGCTGCCACCCGCCGCCCCACAACCGCCGGGGCGCTCGCAGCCCGCTCGGCCACAGCCCTTTCCGCCGCAGCGCTCCTCCTCACGGGGTGCGGCGTCGCTTCCGCGCCGGAATCTGAGGAGGCCGTGGCACACGCCGCGGCCCTGCCGATCCCGCTGAGTGAGGAGTGCGAGCTGGTCGGGAAGCTGCTGTCCTGGCGCTCCGACGATCTCTCCGAGTTCGCCGCGGGGGAGATCACCGAGGACACGCTGCGGAAACGCGATGCGGGCCTGGCCGAGCACTGGGCCGTCTACGGTGAAGACGACACGATGGTCCTCCGTGCCGGCTTCGCCGCGGTGGGCGACGCCGCGGCTCGGGGTGAGCTCAACACCAATGAGGACTACGCCCTCGCCGTGGCTGAGTTGAGCCGGGAGTGCGCGGCGAAGGGCTCGGAGGTGATCCTGCGACCGCGCTTCGGCGGCTAGCGCTTGAGCGCGCGGATGATCCGGGAGAGGGCCCGGCCGGCGACCCAGACGAAGGGAACCGCCACGACGATGAGCGCGATGACGTTCGGCTCGAAGCGCGTCTGCCCCTCGCGCGTGACGTACGCGCCCACGGGGATCGACATGCCACCGCCCCCGCCGCCCGAGGCCTCGCCCGTGCCGGAGAGGTCGCCCTCGCCGTCACCGGAGCCCTCGCCGGCACCGAACCCGTAGGTGGTGCAGGCGACGGGCATGATCGTGGTGCCGTCGACCTCGACGGGATCACCGTATGCGGAGTGCACCCCGACCTGCGTCACGGTGTCTGCGAGCTGCTTCGTGAGAGATGCCATGGCGCCAGCCTAGCGCGCATCCTCCGCCGCGTCAGCCCCGTGGCGGGGCTGAAGTACCGTCCCCGGCTGCGGTCGCTTCGGCTCGATCCCGTCGCCCGAGGACACGTGCTTGATGCGCCGGATCACCCACGGGACGAGGTGCTCGCGAGCCCACACGACGTCTTCCTTGCGTGCCTCGCGCCAGTTGCGCTCGGGGAGCGGAGGCGGATCGAGCGGGCCGAGCGTGTGCGGCACGTTCAGTGCGTCGAGCGCCGCGCGCGCGATCGTGTGGTGCCCGAGCGCGTTCAGGTGCAGGCGGTCGCCCGCCCAGAAGCGGCTGTCCTGCAGCTCGGAGAGGGACCACTGATCCACCACCACGCAGTCGTGCCGCTGCGCGACCTTGCGCACGTTCTCGTTGAAGATGGCGACCTTGCCGCGGATACTCCGGAAGACCGGCTGGAACGCCGTGTCCACGCCCGTGAAAAGGAGGATCGTGGCGCCCGTCTCCGCGAGACGCACGACGATCCGCTCGAGCTTCTCGGCGACCTCGTCGGGATCGGTGCCGGGACGGATCACATCGTTGCCGCCCGCGCAGACGCTGATGAGGTCGGGTCGGAGATCCTGCGCGACCGCGACCTGCTCATCCGTGATCTGCTGGATCAGCTTCCCCCGCACCGCGAGGTTCGCGTACGAGAACTCAGGGTCGTTGCTCGCGAGTACCTCGGCGAATCGATCTGCCCAGCCGCGCAACCCGCCCGGGCTGTCCGCGTCCGGATCGCCAACGCCCTCGGTGAAGGAATCGCCGATAGCGACGAAACGCGACCAGGGAAGCTCGACTCCCGTCCCATCCTGTGCCATGCGAAACTCCTGATTCTCCCGCGGCGCACCGGGAATGGCGCGCACGTAGTACCGATAGTCTAGGGCGCTGTGACAGATTCGGACCCGGGCCTCCACCTGCCGGGGACCAGCGCCGCCGAGCACCTGCCGCCCGCCTATCCTGAGCGCGCGGCGCACGGCACCGCCGGCACGCTGCGCGCCTGGCAGGAGGAGGCGATCAGGAAGTACCTGGAGGCGGCGCCTCGGGACTTCCTCGCTTCCGCGACCCCCGGCGCAGGCAAGACCACCTTCGCGCTCCGCCTCGCGTCGATCCTGCGCGCCAACCACACGGTCAACCAGATCGTGGTCGTCGCGCCCACCGAGCACCTGAAGAAGCAGTGGGCGGACGCCGCCGCGCGAGCGGGCATCCGTTTGAACCCCGACTACTCGAACGCCGACGGCCTCGGCTACGGTCGGCACTACCACGGCGTCGCGGTGACGTACGCGCAGGTCGCGATGAAACCCGTGCAGCACCGTCTCCTCACCGAGAGCACCGACACGCTCGTCATCATGGACGAGGTGCACCACGGCGGCGACGCGCTCAGCTGGGGCGACGCGATCCGCGAAGCATACGGCTCCGCGAAGCGCCGGCTCTCGCTCACGGGAACCCCGTTCCGCTCCGACGAGGCGCCGATCCCGTTCGTGCAGTATGCGCCGCAGGGCGACGGCTCGCGCGTGTCGCTCACCGACTACGACTACGGCTACGGTCGCGCCCTCGCCGACGGGATCGTCCGCCCGGTGATCTTCATGGTCTACGCCGGCAAGATGCGCTGGCAGACCTCCGCCGGCGAGGAGATGGAGGCCGCCCTCGGCGAGGGCAACACCAAGGACATCACCTCGCAGGCGTGGCGCACCGCGCTCGATCCCGCGGGCGAGTGGATCGCGAAGGTGCTGAGCGCCGCCGATCGCCGGCTCTCCGAGGTGCGGCAGCAGATCCCCGACGCGGGCGGACTCGTGATCGCCACGGATCACGCTGCGGCGAAATCGTACGCGCAGCAGCTGCAGGCGATTACGGGGGAGGAGGTCGCGCTTATCCTCTCGGACGACAGCGGGGCCTCGGAGCGGATCGACGAGTACTCGAAGGGCGACTCCCGCTGGATGGTCGCCGTGCGCATGGTGTCCGAGGGCGTTGACGTGCCCCGCCTCGCCGTCGGCGTGTACGCCACGAGCTCCTCGACCCCGCTCTTCTTTGCGCAGGCGATCGGCCGCTTCGTGCGCTCTCGCAGACGCGGCGAGGTGGCCTCCGTCTTCATCCCCAACGTGCCGGCCCTCATGCAGCTCGCCGCAGAGCTCGAGAAGGAGCGCGGACACGTCCTCGAAGGGCCGAAGAGCGCCGAGGAGATGTGGGACGCCGAGGCCGCGCTCATGGCCGACGCGGAGCGCGAGGACCGCGCCTCCGAGGAACTCGCCGAGGGCGAGGGCTTCGTCTACCAGGCGCTCTCCTCCGACGCGCACTTCGACCGCGCGGTCTTCGACGGCGCCGAGTTTGGCGGCTACGCCGAGGTGGAGAGCGAGGAGGAGCTCGAGTTCCTCGGCTTCCCCGGCCTGCTCGAACCGCAGGAGGTACGCGCCCTCCTGCAGCAGCGGCAGGCGCGGCAGGCGCGATCGAGCGCGGAGAAGCAGGGGATCCTCGAGCACGCGCCGGATCGGGCCCAGCAGCCCGAAGCGCTCCACCGCACGCTCGGTGAGCAGCGCAAGCTGCTGAACAGCCTCGTGGGCATGTACTCGAAGGTGTCGGGGGAGCCGCACAAGGAGATCCACAATGAGCTCCGCCGGGTGTGCGGCGGCCCCCCGGTCGCGCAGTCCTCCGTCACCCAGCTGCAGAAGCGCATCGACCTGCTGAGGCGCCGACTCCGCCCCTAGAGTGGGGGCATGGCGAAGAAAACCGCAGCGGGATCCACGCCCGCGACCGTCGCACTGACCGCTCTCGGTATCCCCTTCGAGTCGCGCAGCTACACGCACGACCCCGCGGTCACCGACTTCGGCGGCGAAGCCGCCGAGGCGCTCGGCGTCCCCGAGGAGCGCGTGTTCAAGACCCTGCTCGCCGAGGTCGACGGAGCACTCGCCGTCGCGATCGTGCCCGTCTCGGGCAAGCTCGACCTCAAAGCGCTCGCCGCAGCGCTCGGCGGGAAGCGCGCGCAGATGGCGGATCCCGCCGTCGCCGAGCGCCGCACGGGCTACGTGGTGGGCGGGATCAGCCCGCTCGGTCAGCGCACCCGCCTGCGCACGGTGCTCGACGCCTCGGCGCTCGCGCACCCCTCCGTGCTCGTGTCCGGCGGACGGCGCGGGCTCGACCTGGAGCTTGCGCCCGCGGACCTGCAGCGTGCCACGGATGCGGTGCTCGCCGAGATCGGACGCTGAGGCCCGCGCCCGGATCGGCCCGCGAGGGTGATCGCGGAGAACGGCGGAATCATGCGCGACGCGCGCGAGTTTCCGGCCGAATTGGAAGCCCGCCGCGATTCCGTGCTAAATTACTATCTGTTCGGCCGGTGAGAAACCGGGAAGAACAAGTCACAGTGTTCGCGCGGGTGGCGGAATGGCAGACGCGCTAGCTTGAGGTGCTAGTGCCCGTATTAGGGCGTGGGGGTTCAAGTCCCCCTCCGCGCACGTGAACAAAGAAGCCCCCTTCTTCGGAAGGGGGCTTCTTGCATTCCGGGGAGCGGCACCCGCTGCGCCGTCGGGATC
>NZ_AYMV01000017.1 GCF_000633415.1 Leucobacter sp. PH1c | reverse complement strand
CCGGGACGTTCTTGGTCTTGAAGGCTGAACAGCCGACGCGGCTAGCGCCCCTCGAAGGTCTTGCGCCACTCCTCGGGCGACGTCATGCGGGGGAGCGCCGCACGGTACTCGGCTGCGAGCCGATCCCAGTTCTTCTCGATCTCGCGGCTCAGCTCGCGTGACTCGCGCAGCAGGCGGCGGAACTTCGCGCGGTCGTGGCGGTACCACATCTTCCCGCTGCCGTCGGCGGCACCGACGATCACGCTCGAGTGGTGGGGGATGCGCCACCAGAGCGCGTCGCGCTTCGCGTACTCGAGCTCGGGCACGCGCTGCTCGGCCTCGCTGCTCGTACGCCGCCAGTGCCGCGGCACCATGCGCAGCGTGAAGAGCGCCAGGCTGGCGCCCTTCGGGTAGTCGGTCGGCTTCTCGAGGAGCGGGAGCGCACGGCCCGCCGGGGCGACGGGGGTCTCGGGATCGCCCGGGCGGTACACGCGGGTCTCCGGGAAGTCCTTGGCGCGGGCGCGTGCCGCGGGCATGTCCTGGGAGATGTCATCGTGGAGCCCGTCGGGTCCGCGGAGCACGGAGCGCATGCCGTCGACCGCGAGCTGGGTCGCGTAGTACTGCATGTTGAGCAGCTTCTTGATGTCCTGGCGGCCGCTGTTCTGCAGCAGCTTCCCGCTCTTCGGACGGTCCGAGTGGAGCAGCCCCGCGATGATCCGGTTGCGGGTGTGGAAGAACGCCTGCCAGTCCTGCGAGTCATCCTTGTCGAGCCACGAGACGTGCCAGAGCGCGACGCCGGGCAGCGAGACCGTGCGGTAGCCGGCCGCCTTGGCGCGGAGGCCGTACTCGGCGTCGTCCCACTTGATGAAGACGGGGATCGAGAGCCCGATGTCGGCGATGACCTTCTTCGGGATCATGCACATCCACCAGCCGTTGTAGTCGGCGTCGAGGCGCGCGTGCATCCACTTCGTCTGGCGCAGGTTCCGCTTGCGGAAGTCGTGGCGGTGCTGCTCCTCGAACGAGGGGCCCCACATGAACGGATCCGGGCGGACCACCTCGGCCCACGCGTGCAGCACGGGCTTGTCGAGCAGGTCGAACATGTGGCCGCCGACGATCACGGGCTCGCGGCTGAAGCGGCCGAACTGGAGGGCGCGCAGCGCGCTCTCCGTCTCGAACTCCACGTCGTCGTCGAGGAGGAGCAGGAAGTCGGTGTCCTCGCGCTCCAGCGTCTCTGCCATCGAGCGCGAGAAGCCGCCGGAACCGCCCAGGTTGCCCTGCTCGATGACGCGGAGCTTCTCGCCGAGGCGCTCGGCGACCGCGTCGAAGCCGTCCTCGTCGCGCACCTTCTGCGTGCCCTGATCAACGAGGAAGATGCGGTCGATCCCCTCGGTGAGCGCGGGGTTCTCCGCGATGTTCGCGAGGGTCGCGACGCAGTAGTCGGGCTTGTTGTACGTCGTCATCCCGAGGCTCAGCTTGCCCGTGGCGACGGGCTCGGCCTCCGTGGTCCACGAGCCCGATTCGAGCACGAGATCCTCGGTGCTCGCGATGAAGTCGAACCAGTACCAGCCGCCGTCGCTGAACGATGTTAGGGGCAGCTCGAAGACCGTCTCCGTCGATCCGCTCACGGTGCGGGAGTCGACCCGCTGCTGCACGCCGCCCGCGTTCGAGCGGTAGACGATGATCGTGCCCGAGCCGCTCGTCGTGAGCCGCAGCGAGACCTCCGTCACGACGGTCCAGCGCTGCCAGTAGGCGGCGGGGAACGCGTTGAAGTAGCTCGCGAAGGAGACGCGCTGACCCGAGCGCACGCGCGAGCTGGTGCGGGAGAGCACGTTGTCGAGGTGCGCGTTCTCGCTCAGGCGGACGTGCCGTCCGCCGACCTTCGACCAGGTCTCCGCGTCTGCGTAGAGCGGGAGGACATCGGGATCCTGGGTGAGCGGGAAGACGATCGACTGCAGCGTGGTCGGCATCGAGTACGTGCCTCTCTTTTCGGTCGGACGGGCACAGGCCGACCCAGTCTACCGGCGGTGCCTGCGGGGTGCCTGCGGGGCGCCTGATCAGTCGGCGGCGAGGTGCGCGCCCGCGCGCCAGACAGCGACCGTGAGGTCGGGCGCCGCCGCGGCGATCTGGCGCAGCAGCTCGAACTCCACGCGGTCCGCGTTCCTGCGATGCTCGTCGGCATCCGGTCCGCCCGCGCGCGCGGCGAGGCGCGCGAGACCGAACTCGGCGAGGCGGCCGTCAGCCTCGAGCAGCTCGTCGCGGAGCGTGTGCACCACGAAGTCGTCGACCTCGGGCACCTCCTCGACGGCGATCGCGGGATCCTGCCCGCCGCGCACGCGTCGCTCGAGCATGGTCTCGCGTTCGAGCGCCGCGTCGCCCCGGAGCTGTGCCAGGCGCTCGGCGGTGAGGGGGAGCACGGCGCTACCTCCCGCTCGGCGTGGACGAGCGGGGCGCGTGGCTCCGCGGGATGGGGATCTGCCGCCACGGGAGCTTCGTCGGCTCGGCATCGAGCGACGGGAGCTGGAAGTCGAAGCGGGACTTCACCGCGATGAGCACGAGGAGCAACCAGTTCCCCTCGATGAGGAGCCGGCTCTCCGTGAGCGACTGCACGAGGAGCGCCACGACGACGAGGAGCGGCCAGAGCGCGCTCGTCGCGTAGGGGAGCGCCGGGCCGAAACCGCGCCGGGGGGCGTCGACGGCGCGGAACCAGACTCGCCAGGTGGTGAGCAGCACGAGGGGGGCGAACGCCAGCACCCCGACGATCCCGAGCTGGAGCCACACGTCGAGCCACGCGTTGTGCGCGCTCATGACGGCGATGCCCGCCTTCTCGTCGAGCGAGGCGAACGGCTCGGCCCAGGGCGCCCAGTAGCTCACCCAGCCCCAGCCGAACCAGGGCCGCTGCTCCGCGAGCTCGATCACCTTGTGCCAGGTCTCGAGCCGGCCGGTCATGTCGCCGCTCTTGCCGAGCAGGCCGAAGACGAAGTCGCGGGCGAAGAGCACGAGTCCCACCGCCGTGACGAGGAGCGCCGCGCCCACGGCGTAGAGCGGCACGCGCCGCTCGGGCCCGAGCCGCCGTGCCCACAGCGCGAGCGCGAGCGCGACGAGCACCGCGGCGAGCGCGACCCAGACGGTCGCCCCGCGGGTGAGGAGGAGCGTCGCGACCGCGGCGGCGACCCAGAACCAGCCGGCGGTGCGTCCGACGAGGCCCGCGCGGAGCTGGATCCCGAACACGATGAGGCCGAGCAGGCCGATGAAGCCGAAGAGGACGGAGCTCGCGACGAGGCCCTGGATGGGGCCACCGGCGAACAGCAGGTCGCGGCTCCAGTAGAGGAGCTTCGAGACCTTCTCCCCCTCCGCGGGCAGCTCGATGAAGTTCTGGAACACCGGTTCGCGAACGATGACGGCCACCCAGAGCTCGAAGAGGAACGAGAGCCCGATGATCCAGCGGAGCGCGGCTCCGAGCGTGCGGAGCACCTCGTGCCAGGTCAGCACGAAGGCGAGCACGACGGCGAGGAGCGTCGTCGCGAGCTGCGCGATCACGCCGAGCACCGACTCGAGCCGGTACTGCGACCAGGCGATCGAGGCGACCGCGAGGAGGAGGAACCAGTAGAGCGGCGCGGGGAGCCGGTACCAGCGGAAGCGCTCGGGCTTCTCCCGGATGAAGATCACGACGCCGATCGCGGTGAGCACGGCGGCAATGCCGAGGAAGCCCACCCAACCCACGAGGTTGCGCACGCCCGTGCTGCCGAGCGCGAGCGCGAATACGCAGATCGCATACGCGCTCACGCCGAGTCTGGTCCTGCTCTCCGCCATAGTCGGTATGGTAGAGCATGGCGTGAACCTCACCGGGTGGGGCGGGCTGGGAACGCGCTCCCGCGACCGGCCCGGCGGCTGGACGCCTCGCCGCCGCGCCGACCGTGCCGCGGGGCGGCCCGAGCCCCGAGGAGAGACGTGCTGATCTTTATCGAGAACACCCCGCGCGCATACGCGTGGGGCTCGATGGACGCGCTCGCGGAGATGCTCGGAACGCCGCCGACGGGCGAGCCGCAGGCCGAGCTCTGGCTGGGGACGCACCCCGGGAGTCCCGCGCATGTCGCGAAGGCGACGCCCGTGGGGCAGACGCTCATCGACCTCGTCGAGGGGGATCCGGAGCGCTACGGCGTCGCGGGCGGCCCGCTCCCGTTCCTCCTGAAAGTGCTCGCGATCGGCGCCCCGCTGTCGCTCCAGGTGCACCCGGATCGCGCGCAGGCCGCGGCGGGCTTCGCGGCCGAGGAAGCCGCGGGCATCCCGCGCGATGCGCGCACCCGCAACTATGGGGACGCGAACCACAAGCCCGAACTGCTCGTGGCACTCAGCGAGGTGACGGCGCTCAGCGGGTTCCGCGAGCTCGCGGAGGCGCGGCGCGAGCTGCGGATGCTCGCGGGAGCCGCTCGCGCGGCCGACTCGGGCAGCGGCACTGGCGCTGCGACCGGCGCTGACGCTACGACCGGCGCCGACGCGCTCGACGCGGTCGCACAGCAGCTCGAGTGCCCGCCCGGGGCGTCGGAGGATGCGGTGCGCCGAGCGTTCCTGCCGTGGGCGTTCGGCACCGACCCGGCGGTCGCCGCCGCGCTCGCCGCGCTGCCCGCGGCGGCGGCGGAGCTCGGGGGCGAGCTGCCGCCGGAGCGCGCGGCCGCGCTCGAGGCGCTGCTCGCCGCGCACCCGGGGGATCCCGGAGTGCTCGTCTCGCTGCTCCTGCACGTGGTGCGACTCGCGCCGGGGGAGGCGCTGTTCCTGCCCGCGCGCCAGCTGCACGCCTACCTGGGCGGGATCGCGGTCGAGGTGATGGCGGCCTCCGACAACGTGCTCCGCGCCGGCCTCACCGAGAAGCACATCGATGTGGCGGAGCTCTGCCGGGTGCTCGACGCCGGAGAGATCGCCGAGCCGCGCTTCCCCGAGACGCGGCTGCGCCCCGGCCTCGTCGCGTGGCGGCCGGGTGTTCCCGACTTCCAGCTGCTCCGTGCACGCCTCTGCGACCGCGACGCGCTGCCCGAGCACGCGGACGCCGCCGCCGAGGTCGAGATCCCCGCACCGCACCCGATCGTGCTCGTGGTCACGGCGGGCCGCGTGCGCGTGGAGCGCACGGCGACGGATCTTGCCGAGGTGGCCACCGCGCGCCGAGGGCAGTCGCTCTACGTGTCCGCGGGCGAGCCGATCCGGCTGACGGGCGCGGGCGAGCTGTTCCTCGCGACCGTGGGCTGAGGAGCCGGGCGCGCCGGCGGAGCCGCGCGTGCGAGCGGTCTGAGCTCCCGGGGATCCGGGGCGAGTACACTGAGGGCCGTGTCGAACCCTGCTACTCCCGGCCCCGTCGATCCCGGTTCCGCTGCCCCCGCGCCCGCAGCGCGCGGCGAGCGGATGGGCGGCCTGGGGCGCGTCCTCATCGCCGTGTACATGATCCTGGCGATCGCTGCGACGTTCCGCTCCGTCTACCAGATCCTGTCGAAGTTCGACGAGGCGCCGCTCGCGTACGCGCTCTCGGCCGTCTCCGGGGTCGTGTACATCGTCGCGACCGTCGCGCTCATCATGGGCGTGCGGAAGCGGGAGTCCGCGAGCGCTCGCGTGTGGCGCGGGGTCGCCTGGGCGGCGCTCGTGTTCGAGCTGTGCGGCGTCCTCATCGTCGGCACCCTGAGCCTCACGACACCGGAGCTCTTCGGCCACCCCTCGGTCTGGTCGTTCTACGGCAGCGGCTACGTCTTCATCCCGCTCGTGCTCCCCGTGCTCGGGCTGATCTGGCTGCGCCGCTCGGGCCGCGCGGCCCGCGCCGGGCAGGGGACCGCCGCGGCGTCAGCGCCCGCCCCGCAGGGCGCGCGCTGATGCGCGTCGTCGATTCCCTCGCGGCGATCGACCCCGCGGACTTCCCGGCGGGCAGCTGCGTGGCCATCGGCAAGTTCGACGGGCTCCACCTCGGACACCAGTCGATCCTCCGCAGGCTCCGCGACGAGGCGGCGGGGAGCGGGCAGCTCACGGTCGTCTTCACGTTCGCGAACAACCCGCTCAGCTACCTGAACCCCGCCGTGTGCCCGCAGCCGCTCATGAGCCGGGCGCAGCGGCTCGAGGCCTTCGAGGCGGCCGGGGTCGACGTGTGCGTCATGGTCGAGTTCGATGCGGACTTCGCGCAGATCCCGGCCGAGACCTTCGTCACCGACGTGCTCGTCGGACGGCTGCGCGCCCGGCACGTGATCATGGGCGCCGACTTCCGCTTCGGGCACCGCGGCGCGGGCGACGGCGCCCTGCTGCGCGAGCTCGGAGCCGCGCAGGGCTTCTCCGCCGAGGTGGTCGACTGGGTCGAGGACGCGGCCGCCGCGCCCGTCTCCTCCTCCGCGGCGCGCGCCGCGGTCGTCGCGGGCGATGTCGCAGCGGCCGCCCGCATGCTCGGCCGTCCCCCCGCCGTCCGCGGCGAGGTAGTGCACGGCGATGCCCGGGGCCGCGAGATCGGTTTCCCCACGGCGAACCTCGGCGGCGCCATCGAGGGACTCGTCCCGGCGGACGGGGTGTACGCCGGCTGGGTGCAGCTCGGCGACGAGCGCCGGGTCGCCGCGATCTCGGTGGGCAACAACCCCACCTTCACCCCCGACGAGCAGTCGCGCGTCGAGGCGTTCATCCTCGATTTCTCGGGGGACCTCTACGGGCAGCGCATCGAGGTGCAGTTCGCGCACCGGCTCCGCGGCATGGTCCGCTTCGACGGCCTTGATCCGCTGCTCGTGCAGATGCACGCGGATGTCGCGGAGACCCGCCGGCTTCTCGCGGACTGACGCGCGGGAGCGGGGCTCGATCCGGCCGTGAATACCGCCGCCCTGCGGCCGTGGGAACCACGGCCCCGCGGCCGTGAGAATCGCCGCCCTGCGGCCGCAGCGCGAAGTGGTACGATCGACCTACGGTCGCTTCCGCGAGCGCGTTCTGAGCCCCATGCCGCGCATGAGGTCAGGCTCGGCGCCTCGTGTCCGGCCCGCGGCTCGGTACGCGTTCCGAGTTCGTCCCACGCCGATCAGGAGATCCATTGGCATCCAACACTGCCACGCGTCAGTCCACTGCGAAGAACGCTTCGCGCGGTTCGAACGGGTCCTCGCGCGCGAACGGTCGCCGCAAGCACACGCACAACGAGGGCATCATCCCGCTCCTCGCCCGAGCCGTCCGCGAGGTCGAGGCCTCCGCGCAGCGCGGGAAGGCCACCCCGGCCAACCGCACCAAGTTCCACGTGATCGCGCTCCTCATGCGCGAGGAGCGAGCCCGGATCAAGACCGAGGAGGGGGTGAGCGACTCCGAGCGTGCCGAGACGCTGAAGCGCCTCGACGGCGTCGCCGCCATTCTCGCGAAGACGGCGGCCCGCGACACGAGCCTCATCACGCTGCTCGAGCCGACCGCGCCGATCACCGAGGCGACCCGGCAGCTGAAGCGCAAGATGCTCACGCAGGCCGGTTTCGAACTCCCCGAGGAGGAAAAGGCCGCTCCCGAGCCCGTCAAGGCCTACGTGCCGCCGGAGCTCGCCGAGCGCCAGGTGGAGCCCGCTGGCGTTGAGGCGCGCATGCTCGCGAACCCGTTCCTCGCGCCGGATCTCACCCCGCCGAAGCAGCCGACCCCCGTCGTGCGCCTCGCGAACTGGGAGCTCCTCGGCCCCCTCCTCAAGTCCTTCGAGCAGGGCGGCGGCGGCTCCGCCTGCATGCCCCTGCCCGAGCCGCCCGTGCCGGACCGCCTGGCCCCCGCGGGCCGCGAGCTCATGGACCACCAGGCGCGTTTCCTCGCGAGCGTGCGCGAGGGGCACCGCAGCTTCCTCCTCGCCGACGAGCCCGGCCTCGGCAAGACGGCCCAGTCGGTCATCGCGGCATCGGTCGCGGAGGCCTACCCGCTCCTCGTGGTCGTGCCGAACGTCGTCAAGATGAACTGGGCGCGCGAGGTGGAGCGCTGGACGCCGCAGCGCCGCGTCACCGTGATCCACGGCGACGGCCAGGACATCGACGCCTTCGCCGACGTGTTCGTCGTGAACTACGAGATCCTCGATCGTCACCTGAGCTGGATCTCGCGCTTCGGCTTCAGAGGCATGGTGGTCGACGAGGCCCACATGATCAAGAACGTGCAGTCGCAGCGCTCGCGCAACGTGCTCGCGATCGCCGAGAGCATCCGCGAGCGCACCCCGGGCGCCTCGCCGCTGCTCATCGCGCTGACGGGCACGCCGCTCATCAACGACATCGACGACTTCCGTGCCATCTGGCGCTTCCTCGGCTGGACCGATGCGGAGAAGCCGGGCCCCGAGCTGATGGCCCGCCTCGAGAGCAACGGCTGGACGCCGGCGGACTCGGCCTTCTACCGGGAGGCCCGCCAGAGCGTCGTCGACATGGGCATCGTGCGCCGCCGCAAGATCGACGTGGCCGCCGACCTGCCCGCGAAGCGCGTGGTCGACCTGCCGGTCGAGCTGGACGACGAGTACGGCCGCGGCATCCGCGAGGCCGAGGCGCAGCTCGCGCGCAAGCTGCTCGACCGGTTCTCCGCCGTGAAGCGGGGCAAGCTGGGCGAGAAGCTGAGCGACGAGGCGATCATCCGCATGGTCTGCGCCCAGGAGCTCGAGGAGTCGAACGCGTCCGCCGACGGCATGAACGTGTTCACGATGGTGCGTCAGATCGGCCAGGCGAAGGCCGGCCTCGCCGCCGACTACGCGGCGCAGCTCGCCCGCTCCGTGGGCAAGGTCGTGTTCTTCGCGAAGCACATCGACGTGATGGATCGCGTCGAGGCGCAGCTCGCCGAGGCCGGGCTCAAGACGGTCTCGATCCGCGGCGATCAGACGACCGCGTTCCGCCAGGAGCAGATCGACGCGTTCAACAAGGATCCCGAGGTCGCCGTCGCGGTCTGCTCGCTCACCGCGGCGGGCGTCGGTGTCAACCTCCAGGCCGCCTCGAACGTCGTGCTCGCGGAGCTCAGCTGGACCGATGCGGAGCAGACGCAGGCGATCGACCGCGTGCACCGGATCGGCCAGGCCGAGCCCGTGACCGCGTGGCGCATCGTCGCGGCGCAGACGATCGACGCGAAGATCGCGGAGCTCATCGACGGCAAGGCGGGCCTCGCCGCCCGCGCGCTCGATGGCGCAGAGGCGAAGGCGGAGGACGAGGACTCGGTGCAGCTGCTCGCGCTCATGGGCGTGCTGGAGCGCGCGATCGCCACGTCCGGGCGCTGACCGTTTCCTGCGCGCACTTGGCGCGATCCTCCCTGTCCGGGAGGATCGTGCCAGCGCTAGCATGGGGGAGCGCGGTGCCGGATCGGCCGGCGGCGCGAACCTGACGCGAAGGGGAGTCATGCGGATTGGTGTGCTCTGCTCGGGCGGCGACAGCCCGGGAATGAACGCGGCGATCCGCGGGGCGGTGCTGCGCGGCGTCGAGGTGCACGGCTTCGAGATGGTCGGCTTCATGGACGGCTGGCGCGGCTTCCACGACGGCGACACCGTTCCCCTCGACCGCCTCGCCGTGCGCGGTATCTCCCCGCTCGGCGGCGTCATGCTCGGCACGAGCCGCGTGCCGCCGTTCCCCGAGGGGCGCCCATCGCCCGAGGCCTTCGCCGCCGTGCGCGCACGCATGGCCGAGCTCGGGATCGACGGCTTCCTGCTGATCGGCGGGAACGGCACGCAGACCGTCGCGCACATGCTGAGCGGCGCGGGGATCCCCGTCGTCGGCGTGCCGAAGACGATCGACAACGACCTCGGGGGAACCGACTACACCTTCGGCTTCGACACGGCGGTGTCCGTCGCCGCCGAGGCGATCGACCGGCTCCGCACCACGGGGGAGTCGCACCGGCGCTGCATGGTGCTCGAGGTCATGGGACGCGACGCCGGGTGGATCGCCCTGCACGCCGGCATGGCCGGCGGCGCGCAGCTGATCCTCCTCCCCGAGTTCCCGGAGTCCGTCGAGCAGATCTGCGAGTGGGTGCTGAGCGTGCGCGATCGCGGCCGCTCCTCGCTCGTGGTCGTCGCCGAGGGCTTCCGCCCCGCGGGGGAGCCCGACGCGATCACCCGTGCCGGCCTCGACGGCTTCGGCCGGCCGCGCCTCGGCGGGGTCGCCGAGGTGCTCGCGCCGCGCATCGAGGAGCGCACGGGCATCGAGACGCGCGCGACCGTGCTCGGCCACGTGCAGCGCGGCGGATCGCCGACCGCGTTCGACCGGGTGCTCGCGACGCGCACGGGGATCGCCGCGGCCGACGCGGCGCACGAGGGGGCGTGGGGCACGCTCGCGGGTCTCCGCGGCGACCGGATCGAGCTCGTACCGCTCGCCGAGGCAGTCGGCGCGCTGAAGACCGTGCCCGCGGCGCGCTACGAAGAGGCGCGCGTCAGCTTCGGCTAGCGGCCGAGCTGGGCCTTCACGTCATTGAGGGAGGGGTTCGTCGCGGTCGAGCCATCGGGGTAGACGACGGTCGGCACGGTCTGGTTGCCGCCGTTCGCGGCCATGACGAGTTCCGGTGTGCCCGGCGTCTGCTCGATGTCGATCTCCGTGTACGCGATGCCCGACTTGTCGAGCATCAGCTTGAGGCGCTTGCAGTAGCCGCACCACTCCGTCGAGAACATGGTGATCGCGCCGGATTCGGGGATGAAATCGCTCAGCTGTGCGGTGCTCACGGGGGACCTCCTGGGGGATCGACGGGACGCCAGTTTAGCGCTGCAGATCGTGCGTCCGCTGGGCACGGTGAACGGCAGGTAAACGACCCCTCCTCAGCTTGACCTGCTCCCCCTGAGGTGGAACCATGAACGTGGCGCTCGCGTGTCAAGGCATCTCTGCTGAACGTTCGGTGAAGTTCTGGTGACACTGCGGGTGGTCCACGGCCCCTGCTCCCGAACGAAAGACGCCGGTGGAACTCACTCTCGTCGTGCTGCTGGTCATCGTACTGGCCCTCTTCTTCGACTTCACCAATGGTTTCCATGACACGGCGAACGCGATGGCGACGCCGATCGCCACGGGGGCGCTGAAGCCGAAGACCGCGGTGCTCCTCGCCGCGATTCTGAACCTCGTCGGCGCCTTCCTGTCGACCGAGGTCGCGAAGACCATCTCGGGCGGCCTCATCAACGAGGGCGACGGGGGCGTGCTCATCTCGCCGGCGATGATCTTCGCTGGCCTGATCGGCGCCATCGTGTGGAACCTCCTCACCTGGCTCTACGGCCTCCCCTCGAGCTCCTCGCACGCGCTGTTCGGCGGGCTCATCGGTGCAGCGATCGTCGGCGCGGGCTTCTCCGCGATCAACGGCGGGGTGCTCCTGTCGAAGGTGATCATCCCGGCGCTCGCCGCCCCGCTCACCGCGGGCATCGTCGCGTTCACCGCGACGAAGGTCGCCTACGCGATCACGCGCCGGCACGACGGCAAGAAGGACGGCCGCGGCCGCTTCCGCTACGCGCAGATCGCGTCCTCCTCGCTCATCGCGCTCGCGCACGGCACGAACGACGCGCAGAAGACGATGGGCGTGATCACGCTCACGCTCGTCGCCGCGAACATGCAGGATCCCGATACGGGCCCGCACCTCTGGGTGATCATCTCGTGCGCCCTCGCGATCGCGATCGGGACCTACTCGGGCGGCTGGCGGATCATCCGCACGCTCGGCGCCGGCCTCACCCAGGTGAAGCCCGCGCAGGGCTTCGCCGCCGAGACGAGCACCGCGGCGACGATCCTCGCCTCGACCCACCTCGGCTTCGCCCTCTCGACGACGCAGGTCGCCTCGGGCTCCGTGATCGGTTCCGGCCTCGGCCGCCGCGGCTCAAGCGTGCGCTGGCGCACCGTCGGCCGCATCGCCTCCGGCTGGCTCTTCACGCTTCCGGCCGCGGCCGCAGTCGGCGCGATCGCCGCGCTCATCGCGCACCTCGGCATGGTCGGCATCATCATCGACGCCGTGCTCGGCCTCGGCTTCATCCTCTTCATCTTCTGGCGCTCGAACCGCAACAAGGTGGACCACTCGAACGCGATCCCCGTCCCCGACGTCGCGGAGTCGGGCTACGCCGTCCGCATCCGCAAGTCGAAGGTCAAGCCCGTGAAGACCAAGACCGGCTCGATGACGCAGCTCACGCCCGTCGCCCAGTCCGCCGTGCGCGACGATGTCGCGGCGAAGGAAGCCGAGAAGGCGCTCCGCGAGGCGGAGAAGGCGGAGGCCGCCGCGGAGCAGGCGGCGGCCGCCGAGGAGGCACACGCCGCCGACGGCCGAACTGACCGCGACGCGAACACGGGGGAGACCCGATAATGATCGACTGGATGGCATTCCTCATCGTCTTCGGCGCCGCGCTCGTCTCCGCGGTGTTCGTCGTGGCCCTGTACTCGCTCGGGATCCGGTTCCTCGCGACGCCGGCGCCGCCCGCGCCCCGCGCGGACGGCAGCTACGAGCCCAACGGGCCGTCGCGCGACGACGAGGACGACGACATCGACACCGGCCGCCCGCGCTGGGCGACGATCGCCGCGAACGTCTGCTTCGGGCTCTCGGGCTTCGCGGTGCTGGTGGGGATCTTCCTCATCATCCCCGGTCTGCACTTCTGGTAGGCCGCCGAGCCGCCCGGGAGTAGGGTGGGGCCATGCGTGACACGTCAGTCGAACGGATCCCCGGAATCGTCTCGGGCCTGCGCCACAGCTTCGGCACCGGCCTCACCCGGCCCGCGGCCTGGCGGAGGGAGCAACTGCGCCGCCTCCGCGGACTGCTCGTCGAGCGCGGCGCGGAGTTCGAGGCGGCGCTCCTCGCCGACCTCGGGAAATCGGCCACCGAGGCGCAGCTCACCGAGATCGGCTTCCTGCTCGCCGAGATCGAGCACGCGCTCGACGAGCTGAGCGGGTGGATGCGCCCCCGCCGCGTGCCCGTGCCCCTCGCGCTGCAGCCGGCGACGGCGCGCGTGGTGCCCGAGCCGCTCGGCGTTGCGCTCATCATCGCGCCGTGGAACTACCCGCTCATGCTGGCGCTCTCCCCGCTCGTCGGGGCCCTCGCCGCGGGCAACGCGGCGATCGTGAAGCCGAGCGAGCTCGCCCCGGCCACCGCGGAGCTCATCGCGCGTCTCGTGCCCGACGCGCTCGACCGTCGCGCTGTCGCGGTCGTGACGGGCGGGGTGCCCGAGACGACGGCCCTCCTCGCCGAGCGCTTCGACCACATCTTCTACACGGGCAACGGTCGCGTGGGGCGCATCGTGGCCCGCGCCGCCGCCGAGCACCTCACGCCGATCACCCTCGAGCTGGGCGGCAAGTCGCCCGTGTACATCGACGACTCCGTGCCGATCGCCGACGCTGCGCGCCGCATCGCCTGGGGCAAGTTCATGAACGCGGGGCAGACCTGCGTCGCGCCCGACTACGTGCTCGCGAGCGCCGCCGTGCTCCGCGAGCTCGGCCCGGCGCTGCGCGCCGCGATCCACGAGCTCTACGGCAGCGCTTCCCAGCGCAACCCCGACTACGGCCGCATCGTCTCCGACGCGCAGTTCGCCCGCCTCACGGGCTATCTGGCCGACGGCGAGGTGCTCGTGGGCGGCGAGCACGACGCGGCGGATCGCTGGATCGCGCCGACCGTGCTCGGCGGCGTCCCCCGTGACGCCGCCGTGATGCGCGACGAGATCTTCGGCCCGATCCTCCCGCTCGTCGAGGTGACCGGCCTCGACGATGCGCTCGGCTTCGTCACTGGCCGCGACAAGCCCCTCGCCGCGTACATCTTCAGCGAGGACCGCGCCGTGCGCGCCCGCTGGGAAGCCGAGACGAGCTCGGGCGCGCTCGGCTTCGGCATCCCGGCCCTGCACCTCGCCGCCCCGGAGCTGCCGTTCGGCGGCGTGGGGGAGAGCGGCATGGGCGCGTACCACGGCGAACGCTCCTTCCGCACGTTCAGCCACGAGAAGGCCGTGCTCTCGAAGCCGCTGCGCCCCGAGACGCTCGCGGCGACCATCATGCCGCCGTTCACTCGCGCGAAGGCCGCGCTCGCCCGCGGACCGCTGCAGCGGTTCCTGTGATCGGGCAGGATCCGCACCGCGCGCGCATATGCCGCTCGCTAGGATTGTGCCGTGGACGAGCGTAGAGACGACGTGGGCGCGGCCGAGGGCGGCAGCGCCGCCAACGAGCTGCCGCTCGGCATCCGGGTGGCCGCGGCATGGTCCTGGCGGCTGATCCTCATCGCGCTCGCCCTCGCGGGCTTCCTGTGGCTCATCGTGCAGGTGCGGATCATCGTGATCCCGATCCTCATTGCGATCCTGCTCACCGCGCTGCTCGCCCCCGTGGTGCAGTGGTTCGTGCGCCGGGGCGCCCCGCACTGGATGGGCGTCGTCGCGGCGCTCACCCTGTTCGTCGCGTCGGTGTGGATCCTGATCAACCTGATCGTCACCCAGCTGCGCAACGGCCTCGGTGACCTCTCCTCCCGCTCCGAAGAGGTGTGGTGGGAGGTGCTGCACTGGATCGAGGACAACAAGCTCGGGATCACGGCCGAGCAGCTCCAGAGCTTCACCGGGCAGATCTTCAAGACCGTGCAGGAGCACCAGACCGAGATCCTGAACGGCGCGCTCGGCGTCGCCACCTCCGCCGGCCAGTTCGTGACCGGCGCACTCCTCACCCTGTTCTCGCTCATCTTCCTGCTCATCGACGGGAAGCGGATCTGGTTCTGGGTGCTCGGCTTCCTCCCCGCACGCGCGCACGCCCCCGTGGACGCCGCGGGCCGCGCCGGCTGGGTCTCGGTGGGGCAGTACGTGCGCGTGCAGATCTTCGTGGCGTTCGTCGACGCCGTGGGCATCGGCGTGGGTGCCGCGCTCCTCGGCGTCCCCCTCCCGATCCCGATCGCGGTGCTCGTCTTCCTCGGCTCCTTCATCCCGTTCCTCGGCGCGATCACCACGGGCCTCCTCGCCGCGTTCATCGCGCTCGTCTACAACGGGCCCATCAACGCGCTCCTCATGCTCGGCGTCGTGATCCTCGTCAACCAGATCGAGGGCCACGTGCTCCAGCCGCTCGTCATGGGCAACGCCGTGAAGGTGCACCCCCTCGGCGTCGTGCTCGCCGTGTCGACGGGCGCGCTCATCGCGGGCATCCCCGGCGCCCTCTTCGCGGTGCCGCTCGCCGCTGCCGCGAACTCGATCGTCAACACGCTCGTGAACCGGGAGTGGACCCCCGGCACCGACCCCGTTGCGCTCTACCACAAACGTGAACGTACCCACCAGCAGGCGAAGCACCGCGCACGCAGCGTCGCCAAACTGAATCGCAAGGAAGGCCTCTCATGACCCAGACCACCACGGCACCCACCCTGGAGCAGTTCAGCGGAGCGCTCGACGTGGTGCACCGGGTCACGCGGCGCACCCCGCTCGAATCCTCCCGCTTCCTCGCGGAGATTCTCGGCGTGCCCCGGGTCTACCTGAAGTGCGAGAACCTGCAGCGCACGGGCGCCTACAAGCTCCGCGGCGCATATAACCGCCTTACTCAGCTCTCCGAGGAGGAGCGCGCCCGCGGCGTGGTCGCCGCCTCGGCCGGTAACCACGCGCAGGGCGTCGCCTTCGCCGCCCGCGAGCTCGGGATCACCGCCACCATCTTCATGCCGCTGGGCGTCGCCCTGCCGAAGCTCCAGGCCACCCGCAACTACGGGGCCAACGTGCGGCTCGTCGGCGCGACGTTCGACGAGACGAACCAGGCCGCGCAGGAGTTCGTGCGCGAGAGCGGTGCGACCTTCATCCCGCCCTTTGACGACGCCGCTGTGATCGAGGGCCAGGGCACGATCGCTCTGGAGATGCTCGACGTCGCGCCCGAGATCGAGAACATCATCGTGCCGATCGGTGGCGGCGGGCTCATCGCCGGCGTCGCGGCCGCCGCCAAGCAGTGGGCGGCGGCGCAGGGGCGCTCGATCCGGATCGTGGGCGTGCAGGCCGAGAACGCGGCGCCCTACCCGGTGTCGCTCGCGGCGGGGGAGCCCGTCACGATCCAGACGAAGTCGACGATCGCCGACGGCATCGCCGTCGCCCGGCCCGGCGTGCGCAACTTCGACCTCGTGCGCGAGTACGTCGACGAGGTCGTCACGGTGAGCGATGACGACATCGCCCGCGCGATCGTCATGCTCCTCGAGCGCGCGAAGCTCGTCGTCGAGCCGGCGGGCGCCGCGGGCGTCGCGGCGATGCTCACGGGCAAGCTGCAGCTCACCGGCCCCACCGCGACGATCCTCTCGGGCGGGAACATCGATCCCCTGCTTCTCCAGCGCGTGATCGGCCACGGCCTCGCGGCCGCGGCGCGCTACACGAAGCTCCGGATCCTGCTCCCCGACGTGCCCGGCCAGCTCGTGCGCACGGCGACGATCGTGGCCGAGCAGAACGCCAACGTGATCGAGGTGATCCACACGCGGCACGCGACCGAGCTGCCCGTCAGCGAGGTGGAGCTGGAGCTGCACATCGAGACGCGCGGCGCCGAGCACGGCGAGCAGGTGGCGGAGGCGCTCCGCGAGGCCGGCTACGTGGTCCGGGTGGGCGAGCGCTACTAGGCGGACCTGCTGGGGGCTGGGCTTGGGCTTGGCTCGCGCCTGGCTCGGGTGCCGCGCCTGGCTCGCGCCGCCCCCGCCACCCCCGCGGCCAGCCCAGCACCGCCCCCGCCACCCCCGCCACCCAAGTTTGGGCCGACTTTGATCCGGTATAGCGGGGTCATACCGGATCAAAGTCGCCCGGATCTTGGCGGGTGCCCGCTCGTTTGGCCGCCCGGCCGCGCACAAGCGAACAAAGTTTGAGTTTGCCCCGCTATCGCAGGGTCTAAACGGCGCAAAGTCGAACTAAGTTCCAGGTTCTCCGGGGCAGCCCAGCCCCACCCAGAGG